>NZ_OV350343.1:3452137-4142565 GCF_923868895.1 Halomonas sp. TD01
CGATGATCAAGGGCGTGACGTGCTAGCGCGAGTCATTTACGGGTTTCGACTGTCGGTTGCCTTTGCCCTGGTGCTCACCGCCGGCTCTCTGGTGCTGGGCGTGCTAGTGGGCGGTGTGCAGGGTTACTTCGGCGGCAAAGTAGACCTCATCGGACAACGCATCACTGAAATATGGTCTGGGCTACCTGTGCTGTTTCTGCTGATTATTTTGGCCAGTTTTGTGCAGCCCGGCTTCTGGTGGTTACTAGGGATCATGCTGCTGTTTTCGTGGCTTGGGTTGGTCGATATTGTGCGCGCCGAGTTTTTGCGCGCGCGTAATCTTGAGTACGTACGTGCGGCCAAGGCAATGGGGCTACCTTCTCGGCTGATTATGTGGCGGCATGTGTTACCTAACGCTATGGTAGCCACCCTGACGTTTATCCCCTTCCTGTTCACCGGTGCCATTGGCACGCTTACCGCGCTGGACTTTTTAGGCTTTGGCCTGCCACCCGGCGCGCCGTCACTTGGCGAACTAGCGGCGCAGGGCAAAAACAATCTGCACGCACCGTGGTTAGGCATCACCGCGTTTATGACGCTTGCCATTATGCTCTCACTGTTGGTGTTTATTGGTGAAGGGCTGCGTGACGCCTTCGATCCACGCCATGTGAAGCAGCATCAGTCACCTGCCCAGGAAACCAAGCATGCCTAATGACGCAAACAACGCTAAGCCGCTACTGCGCTTAAACGAGTTTTCGGTTTCCTTCGATGGCAACCTAGTTGTCGATTCCCTCTCGCTCACTGTCAATGCGGGTGAAACGCTCGCTATCGTAGGGGAATCTGGCTCTGGCAAGTCAGTTTCGGCACTGGGTGCGATTGATTTGCTACCTGACAACGCCACGGTAAGCGGCCAGCGTTGGTTAGAAGAAACCGATCTCAATCAGCTCGGCAAACGTGATTGGAATGGTATACGCGGCAACCGGGTGGGATTTATTTTTCAAGAGCCGATGACGTCGCTCAACCCACTGCATCGTATTGGAAAGCAAATCGGTGAAACTCTTCGTTTACACCAGGGCCTTAGCGGGCAGGCTGCACGCACCCGAGCGAAAGCACTTCTAGAACAAGTCAAACTACCGCGACCTGACGAATTACTTGACGCTTGGCCGCATCAACTTTCTGGTGGCCAGCGCCAGCGGGTAATGATTGCCATGGCCATTGCCAATAATCCGGCGCTGCTGATTGCGGACGAACCGACCACGGCACTCGACGTGACCGTTCAGCAAGAGATCTTAGCCCTACTGAAAGAACTCCGCGATCATCACGGCATGGGCGTGCTGTTGATCAGCCACGACTTAAACTTGGTACGTCGCCATGCAGACCGTGTATGCGTTATGTATCAGGGGAAAATTCAGGAAACTGGTAGCGTTGCCGACGTATTTAACACTCCCAAAAGCGACTACACCAAAGCACTCATTGCCGCCGAACCAGAAGGCCGACCTACTGCACCTACCGACACCACGCCGCTGTTAACCACACGTCAGCTTAGCGTGAGCTTCAAGCGTCCAAGGACAGGTCTTTTTCAGCGCCAGCCACCCGCTTTTGAGGCCCTAAAAGCTACCGACCTGACTATTGCCCCTGGCGAAACGCTCGGTATTGTTGGCGAATCAGGTTCTGGAAAAACAACGCTGGCTTCAGCGATCATGCGATTAGTCGCTAGCCAGGGTGAGGTGACACTGGGCAGCGCCACCTTAAGTCAGCTCTCTGGCGATGCACTTCGACGCCAGCGCCATCGGCTGCAAATGGTTTTTCAAGATCCTTACGGGGCGCTTTCCCCGCGTATGCCGGTATTTGATATTGTCAGTGAGGGCCTACGATTTCATTACCCTACTCTGACCAGTACGGAAGTCACCGAACGCGTGCATCGCACGCTGCGGGAAGTGGGCTTACCGGAAAGCTGTGCTGCCCGTTACCCTCATGAGTTTTCGGGAGGGCAACGCCAGCGCATTGCGGTGGCACGGGCTATTATCCTAGAACCTGAACTGTTGGTACTGGATGAGCCAACCTCGGCACTAGACCGTACGGTACAAAAACAGTTGGTGACGCTATTGCGCGAACTTCAGGCACGCCGCCAACTAAGCTATTTATTTATCAGCCACGACCTTGCCGTGGTGCGTGCTATGGCCCACCGCATTATGGTGCTAAAGGATGGCGACGTGGTAGAACAAGGGGATTGTCTGGAAGTGCTCGCCGCCCCCCAGCATCACTACACCAAAGCGCTGATAGAGGCCGCCCACTTGCACTAGCTATTTGGTTAACATATGAGTTTGTATCGGTAATTTTTAAGCTATATATGGGTGATGTAAGCACATACGCAAGATAACGGTATAAATTTTAATCATCCATAAAAAACGCCCCGGCCTTGGCGCAGACGTGCTGACCGGGGCGTTTTATCAACTAGCGCTCACGCCGCTAGTAATGACGCCACTAGCAATACTATTCGTGTTTAGAAACTGGCAATTTCTTCAGGCGTTAGCTCACGCCATTCGCCAGGCGCTAGATCATCTGGCAGGGCTAAATCGCCAATCGAACGGCGATGCAGTGCACTGACGTGATTACCTAGGGCGGCAAACATACGCTTTACTTGATGATAGCGCCCTTCGGTGATGGTTAACTCCGCTTGCTGCGGAGTAATAAACCTCAGCGCGGCGGGTTGCGTTGGCGTTTCTTCACCATCGAGTAGAAGCCCTTCTTCTACTTGGTTAATCGCCCACTGAGCAGCGTCACCTTCCATAGGCTCCGCCAAGTCTGCCACGTATACCTTGGCACAACGATGGCGCGGAGAGGTAACACGATGGGACCATTGACCATCATCAGTGAGCAATAACAAACCGGTGGTATCAACATCCAAGCGCCCTACCGGCTGCAGCCGTTCTACTTTGGGTAAGTCAATTAGATCAATCACCCTTGGGTAGAGTCCACGTCGGGCGGTGCACTCTACTTCCAACGGTTTATGCATCATCAGATAACGCAACCCAACCAGCGCCAGCCTCTCACCGTTGAGTTTCACCTCATCGCTCTGGGTGTCAACTTGAGTCGCCGACTGCTTAATGGGCTCGCCGTTCAGGGTCACCTCGCCATTTTTTAGGGCACGCTTTGCTAAGCTGCGCGTCAACGGGGTTGTTTCACTCAAAAAGCGATCAAGGCGCATTATTGGCCCACTCCTGGCAGTAGCGAAAAGCGGTCGGCATCTTGCCAGGCAGGAAATTTTTCACGAAAAGCATCTAAGTCCGTTTTATCTAGCGTCCCCGTTTCAATAAACGGAGAGTTTGCAGGATGGTCGATCAGCGGTTCCCCTTTGAAATCGACCAGCATGGAGTCGCCGCTATAGGCGAGTCCTTTGGCATCTTCACCGACGCGGTTTACACCCACTACGTAAACTAGGTTTTCTACTGCACGAGCTTGTAAAAGCGTGCGCCATGGGTGCCGCCGGGGTGCGGGCCAGTTGGCCACACACAGTGCCGCATCATACTCGAAATGCTCGCCTTCTGCTGGCTGCTGGCGCATCCAAACGGGAAACCTCAGGTCGTAGCAGACGCTCAATAGCAACCTGAAGCCTTTCAGCTCGACAATTTTCCGGCGGTCGCCCATGCCATAGCGCTCATGCTCTCCGGCCATACGAAATAAATGACGTTTATCGTAGTACTGCAAGTCACCGTCGGGAGTAGCCCACACCATACGGTTGAAGTACTGCCCTTCATCAACAATCGCCACGCTGCCGGTCATTACACAGCCTCTCGCTTTTGCCTGCGCCTGCAACCAAGCAACGCTTTGGCTCGCGGCCATGGGCTGGGCCATTTCCCGTGAATTCATAGTGAAGCCAGTGGCAAACATCTCTGGCAACACAATTAAATCTGTATCGCGACTATCCAATTCCCCTAATAGCTGTTCAAGATGCGCATGGTTGGCCTGAGGATCTTCCCAGCGCAAATCGCACTGCACCAAGCTCGTTTTCAGTTGGCTCATGCCTCGTCTCCTTTGCATCAGTGTGTTCGTCAATAGTGTGCTAGATTAACATTTTTAATTAATGAGGCTGCTATGCTTCCACCTGCATCAAGAGATCCTGAAGCGGTTAAAGGCGTAATGTTCGGCCTAACTGCTTACACTATGTGGGGCTGTTTCCCGCTTTTTTTCGCTCTTTTTGATGGCATCCCGGCATTTGAAATCCTGATACATCGGATTTTGTGGTCGTGCCTTTTCTTGGTGGGCTTAATCAGCCTTCTACGCCGATGGCGTCCAGTGGTCGCCGCACTTGTAGAACCTAAGCGCTTGGGGCGCGTACTCGCTTGCGCGTTACTGATTGCCTTTAATTGGGGCCTGTATATTTATGCTGTTGAAAGTAAGCAGGTCTTACAAGCCAGTTTAGGCTATTTTCTGACCCCGCTGGTAAACGTTGCCCTGGGAGTGCTGGTGCTACGTGAAGTCATGGCACGTCTTCAGCTGGTTGCTCTTGGTTTGGCGAGTTTAGCGATTGCCATACAGTTCGTGATGCTGGGTGAACTGCCCTGGATCAGCTTGTTGCTAGCACTCAGCTTTGGCAGCTACGGATTGTTTCGCAAGCAAGTGCCTCTTGATGGGCTTTCAGGTCTGTTTGTGGAGACGCTGTTGCTGTTCCCTCTCGCATTAATAGCGCTCACTTGGCTTAGTTGGCAGGGGGAGTCTCACTTTATTCATAATGTGCCGATGAGCGCCCTGCTAATGATTAGCGGCGTGTTAACCGCACTGCCATTGATGGCATTTGCTGGGGCTGCACGGCGCTTACGGCTGGCTACGCTGGGGTTTCTGATGTACATCAACCCCAGTATTCAATTTTTGATTGCGATCGTCATCTTTGGCGAGCCGCTAGGTCTCATTCAGTTGGTCACTTTTGTGATGATCTGGGCAGGCTTAGCACTATATTCTTGGTCTTCTTGGCAGTCACGTCCGCGCCAGAAGGCGGTTACCTGAATCTGAGGCTGTCTCCACTGATTTTTCAACAATCAGCGCACTGGTGTCGTTTGGCTTTTCAGGCTGATAGCCCACGCGAAAGCCTCCCCAGTGCTTACCTTTAATGTAAATGGGTACTGAAAGGTCGTGCATGATCTCGCCAGTGTCTCGCTTATAGGTTTGTAGCAGCAGCGGTTTCTCATGAGCACCGCAACGGCTGCCAGTTGGATCATCAAAAATGCGTTTGCTGCGGCAGTACTTCAGGTCGTGATCATAATCACCGCTAGGCTCGCGGCTGACGGCTGCGTTATGGGTAGGAACATAACCGTTGCGGTCACAGGCAATGGCATAACTCAACCCATACTCTGTCAGTAAAGGTTCTTGCAGGCTGGGTAGCTGTAGGTCTGTGAACGCATCAAAGCTGGTGTGATAAAGCGGTGGCCGTGTCCCTGGCATGGCTCTGTAATCAGGCTGAAACAGTGCAGTTTCAGATAACTCACCGGCGGCTATGGCTTTTTCAAACAATTTACCAATACGGTCAGCGGCCTGGCGAGCAGCACTAAATACGTGCTGATGACGCCCCTGTAAACGCTGCTGCGCCAGCTCGCCGTCAACGCCTTCAGCGGCTTCCATTAACGCCCGTGCTTGCTGGGCTAAATCGCGCATATCGCGATTGCCCTCATCCACATCATCTTCAAGCTGGCGTAAGCTATCAGCAACCGTTTGACTATGAGCTTTAGTGCTTTCCATTGCCTCTGCGACGCTGGTGATTTCCTGCTCAACTTGATCGAACTGCCCCGTAATAGTGGCAAGACTGCTCCCCACTTGCTGCATCCCTTGAGAGCGCTCTCGAATACGGTTCATTAACGCTCCCATCGTACCGACAACACTCTGACCACTCTGGTGCATATCTTTGACAAGCTCATCGACGCTTTGTGTCGCCGTTGACGTCTTCAATGCCAAGTTGCGCACTTCTCCCGCGACAACAGCAAATCCTCGCCCATGCTCTCCCGCCCGAGCTGCTTCAATAGAAGCATTGAGTGATAAAAGGTGCGTTTGCTCTGCAATTCCCTCAATCATCGACGTTACGTTGCGCACGCGCTCAATTTTGTCATTTAGCGCAGACAGCATCTCGAGCGCCTGATCAGAACGCTCAGAAACATCGCTCATATCGCGAATAATATCGGCCAACTCATCATGATTATGGTGGCTTGCCTGACGAGCGCTCTCGGCCAGCGAGGCGACTTGAGAAGCGCTAGCACTCACTTGCATGATGGCGGTATTAATGGCGCTCATACTCGATGACGCATCACTGGCCATGGTTTCCTGTTTGGTGAGGCGTTGAGCCATAAGATCAGCATAGTGCGATACTTCTGCGGAAGCGATAGCGGTGCTGCTGGCTCGGTTCATCAATCGGTAAGCCATCGCACGAAGTGAAGCATAGTCGCGAATGGGTTTGAGGCCGTGAATGGGCTTCGCCAAACGCGCTCGATCTGCTGAATAAACAGTAGTGATCGTAACAAGCATCAAGCTCGCGCCAGCCCCCGTTGCCAGCAGCAGCGCAATATAGGGAAAAACACCAGGTTCAGTCATCATCCAAACAGAAACGCCTAGCACTGCCAAAGGCACTAACAGCTGAAGTAGTCGCATGCGGGATACTCTTTTTTATTTGACGTTATTGAGCAGTCGATCAATAGAGAAGAAGCGATTAGCCGCTCCTCAGCCAGCTTAACGGGTTATGCTAATGAATGAAGTAGCACTTTCGGGTCAGAACATGCTTTTGTTTGAAAGCAAAGACCATCATTGTCCACGCAACGCGTTAAACTGACGGACTCACCAGTGGTTGGGTTTTTAAAACAACGAAGCTGACGCAGGAGCTTATGTTTAAGCGCTATTTTCCTATTCTTACATGGCTGCCCCACTACCATAAGCGCCTGTTAGGTGCTGATGTATTAGCGGGACTCATCGTAACCGTCATGGTGATTCCGCAGTCGTTGGCCTATGCCCTACTAGCTGGCTTGCCTGCGGTAGTGGGCTTATATGCCAGTATTTTGCCGCAACTCCTATACACCTTTTTAGGCACAAGCCGCACCCTGGCGGTTGGCCCGGTGGCCATCATTGCATTAATGACGGGGGCTGCACTCTCTTCTGTGGCAACGCCCGGCAGCCCTGATTATTTACAAGCAGCACTAGTGCTTTCGCTACTCTCTGGCGGCATATTGGTCGCGATGGGTGCACTTAAAATGGGCTTTTTTAGCAATTTCTTAAGCCATCCAGTTATTTCTGGCTTTTTAACAGCGTCGGGCATTCTGATTGCCGTCAGTCAATTGGGTAGCCTGATGGGCGTTTCCAGCAGTGGCTTTACGTTGGTAGAGCGCGTGATAACGCTCTTACCTAACCTCCCCACCTTTAATCCCTATACAGTTGTTATCGGCGCTGGCACGCTTTTTTTTCTGGTCATGATGCGGCGCTTTGGTAAGCAGAGCCTTTGTGCCATTGGTTTGCCTAGATCGCTCGCCGATTTAATCACCAAAGCGGGCCCTGTCTTTGCAGTGGTTATCACAACACTGGCAACCTGGCATTGGCAGTTGGCCGACCAAGGCGTCGCTGTTGTCGGCACCATTCCCAGCGGACTGCCTGCGCTAAGCTTTCCATGGGGAGATACCTCACTTTGGCGCGCGCTGTTGATCCCGGCGCTACTCATTAGTTTGGTGGGGTTTGTGGAGTCTGTTTCCATGGGCCAAATGTTGGCCGCGAAACGGCGCCAGCGTATTTCCCCCAATCAGGAACTGATCGGCCTAGGTGCCGCTAATTTAGCCGCTGGATTTACCAGTGGCATGCCGGTCACCGGCGGCCTCTCGCGCACGGTGATTAACTATGACGCCGGGGCACAAACGCCTGCTGCCGGGGCCTTTGCAGCACTGGGGATCGCATTGGTGACGATGGCCTTTACCGGCTGGCTCTTCTACCTGCCGATTGCCACGTTGGCCGCGACAATTACCGTATCTATTTTGACCCTGGTTGATATCCCCATGCTGCGCCAAACGTGGCGCTACTCTCGCAGTGATTTCGCCGCGATGGCGGTAACAATTCTACTGACCCTGGTTGAAGGCATTGAAGCCGGCATCATTGGCGGTGTAAGCCTCTCTATCGCGTTATTTTTGTATCGCACCAGCCGCCCCCATAGCGCGCTGGTGGGCCGAGTACCGGACACCGAACACTTCCGCAATACAGAGCGCCATGATGTTGAAACCGTCAGTAATGTGGCGCTATTACGAATCGACGAAAGTCTGTATTTTGCGAATGCCCGCTACCTTGAAGATACCGTCTATAATTTGGTCGCCAGCTATCCTGAGCTTGAACACGTCGTCCTTATCTGTTCAGCCGTTAATTTAATTGATGCATCAGCGCTCGAGAGCCTGGATGCCATCAACGCCCGTTTAAAAGATTCCGATGTCAAACTTCACCTATCCGAAGTAAAGGGACCGGTGATGGATCAACTCAAGAAGAGTGACTTCCTAGAAGCACTTACCGGACGGGTATTTCTAAGTACTTACGCCGCGTGGCGCGAATTTTCGTCAGCATGATTTTCATAAGCTTAACGATGTACCTTTAACTAACGCTTGTTTGAATGCATCATAGTGTTACCACTGTCGTGAATGCCGATGAGGAGCAGGGATGCCAAACGAATGGATAACACGCGAAAGTGGCGACCTATCGCTCCAACATGAGTGGACGCTTGTTCATTACCAGACACTAAAATCGTTGGTGGCTAAGCATAGTGGCAGCGCCAATAATCACGCTATCTCGCTGGGCGGTATTACTCAGCTAGACACGGCGGGTGCTGCGTTAATCGTTGAGCTACTGGGCATCGAGAACGCCAAGCAACAAGCGGCAAGTTCGTTATCCGAAAAACAGCAGGCGCTATTAGTGCGTGTTGCTGAGGCAATGGAGACGCCTCTCGATATCACGCCCCCAAGTCACAATCGTATCACCGATGCATTGGCGGCGGTTGGCCAGCAAATGGTGGGGCTGTGGTCGCAACAGCGCCAGCTTTTAGCGTTTATTGGGCTAGTGCTGGCAACGCTGTTTTCTCTACTACTTCGCCCTCATCGTTGGCGTTTCACTGCGACAGTCGCGCATATTCATCAAAGCGGACTAAATGCAGTACCCATTGTTGCGCTGCTGACCTTTATGGTGGGCGCGGTGGTGGCCTTTCTGGGAGCCACCGTGCTTCAAGACTTTGGGGCCACGGTATACACGATTGATTTAGTAGCCTTCTCTTTTTTACGTGAGTTTGGTGTGTTGCTGGCGGCAATTTTGTTGGCGGGTCGCACTGCTAGCGCCTTTACTGCCCAATTAGGCGCCATGAAGTCCAATGAAGAGATTGACGCTCTTCAAACCCAAGGGCTTGATCCTATAGAACTTTTAGTACTCCCCCGGGTAATCGCCTTGCTTATTAGCCTGCCTCTGCTCGCTTTTGTGGGAATGCTGAGTGGACTCGTCGGCGGGGCCATGGTGGCAACGCTTTCGTTGGATATATCGGTTAGCCAGTTCATGACCACGTTACAAAAAGATGTATCCGTCAGCCATTTTTTAGTGGGCCTTAGCAAAGCACCCGTGTTTGCGTTTGTTATCGCCGTCATTGGTTGCCTTGAAGGCTTTAAGGTAAGCGGTAGCGCACAATCTGTAGGCGTTCACACCACTTCTAGCGTCGTGCAATCAATTTTTATGGTCATCCTTATTGATGCGCTCGCCGCACTGTTCTTTATGGAGCTGGGATGGTAACCACGACGCATGCTCAATCCGAACACAACGAGCAACCTGTTATCAACGTTCTGGGGCTAGTCAATCGCTTTGGCTCTGTTGTAGTTCATGAGGCTCTCGATTTAACACTAAGGCGTGGGGAAATTCTCGGCGTGGTGGGCGGCTCAGGAACCGGCAAATCCGTACTGTTAAGAAGTATTGTAGGTTTGAAGCGCCCAAATGAAGGCACTATCGATGTCCTGGGATCTCGCCTTAACGAGCTAAATGGACAGCAACGTAGCCAGATAGAGCGCCGCTTTGGCGTGCTGTTTCAACGGGGGGCTTTATTTAGCTCGCTGAATTTGCAAGAAAATGTTGCCTTGCCGCTTATTGAGCACGCCAAACTGTCGCGCAAAGATGCCGAATACCTAGCACGCATCAAACTCTCTTTAGTTGGGCTACCCGCTAAGGCGGCACTGCAGTTTCCTGAATCTCTATCGGGCGGCATGGTAAAGCGTGCCGCACTGGCTCGTGCGCTGGCGCTTGATCCTGATATTTTGTTTCTTGATGAGCCAACCGCGGGCCTTGATCCTATCGGAGCAGCCGCCTTTGACCAGCTATTAGTCACACTGCGCGATGCATTAGGCTTTAGCGTTTTTTTAGTTACCCACGATTTAGATACGCTCTATGCCACCTGCGACCGAGTCGCCGTACTTTCTCAGAAACGCGTGTTAGTGGCAGATACGCTTGAAAATGTCGCCAATACTGACGATGAGTGGGTGCAAGCCTACTTTAATGGACCTCGCGGGCGTGCCGCTCAATACGCCGCTAACGCATCAACGGCAGGTTTAAAGGAGTAAGTTATCAATGGAAACCCGTGCCCATCACATCGTCATAGGCTTATTTACCCTATTATCTGCCGCAGCAGCACTTCTGTTTGCGCTGTGGATGAGCTATGCCGCAGGAGAGCGTAACTACCAGCCTTACCGGATTCTGTTCGAGCGCAGTGTTAGTGGTTTATCAATTGGCAGTAAGGTGCAGTACAACGGCATTGAAGTAGGCGATGTCACCGAACTGACACTAAACCCCGACGACCCCCGACAAGTTATTGCCAGTGTGCGTGTCTATGAGGACACGCCGGTTAAGACAGATACCCGCGCCAAGCTTGCGTTTGCAAGCATTACTGGCAGCATGTCGGTTCAGCTGTATGGAGGCACCCCAGAAAGCCCTCGCCTTGTAAACCAAACGGACAGCATGGCACCGTTTATCAACGCAGATCCTTCGCCGATCGCCACTCTGTTTGATGAAGGCGAAACAATGGTTCAAAACATTAATTCTATTCTGATAAACGTTAATGAACTATTTAATGACGGCAACCGCGAACAAGCCGGCACTATTTTGACGAGTATTGCGCAAATCACAGAGATGATCGCTTCACAACAAACAGCGCTTGATCAAAATATGGCACTGTTCGGCGAGGTGTCACGACAAGCAACGGCTACTCTTGAGAGTATCGATACTCTCAGCCAGGAGACGACCCTGCTATTACGTCAAGATGGTCAGCAAATGATGCAAAGCGCTGAAAGCGCTAGTCGCGATGTGGCCAGTGCCGCGCAACGAATTGAACAGCTAGTTAACGATAATGCAGGGGCTGTCGACAGCACGCTGCAAGGGGCGCAAGACATTGCTCCAGCCCTTTCAGCCCTACGTTCCACACTTAACAACCTTGATCGTATTACTCGCCAGCTTGAAGAGAGTCCGGCAGACTTTTTCCTGGGCCGGGATCAGGTAGAGGAGTTTCGTCCATGAGCTTGCGCGCAACGTTTAGCATCATCACATTAGCGGCGCTTTTATTAAACGCAGGCTGTTCAATACTGCCCGAAAGCACCCCCGCAACGCTCTATCGGTTGCCGTCGTCTGCCTCTCCAGCTGCGCAAGCGGCCGCCACCCTCCCCTTACGGCTGGGCATTGCCACTCCGGGGGCAGGTCACTTGCTTAACAGCAACCGTATTGTGGTATACCCAGAAGGTAATGTAGTGAATGTGTATGAGGGTGCACGCTGGCATGAAGACGCCCCTGATATGCTTCAAGCGCGCTTAATTTCAGACCTACAGCAGCGCCAACTATTCACCAGCGTGAGTAGCGACCGATTGCCCCATGATTTACTGCTACTTAGCGAGCTGCGCCATTTCCAAAGTGAGTACGACGCTTCTCCACCCAGTATTCATCTTCAGTTAGATGTGCAGCTTGTGAATACACAACACCGAAAACCGCTAGCAGCGACCAGTTTTACCATCCGCACCCGCGCGGATAACGTAGAGATTCCGGACGTCGTGAATGCTTTTGGTGAGGCCAGCGACGCGCTAGCTGAGCAGCTTTCAGCATGGATCGCAACGCAATCAAGCAGTCTGAGAGCCGCCGATTGACGGCGTCTTTCTTAAAAAATCACGCGGGTCTTTTGGGTAAAAATGTTCAGGCTGGCACTCTAAATGGGTAAAAAATCGCGTGTCTTTGTAAGGCATTTTCATAAAGCCGGACACGCCTAACCCCTCTATCTGGCTTACAGACGCCAGCATACGCGCCAGCAAGGCACGAAACTCTGACTCTCGGCTAGGATCCAGAAGCCGGTAATAGCTATGGATTTTAAGATGCTTCGGCAACGCCTCAAATATAATCATGCCGGTGTGATGAATCTCATTAAGCCGTTGGAGTATTTGCATAATGGTGTCTGGCAGGACGAGTAGCTCTTCCGGATCAGGGCCGTCTTCAAAGTAGCTATGCTGACGTGTGCGGTCTTCCATTTCAGGAACCGCGCTCAGCTCGTAGTCAATGGCGGTACCAGGGTCACAATTAAAAGGCTCTTCTGCATTTGCACGTTCTAAATGCAGCGTTTGACGCGCATTAAATAAGCAACTTTTAAACACCCCTTGGCGGTGAATGGCACGCGCCAAGTGCACCATGTTATTGACGGCTTGAATAAACGCTGGCTTTAACGCGGGATCGTGTAGGTTAAGCGAAGAGTCTATATACACGCCCTCCCGCTCCCAACGCACCGCTAAACCACCTACAACCGGGTATTTCCCCAAACGACTCACCGACGCCAAAAAGGCCTTTTCAGTTTCCCCCATACCCTGCATAAATTGCTTGTAATAACGATCTAGCTGCACATCGTTAACATCATTAAGTGTTTCTTCTGCATTCGCTTCGCGCAGAAACGCCTTCCGGGAGCTGTAAACGACCGTATCAATCTCTTGGTGCGCCGGACGGCCCCAGACAGGCACTAGCGATGTTTGTCGGGGGATGGGCAAATCTACCATCACCACTTTGGCCATGCGGGACATCGCCTGTAAATAATAATCCCCTGCTTTATGGCGTACCTGGGGGTCGGGGTCGAGCATACCATCCAAGGTGCGGGCAAACTCCAAAGGTAGACCCAGTGAGCAGGCGGGAATAGCACGGTGTCCAAAGCGGCAAGATTGTGCAGATGCTAATGCGTACAGCGTTCCTGCGGCTCCTTGTTCGTCGAAACGTGGCGATGATAGCGCTCCGTTGAGCTGCTCTTCGCCAATAAAGTAGACATCGCCCAGCCGAGCATTGGTTTGCTGCAAGTTATCAGACATTAATTCCATCACGTTTGCCCCAACAAACTGTAGCTTTTCGTCTAACTGAGCAAACACAGACGATCCCCAGTCAATCAACGCAATGGACTCAGTATCAGGATCGAACACTAGGTTTGACGGCTTGATGTCACCATGCACTACGGGACGTGCATTGGGGCCCGTTTCTTGGCGCAATGCTGAGAGAATATCAGCCAACTGGTTGGCAATGTGGACCACCAAACGAGGGGAAAGGCGACCTTCTTTTAGTGATACCTGCTCAAGGTTCCAACCAGGCGCACGCTCCATCACCAGGATTGACTGGCCCCGGGAGCGCTGATAAGCCACGAGCTTCGGTATGCGCGGGTGGGAAACCTGATCAAGCATAAACGCCTCTTCTTCAAGGCGTTCTTGTAAATGGGTGGGCAGCGTAATACGTGAGAATTTAAACACGTAGTGGGCAGGCACACCTTGGTGTTGTGCGCTGCCCGCAAATACAAAGCCATAGGCACCTTTACCAACCAACTCAATCCCCGTATAGCCCAACTGAGCGAGCTGTGCCTGACACAGTGCTACCCAGTCTTTAAGCTTACGAGCATCGTGATGGCTGAGTAGATATACCGATTGCTCTTCCGGTATATAAAACTGCTGGAGTGGTGCCTGAGACATTCATCATTCCTTTCTAATCAACCTCTGGCTATCCAACGTCTAGCTACCCTAGCCCAAGTGCAGCAGCATGGTTTCAGGCGCTTCGAGGTAACCTTTCCAGGCATTGCAAAACCGGGCGATGGTGCCACCATCAATAAAGCGGTGATCACCTGCCCAGGTGATGGTCATAATTGCCCGTCGCTGAACCTCACCCTGCTCGTCAAAGCGCGGTAACCATTGGGTTTTGCCGATGGCCACTATCGCCGCTTCCGGCGCATTGATGATAGGCGCTGCATAGGTTCCGCCAAGCGCACCAATGTTAGAAATACTAATGGTGCCCCCTTTGAGATCCGCCTGATCGACACGCCCTTCTCGTGCCGCGATGGTTAAACGACCCACTTCACGGGCAATGCCTAGCAGCGTTAGACGCTCAACACTTTTCACATTGGGCACCAGTAAACCTGCTTTGCTATCCACCGCCATGCCGATATTGCACTGTTCGTAGTAGTGCAGCTCGTTGCCTTCCGCGTTTAGCTGGGCATTGATGATCGGCGCCTCAGTAACCGCTAGCGCCATTGCCTTCATAAAGAAGGGCATTAGTGTTAGCCGCTCACCCAGAGCCTCTACCCGTGGCTTCAGGCGCTCACGTAGCGCCAGCAGATCGGTCACATCGATCTCTTCGCCATAGTGAAAATGCGGAATAGAGCTGGCTGCCTCAACCATTCTTTTCGCCATCACCGCACGCACGCCGCGAAGCGGCTCAACACGAGGCGACTGGGCACTTTGCGTTACTGGCGTTGTTACTTGAGCAGGAGCTGTAGTGGGCTGATTCAGGTGCGCCAGCACGTCTTCTTTTAATACCCGGCCATCTTTACCACTACCAGCAATGGCACTTAACTCAAGCTGATGTTCACGAACAAGACGTCGCACTGCTGGACTGGCAGGCACTTTACCGCTACTAGTACTGGTACTGGTCGCCACAGCGGCTGGTTCAACCACCTTTGAACCACTGGCAGCGTCAGCTACAGATGACTGCGGCTCGTTAACTTGTTCCGTCGCGTCCGCTTCTTGCGTGTCATTTTCTGCTTGGTAGGCATACAGCGGAGCGTGTACTTTGGCAATTTTCCCCTGGGCAACATAAAGCTTGGTGACGACACCTGCTTCGGGAGCGGTAATTTCTACTAGTGCTTTGTCGGTCATCACCTCGACAATTGGCTGATCTTCCTCAATCCGATCGCCCTCCGCAACGCGCCACTCCACCACTTCACACTCGACAATGCCTTCGCCGATATCCGGCAGCATGAAATCGCTCATTATTTTTCTCCCTGGCGTTAAAAGTTAACGCTTTCGCGAATCGCTTCAAAAATTTTCAAATGATCGGGCAAATACTCTTTCTCCAGCACTAACGGGAAAGGTGTATCTAGCCCCGTTACCCGAGCAATCGGCGATTCCAGATAGAGAAAACAGCGTTCTTGGATCGTCGCGGCGATTTCACCCGCAAAGCCGCCCGTTAACGGCGCTTCATGGCTGACGATCAAACGTCCTGTTTTTAGAACAGACTCAACGACGGTATCCGCGTCCCATGGCAGCAACGTGCGCAGATCGATCACTTCACAGGCAATGCCCTGCTCTTCGGCAAGCTCGACGGCTTTGCCGATGACTTCCATTTGCGCGCCCCAACCCACCAGCGTGATATCAGTACCCTCTTTGGTGACCTCAGCTTCACCAATAGGAAGCTGATAATCTTCTTGGGGCACCTCCCCCACTGAGGCTCGATAAAGCCGCTTAGGTTCTAAGAAAAGTACCGGATCGGGGTCGCGAATTGCAGCAAGCAGCAACCCTTTCGCTTGGTAAGGATTACGCGGCACAACAACTTTTAAGCCAGGTGTATGTGTGAAATAAGCCTCTGGTGATTGTGAATGGTAGAGCCCCCCCGCGATACCACCGCCATAGGGCGTGCGGATGGTTAATCCACCCACATTGAATAAATCCCCAGAGCGGTAGCGGAATTTCGCAGATTCATTAACGATTTGATCAAAGGCAGGAAAGATGTAGTCGGCAAACTGTATTTCAGCAACAGGCACCGAGCCTTGGGCAGCCAACCCATTGGCAAAACCAATAATGCCTTGCTCTACCAGCGGTGTGTTAAAGCAGCGCGATTTACCATACTTTTCCTGCAAATGGCTAGTGGCACGGAATACACCGCCAAAAACACCCACATCTTCACCAAAACAGATAACTTTTTCGTCTTCAGCCATGGCGATATCAAGCGCATTGTTGATCGCCTGGAGCATGTTCATTGTGGGCATGTTATGCCTCCCCGGAATCTGTGGACGTATTCACCTCAAGGTCTAGCGACCGCGCACCACGCGGGTAAGCCTCTGGATAACGGCGAATATGGCGCTTAAGCTGATCAAATTGACGCTGTAACTCAGGGGTTATATCGGCATAAACATCGGTAATCAGTGAATCCAAGGAGGGGGACGAACGCTTTTCTGCCCGCTTCATGGTATCCAGTACTTCGCGACGCAGCGTTTCCTGCTGGCTAGCTTCCTCTTCCTCGCTCCACCAGCCTTTTTTAACCAGCCATTTCTGCATGCGCAATATGGGGTCTTTTAACCGCCACGCTTCTTCCTCGCTTTTAGCACGATAGCCGGAAGGGTCATCAGAAGAGGAGTGAGCAGCAAGACGATAAGACATTGCTTCAATCAGCACAGGCTTGTTTTGTTCAACAGCAATTTGGCGAGCTTGGCGTGTCGCTTCATAAACCGCCAGTGCATCGTTCCCATCAACACGTATCACATGCATGTGATAGCCGAATGCCCTGGGGGCAATGCCATCGGCGGCAAACTGTTCGGTTGATGGCGTCGAAATGGCATAGCCATTGTTACGGCAGAAAAAAATCACCGGTACCTGATGAACTGATGCCATGTTCAGCGCGGCGTGGAAATCACCTTCGGAGGCGGCACCTTCACCAAAAAACGTTAAGGTACAGTGCCCTTCGCCTGCTAATTTCTGACCGTAAGCGTAGCCAGTCGCCTGAGGAATCTGCGTTGCAAGCGGAGAAGATATGGTCATATAGTGCAGTTTGCGCGAGCCGTAATGAATCGGCATTTGACGGCCTTTGCCGTAGTCCAGCTCGTTGCCGAACAGCTGATTCATAAACTCATCAATGGAGAATCCGCGATACATTAATGCGCCTTGCTCACGGTATTGCGCCATGATCATATCGGTATCGTCTAGCGCAGCAGCTGCACCAACAACGGCCGCTTCTTCACCCGTGCTTTGCATATAAAAGCTAAGCCGCCCCTGGCGTTGGGCAGCCATCATACGTTCATCTAAGATACGAGTGGCCAGCATGGCTTGATAAAGCCGTCGGGCATGATCACGAGGTAGGTCTGGCTCTTTAGCACCTTCATAAAGCTCGCCCTCTGGGTCGAGCAAGCTAAAGGTAGCCATTGAGAATTCGTCGCCGGTCATAAAGAGCGGCTGATGTGCATACTTTGTCATGTTTATTATCCTTGTATTACCCCTTTTGAGGGCAGTGTTGTTGGTGTTGACCATTTTTGCCAGTGGATTTATCTAGCATAGGTCAAGCTCGTCGAGGTTAAGTGCCACCTCGATCAACGCAACACAAGGACAGTAACGCAGTCCGCTACTTTTAGGGATACAACTTAAGACGCAGAGAGACGAGTGCGCAGTTGCTGCTGCAACGCATCAAACAGACTATCAACGGTCAACGCGAGTAACCCGATCAGTAACGCGCCTTGTAACACATAAGCCATATTGCCATTGACGATACCGGCGATGATCGGATCGCCTAAGTTGCTGGCACCGACAGTTGCCCCTAAGGCCGCTGTCGCAATATTAATGGTGACCGATGTGCGGATACCGGCCAGAATCACCGGTGTGGCTAGTGGAAGTTCAACGCGAGTCAACACCTGCCAGGAGGTCATGCCCATGGCAAGTGCCGACTGTTTAAGGCTGGCATCGACATCTTGTAGTCCGGCTAGCGTGTTCCGAACAATCGGCAATAAGCCATAGAGCATTAGCGCCACGATAATGGGCAACGTTCCAAAACCCAATACAGGAACCGCTAGCGCAAGCACAGCCACAGGCGGAAATGTCTGACCAAGCGAGGCTAACTGCCCAGCAAGGGGTAAAAAGTCTCGCCCCCACTGCCGAGTTACCGCGATGCCAGCCAATACGCCCACCGCTATCGTGACGACAGCCGCTATTCCAACAACGAATACGTGCCTAGCCAGCAGTGAAACAAAATCAGCGCGGGAGTAAATAACCTGACGGGCGTCAGGCTCTAACCAGCGAAATCCAGGTTCTAACGCTGGCATACCCACTACGCCTATCAACAATAATAGTGCCCAACCAACAGGCCAAAACCACCGAGGGCCTGCTGCCATCGGTAAATCATCTGAGACACGATCACGCTTCACGGTGACCCACCTTGTCTAGCTGGGCTTCTTTTACCACTTTACGCAACGATAACTCACCAATCGGCATATCTTGCTGGTCGACAACCGTCAGCCTGTCGCAGTGGTCACGCAGCATCATTGAAAGCGCTTGGCGCAGTGAAAAATCACCCGGAATACGCGAAGGGGCAGGCAGTGACTGTCCAAGCGATGACATATGATCTTTCACGCGTGTTAATGCTGCCTGTTTTAGGCCACGTTCCAGCCCACCCAGTAGCGACTCTACAAACGGGTCGGCTGGGTTTCGAAGCAGCGCCAGCGGTGCCCCTTGCTGAACAATACGTCCTTCGCGCATAACGACTAAATGATCGGCCAGTTTAAGCGCTTCATCCATATCGTGAGTCACGAACACCACGGTTTTATGCAGCTGCGCCTGAAGTTTTGCCAATTCGTCTTGAAGCTTTTCTCGGGTAATCGGATCTAGCGCCCCAAAAGGCTCGTCCATCAGCAAAATATCAGGGTCTGCCGCTAATGCTCGGGCAACGCCAACCCGCTGCGCTTGGCCACCAGAGAGCTGATGCGGATACTTATGGGCAAACTCTTCCGTAGGGAGGCCTAACAAACGCATCAGTTCTTCGACACGTGCTTTAACATCAGCGGCAGACCATTTTAATAAACGCGGCACCAGCCCAATGTTGCGTGCTACGGTCCAGTGGGGAAACAGGCCAGTGCTTTGAATCGCATAGCCAATACGACGGCGCAGTTTAACCGGGTCATAGTGCCCTATTGCCTGTCCGTCGATGACAATGTCGCCGCTACTATGCTCAATCAAACGATTAATCATACGTAGCGTCGTCGATTTTCCGCAGCCGGATGATCCTACCAGCGCACAGAACTTTCCTTTCGCGACGTGTAAGGAGATGTCGTCAACCGCTGTGTCCTCTCCAAAGTGCTTTGACACATGGGAAAGCTCTATCATTCATGTCCTCCGGGGCGTAGCGCGTCGGCTAATGCCCCCAAACTAGCATCTACAATAAGTGCCAAGACCAAAATAGGCAGCGTGCCAAGTAGCACCATGTCCATGGCCGCTTGGCCCAATCCCTGAAAAATAAACGTGCCTAGCCCACCTGCCCCAATTAACGCGGCAACTGCTGTTAATCCAATGGCTTGTACAGCCGTAATCCGCACACCTTCTAACAGTATCGGCAGCGCCAAAGGAAACCTTACCTGCCAAAAACGCTGGCGCGGACGCATGCCCATCGCCTTAGCCGCTTCTAAGGTATTTGAGTCGACTTCATCTAGCGCGATATAGGTATTGCGCACCATCGGCAACAGGCTGTAGGCAATGAGCGCAATCAGCGCGGGGGTGGTTCCAATACCGCTGACACCTAGCTGAGCTAAAAAAGGCACGTTAGCAGCTAACCAGGCAAGCGGAGCTAGCAATAACCCAAACAGGGCTAAGCTCGGAATCGTTTGCAGGAAATTCAGCAATGCAAAAGCTGTTCGTTGCAGCCGTTGGTAACGCCGCATCAGCATAGCGAGAATTAAACCGACCACCACGCTAATACTCACCGCGGTGCTGACCAGCACCACATGCTGCTGCATGGCACGATAAAACTGCTGGTCTCGTGCCTGAAACTCCTGCACAAGAGCTAAGTTATCAAGCCATAGCGCCGCACAAACCAACCACGCGGCCCCCACGCTGCTGAGCAATAACGTGGTCCACAGCCGCGATAACCCCAAGCGTAAACGCAGTTCTACCAAGCACAGCAAAAGCAAAAAAAGCACCACCCAATGGGCAGCTCCAATCCCTAAGCGCGCTTGCGGTAGTGTCGGGTCAATCAGCCAGTGGTCTGCCACCATCAGCCCGAATGGCATCAATAATAGTGTCAGGGTGACAATGCATAGTTGAGCGCAGTAATGAAGGCGGCTTGGTCTGATAGCCAAGCCACCCATGGCGACAAATAGCAAGGAAACAAGTAGCGCTCCGGGCCAGCCTATCGCCGTTACTAAGCCATACGATATACCCGCTACAATTCGGTTAGGCGCAACGCTAACAAGGCCCAGCAGCCAAACAGCGCTTAACATGCAGGCACTTAAACATATCAGTACTGCGTTTAAATGCCCGGACTGTCGAGTTGGCGTTGGCAAAGCGTCTATCAGTGACATTCATTAGTCATCCAGGCTATCAAGATAGTCACTTGCGACTTGATCAGGAGAGAAACCATTCACCGCTACATCAGCGTTCAGAGTTTGCAACGTCACAAGGTCAAGCGTGGTAAATACATCGTTGAGGAGCGTCTCAATCTCGGGGTAGGTCTCTAGTACCTCGGCACGCACTACCGGCGACGGCTGGTATACCGGCTGTACGCCCTTATTATCTTCCAAAACAACGAGACCCAACGCACTTAAGCCGCCATCGGTTCCGTACGTCATGGCACCATTAACGCCGCTCGTCTGCTGTGCAGCGGCGCGCATGGTAGCCGCCGTATTACCGCCTGAAAGCACTAGCAACTGGTCATCGTTGAGTTCGAAACCATAGGCGTCCTGAAACGCAGGCAGTGCCTGAGCGGATTCAACAAACTCTGCACTAGCCGCGAATTTAAACTCGCCACCGTCGTTTAAGTAGTCCGCAAGGTCAACAAGTGTCGTTAAGCCGTTGGCCGTCGCAACATCTTTACGAATACTCATTGCCCAAGTGTTATTGGCGCTAGCAGGCTCAAGCCACACCAGCCCCTGCGCCACGTCGCGCTCTTTGACAGTCTGGTAAGCATCCTCTGCACTATTCCAGACAGGGCTATCGGTCATATCAAAGAAGAAAGCGCCGTTACCTGTGTATTCCGGATAAAGGTCGATTTCTCCCGCTTCAAGCGCACTGCGCACAACGCTGGTGCCACCCAGCTGTAAGCGATCTTCCGTAGGCACGCCGCCACGTTCTAGCGTTTGAATAATCAGCTCACCCAGCACGGCCCCTTCGGTGTCGATTTTAGATGACACGACCACTGGGGCGCTGGCGTAAGCAGTTGAAAAAGTAATGGCTGATAAACAAGCGACGATGGTCGATTTTATAGTAAAGCGCATAGTAGTCATCCTATTAGTTAGCATCTTGAAGGTATCATCTCAGTATAAGAGCCAACCACGTAAACGTCAGACGCCATATCAACGGCGCCTGACGTCCACAACGCTTCTATTCGATGCCCCCATCGTGTTCACGCTTAACATTGATAACGCTTAGGGCGCTTCAATCACCCACGTTGTCCCTTCACGAGAATCTTTCAGGATAATACCCATGCTCGCTAATTCATCTCGAATAGCATCCGCCTGAGCAAAATCTTTATTCGCTTTTGCTTCCTTACGCTGCGCTATTTTGGCTTCAATCTCAGCCTCACTCAGCGCTACCTGCTGCTGATTACCTTTCAAAAAGGTCTGAGGATTTTGCTGCAGAAGCCCTAACACACCCGCTAGACGTGTTAATTCCGATGCTAAATGCTGCGCTTTTTCTGATGACTCGCTCTTAGCGCGATTAAGATCCCGCGCCAGATCGAATAACACCGCTAACGCCTCAGGCGAATTAAAGTCGTCATCCATCGCCGTGGTGAAACGCTCGGCATAGCCTGTCTCATCACCGCCACCGCCAGACAACACTTCCACCCCCTCTAACGCTGTATAAAAACGTGTCAGCGATTTGCGAGCCTCATGGAGAGAATCCACCGAGTAGTTAATTGGGCTGCGGTAGTGGCTAGCCACTAGCAAGAAACGCACGACTTCCGGATCATGCTCAGCCAACACATCACGGATAGTAAAAAAGTTACCCAGCGATTTTGACATCTTTTCCTGGTTAACCCGTACAGCCCCGGCATGCATCCAGGTGTTGACGTAGGTTTTGCCCGTCGCTGCCTCTGATTGGGCAATTTCGTTTTCATGATGAGGGAACGTAAGATCAGGGCCTCCACCATGAATATCGAAGGTATCGCCTAAGCAGCACGTCGACATTGCTGAACACTCAATATGCCATCCTGGGCGGCCATTGCCCCAAGGAGAATGCCAGTGTGCTTCGCCCGGTTTAGCGGCTTTCCAAAGCACAAAATCGAGCGGGTCTTCTTTATGAACGTCAACCTCAACCCGGGCACCAGAACGCATATCATCAAGTTGACGATTATTTAGCTTTCCATAGTCGGCGAATTTACGTACTCGGTAGTACACATCACCATTGGCAGCGGCGTAGGCAAAGTCTTTCTCAATCAGCGTCTGAATCATGGCAACGATATCACCGATATGTCCTGTCGCCCGTGGTTCATGGCTTGGCGGCAACACACTCAGACGAGCTTCGTCTTCATGCATCGCCTGGATCATACGCTCAGTTAGTGCGCTAATCGATTCGCCATTCTCTTCTGCACGCTTGAGAATTTTATCGTCAATGTCGGTGATGTTACGCACATAAGTAACGTCGTAGCCACGATAACGTAGGTAGCGGGTTATCACATCAAAGGCCACCATGACCCGCGCGTGGCCAAGGTGACAGTAGTCATACACCGTCATGCCGCAGACATACATGCTAACTTTACCCGCCACCAGCGGGGTAAACGGTTCTTTGCGACGTGTCAGCGTATTATAAATGTGCATATGACGATTCCTTAGCCCTTCTGTTTGATTTTCGCCCAGCTATCTTTCAACCCAACGGTACGATTAAACACTAGTTGTCCTGGCTTAGACGCATGACGGTCAGCGCAGAAGTAACCTACCCGCTCAAACTGGAAGCGATCTTCTGGGACAGCATCCGCTAAACTGGGCTCGCCAATGGCATAGCACACCGCCAAAGAGTCCGGGTTCAGGTGCTCGAGAAAGTCGACATCTTTGTCACGATCTGGCTGCTCAACCGTGAACAAATTGTCATACAAGCGTACTTCCATCGGTACACCATGGGCAGCACTCACCCAATGAATTACGCCTTTTACCTTGCGGCCTTCAGGATTTTTACCCAGGGTATCGAAATCCACTGAACAATGCAGTTCCGTCACGTCACCAGCTTCGTTCTTAATAACGTCATCACAACGAATCACATAGCTATTACGCAGACGGACTTCTTTGCCAGGCGCTAAACGGAAAAACTTTTTGGGCGCGTCTTCCATGAAGTCGTCTTGGTCGATATACAGCTCGCGACTAAACGGCACCTTACGTACAGCCATGTCGTCACGCGCAGGGTGCCCAGGCACGTCATACACTTCTTCATGATCTTCAGGAACGTTCGTCAGTACCACCTTAAGCGGTTTCAATACGCACATTGCTCGCGGCGCATTGTCCTCAAGATCAGAGCGAATTGCATGCGTTAGCATGGCAATATCCACTAAGCCGCCATCGGCGCGAGTAACACCAATCATCTCACAGAATTTGCGAATGGATGCCGGCGTATAGCCGCGGCGGCGCATACCAGAAATGGTTGGCATACGCGGATCGTCCCAGCCATCGACAATCTGCTCGTCAACTAGCAGCTTTAGCTTGCGCTTCGAGGTCAGCGTGTAGTCCAGGTTAAGTCGAGCAAACTCGATTTGGCGCGGTTTAGCGGGAACCGGCAAGTTATTCAAAAACCACTCGTAAAGCGGGCGGTGGTCTTCAAACTCCAGCGTACAAATTGAATGGGTAATGCCTTCAATGGCATCAGACTGGCCATGGGTAAAATCGTACGACGGGTAGATTTTCCACTTGTCGCCTGTTTGATGGTGGCTGGCATGGCGAATCCGGTAAAGGATCGGGTCACGAAGATTGATATTGGGCGATGCCATATCAATTTTAGCCCGAAGCACTTTTTCACCTTCGCCAAACTCGCCGTTTTTCATCCGCTCAAGCAGGTTGAGGTTCTCGTCAACGCTGCGCTCACGGTATGGACTAGGCTTGCCTGGCGCTGTGAGTGTGCCACGATATTCACGAATTTCATCCGGTGAAAGGTCATCAACGTAGGCTTTGTCTTCACGAATTAAATGCTGTGCCCACGCATAAAGCTGGTCGAAATAATCAGAAGCAAAGCGAACTGGACCTGCCCAGTTAAAGCCTAACCAGCTGACATCCTCTTTGATAGCGTCAATATACGCTTGCTCTTCCTTCGCTGGGTTGGTGTCGTCAAAGCGCAGATGACACTCACCACCTAGCTGCTCCGCCAACCCGAAGTTCAAACATATCGACTTTGCATGACCGATATGCAAAAAGCCATTGGGCTCGGGAGGAAAGCGCGTCACAATTTTGCTGACCTGGCCGCCCTCTATTTCGTCGCGTACTTGGTTGCGAATAAAGTTCGGCGCTGGGGTGGTCTCGTTGGTCATGGTGGTGTTGATAACCTCATGGTGGATGGCGGGCTAGGCAACGAATGCCTACGCTATTAGGGTTTGCGCTTCGCGGTGCCAAGCAAAACCGCTATTATAACGTGACGCCGATGCACAGCGCCAAGGCGAACGCCTTTATTGAACAGGAATTTATCTATGATCGTATTACAGACCAACCACGGTGACATCACTATTGCGCTTAATCATGAAAAAGCGCCCAAAACTGCCGCCAATTTTGAGCAATATGTCCGCGATGGTTTTTATGATGGCACTTTGTTCCATCGTGTTATCGATGGCTTCATGGTTCAGGGCGGTGGCTTCGATCAAGATTTCAACCAAAAGCCGACGCGTGACCCAATCGAAAACGAAGCCGACAATGGATTACAAAACACTGTTGGCACACTTGCGATGGCGCGCACCCAAGACCCTCACTCTGCCACGGCACAGTTCTTTATCAACGTTGGAAACAATAGCTTCTTGAATCATAGTGGTAAAAGCCTACAAGGCTGGGGTTACGCTGTGTTTGGAGAGGTTATCGAAGGCATGGACGTGGTAGACGCCATCCGTGGTGTAAGCACCACGCGCCGAGGAATGCATGCTGACGTGCCCGCAGACGATGTCATCATTGAGCGCGCTTACGTTAAAGAAGCCGACTAATTTTGGGAGTTCTATGCGCACTCTGCTGATAGCTGATACGCATCTAAGCAGTGATACCCCTGAGATTAATCAGGGGTTTTATCGTTACTTAGAGCGCACCGCTGCAGGGGCTGATGCCCTGTATCTTCTAGGCGACTTATTTGACGCCTGGATTGGGGATGACCTCCTTGATACACCACATCCTCTTAGCGGCATTGCCTGGGAAGTGATCAAACGGTTGCGTAAATTAAGCAGCAACGGAACCTCCATTTACTTCCTGCACGGCAATCGCGACTTTCTGATTGGCGAGCGCTTCATCCATGAGTGCCAAGCCTCTTTGCTACCCGAAAGCCAAACAGTGGAACTCCAGGGCGTGCCAGCCGTTATTCTGCACGGCGACAGCCTTTGCACCAGAGATGATGCATATATGGCGTTCCGCCAACAGTCGAGAGATCCTCAGTGGCAAACGCAGATCTTATCTTTACCCCTTGATCAGCGGCTGGAACTTGCCAAGAGCCTGCGCATGCAGTCAGGCGATGCTAACGCGAATAAAGCGGAAGCAATCATGGACGTGACACCTGAAGAAGTAGTAACGCTGATGGCGCGCTCCGGTGTCACTACCATGATTCATGGTCACACCCACCGGCCTAAGGTACATGATTTGACGGTCGAGGATGTGCCCGCAAAACGATTTGTTCTTGGTGATTGGGATGACAAACATGGCTGGGACATTGTGGTTGAGCGCACGACAGAACATAACACCATGCCTATTCTGCGCCAATTTACCTTAGCTAACCCACCCTAATACCTAACGCTGCGACATCACGAAAAAGCCATCAAAAAAGCCGACCAAATTAACTTGGCCGGCTTTTTCTTGGAGTGATGATGACGCGTTAATTAACGTTCAATTTCCGCATCACTACGCAGGTCGTCTACCAAGCCCTGAATGACAGACTGCGCGCGGAGTTGCTCAGCCATTTGTGCTACAAAAGAGGTAAGCTGTTCGTCAACTTCGCCTACTGACACGCTATCAAGCGCTATGATAGCAACGCTTTCCGGCAGTGACACAGAGCGATAAATGCTAGCGCCCTCCTGCGGACGCGGCATACGAAACACCTCCTGTACAACCGTTTGGGGAAGCACACTTTCAGACTGGCGTGAGATATTGCTAGCTTCAAGCCAATCAATGTCGTTGGCCTCACCAGCTTCCAAAGACGCTATTATACGAGATGCCTCTTGCTTAATCGCCTCCTGGCGTTGTTGAACAACAACCGCACTCGCGACCTCATCACGCACATCGTCTAATGCCAGCTGAGTCGCTTCGCGATGCTCCGCAACACGCAGCACGAGACGCCGATCATCATCAAGCTCGATCACTTCGCTGTTATAGCCTTCCTGTAATACGTCAGCACTAAAGGCCTCATCAAGCACACCTGGCTCTGAAAGTACGCCCTCGCCTTCACCACGTGCTAACCAGTCAGTCTGGTTAAGCGTTAGACCGAGGTCATCCGCTACGCTTTGTAGATCATCGGCAGCAAAACTCTCATCAATTAAGCGCTGCACTTGCTGATTGAACTCATCACTGACGTCACGCAGAGCAACATCTTGCTGAAGTGCCTCGCGCTGCTCCTCAAAGGCGGGTGCTGCAAGCTCAGTTACCTGAAGGATATGAAATGCACCATCCATTTCCACCAGTTGTGATGTCTCACCCTCATTAAGAGCAAAAGCTGCTTCATCAAAGGCTTCACCGAAGAAACCACGACTGATAACTCCTAAGTCACCGCCTTCTTCAGCACTTGCCGTGTCATCTGAGTAACGCAGTGCTGTATCGGCAAACGACTCACCACTGTTCAAGGCTTCTAGGGCCTCGTTAGCGTGTGCTTGCGCTTCTTCGCGGCTGCGCTCGTCGCCAAACGTCACCATGATATGAGAAACACGTCGATCAGCATTGCGATTCTGTTCGCGCCACGCATCGCGCAACTGCTGTTCGTCAACCTCAACGTTTTCCGCCATGGTTTGACGGTCAACTAGCACATATTCAACACGCACCTGCTCAGGGCGCTCGAAACGTTCTTGATTTGCGTCGAAGTAATCCTGCATATGCGTTTCAGTAACATCCACATCAACGCTTACATCGTTAGCATCTAATAAAACATAGCGAAAACTGCGCTGCTGACGCTGTAGCTCAGCTAAACGCTCCTGCTCGCTTTCCAAACTGAAGTCGCTAAAAGCAAGGCCTTGCTGCAAATGCTGACGCTTGATATCAGCCCGTAGCTCTTCCCGAAACGCCACTGGGGTATATCCCGCACCAGCGAGACGATTCCGGAATATCTCAGCTGAAAACCGACCATCTTGATCATGAAATTCTGGTAAACCAACAATCATTTGATCTAGCTGGGCATCGGAGACGAACACACCGCCATCTTCAGCATACTGCGTTAGCAGCTGCTGAGTTATCAGCTGATCAAGCACGTCATTGCGAAGCGCCCGCTCTTGCTCTGGTGGCACTTGCCCAGAGCGAAGTGCACGTTGCACCTCAAGCTCAACCTGCTGTCGCATAATTGGCTCGCCATTAACGCTCGCCACTTCATTCGGGTCATCGCCGAAAACACTAAACAGCGACTCCACGCCAAAAAGCGCCATGGCAGCAACCATAACACCGATAATTATTTTGGCACCCCAGCTTCTGGAGCCATCTCGAATACTTTGCAGCATGCTAGCCTCAGATCATCACAGCTATCTATCGCCCCAACCTAGCGGGCCAGAAAAAAACATGGGCGCATCGCGGATGCGATGCGCCCATTAGCTTACAGCAAACGCGAGCCAATTAGTTGACGGCGTCTTTCAGCGCTTTACCGGCTTTGAAGCTGGGAACTTTTGCAGCGCTAATTTCAATCGGCTGACCCGTCTGCGGGTTACGGCCAGTACGTGCGGCACGCTCTTTAATTGCGAAAGTACCAAAACCTACCAGGGAAACACTTTCGCCTTTTTTGAGGCTATCGGTGACAGACTCCACCATGGCATCCAATGCGCGGGTTGCCGCTGCTTTCGGAATATCAGCAGATGCGGCAATAGCTTCAATCAGCTCGGACTTATTCACACTTCACCCCTTAACTGTTTCAAAAAAATGGCTCTGAACGGCACTGCCACCGTTAGATACAACTTCAAAGCGTAGCTGTGTTTTATAGCAATGCCTTGAAACTCCTGTCAAGCGACAGTGCCGAGAAATGCCCGTAACTCAAGGCCTTGGGCAAAATTATTAAGTAATGTTAAAACTCAGTAGAGCATTAACGCTTAATGGGTACTCGTTACGGCGGTTGAACTAAAAGCCGGATCGGAACCTTTTAACGATACACTCTCGTCAATTGGGTCGCTATGTAGCGCTACGGCCAGAACTTCATCTATCCACTGTACGGGGCGGATATCAAGAGCCCCTTTAATATTTTCTGGCACTTCCTTGAGGTCCCGACGATTTTCCTCAGGAATTAAGACCGTCTTTATACCACCGCGGCGGGCTGCCAGCAATTTCTCCTTTAGCCCCCCAATAGGCATCACTTCGCCACGTAGGTTCACTTCGCCCGTCATGGCCACATCACAACGCACAGGGCGTTGAGTATAAGCAGAGACAATGGCGGTTACCATGGCAATGCCTGCACTGGGGCCATCTTTGGGCGTAGCGCCCTCTGGAACATGGATATGCAAGTCTTCGTTTTCAAACCGCTGCGGATCAATACCATACTCTTTCGCACGCGCCTTAACGACCGTTTGCGCCGCACTCACTGACTCTTTCATAACATCGCCCAGTGAGCCGGTTTTGTTAATACGCCCCTTGCCGGGCGTAACAACAGATTCGATATTCAATAATTCGCCGCCAACCGATGTCCACGCCAGCCCCGTCACGCGGCCGACTTGATCTTCTTGCTCAGCCAACCCGTAGCTATAACGGCGAACACCGGCATAGGCTTCAATATCTTCAGCTGCCAGCACCTGTTGAGCCTGCAGCTTACTTCCCTGCTTGCCACTAGTTGTCTGCTCGGCTTCTAAGCGCTCACGCAGCACCTTACGGCACACTTTAGCTATCTGACGCTCTAGCTCTCGCACCCCGGCTTCACGCGTGTAATAACGCACCAGTTCTAGCAGCGCATCATCGTTGAGGGCCAGCTCTTCTGTTTTGAGGCCATTCGCCTCCTGCTGCTTAGGCAACAAATAGCGTCTCGCGATCGCTAGCTTTTCATCTTCGGTGTAACCCGGCAGACGAATTATTTCCATACGGTCCAACAGCGGACCAGGAATATTCATCGAGTTAGCAGTGCAGATAAATAGCGTTTCAGAAAGATCGTAGTCCAACTCAAGGTAATGATCACTAAAGCTGTTGTTTTGCTCAGGATCAAGCACCTCTAGCAGCGCTGACGCCGGGTCTCCGCGATGATCCATACCGAGCTTATCGACTTCATCCAATAAAAACAGCGGGTTTTTAACGCCAGCACGACTCATCCGCTGCATTAACTTACCCGGCAAGGAGCCGATATAGGTGCGGCGATGACCACGAATTTCAGACTCATCGCGCACGCCACCTAACGCCAAGCGGACATACTTACGATTCGTGGCCCGCGCGATGGATTGACCAAGCGAGGTTTTGCCCACCCCTGGCGGGCCCACCAAGCATAATACGGGCCCTTTCATCTTGCGCACACGCTTTTGTACCGCAAGATACTCAAGAATACGCGCTTTTACTTCTTCTAAGCCGTAATGGTCTTGATCCAGCACTTCCTGAGCTTTCACTAGGTCGTGCTTGACGCGGGTACGCTTCTTCCATGGGACGGCAATTAGCCAGTCTAGATAGGAGCGAACCACGGTAGCCTCGGCTGAGTTAGCAGCCATCATCTTTAGCTTATTAAGCTCTTGCGTAGCTTTTTCAGCGGCTTCTTTAGGCATGCCAGATGAGGCGATGGCTTGCTCGTATTTTTCAGCCTCATTCGGCACATTATCCAGCTCACCCATCTCTTTCTGGATGGCCTTCATCTGCTCATTGAGGTAATACTCGCGCTGGGTCTTTTCCATCTGCTCTTTCACACGCGAGCGGATGCGTTTTTCAACCTGCAACAGATCAATTTCTGACTCGATAAGCGCCATTAAGTGCTCTATACGATCGCGTACGCGATCCATTTCGAGCAACTCTTGCTTATCGCCTATCTTTAATGACAGGTGCGCGCAGATGGTATCGACCAGCCGGCTTGGGTCTTCAATTCCAGAAAGCGAATTGAGTACCTCATTAGGCACTTTTTTAGACAACTTAACGTATTGCTCAAATTGGTTGAGCAGCACACGCACCAGCGCTTCTTGCTCTCGACTGGTTAGCGGCTCACTCTCGCGAGGTACCAAGTAAGCTTGGGTGTAGCCCGCCTCGTGCTCTTCAATATCAATAACGTCAGCGCGAAAATTACCCTCAATCAACACTTTCACAGTGCCATCGGGCAATTTTAGCAGTTGCATGATATCGGCCACGGTGCCCATGGCATAAAGATCAGCGTTATCGGGCTCATCCTGGGAGGCCTCGCGCTGAGCCACCAGCAGCACACGTTTGTCGGCCTCCATCGCCGCTTCCAACGCTTGGATGGACTTCTCACGACCAACAAAAAGTGGAATAACCATTTGCGGGTACACAACCACATCCCGCAAAGGCAACAGGGGTAGACATTGTGTCTGATCGGCGTTCTGCTGCATCGCAGACGTTCCTCAAAATCGGATGAGTACTTGAAAGGGTACTTAGCCAAGTACCTCACAGTATGAAAAGCATGGCGCTAGGCGCTGAGCGGCTAGGCAAACATTTCATGAGTAACTTATGAATAACAAGGGGTCGCCTAGGCGACCCCTTGGTTTGGCGCAAGCGGTAAAAGCTAGGCCGTGTCGTGCACTTAGATACTAGCCATCGGTGCCATCAACACGAGTGTCTTCCTGCTGCGAATAGATCAGCAGTGGCTCGCTTTCGCCAGCAATCACTGAACTATCAATTACCACCTTGCTAACACCTTCAAGCGAAGGAATCTCATACATGGTATCTAGCAGCACAGATTCAAGAATAGACCGCAACCCTCGCGCCCCGGTCTTACGCTCCATGGCCTTGGTTGCGACAGCACGCAGCGCATCATCTCTGAACTCGAGCGTGACATCTTCCATCTCAAAGAGCTTAGCGTACTGCTTAACCAGCGAGTTCTTAGGCTCGGTTAAGATCTGCACCAGCGCATCTTCATTTAGCTCAGTGAGCGTCGCAATAACGGGTAGACGTCCAACAAACTCAGGAATTAAACCAAATTTCACTAAATCGTCTGGCTCTACGTCTGCTAACAATTCACCGACACCACGTGAAGACTCTTTGCTCTTCACACTGGCATTGAAACCAATGCCGCCTTTCTCAGCACGGTCGCGGATAACTTTATCAAGTCCCGCGAAAGCACCACCCACAATAAACAGAATGTTGGCCGTATTAACCTGAACAAATTCTTGCTGGGGATGCTTACGACCACCCTGAGGTGGCACGGATGCTGTTGTGCCTTCAATCAACTTGAGTAGCGCCTGCTGGACGCCCTCACCCGACACATCACGCGTGATGGAAGGGTTGTCAGACTTGCGCGAAATCTTATCGATTTCATCGATATAGACAATGCCTCGCTCAGCCTTCTCGACGTCGTAATCACACTTTTGCAAAAGCTTTTGGATGATGTTCTCAACATCCTCACCCACATAACCTGCTTCTGTCAGCGTGGTGGCATCGGCAATGGTAAAAGGCACATTCAATAGCCGCGCCATGGTTTCCGCCAGCAGTGTTTTACCACTACCCGTAGGACCAATAAGCAGAATATTTGATTTACCTAGTTCTACATCGCCTTCGCGCACTTCCGTCTTAAGACGCTTGTAGTGGTTATAAACCGCTACAGAAAGCACCATTTTGGCGCGATCTTGTCCGATGACATAGTCGTCTAACGTATGACGTATTTCGCGAGGCGTAGGTAAACGCTCTTCATCGCTCTCGGCATCGGCTTCGAGAACTTCTTCGCGAATGATGTCATTACATAAGTCGACACACTCATCGCAGATATATACGGACGGGCCTGCAATTAGCTTACGTACTTCGTTTTGATTTTTACCACAAAACGAGCAGTATAAGAGCTTGCCACCTTCGTCCTTGCCTTTGCCGTCGGCCATTCGCGTACCTCTATCACTGCGGCGGCTTACGCCGCCGGAAAAGCTCGTTAGAAAAGCAGAATCCTATCACGCTATCAGGATGTAGGCCGCTTATCCAGCACTGCGTCAATCAAGCCATATTCTTGGGCTGTAGTGGCGCTCATAAAGTTGTCACGGTCAGTATCCCTAGCAACAGCCTCAAGATCTTGACCAGTGTGGTGAGCCAAAATCTGATTCAGCTTCTCACGAATACCTAAAATCTCACGAGTGTGAATTTCGATATCAGACGCTTGGCCTTGATAGCCACCTAACGGCTGATGAATCATCACACGAGAATTAGGCAAACAATAACGCTTACCCGCTGCGCCGGCCGTCAGCAACAGTGCACCCATGCTGGCTGCTTGACCAATACATACGGTCGAAACATCAGGCTTAATAAACTGCATGGTGTCATAAATAGACATACCTGCCGTAACAGATCCACCAGGCGAGTTAATGTAAAGGTGAATATCTTTATCAGGATTCTCTGACTCAAGAAACAGCAGCTGCGCTACGACTAAATTCGCCATGTAATCTTCAACTGGTCCCACCAGGAAAATAACACGCTCTTTTAGCAGACGTGAGTAGATGTCATAGGCTCTTTCCCCTTTGGCGCTCTGCTCAACCACCATGGGCACTAAACCGCCGGCGTTTTGAATATCAAACTCACTCATTCGTGATTCCTTGCGTCCGGTAAGGGAAAGCGCACCCATCTTGGGTGCGCCACGCGATAAAGTTAGGCGCTAGCTTGCTCGCTTTCTTCAACACCTTCATCTTGCTCGGCTTGTTGCTGGGCAGCTGCCAGTGCTTGCTGGTATGACATTTCAACGTCTTTAACGTTCGCCTGCTCCAGCAGCTTATCAACGGCCTTTTCTTCCAGAATGGCAGACTTCACCTGAGTTTTGAGCTGCTCATTGCCCATGTAGTATTCAACTACTTCGGAAGGATCCTGATACTGCTCTGCCAGTTCTTCAACCTTGGCTTTAATCGCGTCATCGTCAGCGTCTAGCTCATTCGCTTTGATAACCTCGGCCAACAACAAGCCTACCTGAACACGACCTTTCGCTTGTGCTTCGAACAGCTCATTCGGCAGCTGACTAACGTCAAAATCTTCGCCAAGACCAAATTGCTGTGCCGCTTGGCGTTTCATACCGTCAGTTTCTTGCTGGACAAGCGCACTTGGCACAGGAATATCATTCGCTTTTTTCAGCGCATCTAATACCTGCTGCTTCACACGGTTATCAACCGCCTGGGCCGCTTCACGGGTCATGTTCTTTTTGATCTCAGCGCGGAATTTGGTTTCATCACCATCTTCAACACCGAAACGCTCAATGAACTCAGCGTCAACTTCAGGCAGCGCTTGGCTGCTCACGCTATGAACAGTGACTTTGAATGTGGCTTCGTTACCAGCCAAATGCTCGGCTTGGTAATCTTCAGGGAACGTAACAGTGATGGTTTTCTCATCACCTGCTTTCGTGCCGATCAACTGCTCTTCAAAGCCTGGAATGAAGCTATTGGAACCAATGACCAGGGCATGGCCTTCAGCGCTTCCACCCTCAAACGGCTCATCGCCCAGGAAGCCCTGGAAATCGATGGTAACTTGATCGCCATCAGCGGCAGCGGCGTCTACTTCTTCCCACGCAGCGTTTTGCTTGCGCAGCGTATCGATCATTTCGTCGACATCAGCATCGTTAACCGTCACTACCGGACGCTCAACTTCGGTGCCTTCGATAGATGCAAGCTCGACCTGCGGATAAATTTCCATAACCGCCACAAACTCTAGATCTTTGCCAGCTTGATTTACTTTTGGCTCAATCTGGGGGAATCCGGCAGGGTTTAGGCCTTCTTCGGTGATGGCACGCACATAGCGCTCACGCATCACTTCACCTACCACTTCATTGCGCACGCTGTCGCCGTAGCGCTGACGAACTACAGCCATCGGCACTCGGCCTTGGCGAAAACCATTCAGGCGAACGTTCTTCGCGGTGTCTTTCAAGCGAGCGCTGACGGCCTCGTCGATTTCGGCGGCCGGCACCTGAATTGTGATACGGCGTTCGATCTGGGAGGTCGTCTCGACGGAAACTTGCATGAATTGTCCTCTAGCGGCTGGGCGTTATGTTGATTGCGTAAATTAAGTTCAAGGGGGCAATTTTAAGAACCCTAGCGCATCGTGGCAAGCGCCATGCTCGCAAGATGGGGGCATAACCCACAAATACAAGGGTAATCACTAGCAAAACGATCGTTTTAGGCCGTTTTTTCTGACCGCAGCACAGTCAAAACCATTTCCAAATGTTAAACGTAGCTTTTCGGTCTAATTATCACACTTAAGACAATGGCCTTTAATCGCGCTTTGCCCACCACAAAGAAACAGCATGGAATAGCAGCCCACATGTTGCGGCGTGGGAAATAAACACTTGCCAGCTAATCCAATCAGTAAACAAACCATGCCAGAAACCCATTACCAGGGCACCCATTAGCAGCATAATTAATAAGCGCTGACATAATTTTGGCAGGGCTTTTCGTGCGCTAGCGGACAGCATTTTCCACTGAATAACGGCAGCGCCCGCTACGATGGCTAACGCAATAAGCAACAAGGTTTGGCGTGTTTCATGCCCTTCTACCATGTAGCGGGGTATCGCAGCCAGCATCACAATGCAAAGTCCGAGGGCAACGCTTATGCGCTCTGGAGAATAAGGGACTCGCTGCATCGTTAGGCAACCTTTAGCTGCTGAGATTCAATCCACTCTTCCGCCCACGGGATAGCGGCGTCATCTGCCATAAAGGTTTCCATAGCATCTACTTCCAGCCGATCACCTAAACGCGTTGCACCATGGTCCTCTAATAGCGCATCGAGTGCCCTTCCCGCCCCACAAAACGTATCACCGTAGGAGCTATCACCCAACGCAATTAGCCCATACCGCAATGAGGTAAGCGAAGGGTTTTTTTCCTGCACACCCCGCACAAAGGAAACAAAATTACCTGGATAGTCGCCGCTTCCCGTGGTCGATACACAAAACAGCGTAAGATCTTGGTTATTAGTTAAATCTTCAATCGTCGGCTGCTCAGAAATATTAACCTTATAGCCAGCCTGTTCAAACAACGGCTTTACTTGCTCTGCGACATCTAGCGCACCACCGTACATTGTTCCGACTAGAATCGTTAGCGTTGGCATGGCCGTACTCCTCTGCAAAAGTGTCGCACTGTGCTTTGTTCAGTCGACAAATACCCGATGAATTTGGTCAAATATTAACACGACTCGTAAAAACGGCACACGCCTTCTCATGAGGCGACTATCAATCTTCCAGTAGGAAATCTTATGCAGCAACTCTTCGAGGCATGGATAACACCGATCATGGTCGGTGGTTTAATCGTGTTTATGTGCTTTATTATTTGGGACTTAGCTAAGAAGTCGAACGCAGGGAAATTTGGCACGATCATGCTTTTTGTCGTTTTGGGGGCCGGCATGCTGGGTTATATCATCAAGGTAGTGATCACTTGGCTCATCGAAGGGCGTGGACTTTAGCCAGAAAATAAAAAAAGGAGCACCAAACGGCGCTCCTTTTCATGTGCAACTATCTTAGCCAATGCAACAGTACGTTTAAATTTCCACTACACATTAGCTGCTTGTATAGCGCTCTACCTGCTGCTTTAATTTTTGACCGGGACGAAAAGTAACCACGCGCCGGGCAGAAATGGGAATCTCTTCACCTGTTTTGGGGTTACGCCCCGGTCTTTCACGCTTATCACGCAAATCGAAATTTCCGAAACCCGATAGCTTAACCTGCTCATTTTCGCGCAAGCAGGCACGAATTTCTTCAAAAAAAGCCTCAACCATGGCTTTGGCTTCTCGCTTCGACAGCGCAAGCTCAGTGTGTAAATGTTCTGCTAGCTCTGCTTTGGTCAACGCACCCATAAGGCCCCCTCCATGTAGCAAACGCATTGCCAAGAACGTGATAAGCGCGTGTCATGGCATTGTTTAATTATTCGCGTAACTATTCACAAATACTTCCCACGAATACTATCCACGTAGCTCAGCGTCTAATTCAGCTCGCACTTGCGATACGATGGAATCTACCAACGGGTTGATTTCATCGTCATTTAGCGTGCGCGATGCATGCTGCCACGTCAAGCCCAACGCAATACTCTTGTAACCATCGGCGACGCCCTTACCAGCATAGACATCAAACAGCTTAATGTCTTTTAAGTAATCCCCCGCTTGCGCTTTTGCACAGTCAAGTAGCGCCTGCACCGGCGTCTCCGCCTTAACAGTAAAGGCCAAGTCACGGCGAACCTCAGGATAACGAGACAGCGGTTCAAAAGCTGGAATGACACCCTCGCTGAGCGCATCTAAACGAACTTCAAACATAACAGCATCAACTTTCAGTCCAAGCTTAGCTCGCACTTGAGGATGTAACGTGCCAATCCAACCAGCAGGCTTACCATGATGCAACAGCTTCGCCGTTTGCCCAGGATGTAATGAAGGATGCTCACCTGGCTCAAAGCGCCATGCGTCAAGCGCGCCACCAAGCGCTAGCAGGCTTTCTAAATCCCCTTTAAGATCGTAGAAATCGACCTGGGCTTTAACACCATTCCAACCCTCAACTTCACGACCTCCGCACGCCAGCGCCCCCATCATTGGGATCTGCGAGAGGTTGTCCAAATGGCCGTTAAATACCAATCCGGTTTCAAACAGTCTGACACGAGTTTGCTGGCGGTTGAGGTTGTGCTCAAGCGCACGCACTAAGCCGGGGAACAGACTAGCCCGCATCACCGACAAATCTGACGAAATCGGGTTCGCCAGCACTGGTGAAACTGCATCTGGCAACATCGTCGCTTGCAGATCAGGCGAAACAAAGCTGTAAGTTATCGCCTCCTGAAAACCACGAGCTACCATTTGGTTGCGCAGTTGAGCTTGCGTTAACACCGCCTCGTTAGCCGGACGTAACGCCAAACGCGCCGCAGGACGTCGGACAGGCAGGTTGTTGTAGCCATGAACGCGCGCAATCTCCTCAATGAGGTCTTCTTCGATCGCCACGTCAAAACGCCAGCTGGGCGCTGTGACTGACCAGCCATCTACCTGCTTATCAACCGCAAGCCCTAAACGCTGAAGAATATCAGTTACGTCTTCAACTGGCAGACGCTTCGAAAGCGCACTTTCAAGACGCGCCTCGCGCAGCACGATGCTGCGTGGCACTGGCAGGTGCTCATCACTAGACGACTCAGTAACAGGCCCTGCCTGGCCACCACATATATCCATCAGGAGCTGACTGGCACGTTCAACGGCCACACTGGCAAGCGCCGGATCAACGCCACGCTCAAAACGATGAGATGCATCTGTATGGAGGCCATAAGAACGGGCCTGTCCTGCGATAGCCAGCGGCGTGAAATAGGCAGACTCCAAGAAAATCGTATCGGTTTTCTCATTCACCCCTGAATTCTCGCCCCCCATGACACCTGCCATTGCAAGAGGGCCCTTATCATCTGCAATAACCAGCGTTTCCGGCCTAAGCGCCACTTCTTGCCCGTCCAACAAGGTCAAACGCTCTTCATTACGCGCCAAACGAACGGTGATACCGCCGTGAAGATTGTCACGGTCAAATGCATGCAATGGTTGCCCCAGCTCTAACATCACATAGTTGGTGACATCAACTACGGGGTCGATAGAGCGAACACCGCTGCGCCGGAGGCGCTCTACCATCCACAGTGGGGTTTCGACGCTAACATCAACGCCTTTGATAATACGACCCATGTAGCGCGGGCATTGCTCCGGCGCCTCAATACGTACTGAAAAAGTATCATCGATGCTGGCATCAACAGCAGCAATGTCGGGCCCACTCACCGGAAGGCGATTGAGCACACCCACTTCTCGTGCCAGCCCTTTGATGCTGAGACAATCACCACGGTTCGGCGTGAGATCAACCTCAATGGTCATGTCGTCAAGCTGCATGTACTCCCGAAAACTGATGCCTACCGGTGCGGAAGCAGGCAGCACCAAAATACCAGGTGACGTGTCCTCCTCCAGACCTAACTCAGAGGCCGAGCAAATCATTCCGCGGGACTCAACGCCACGCAACTTGGCTTTCTTGATTTTAAAGTCGCCAGGCAGAACCCCACCTACCTGAGCAAACGGAATTTTTTGACCAACGTCGACGTTGGGAGCGCCGCAAACAACCTGCACAGGCTCACCGGTACCATCATTGACAGTACATACGTTGAGCTTGTCAGCATCAGGGTGCCTCTCTTTAGTCAGCACCTCTGCAATGACTACCCCACTAAACGAGGACGCAACGGCCTCAATGGCATCGACTTCAAGGCCTGCCATGGTGATTTGATCGGCGATTGCCTGTGTATCAAGCTGCGGAGCCACCCAGTCACGCAGCCACTGTTCTGAAAATTTCATATTGATTCCCGTCGCTGGCAGCGGTCTTAGGTAAATTGGCGAAGAAAACGCAGATCGTTCTCAAAGAACAAACGCAGATCGTTAACACCGTAGCGCAACATCGCAAGCCGCTCGGCCCCCATACCAAACGCAAACCCTGTATAGCGCTCAGTATCAATGCCTGAATGCCGGAACACCTCGGGATGCACCATGCCACAGCCCATAACCTCCAACCAGCCGCTATGCGAGCAGACACGACAACCATTTCCACTACACATCACGCACTGAATATCGACCTCTGCAGAGGGCTCAGTGAATGGAAAGTAAGAAGGACGGAAGCGTACTGAGAGATCATCGCGTTCAAAAAACGCCTGGAGAAAATCCTCAATAGTGCCCTTAAGATCTGCAAAACTCACACCTTCGTCGACCAACAGACCTTCCACTTGGTGGAACATTGGGGTGTGAGTGAGATCTGAATCACTACGGTAGACACGACCGGGACAGACAATACGGATCGGCGGTTCGCCACTCTTCATAGTACGTACTTGAACGGGCGACGTATGGGTACGTAACAAACGGGTAGCATCGAAATAGAAGGTGTCTGCCATACCACGCGCAGGGTGATGAGCAGGTATATTTAGCGCCTCAAAATTGTGATAGTCATCTTCAATTTCTGGCCCTACCGCCACATCGTAGCCAATTCTGGTAAACAAGCCTTCAATACGCTCAAGCGTACGGGTGACAGGGTGTAGACCACCACTCTCCTGACCTCGGCCAGGCAGCGTCACATCAATTCGTTCAGCGGCCAAGCGAGCGCTGAGCGCTTCGCTTTCAAGCTGCTGACGCTTCGTATCAATTTCAGTTGCCAGGGTCTGTTTCGCCTGATTAATTTGCTCACCGGCGGCAGGACGCTCTTCTGCTGATAGCTTCCCTAAGCCTTTCAACAAGGCCGTCACTTCGCCTTTTTTACCCAAGTAACGTACGCGCAACTCATCTAGGGCAGGGACACTTTGCGCCGCATGAATAGCATCGCGAGCCTCTGACACCAGAGTAGGAAGATGGTCCATCCGATTCACTCCGAATTAAGCGATTTCCATCTCTAAAGATGGCTGGCATGTTGAAGGTGACAAAAAAACAGGGGAAGAGCGGCTGCTCTTCCCCTGCATGGGTCACACTGAAATGACCTCAGACACGTCACACTGATTTACATCAGCGCAATGTGCTTTATTGGGCAGCCTTGGCTTTTTCCACGATAGCAGCAAATGCAGCTTTCTCGTGTACCGCCAGGTCGGCCAATACTTTACGGTCAATTTCAATACCGGCTTTCTTCAGACCGCCAACAAAGCGGCTGTAAGACATGCCATTGATGCGCGCACCAGCGTTGATACGCTGAATCCACAGAGCGCGGAATTGACGCTTGCGGTTGCGACGGTCACGGTAAGCATACTGACCGGCTTTGATAACAGCCTGCTTAGCTACGCGGAAAACACGCGAACGGGCACCGTAGTAACCTTTGGCCTGCTTCAATACTTTTTTATGGCGACGACGGGCAACTACGCCACGCTTAACACGGGTCATAACACACTCCTGACTTTATGACTGAGGCTAAATGCACTCAGATAAGAAAATTCGACCTTACAGGTTCGGCAGCATGCGCTGGATCAGCGCTTTGTCAGAAGCATGGATCTGCTTCATGCCACGTAGCTGACGCTTACGCTTAGTCGACTTCTTGGTCAAGATGTGGCTACGGAAAGACTGCTTGTGCTTGAAGCCATTAGCGGTCTTTTTAAAGCGCTTGGCAGCGCCGCTGTTGCTTTTGATTTTCGGCATGAGAAAACTCCGCTCGATATTTTTTAGAAAACCCAGGGCCGATCAGCGCTTCCACGCCGACCCGTTAGCTTCGCCGTTGGATCACTTCTTCTTCGGGGCAATAATCATGATCATCTGGCGGCCTTCCATTTTCGGGAAAGACTCTACCGCTCCGATCTCTTCCAGGTCTGCCGCGATCCGTTCCATTAGCTTGCGGCCAATGTCCTGGTGCGCCATTTCACGACCACGGAAGCGCAATGTGACTTTGCCCTTATCACCACCTTCTAAAAAGCGTGTCAGGTTTTTAAGCTTGACCTGATAATCGCCTTCGTCAGTGCCAGGACGGAATTTAACTTCCTTAACCTGGATTTGCTTCTGCTTTTTCTTTTGAGCCGCTTTCTGTTTCTTCGTCTCAAAAACAAATTTGCCATAATCCATAATCTTACAAACGATTGGATCGGCATTCGAAATTTGCACGAGATCTAAACCGGCAGCTTCTGCACGCTCAAGCGCTTCGGTGGTGGGCACAACACCCAACTGTTCACCTTCAGCATCAATTAAGCGTACTTCTTCTTCGGTAATTCTCTCGTTCATTGGTGGGCGTTTGTCTTGTGGACGCCCGCGCTGATTGCTTCGCTTGATTGCTCCGTCTCCTTAGGCAATTGACGATGTCGCCAGGGCTGCTCGCTCTGCACTGCAACGTTCGATGAATTCATCGACTGTCATCGTGCCGAGGTTTTCGCCGCTGCGAGTTCGCACGGCCACTGAGTCAGCTTCGACTTCCTTATCTCCCACCACAAGGAGATAGGGAACTTTCTGTAACGTGTGCTCACGGATTTTAAAGCCGATCTTCTCGTTCCTCAAGTCCGCTTTAACTCGTAAGTCATTTTTTTGCAGCCGTTGCTCCAACTCAAGCGCATAATCACGCTGCGCATCAGTAATGGTCATCAAAACGGCTTGCTGAGGCGCCAACCATAGCGGCATCGCACCAGCATAGTGCTCAATCAGGATTCCCAAGAACCGTTCAAAGGAGCCCAAGATAGCACGATGAAGCATCACAGGAGTCTTGCGCGTCCCGTCTTCATCAACATATTGCGCGCCTAAGCGCCCTGGCAAATTAAAATCTAGCTGTAGAGTACCACATTGCCACACACGATTCAGGCAATCACGCAGGGCAAATTCAATTTTCGGTCCATAAAAAGCACCTTCTCCCGGCTGAAGCTCCCAATCAAGGCCCGTCGCATTGAGCGCCGCTTCAAGCCCATGCTCTGCTCGGTCCCACATTTCTGCTTCGCCAAGGAAGTCCTCTGGACGAGTTGAAAGCTTGAGCTCAACATCCTCAAAACCAAGCGTTTTATAGACTTGGAGGGTAAGCGCAATAAATGCCTCTGCTTCTGCCTGGATCTGGCCTTCGGTGCAAAAAATATGCGCATCATCTTGGGTAAAACCACGTACGCGCATCAGACCATGCAAAGAACCTGATGGTTCATTTCGGTGACAGCTACCGAATTCTGCTAGGCGCAAAGGTAAATCCCGGTAACTTTTCAACCCCTGATTAAACACCTGAACATGACAGGGGCAATTCATGGGTTTAACAGCATACTCACGCTTTTCTGACTCAGTGGTGAACATGAGTTCACTATAGTGCCCCCAGTGGCCCGACTTCTTCCATAGCGAAAGATCTACCACCTGCGGCGTTTTAATCTCTTGATAGCCATGCGCTCGCTGAATTTTCCGCATGTAATCTTCCAATGCCTGGTACATTGTCCAGCCATTGGGGTGCCAAAAAACCATGCCTGGCGCTTCTTCTTGTAAATGGAAAAGATCCATTTTGCGTGCCAGCTTGCGGTGATCTCGTTTCTCGGCCTCTTCAAGGCGCTTCAAGTATGCCTTGAGCTGCTTCTTGTCACCCCATGCGGTACCGTAAATACGGGTCAGCATTGGGTTTGAGGCGTCCCCACGCCAATATGCACCAGCCAGCTTTGTCAGCTTGAAAGCTTTCAGATGGCGCGTATTCGGCACGTGCGGCCCACGGCACATGTCCGTGTACTCTTCATGATGATACAAACGTATCGTTGCATCTTCAGGTATATCGCGGACGATTTCTTGCTTAAACGTTTCGCCACGCTCAACAAACGTACTCATCGCTTTGTCGCGATCAACGTACTCACGCACCACGTCGTAATCACGCTCAATGAGAGACTGCATGCGCTTTTCGATGGCTTCCAAGTCGTCAGGCGTTACCGACTTACCAAAATCAATGTCGTAATAAAAGCCATCATCAATCACCGGCCCAATTGCCATTTTCGCATCAGGATACAGCTGCTTAACCGCATGCCCAATCAGGTGGGCGCACGAATGGCGGATAATCTCAAGGCCTTCTGGATCACGGGCGGTAATTATCGCTATTTCAGCATCTTGCTCGATTAAATCAGCAGCATCGACCAATACACCATCAATCTTGCCAGCCACACAAGCCTTGGCCAAACCAGGGCCAATCGATTCTGCGAGCTGCATAATAGAGAGAGGTGCTTCGAACGTTCTTTGGCTGCCATCAGGCAATGTTACTATGGGCATTAAGTATTCCTTGAACGCAGTGGTGATCCATACCAAGGATCACATTTCGCTATCAATGGTCGAGAGTATTAGGTGCTTTTGAGGGTTGCCCAGCCTACCAGAATTTAGCAAGCCGTAAAATAAAACGGGAGGCATAAGCCTCCCGTTCTGTGCCTAAAGGGTATTAATCAACGGCGCTACGGCCTACCCCTTAATGTAAATTGATGTGTGGCTTAGTTCCACTCATCCAATTCAACACGACGGTTCTGTGCGCGACCTTCATTAGTATCGTTGCTAGCTACTGGGCGCTCTTCGCCATAGCCAATGGCACGCATACGGTTAGCACCTACGCCACGCTGGGCAAGGTAAGCAGCAACAGACTCTGCACGGCGCTGAGACAAGTTCTTGTTGTACTGATCCGATCCACGAGAGTCAGTGTGACCTTCGATGCTTACACGCACGTTCGGGTTGTTAACCAAACGCTCAGCCACACCATTCAATACATTTTGTGCGCCCGGCGTTAGCTGTGCAGAATCAAACTCAAAATTAACATCACGTAGCACTAAACTTTCAGGGCAACCCAGTGAGTTAACTTCAACACCTGCAGGGGTGTTCGGGCACTGATCACGATAATCCGGCACGCCATCGTTATCAGAATCCAGCGGGCAGCCATTAGCATTAACGGCTACGCCAGCAGGAGTTCCCGGGCACTGGTCACGGTAATCTGGCACACCGTCACCATCAGAGTCCAGCGGGCAGCCTTCGGCATCAACTGCAACGCCTGCAGGCACTTCACCATAGCTTGGGCACTGCGGTGCTACTGGCTCAGGCGTGCGGTCTGCACATAGCAGGCCGCCAATCGCTGCACCAGCAGTTGCGCCAATAGCGGTATTTTCATCTTCGTCAGAGTTGCCGCTAGTAGCGTATGCAATACTGCCGCCGATAACACTGCCGGCCAAGCCGCAAACGAAAGGATGTTGATACCAATCGCGGTCGCTACTTGCGCTGGTTTGGCCAGATGATTGTGATGCTGAGCTGGCACAGCCTGATAAACCTACTACCAGTGCAGAACCGATTAGCAAGCCAGTCGTTGATTTTTTCATGCAAGACTCCTTCTTGATCCAATGCTGACATGGTCCTAAGACCAAATCTATCCAATGCTTCTTATTGCGAGAGCATCCATTTTTCGCTGCTCAGCACCATGGCAATATTATGCTTTCACCATATGGCTGAACGTTTGCCTATGATTAACGTTTAATCACGAGAAGGCAACAATGCCGTGATATCAACTTCTTGCCAATACCGACATTTTCAGCATAGCAAAATTGACGCAATAAGCGTCAAAAAACATAGGTTACCGTATTTATAGCCCCCTATGCTCGTTAAACAAGGTTAATGAAGACCTGCAGATCCCTCGGATCTCCAGTTAATTACCTTCTGTGCTGCCTCAAGAACTGCAGGTCGCATTTCGTCCTCAACAGCGAGGCGCTCCTTGTCTTCTTGCATACGCTCTCGTGGCGTTAATTGCTTACGTGCAGAGTGAGTTTTTAAATGTCGAGTACGGTTGTACACTTCTGCAAACGCTTGAAAGTCTGGACGCTCTGCTAAGCTGGGATCAACAATCTCAAGCAGAACTTTGCATCGCCAAGACCCTTCTGTGATGTCGACTTGCTCTTGCACAAGCGCGCTAACGACAAAATCAAGGTTTTCTAGGCTGTTTTGGTGGGCACGACGCTCTTCGTCAAGCCGGAATGCTTCTCGACGCTTAACCTCTTGGCGAAGTTTATAGGCATAACCACCAAGAGCTGCAATGACAATAATTGCAACGATGAGTAGTAACAATGCTCCAGTGGAACTCATAACGCTCCTTTCACAATGGAGAGGTAGAAAGCTTGACGAGAATTGTACACCCTCTTACCCCTTGGAGACTACTTTCGCTGTCTTTTGCCCCCAATTGAGAGCGAAGGTGAATAGTTTCTATAGAAAGAATACCCCAACATAATGATCCAAAAGCAGCGCGCCAAATAAGCCTAGCAGGTAGCGAATTGAGAACCAAAACGACTGAATAGGGGCTTTATCACACCGCCCTTTCCACACCTTCCAGCTCCAGTATATATATCGTCCGTTAAGCGCAGTCACTATTATTAGGTAAACCAAACCGCTCATACCAATCATCACAGGAAGCAGCGTGGCAGCTACCGTAAGCCATGTGTAAAGCCATATCTGCAGCCTTGTAAAAGCCAAACCATGCGTGACGGGCAACATGGGGATACTAGCGCGAGCATAGTCGTCATATTTATGAATAGCCAACGCCCAAAAATGAGGCGGGGTCCATACAAATATAATCAGCATTAATAGCAGCGATTCTGCTGTGACTTGACCCGTAATAGCTACCCACCCCAGCAAAGGTGGCGCTGCACCAGCAACACCACCAATCACTATATTTTGCGGCGTTGCTCGTTTAAGAAAAGCGGTATAAACCAACGCGTAGCCTACCAACGATGCGAAGGTGAGCATTGCTACAGGATAATTCACCTTCCACGCTAAGAGACCTAAGCCAGCCAAGGAGAGCATCGTTGACCATATTAGCGCAACCGTTACGGGTAAGCGATTTGATGCCAACGGGCGGTTGGCGGTGCGCGACATGACAGCGTCCAAGCGACGATCAATTACATGATTAAACGACGCTGCCCCACATGCAGAAAGTCCGATGCCCAATAACCCAAAGGCGACGTTTTTTAATGGTGGGAGGCCTACCGTTGATAGCGCCATGCCCACCCCTACACACACCAACATAACCGCTACAACATTGAGTTTGCACAGCCCTAGCAACTCTCTCCAACCCCATATAAGCGTTGGCACTGTTGAATGCGATAACACGGCAACATTTTTCATTATCCTACCCCGTAATAACTATTCTTGTTCTAGACGAAGCAAAACCTCTATTTACTACCGTTATTTACTACAGTGCGTAAAGGTTACCTGGGCTGCCTTTAGATCATTCACCTCTATAGATTGCTGACTAGGCTGGCGTTTCCAGCACCAGAAGGCCCACTCCATGCTCAAGGTTAATGCAACCGCTCCAGCGGTATGCAACAGAGCCAGCCATAGAGGAAGCCACAACAATACATTGGCAATGCCAAGCGCAACCTGAACAAAGTAGGCAATTAACACCAGCATGAGGGCTCGTCCAACAGAAGCTGCCGTACGATATCGCCACCATAGTGCTAACAGTACAATTCCGAGTAGAAGCGCTCCAAAGCGATGCATCATGTGAATTGCAGTACGTGCGTCGGCGTGTAACTGCCCATGCAAATAATTAGGGCCGACGGTTTGTGTCAGGTGAAAGCCTTCACTTATGTCCATTTCTGGCCACCACTGGGTATTGCAGGTCGGGAACCCTTGGCAGGCGATACCTGCATAGTTGCTGGTCACCCAGCCACCTAATGCAAGCTGTAAAACCAATGCCGACACGCCGATTACCCAGAGCACATTAATAGTCTTAGGTGAAGAGGCATCGCTTGTGGAAGTAGAAATATGGTTGATGGGAAAAGACGTACGACTCGTTAAGCTAAGGCGGATTCGCAAATGCAGCCAAAAAAACAGCATCAGCACACTTAGACCGCCCAACAAATGCAGAGTAACCACTTGTGGCCAGAGCTTTAGCGTAACGGTAAAGGCACCAAACGCGCCTTGAAGCAGGATGACAATTAACAGGGCAATGCTTACTTTCCCTGGAAACCCTGGTCGCTTACGCAGTGACCATCCTAGGGCTACAACGCTTAGCACAATAAGCCCTAAAAAACTTGCCACATAGCGGTGAGCCATCTCTACCCAAGCTTTAAAAGGCTCAAGAGGCACATCGGGATGGCGCAGAGCAGCATATTCATTATCGGGAACTAACAGACGTCCATAACAGCCTGGCCAGTCAGGGCACCCCAATCCCGCGTCGACTAAGCGGGTCCAAGCGCCAACTAAAATCACTAGCGCTGTCAGTACAGTACCTGCCAAGGTTAAACGTTTCAGCCATTGTAAGCGCCGCTCAGTAGAATGTGGCACGTTGCTTCCTTACGACCTACTAGGTCGAGCATGCAGAGTAACGATTTATTCTTCGCTACAGCGGATTGACCTTAAACAAATGACGTATGTCATCGAGAATATCTGCGGCAGGCACCGCATTGTTAAATGACAGCGCAGGCCTGCCAAAGGGATCCATTAGCCATACGCTGTTTTCTTCACGCCATTCAGGCTCTACGAGCCAACGATTGACCGTTTCCCCTGGTAGCTCTTGTGCGCTCCCACCTATTCGTAATCGCTCTAACCGAGTAGCTTCTCGGCCCAACGCCCGATGCAATCGCCACAATTCATCCATGCGCTCATCACAGAGCGAAGTACAGTCAAATGCTAATGTCCACGCATCGTTTTTTTCAGGTTTAGCGCTCAAAGGCCAATCATCCAGTAATGGAACACCGACATGCACTTGCCCATGGGCTGTATCATCACTAGGTATGCCTATTTGCCATGTCAACATCGTCCACGCGGTAACAATAGGCGCGGCGAATGCTGCAAAAATAAGTAACAACTTAACTCGCGGGTAACGAACTGGCTGGCGTTGTTCCATGCTTTTCCCCCTCAGTCATCAGTAAGGCTATCTTTACGCAAGCGATACCCTCCCAACACCATGACCACTGCCGCAGCAAGCGCCAGCCCCCACCACTGAAAAGCATATCCAAGATGACGGCTAGGAGGCATCACGCTAGCTTCCCACCAAGGCGTAAACACTCCCTCGCCTTGGTCAGCATGTAACCATCCGTTATAAGTGAAGGCAGGTAATATTGGCTCCCACGGGGTTAAGCCGATCTGCTGCAGTCTTACCCCTTCTCTGTTTGCGCCATACAGCGGCCCGCCGGGGCGCGCAACTTGCCACTCTCCTGAAACTGTGACGCTGCCCTCAGGAGTATCAGCTTGAGGCGCTGCTCTACTTGGCCCTGTTTCAATAAAACCCCGCTGAATAAGCCACAATTGATCAAAACTGTCTCGGAAAGGCGTTAGCACAGCCACGCCTAAACGCCCGTCAACAATGCGGTTATCCAAATAGAGAGTGTGATTAGCAAGGTATTCTCCTTGCAAATGCAGTTCAGATCCCTCTTCTGGCACAGCGGTCGGCGATTTGACAAAAGGCGCTGCCTCCCTAGCAGCTAACAAAACACGCTTGTCATCAGCACGCTCCCACTGCCATAGTCCTAGCAAGACACCAAGCGAAACTAATACGCCCCAAAATACACACCAGACGTATAGGCGTTGCGACCCAAAAGAGGTTTTCGTCATGTGGTTAAAGCTGCTCATTGGCCTAGTTTTTGTTGGAATAGTCGCTAGCTTAGCGGCTGGCGCGGGCTTCTTATTGAGGGATGACAGCAGCTCCCGGCGGCTACTGGCATCCCTTAAGTGGCGCATTGGGTTAACATGCCTACTTATGGTCTTATTAGTGTTTGGCTTCTGGTCGGGAAACTTAGGTTGATTGATTAGAAGACGTATACAAAAATAAATAACCCAACCCACACAACATCTACAAAGTGCCAATACCAGCATGACGCTTCGAAGCCAAAATGATGATCATTGGCGAAGTGCCCTTTCCATATCCGCACTAACATACACGCCAGGATAATCGTGCCGACAATAACGTGAACCCCATGAAAACCGGTCAAAATGAAGAAGGTTGCTCCGAAAATCCCCGCTTCCAGCGTAATGCCATAATGATGGTAGGCTTCGTAATATTCGACCCCCTGGATGACAATAAAGCAGCAGCCCAACAGCACTGTACCCGCCAGCCAATTTCTGCACGTCTTACGCTCGCCTAATTTCAACGCCTCATGAGCGACCGTCAATGTAATACTGGAGGTTACTAGTATCAGTGTGTTGACCAAAGGTAACTGCCAGGGACTAAACACCCGTTCAGGCCCAAGCACTGCGCTATCAGGCGGATTAAACAACGGCCACTGCGGCACAAAGCCTGGCCATAATAAGGCAGAAACCCCCTTCGCCCCCTCTCCACCCAACCAGGGTATGGCGAACGTTCTAACGTAAAATAAAGCACCAAAAAATGCGGCAAAAAACATTATTTCAGAAAAAATAAACCAGCCCATCCCCCACCGGAACGACCGATCCATCTGGGCATCGTACAAACCGCTCATTGATTCGTGAATAACATCTCTGAACCAAAGTCCCATCACTGCAATCACGCTAACCACACCGATTAGCATTAGTGGGGTACCCGTGTCGTACACAAGCTTGACTCCCGTACCCACCATCATAGCCCCGAGCGCCAGCGAACCTAAAATAGGCCACCGACTCGTTGCTGGAACATAGTAGCCGCCACTCATATGGAATCCCCTATCGTCTTGTTGTCATTCTTTGAGATGTCTTTTGCTAAGTGATGAACTGGGTACAAGGTATACACTAGCGTTATCGTATTAATATCCTCAGGGAGGTCCCGCGCCAGCTGGAATATCAGAGGAATCGTCAAACGCTCATCCCCTTGGAGCTGCTGCTCTTGGAAACAAAAGCAGCTTACTTTTCTTAAATGGGTCGTAGCGCTTGAAGGAGAAACACTAGGCACAGCCCGCCCCCAACTTTCGACACGACTATTGTTGGTAAAAGTGAAATCAACTTCCGCTGTTTGGCCTGGATGCACGCGCATTTGGCGGTTTTCGACACTCATTCGCCATGGCAACCCTGCGCTACCACGGGTAATGAACTGCACGGTGACATAACGGGACTGATCAACTTCTTCATGGATAATGGCCTTAGCCGTAGTATCCACCTTGCCATTAAGCCCCGTCACACGACAAAACACGTCGTAAAGAGGGACGAGCGCAAATGCGAAGGCAAACATACCAATTAGCGCTGCCACCGTACGAATAACCGTTCGCTTTACCCCAACTGATTGCACCGTATTATTTACTGCCATATATCCCCCTAGACTATTCGCTGATGGGCAGCTAATTAGTCATGGTGATGAGTACGGTTAAATACAGGTGGTGTCTCAAAGGTGTGCAGCGGTGCTGGACTGGGGACGCTCCACTCAAGGTCTTCTGCACCCTCCCAGGCTTTTGCAGGCGCTTTTTTTCCTCCCCTCACACACATCACCACAACCAATACAAAAATCAGCTGCGACGCACCAAAAAAGAAAGCGCCAATGCTGGAAAGCAAATTGAAATCCGCAAATTGCAACGCATAGTCGGGAATACGCCTAGGCATGCCTGCCAAACCAGCGAAATGCATAGGGAAAAACGTTAGATTAACGCCAATAATAGAACACCAGAAGTGGCATTGAGCCAGCCGCTCGTTAGGATAATAGCCGGTCCATTTTGGCAGCCAGTAGTAGACGCCGGCCATAATGGCAAAAATAGCACCTGGTACTAACACATAATGAAAATGTGCCACGACAAAGTAGGTGTCGTGATACTGGAAATCCGCAGGGGCAATTGCCAACATTAGCCCTGAAAAACCGCCTATGGTGAATAGGACGACAAAAGCTAAAGCAAACAGCATAGGCGGCTCAAAACTGATCGAGCCACGGAATAGTGTGGTCACCCAGTTAAACACTTTCACGCCTGTCGGCACGGCAATCAGCATGGTCGAATACATGAAAAACAGCTCCGCCGTTAGCGGAAGGCCGACGATAAACATATGGTGCGCCCAGACTAAAAATGACAGCAGCGCAATAGCTGCCGTGGCGTACACCATAGAGGCATATCCAAACAAAGGCTTACGCGCGAAAGTTGGAATAATGGCCGAGACGATACCGAAGGCCGGTAAAATCATGATGTAAACTTCAGGGTGCCCAAAGAACCAGAATAGGTGCTGGAAAAGCACGGGGTCACCGCCACCCGCTGCGTCGAAGAAACTGGTACCGAAGTTAATATCCATCAACATCATGGTAATGACACCTGCTAGTACAGGCATTACCGCAATCAACAGAAAAGCCGTAATTAACCATGTCCATACGAACAGCGGCATATCCATCATGCGCATGCCCGGCGCGCGCATATTCAAAATGGTCGCAATAATATTAATAGCCCCAAGAATCGAGCTAATGCCTGCGATATGTAGGGCTAAAATAAAAAATGTCGTCGAGGCAGGTGCATAAGTGGTCGACAAAGGCGCATAAAACGTCCAGCCAAAATTAGGTCCGCCGCCTGGCATTAACAGCGTAGAAAGTAATAACGTGAACGCCACAGGAAGCAGCCAGAAACTAAAGTTATTGAGCCTCGGCAGTGCCATATCCGGCGCACCAATCTGAAGTGGAATCATCCAGTTGGCTAACCCGGTAAACGCTGGCATTACCGCAGCAAACACCATGATTAATCCATGCATGGTGGTCATTTGGTTGAAGAACTCTGGCTCTACCAGTTGCAAGCCAGGTTGAAACAGCTCGGCTCTCACTACCAAGGCAAATATGCCCCCTACAAAAAACATAATGAGAGAAAAAATCAGGTACAGAGAACCAATTTCTTTATGGTTGGTAGTCAGCAGCCATCGCATAATCCCTTTTGGCTGAGCCGCATGGTCGTGCTGAGAATGGCCACCAGCCACTGCTGTAGAGCTATGTTGCAGTGAATGTTGAGGAGGTAGTTTGGGCGCCATGAGCATCTCCGCCTGATTTATTGTTGTTAATACCTTAGATTATTGTGCAATACGTTCAGCTATCGCAGCTGGCTGCACCACATCGCCTGTGTCGTTGCCCCAGGCATTGCGGGTATAAGTGACAACCGCTGCGATTTCGACAGGATTTAACGTACTACGAAACGCGGGCATAGCAGCACCAGAAACACCGTTAACGATTCGGTCTATATGCCAATCTAGGTCATTAATTAATTGGTCGTTATTTGCTAGTGCAGGAAACGCCGGTAAAGCCCCCTGGCCTTCGCTTTGATGACAGGACGAACAAATGGTCTGATAAACAGACTCTCCCCTCGCCATCAAGTCCTCCATCTCCCACTCTCGGTCAACTCCCATGGCCTCTTGCTCTGCTGCTGCTTTACGTTCAGACAACCATGTTTCAAACTCTTCTTCTTCCATGGCATGCACAACCACTGGCATAAACCCATGATTAACGCCACAAAGTTCAGCACACTGGCCACGGTAAATGCCCGGTTCGTTAATTTTCACCCAATTTTCATTGATAAACCCTGGAATCGTATCCTGCTTAACGGCTAGCTCAGGCACCCACCAGGAGTGAATAACGTCATCCGACGTCATTAAAAAACGCACTTTACGATTGATCGGCAGCACCAATGGCTCATCTACGTCTAACAAATAGTGCTCATCTCTCGCCTCCTCCCCACGAATTTGTTCTCTTGGTGTACTCATGTTGGATGTAAACGCAACATCTTCCCCAAGATACTCGTAGCGCCAGCGCCACTGCTGGCCAGTGATCATCACATCCAGGTCAGCTTCTGAAGAATCGTACATATTCTTCAAGGTCGCGGTCGCTGGCACGGCCATTCCAATCAATATCAGGATAGGAATAGCGGTCCAAAGAACCTCGACGGAAGTATGCTCATGAAAATTAGCCGCTTTTGCCCCTTTTGAGTGTCTGTATTTAAATAACGAGTAAAACATCACCCCAAACACAATCACCCCGATCACCACGCATACCCAAAAGATAGCCATATGCAGACCAAAGATATCTTGGCTGATATCGGTGACCCCTACCGGCATATTCCAGCCATTCGCATGAGCTTGAGTGATACTGAAGGTACTGGTAATGGTTAGCAGCCATTGCCACGATCGATGCATAGAAACCTCCTTATTATTGTTGTTCACGCCAACCCATTTATTAGGTCAGGAATAACTGATTAACGTCAGTATAGAAAACATGAGGCATTCGTCACGAACAACTATCGTGAGGTGTATCAACGTTTCAACGCGATGCGATCACTGCAATCCCTACCAGGATCAAAACAAATATGAGCGTGATCACAACCCCTGTCACAATAAAGGCAGCGGGTTTACCACTAGAAAAATCCTGTTGCCGGTTGAGGTCATTTTGTACGCCTAGAAGTGCTGACAGTACTGATTTGACAACTGACCACATTGAGCCTCTCCTCAATATCACGTATTTCATTGCTCAAATGCACAACTCTTCTGCAGAGCTTAGCTATAGTTGAGAATAGGTGAACCTGTGAAGAATGCCTCACAGATTGCAAAACTTGATAGGAGCACACTATGGATCATTCAAACAAGAAACAGCCCGTATCTATTACTGACACGAACCAAGATATCGTGACTTGGTGGCACCATTACTGCCTGTTGAGCACCATGCCCATAGTACGTTGTCAGATTGCTTGGCTGGAGAACGTGACACAGGCCATGCAATTGGAGGCTGAACTTTTCCAAGCTATCGCTAAAAGTAGCGAAAAACTAACGCTATGCATGACTGACAACAAAAAAAACGGCAACGCCAAGGAGCTCACTGAGCATTACCAAGAAATGGTCAAAACGCTTACAGATGCCAATCTTGAGCGCTTTGCTAAAGTGTCTCAACTTTCCCACGAGTTTCGACGCAGCCTATGGGAGGAAATTTAACAATTTGGGATTAAGCTTGCGGCTTATTGTCGTGCCATTCACACTACGCACGCTTTGCTATTTGCTAAGAGCAGCTTTGGACTGGTGATGGAGCCTAATATGCCCAAATGTCGTGGATTTTTACCGTTGTTCCCGTTAATAGCCATGGTTTTACTACCGTTGACTGGCTGCACAACTTACACCTGGCCAGATGGGTCGCAAGAAACAGTGCTGGGTGTTCCCCCTGAAGAAGAAAACCGTCGTTATGAAGAACAGCGCGCTGACGGAGTACGCTATCGTGTACCAGGCAAAGTCCCTGAGGAACAACCAGAATGATTTTCTTCGATCTAAATTTTCTTTAAACGATGATATTTAAACTTATCGACGTTTAGTGAATGCCGTTGCTTGAGCGGTAAGTGGATCTTCTGGCCAGGGGTGCTTCGGGTAGCGACCACGCATCTCTTTACGCACCTCTGGGTAGCCATTTAACCAAAAACTGCGCAAATCTTGGGTAACCTGAAGCGGCCTCTTTGCCGGTGAAAGAAGATGAACGACGACGGGCATATGGCCGTCCGCGACGACAGGGGTATCTTGCCAGCCAAACGCTTCCTGTAATTTTAGAGCAAGTACTGGCGGTCTTCCTATTAGACAGGGCGCATAATCAATTGATGCTTGATTACCGCTAGGAGCCGTTATTGTTGGTGGCGTTAAACGCTCAAACCGGGACCGCTCATCCCAGCTTAGCGTTGCCATTAAGTAGGTATGAAACGGCATTTTTTCTAGTTGGCTGAAACGTGTCATACCCGCCATATAGGGTGCCAGCCACTTGTCAGAACTCTCTAACAACGCACACTCTGACCAATCAGGCCATACGTCAGGATAAGCACTCGCCAACAGCGCCATTCGCCCTTGTAACTGCTTAACTTTGCCATTAAAAAGCGCCGTAGATCGTTGTTTTAACGCCTGGAGTAACGCCTGTTGGACAGCCTCTACAGATAGCTCCGCTAAAGGCCTACTTGCCAATACAAGCTCACCGTGACGTTGAACAGCTTCTCCGAGAAGCTTACCTTGGGTATCAGACCACGTAATACGATCTTCCCAATGCTGGGTAGCCGGATATATGTTGATGAGCGCTGCCAACGTGATTGGCTCGGCTTGATATATTGTCGCCTCGCTGGTGGCACTTTCAACGCTAACCGCAACAAGATATGGAGTATTTGCTAGCGGATGATTATTAGACAGCGTGGCTGTTTTACCATTAGCGAGTTTGAAGCGACCTGGGCTGATAAGTTGACCAATGCGGTCAGGGTAAGCCATAGCTAGCAGACAACTAAGCGGCTCGAGCGACATCTTATGTGTCACCAGCAGGTTAGCCATATCTGTAAGCCGCTTGGTTTCTCGCTGCCATTGAGGAAATCGCGAGGGTTGAATAAATCGCTGAGCCAACGCATCTCTCAGCGAACCACTGACACGCTCCCTACCCTCCAGCAAAGCGGCTAAAGCGCAGGCTAGTTGTACTGCCTTGAGTGACGCCGCTTTTGATAGCATTACCGCTAAACGAGGCTCAAGCGGCCAACGCGCACTTTGCTTACCTAGCGGCGTTAGCAGGCCCGCTGAATCAAGTATACCAAGTTGACGAAGCAAAGCCTGGCTACTTTGCCATGCTCCGTTAGGTGGTGGTGTCATCCAGACTAGCTCATCTGGCGAACGCGCTCCCCACATGGCAATTTCAAGCGCTAGTCTTGATAAATCAGCTTGCGCTATCTCAGGTTCACCGTAGGCAACAAGTGGCTGCTCCCGAGACCATAATCGATAACATATTCCTGGTTGTTGCCGCCCTGCACGACCGCGGCGTTGATCAGCGCTGGCACGATTGACACGTCGGGTAGTTAACCGAGTAAGACCCGTTCGCGGCTGAAATAGCGGTACACGTTCCAAGCCAGCGTCAATAACCACATTAACACCATCAACTGTCACGCTGGATTCAGCAATGGCAGTAGATACAATCACGCGCTGGCGAGTTTCGTGAGGTGCCAATGCAGCTTGCTGTTCCTCAATGGGCATCCCGCCATGTAATGCCCGCACCTCAATATCAAGGGCGCTATTTTCCAGCGTTTTCACCAACCGAGTTATTTCTGCCACTCCAGGCAAAATCACCAGCACATCATGGCTATTAACATTCGCCAAGGCCTCATTTACCACTCGGTAAGCAGCAACGTCTAACGCGTCATCACTGCTAAAAGGGCGATAGTACGTTTCAATTGGGAATTCACGACCCGTGCTTTCAATCACTAGTGTATCGTTGCCCAAAATGCTTGTTAACGCGGCGACATCTAACGTCGCAGACATCACAATCAATCGTAAGTCAGCACGAATGCTTTGTTGGATATCCAGCGATAGCGCCAGCCCAAGATCTGCTTCTATGCTGCGCTCATGAAACTCATCGAAGATGATAGCAGCGACCCCGTCAAGTAACGGATCATCTTGCAACATACGCGTCAGAACACCCTGAGTAACCACTTCCAAGCGAGTATATGGGCCTACTTTGCTATCCCCCCGCATACGATAGCCAACCGTCTTGCCAATAGGCTCGCCAAGCTGTGCAGCCATAAAGCTTGCCGCCAACCGCGCCGCAACACGTCGCGGCTCCAGCAACAATACTTTCTGCCCTTTCGCCCATTGACTGTTAAGCAAGGTCAAGGGAACGCGGGTTGTCTTACCTGCCCCAGGCTGGGCGACTAAGATAAGGCGGTTATGAACATCTAGAGCGACCTGGATCGCTGTTAGATGCTGTTCGATTGGAAGCGTAGACATCGCTTGTATAGGCATCGCGGTTAAACTGATGAACTGTTGGGTAAATGCGCCGCTGAAATACCGCATCCTTTTATAATGACATGCTCTAAAAATTGGCAGATAGATTCGAGATCCGTTTCGCTGAGCCCTTCAGCCCCTAAGATTCCAGTCACCTGTGCACTGTATTCCGTGTAATGCTGAGTGGCTGACCAAATCAGGAATATAAGCCAGCGTGGATCAACATCATCCATTTTTCCTTGTTGAGACCACTGGCGAATAATTGTTGCGCGGGAAGCTACCCACTCTTTTAATTCGCCAGAGAGGTAATTACTCAAGAACGGCGCACCAGCCAAAATCTCAGCGGCAAACAACTTTGAGCCTTCGGGATAACGCTGCCCCAGCATCATTTTAGTTCGAATGAAATCGCTCAATACCCTAGCCGGGTCGCTTTCAGGTGTAATGTCCTCAAGTACCGCATTCCAACGACTCATCATTCGGTTGAGCAGACGAACGTAAAGCAGCTGCTTGCTGCCCATATAATAAAGAATATTCGCCTTGGGAAGCTCCGCTAGATCGGCGATTGCCTGAAGGCTGGCACCACGATAACCATATTGAGAAAACACCTGCTCCGCAGCGCTCAGTATGGTCTGTTCAATACGATCCCTGCTGGCATTTTCATGGTTAGCGGTATCAGCCGTCATTGATTAAGCTCCTTTGATAAGCGCCAATGGTTACCCCATGGGGCTTGTTACATTAAATAGGTTTATCGTCACCTGCCGTATAAGAGTGCAGGTGGCCACACCATCAACAAATTCTTGCAAGGTGCGCTGTTTTGTCCCAAGCTCAACATTATTGACCGATCGGTCAGAACAATCATAACGGAGTTTGGCATGGCTACGATTGAGTTCTTGCTCAATGGCACCCCCAAGCAGTGTCATGTGTCACCTGACACCAGCATTCTAACGCTGTTGCGTGATCATTTGGGCGTCACTGGTACAAAAGAGGGCTGCGCATCGGGCGATTGCGGTGCTTGCACAGTGGCAATCAACAATCCAAGCGGCACGCAAAACCGCTTTTTAAGCGTCAATGCGTGTATTACCCCCGCTCATCAACTGCACGGACAGCACGTAATTACCGTCGAAGGGTTAGCAACTGAAGGCAACTTGCACCCAGCTCAGCGAGCAATGATTGAGTGCCACGGCAGCCAGTGTGGGTTTTGCACACCAGGGATTGTTATGTCGCTATTCACATTGCATGCCAACCAGCAACAGCGTCCTACACCCCTTACGCCAGAAACACTCGAGGCAACATTGGGTGGAAATTTGTGCCGCTGCACGGGTTACCGCCCTATCCGAGACGCCGCATTGAGCATGCAAGACTACTCTTGGGAAGCACCACTGTGGTTCGATGCGTCTCAGCCAGCCAGCAATCCGCTTCATGTGCCTAAGTCAACAGCCAACGATGAAGCGCTCTTTGTACAGCCAACTACCTTGGCCGAGTTGACCGACGCAAAGCGTCGTTACCCTGATGCACGTCTTGTCGCTGGCGCAACAGATCTATGGTTGGAAAGCACTCAGCGACTTATTGCATTAAACCAGCTTATTGATATCACTCGTGTGGCTGAATTGCGCCAAATTGAAGAGGCGACCTTCCAAGCTCAACCAGGTTGGTGGGTAGGCGCTGGAGTAACGTACTCGCAGCTTGAGCCCTTATTAGACAGCCACTTTCCTGCGTTTGCACATCTACTTCACCGACTCGGCTCCCAGCAAGTTCGTAACCGGGGAACGCTAGGCGGAAACATCGCCAACGCATCCCCAATTGGTGATACGCCCCCCGTACTGTTGGCCCTCAATGCTTGGGTAGAACTTACCAGCCATGACGACACACGCCAGCTTTTGCTGAGCGACTTTTTTATCGACTATAAAAAAACGTCGTTGGCTCCTGATGAAGTCATCAGTCGAATTTTTATTCCCCAATTGGCACAAACAGCCACACTGAGGGTTTGGAAGCTTTCCAAGCGACGTGAAGATGACATAACGGCGGTATTAGGCGCATTTTGCTACCGTGTTAATAAGGGTGTTATGAAGGATGTTCGCATTGCATTTGGCGGTATGGCTGCAACTCCCAAGCGAGCTACCCAAACAGAGGCAGCGTTAGAAGGACAGCCCGTTTCCAAAGCTAGCTTTCAAGCAGCTCAACGAGCCCTTGCCGAAGAATTCCAGCCGATGAGCGATGTAAGGGGTAGCCAATATTACCGAGAACAGGCCGCACTCAACCTGTTAGAGCGCCTTTACCTATCGCTTTTGTCACCCAACCAGGAGGTGATGCTCCATGCGTACGCTCACTAAACTTGATGGCGACAGCAGCCGCGCTCGTCGCGAGTTACATGATCACATTCAAGGGTCAGGCCCGCTTGCCCGCCATACCGTCGATAGTCATGGTCAGCGCCAAGCAGGCACCGCTAGCTTCCATGAAAGCGCTGAAAAACACGTTACCGGCAAGGCCGCCTACATTGATGACCTCAAAGCACCAGCCGATGCACTGCATGTAGCCCTGGGGCTTTCTCCTGTCGCGCACGGTACATTGACCGCACTTGATCTCGAGGCAGTTAAGCAAGCATCTGGCGTTGTCGATGTCATCACTTTTCACGACGTGCCCGGCCATACGGATATCGGCCCTGTGTTTCCAGGCGACCCCATTTTTGTTGATCAAGAAATTAGCTACGCAGGCCAGTGTATTTTTGCCGTTGCGGCTACCTCGCTTCAGGCTGCTCGCCGAGCGGTGACGCTGGCCAAGCTAAGTATTGATGAACAACCGGCAAGCCTCGACCCTGTTGCTGCTGCCGAACGCAATGATGTGGTTCGCCCTACACACGTTCAGGAGAGAGGCGATTGGCAAGCGGAACTGCGTCAAGCCGAGCAAACGGTTGAGGGCGAGCTTTTTATCGGCGGACAGGAACATTTTTACTTGGAGGGCCAGGCGTGTTTGGTTCTGCCCACCGAAGACGAAGGGGTCATTGTCCATACCTCTAACCAGCACCCCAGCGAAACCCAAAAACTCGTTGCCGAAGTACTGGGCATTCCCTTTCATGCGGTCACCGTTGAGGTCCGCCGGATGGGCGGCGGTTTTGGAGGCAAAGAAACTCAAGCATCCCCATGGGCATGTATGGCAGCCATCATTGCCCGCAGAACCGGAAAAGCCACACGTATACGGCTACCGCGAAGTGATGATATGCGCGCGACCGGTAAGCGACACCCCTTTCATAATCGCTACCAACTTGCGATTGATTCGCAAGGCATCATCCAAGGCGGAGAGATAACCGTTATTGGTGACTGTGGCTACTCGCCAGATCTTTCGGACGCCATTGTTGATCGTGCAATGTTCCATGCCGACAACGCTTACTCATTAGGCAGTGCTCGCGTCACCGGTCATCGAGCTAAGACCCATACCGCTTCCAACACGGCTTTTCGGGGCTTCGGCGGCCCCCAGGGCATGATGATTATCGAAGCTGCGATGGATGATATCGCGCGTAAAGTCGGTGAAGACCCTCTCACCATCCGAAAACGAAACTTCTATCGCGACGGGCGAGATGTCACCCACTACGGTCAGCAAGTGGACCAAAAACAGTTATTGCATACGCTGGTAGAGGCACTGGAAAACAGCAGTGACTATTGGGCGCGCCGCGCGGCTATCAAGGCATTCAATACCAACAGCCCCATTATTAAAAAAGGGCTTGCGCTAACGCCGGTGAAATTTGGCATCTCGTTTACCGCCCAGCACCTTAATCAGGCCGGTGCTTTGCTGCATGTGTATACCGATGGCAGCATCATGATCAATCATGGTGGCACCGAAATGGGGCAAGGCCTGCACACCAAAATCTGCCAAGTGGTAGCTCGTGAGCTTGGTTTGGATTTAGATAGCGTGCGGATTAGTGCAACCCGCACAGATAAAGTACCCAATACATCCCCAACGGCGGCTTCAAGCGGTGCCGACCTCAACGGCATGGCCGCGCGAGATGCCGCCAGCAAACTGCGCGAAAGGTTGTTCGACTTTGCCGCAATGCATTTTGAGGGAGGCTTAGAGCGAGAAGGTATGCGCCTGGAAGATGGCATGCTGATTGCTGGTATTGGAGAGAGCGAGCGCCGCATTCCCTGGGGCGAGCTTGTCCAAACGGCCTACCTCAATCGTATTTCGCTCTCAGAAAAAGGCTTTTATGCCACACCACTGATTCACTACAACCGCGCGTCGGGTCAAGGCCGTCCTTTTTATTATTACGCGTTTGGCGCAGCCGTTGCCGAAATTAGTGTTGATACATTAAGCGGCGAATACCTAGTCGACCGCGTTGATGTGCTACACGACGTTGGCAATTCGCTAAACCCAGCGATTGATATTGGTCAAGTAGAAGGTGGGTTTATCCAGGGGATGGGCTGGCTAACCAGTGAAGAGCTTAAGTGGAGCGATAAAGGTGTGCTGGTTAGCGACGGCCCTGCAACTTACAAGATACCTACGTTTGGCGATCTTCCCGCTATTTTTAACGTTGAGTTACTGGAGGGACACCCCAACTCCATGGCAAGCCTGTATCGCTCCAAGGCCGTTGGCGAGCCACCGTTTATGCTTGGTATCTGTGTGTGGTCTGCGCTACGTGATGCGCTTTCAAGCTTAACCGATTACCAAGCGTCTCCCCATCTCGACACTCCCGCAACCCCTGAGCGAGTGATGCTGGCTGCAAACGCAATCAGAGAAAAAGCACTATGACACAGCCCTCAGCAGAAACTTGGCACGCGGCACTCGATCGGTTGCAGCGCAACGGTGTCCCCCATGTATTAGCCACTCAAGTAACCAGCGCGGGTTCAACCCCGCGTGAGCCTGGTGCGCGCATGGTGATCACCCACGAGGCGGTCTATGACACGCTAGGCGGGGGCACTTTCGAGTGGCAAACTATCCACTCTGCCCGAGACTTTTTACAGCAAGGCCGCGTGGGCTTTCACTTAGAGGCATTCTCGCTCGGTGGACGCAGCGGCCAGTGCTGTGGCGGTTATGTCAATGTGCTGCTGGAGGTGTTTCCTGGAGCCGCTATCAATATCGCCTTGTTTGGTGCTGGCCATGTCGGACGAGAGATCGTAAAGCTCAGCGAACCGCTACCCTGGCAAATACACTGGTTTGATAGCCGAGCAGATGCATTTAACGAACGCGATCAGCAGCAACCCCGACTTAGTTGCCATATGCTGAGCAGCCCACAGGAGGACACTTCAGCCCTGCCACCCTACTGTCATGCACTGGTATTAACCCACAACCATGATGAAGATTACGCCCTTATCACCGCTTTACTACAGCGCCACGACATCGCCTCGATAGGACTAATCGGCTCTGATAGCAAATGGGCAAGTTTCCGAGGACGACTGCAGCGCGAAGGCTACACCGCTGAAGAAATAGAGCGTGTACGCAGTCCCATTGGCTGTATTCATAACACTAAACTTAGCAACAAAACCCCCTATGCGATTGCTTTGACGGTGGTAACCGAACTGCTTTGGCTAACGGACAAGCCAGCCTCACTAGAAATGCGCGGCCTTGAGCCGAACGCAATACGTGCACTTGTTGACGATACGAAAACGACTCAGAGTTAATATGAATTCCTCAATCGATACGCTCATCCGCGCTGAAATTGTCAGCTTTGCACGCGACCCAGGTAATGAAGATCTGCCTCAGCCGGGTAGCCTAGAGCATTATGGCGACGGGGTACTTTGGCTAAAAGGTAGCCATATTCATGCTGTCGGCCATTATGGTGATCTCGCTCACCAACTGCCCAGCGACGCCCACGTTATTGATTATCGTGGCAAGCTAATTATGCCCGGCTTTATCGATACCCATGTTCACTATGTGCAGCTAGACATTATGGCTTCCTACGGCAGGCAGCTACTTGATTGGCTAAATGACTATACGTTTCCTGAAGAGTGCCGCTTTGCCAATCATGAACATGCAGAAGCACTATCGAACGCTTTTCTAGATGAAATGCTTCGCGCAGGAACGACAACAGCCCAAGTATTTGGCTCCAGTCATCCTGGCTCCGTGGATGCGTTCTTCACCGCCTGCCAAAAACGTCAGCTACGCATGCTGGTCGGTAAAGTATTAATGGATCGCAACGCACCTGACGCCCTAATGGATGGCGTGTCAGGGATTGCAGACAGTGAGCGACTTATTCAAGACTGGCATGGCAATGGCCGACTAGGTTATAGCGTCACACCACGCTTTGCGCCTACCTCTACCAAAATGCAAATGGATGCTGCCGGCGCCCTCTTACGCAATGACTCTAGCCTTTGGCTACAAACTCATTTGGCTGAAAACAGTGGGGAATTAGACTGGGTAGCCGAATTATTTCCTGGTAGCCGCGACTACTTAGCCGTTTACGAGGAAGCGGGGTTAGTCGGCCCCCGCAGCACCTTCGCGCACGGTATTCATCTGGATAACGATATGCGTAAACGCCTGGCGGATCGAGGCGCCAATATTGCCTTTTGTCCAAGCTCCAATCTTTTCCTAGGCAGCGGATTATTTGACCGAGAGGCAGCTAAGCAGACCGGTATGGCATTTACCTATGCTAGCGATATCGGCGCAGGCACCGATTTATCAGGGTTTGGGACGCTTAAAGCAGCCTACCAAGTGGGTCAACTATGCGGACAACCTCTTACCGCATGGCAAGGTTTTTATGGCTTAACCCATGGCAATGCAAAAGCCCTTTCTTTAGATAACTATATCGGACAGCTTGCCCCTTCCTACGAGGCAGATTTTGTAGTGATTGACCCTCACGCGACATCACTGCTGGCACGTCGAACTCAACACTGCACAACGCTCGGCGAGCGATTATTTACACTCATGATGCTCGCTGATGATCGCGCCATCTATGAAACTTGGTCAAATGGGCAGTGCCAGCACCAACGGGATTAATTTTAAGCATTGCCCCTCCCCTCATGCCCCCAGTATGCGTCCTTATTGAAGGGTAAGGCTCACGCAAAAAATCCCCAGGGCTTGCGCCCTGGGGATTTTTCAAATAGTTCATAACCAATAGCCCAACAACAAAAAACCCCAGCTTCATTGGAAGCTGGGGTTTTTCTTAATAAGTGCCTGACGATGATCCGGGCGGCGCTCCGCTACTCTCCAGGGAAGACCCCTAAAAAGCAAAACCCCGACCAAATGGCCGGGGTTTCTCAATAAGTGCCTGACGATGATCCGGGCGGCGCTCCGCTACTCTCCAGGGGAGACCCCTAAAAAGCAAAACCCCGACCAAATGGCCGGGGTTTCTCAATAAGTGCCTGACGATGATCCGGGCGGCGCTCCGCTACTCTACTCGTCTCATCCTGAGACTCGCCCTTCGGGCCCGCTAAAGCGGTTCCCGTTTGTTCCCGACAAACGGGGTCCAGGGGAGACCCCTAAAAAGCAAAACCCCGACCAAATGGCCGGGGTTTCTCAATAAGTGCCTGACGATGACCTACTCTCGCATGGGGAGACCCCACACTACCATCGGCGCTAAGCGGTTTCACTTCTGAGTTCGGCAAGGGATCAGGTGGTTCACGCGTGCTATGGTCGTCAGGCGTAACTGGTCATGTATATCATGCTGTGCTGTTACTATGTTTTGTGGCGTCTCTTTCGTCTCACGCCCTCCGTGTGTCACGTGGGCTTGAGTCGCGTATCCGGTTTTCGTTATCACTGCGACCAGACCCCTTGGGTGTTATAGGGTCAAGCCTCACGGGCCATTAGTACACGTTAGCTCAACGCCTTGCAGCGCTTCCACACCGTGCCTATCAACCAGCTGGTCTCGCTGGGCCCTTCAGGAGGCTCTAGGCCTCAGGGATGTCTCATCTTGAAGGGGGCTTCCCGCTTAGATGCTTTCAGCGGTTATCCCGTCCGCACATAGCTACCCGGCAATGCCACTGGCGTGACAACCGGAACACCAGAGGTGCGTCCACTCCGGTCCTCTCGTACTAGGAGCAGCCCTTCTCAAACATCCAACGCCCACGGCAGATAGGGACCGAACTGTCTCACGACGTTCTAAACCCAGCTCGCGTACCACTTTAAATGGCGAACAGCCATACCCTTGGGACCGACTTCAGCCCCAGGATGTGATGAGCCGACATCGAGGTGCCAAACACCGCCGTCGATGTGAACTCTTGGGCGGTATCAGCCTGTTATCCCCGGAGTACCTTTTATCCGTTGAGCGATGGCCCTTCCATACAGAACCACCGGATCACTAGAACCTGCTTTCGCACCTGCTCGACGTGTCTGTCTCGCAGTCAAGCACCCTTATGCTCTTGCACTCACTGCACGATGTCCGACCGTGCTGAGGGTACCTTCGTGCTCCTCCGTTACTCTTTGGGAGGAGACCGCCCCAGTCAAACTACCCACCACACACTGTCCTCGATCCGGATAACGGACCTGAGTGAGAACGCCAATGATGCCAGGCTGGTATTTCAAGGTTGGCTCCCCTCGAACTAGCGTCCGAGATTCAAAGCCTCCCAGCTATCCTACACAGGCAACATCAGCGTCCAGTGTGAAGCTATAGTAAAGGTTCACGGGGTCTTTCCGTCTAGCCGCGGGTACACCGCATCTTCACGGCGATTTCAATTTCACTGAGTCTCGGGTGGAGACAGCGTGGCCATCATTACGCCATTCGTGCAGGTCGGAACTTACCCGACAAGGAATTTCGCTACCTTAGGACCGTTATAGTTACGGCCGCCGTTTACCGGGGCTTCAATCAAGAGCTTCGCCTTGCGGCTAACACCATCATTTAACCTTCCGGCACCGGGCAGGCGTCACACCCTATACGTCCGCTTGCGCGTTAGCAGAGTGCTGTGTTTTTACTAAACAGTTGCAGCCACCTGGTATCTTCGACCGGTTCGGGCTCTGAGAGCAAGTCTCGTCACCCTACGCCGGCGTGCCTTCTCCCGAAGTTACGGCACCATTTTGCCTAGTTCCTTCACCCGAGTTCTCTCAAGCGCCTTGGGATTCTCACCCTGACCACCTGTGTCGGTTTGGGGTACGGTCGCACATGATCTGAAGCTTAGAGGCTTTTCCTGGAAGCGTGGCATCAATGACTTCCTGACCGTAGTCAGTTCGTTTCGTGTCTCGGCCTTAGAGCATCCCGGATTTACCTAAGATGCAAGCCTACTCACTTTCACCAGGACAACCAACGCCTGGCTCACCTAGCCTTCTCCGTCCCCCCATCGCAATCATGTCCGGTACAGGAATATTGACCTGTTTCCCATCGACTACGCCTTTCGGCCTCGCCTTAGGGGCCGACTCACTCTGCTCCGATTAGCGTCGAACAGAAACCCTTGGTCTTCCGGCGAGGGAGTTTTTCACTCCCTTTATCGTTACTCATGTCAGCATTCGCACTCGTGATACCTCCAGCGAACTTCTCAATTCACCTTCATCGGCTTACACGACGCTCCTCTACCGCTCACACCTAAGTGTGAACCCGTAGCTTCGGTACCTGGTTTAGCCCCGTTACATCTTCCGCGCAGGCCGACTCGACTAGTGAGCTATTACGCTTTCTTTAAAGGATGGCTGCTTCTAAGCCAACCTCCTAGCTGTCTGAGCCTTCCCACATCGTTTCCCACTTAACCAGGATTTCGGGACCTTAGCTGACGGTCTGGGTTGTTTCCCTTTTCACGACGGACGTTAGCACCCGCCGTGTGTCTCCCACGCTCGCACTCACCGGTATTCGGAGTTTGCCTCGGGTTGGTAAGTCGGGATGACCCCCTAGCCGAAACAGTGCTCTACCCCCGGCGGTGATACGTGAGGCGCTACCTAAATAGCTTTCGAGGAGAACCAGCTATCTCCGAGCTTGATTAGCCTTTCACTCCGATCCACAAGTCATCCAAATCTTTTTCAACAGATCCTGGTTCGGGCCTCCAGTTGATGTTACTCAACCTTCACCCTGCTCATGGATAGATCGCTCGGTTTCGGGTCTATATCCAGCGACTGTGTCGCCCAGTTAAGACTCGGTTTCCCTACGGCTCCCCTAAACGGTTAACCTCGCCACTGAATATAAGTCGCTGACCCATTATACAAAAGGTACGCAGTCACAGAACAAGTCTGCTCCTACTGCTTGTACGCACACGGTTTCAGGATCTATTTCACTCCCCTCTCCGGGGTTCTTTTCGCCTTTCCCTCACGGTACTGGTTCACTATCGGTCAGCCAGGAGTATTTAGCCTTGGAGGATGGTCCCCCCGTCTTCAGTCAAGGTTTCTCGTGCCCCGACCTACTCGATTTCACATGATCAGACTTTCGACTACGGGGCTATCACCCGCTACGGCTGAGCTTCCCAGCTCATTCGCCTAATCAGTCACATGCTTAAGGGCTGGTCCCCGTTCGCTCGCCGCTACTAGGGGAATCTCGGTTGATTTCTTTTCCTCAGGGTACTTAGATGTTTCAGTTCCCCTGGTTCGCCTCTTACGCCTATATATTCAGCGTAAGATACTCATCTTATGATGAGTGGGTTTCCCCATTCAGAAATGCCCGGGTCACAGGTTGTTTGCCACCTCGCCGAGCCTTATCGCAGGCTTCCACGTCTTTCATCGCCTCTGGCTGCCTAGGCATCCACCGTGTGCGCTTCATTGCTTGACCCTATAACCCGAAGGAGTCTGGTGTCTCGCAATGATAACGATTGCCGGATACGCTTGAGACGTATCACAAAACAATTACGTATAAACGTTTTAAAAACGTTTATGTCAGCATGATATACATTGTTAAAGAGCGACTGTTCGATGAACAGTGATAAGACAACGCACTAGCTGCGCATGGCTTATCAATGGTCACAAAACATCAACAAACGGTGGGTAGTGTACTACATAATGGTGGAGCCAAGCGGGATCGAACCGCTGACCTCCTGCGTGCAAGGCAGGCGCTCTCCCAGCTGAGCTATGGCCCCATCGTATTGCTTTTTCCGGGTAATCTTATACAGAACAAGGCATTTTATGGCGACGCATAGCCTGCTATGCGGATCATAAAATAACGCCGTACTGGATAAAATATAATTTGTGTGAGACTAGGCAAAAGACGACAACGTGTAGCCTGCTACACAAGGAGTCTTTCAACGACGCATCACGCAAATTTGGTGGGTCTGGGCAGACTTGAACTGCCGACCTCACCCTTATCAGGGGTGCGCTCTAACCAACTGAGCTACAGACCCGGGCATTCAACTATCAGTAGGCACCATAAGCCTGTTAGCCGACCTCACCCTGCTTTCCATTTAAGGTCAGGGGGTGCGTTCTAACCAACTAAGCTACAGACCCTTATGACAGCCAAACTAGCTACCGTTTGCTCTATTATCTGATCAGGTAATTCATTGTGAGCGCTTACCGCGAGGGATGATGCATCGTTTAAGGAGGTGATCCAGCCGCAGGTTCCCCTACGGCTACCTTGTTACGACTTCACCCCAGTCATGAACCACACCGTGGTGATCGCCCTCTTGCGTTAGGCTAACCACTTCTGGTGCAGTCCACTCCCATGGTGTGACGGGCGGTGTGTACAAGGCCCGGGAACGTATTCACCGTGACATTCTGATTCACGATTACTAGCGATTCCGACTTCACGGAGTCGAGTTGCAGACTCCGATCCGGACTGAGACCGGCTTTTCGGGATTAGCTGACTCTCGCGAGCTCGCAACCCTTTGTACCGGCCATTGTAGCACGTGTGTAGCCCTACTCGTAAGGGCCATGATGACTTGACGTCGTCCCCACCTTCCTCCGGTTTGTCACCGGCAGTCTCCTTAGAGTTCCCGGCATTACCCGCTGGCAAATAAGGACAAGGGTTGCGCTCGTTACGGGACTTAACCCAACATTTCACAACACGAGCTGACGACAGCCATGCAGCACCTGTCTCTGCGTTCCCGAAGGCACCAAGTGATCTCTCACAAGTTCGCAGGATGTCAAGAGTAGGTAAGGTTCTTCGCGTTGCATCGAATTAAACCACATGCTCCACCGCTTGTGCGGGCCCCCGTCAATTCATTTGAGTTTTAACCTTGCGGCCGTACTCCCCAGGCGGTCGACTTATCGCGTTAACTTCGCCACAAAGTGCGCTAGGCACCCAACGGCTGGTCGACATCGTTTACGGCGTGGACTACCAGGGTATCTAATCCTGTTTGCTACCCACGCTTTCGCACCTCAGTGTCAGTGTCAGTCCAGAAGGCCGCCTTCGCCACTGGTATTCCTCCCGATCTCTACGCATTTCACCGCTACACCGGGAATTCTACCTTCCTCTCCTGCACTCTAGCTTGACAGTTCCGGATGCCGTTCCCAGGTTGAGCCCGGGGCTTTCACAACCGGCTTATCAAGCCACCTACGCGCGCTTTACGCCCAGTAATTCCGATTAACGCTTGCACCCTCCGTATTACCGCGGCTGCTGGCACGGAGTTAGCCGGTGCTTCTTCTGCGAGTGATGTCTTTCCTAGTGGGTATTAACCACTAGGCGTTCTTCCTCGCTGAAAGTGCTTTACAACCCGAAGGCCTTCTTCACACACGCGGCATGGCTGGATCAGGGTTGCCCCCATTGTCCAATATTCCCCACTGCTGCCTCCCGTAGGAGTTCGGGCCGTGTCTCAGTCCCGATGTGGCTGATCATCCTCTCAGACCAGCTACGGATCGTTGCCTTGGTGAGCCATTACCTCACCAACTAGCTAATCCGACATAGGCTCATCCAATAGCGGGAGCCGAAGCCCCCTTTCTCCCGTAGGACGTATGCGGTATTAGCCTGGGTTTCCCCAGGTTATCCCCCACTACCGGGCAGATTCCTATGCATTACTCACCCGTCCGCCGCTCGTCAGCGGGTAGCAAGCTACCCCTGTTACCGCTCGACTTGCATGTGTTAGGCCTGCCGCCAGCGTTCAATCTGAGCCATGATCAAACTCTTCAGTTTAAAATCATTGTGATGCTTACATGTCACTCGAAAGTCACATAAGTGCATCAAACTTGGCTCAAGGTCCAAACGAATTCATTTCAATTTACATTGTCATGACCGCTTGCCTTGATATTTGGTGATTTATCACCCTCATCGGCAAGCGCCCACATGAATTACCTGATCAAATTGTTAAAGAGCTATCGATTGGCGTTGCCGTTCGATGTGGGGCGTATTCTACTCATTTCTATTTATTCGTCAACACTTTTTTATCCTTTCTGATGAGTAAAATGAGCAAAAAGGATCGAATCTAAAATTGACCTAGCGCAAGCCTCTTTCTCCCCCTTCTTTCTAGACTGGCGCTAGCATTTCAATAGTGCTCATACAAAACAAAAAGCACGACACTTAACAGCCATCTGGAGGGGGATAATATGCAATTGTTTAAGAGTCCAGTTTATTTAGCAGGAGCTGCATTACTGATAGCTTCAAATATGACGCTGGCCGATGATGACATGGAGAATTATCGCCTTCGTTTTGAACCACTGCCACATCTGCCACCATTACCTGCTGAAAACTCTCAAACAGATGAGAAAGTAGAGCTAGGCAATATGCTATTTTTTGAACCACGCATTTCTGCAAGCGGAGTCATTAGCTGTGCCACCTGCCATAACCCTGCGCTAGGCTGGTCTGACCGCATCCCCAGGGCAGTGGGCCATAACGGACAAATTGGCGAACGCAACACGCCGACTGTATTGAACAGCGGATTTTTAAATGCACAATTCTGGGATGGGCGCGAACCCGACCTCGAGGGACAAGCATTAGGACCCATCGAAGCCGATGTCGAAATGGCCATGCAGCTTGATCACGCGCTAGAACGGCTTGCGGAATTTGAGCTTTATCAAGATAAATTCGCGGAGGCTTACCCAAACCAAGAAGATCCTATTAATGCAGAAAACCTTGGAAAAGCACTCGCCGTGTTTCAACGGACACTTAATACACCGAATGCGCCTTTTGACCGTTACTTACAAGGCGACATGGATGCCATTAGCGAGCAAGCAAAAAATGGAATGGTCGCGTTTGTCGATAATGGTTGTATTGCCTGCCACCGCGGCCCTAATTTAACCGATAGTCAATTTCATGCTATTCAGGTACCTGGCTCTACAGACCTTGGCCGCTATATTGTCACCGGTGAAGAGGGTGATAAATACCGATTCCGTACACCCACCCTTCGCAATGTGGCCGTCACTTACCCCTATATGAATAACGGCGCAACACAAACGCTAGAGGAAGCTGTCGCGATCATGGGGCAAGAAATGTTGGGGCGTGAATTTGATACCACAACTATAGATGAGATTACTGCTTTCTTGCACACGTTAACAGGTGAAATGCCTGAATTTGACGTTCCTGCGCTTCCTTAAATGAGCCACCGCCGACCAGAAGTCGGCGGTCCTTTCATGCTTGCTCAAGGCGCAGCAAAAGCTCTTGGCGGCGAGGCTCATCAACAAAAGCTTCTTCGATTGCATTACGATTTAGCATGCGGAATACATCAGCATCCCAGCCAAACGCTTCAGCACAAGCAACATGATTTGTCAGCAACCCACCTCCAAAATAAGCAGGATCGTCTGAGCTAATCGTCACCTTGAGGTTTTCTTTCAACAACTGAGGAAGAGGGTGGTCTCGAAGATCATCAACCACCTTTAGACTGACATTAGAAAGCGGGCAAACCGTTAGTACGATTTGACGCTCCCTGAGTCGCTTAACCACTGCGTTACTTTCGAGACAGCGAACCCCGTGGTCAATTCGCTGAACATCGAGAAGGTCCAGCGCTTCAGAAATATATTCAGCGGGCCCTTCTTCTCCTGCATGGGCAACACGCACTAAGCCAAATTCTTTGGCTCGCGCAAAGAGTGCCTGAAACTTGAACGGGGGGTTACCACGCTCGGCACTGTCTAAACCAATCGCATCTAAAAACTTCCAATACGGTGCAGCGCTTTCAAGCACGCTGAGCGCTTCTTCAGCGGGACGATCACGCAAAAAAGCCATAATCATACCAACAGACAAATCAAGCGTTGCCTCCGCCTCTTTCTTGGCACGAAGCAAACCCGCCATCACTATCTCAAGAGGAATGCCACGCTGGAGGTGGGCCTGCGGGTCAAAATGCATATCAATGTGCACTACCCCTTCTCCACGAGCACGCTGGAAGTAATCTATCGCCAAGTCATAAAAATCCTGCTCCGTGCGCAGTACATTCATGCCTTGATAGTAAAGATTTAAGAACCCCTGAAGGTCATCGAACTCATAAGCTGCTTTTGCCTCTTCAACCGTTGCGTAAGGAAGCTCGATACCATTCCGCTTGGCAAGTTCAAACATTAGCTCAGGCTCAAGGGAGCCTTCGATGTGCAAATGGAGCTCTACCTTAGGAAGCTGAAGAAGAAATTCATGCATACGAAACTCCTAGCATTAGGATAAATTATTTCCAACATTATCAAGAGTATCCGTATTTAACTTCCCCTCAGCAAGTCGCCAGTGATAGTTAACGCCCGGCAACAAGCTCGGCTCTTCCACTTGATGAATAAAATAGATCACTGTTCGACCAATAAGCCAATGATCCAATGATTTAGCAATATGCATAGCGGTTAATGCATCCACACCGGCAAAAGGTTCATCTAATAGCACCACCGCTGGGTCGCGCAAGAAAACACGAGCCAATGCCACTCTACGTGCCTGTCCTCCTGAGAGCTGCTGGCCTTTTTCACCGACTTGAGTCTTAAGCCGCTTTGGCTGCTGCTTTACCCAATCATCTAGCGCAACTTGAGAGAGAACTTCCCACAGTTGATCATCGCTTGCCTCCGGGTTCGCAATACGAAGATTCGCTGCTAACGATCCATCAAAAAGATCAACTTGCTGAGTGAGCAAGGCAAAATGTTTGGCGCGGCTTTCCGCAATGACGTTAGAAGGCGCGCAACTGGCAACGTAAATCTGTCCCTGTGAGGACGATATTCTACCCATGATAAGACTAGCCAGCGTTGACTTGCCTGCCCCAGAGATACCCGTCACCACCGCTCGCTCTCCGGCTGGCAAGGTAAATGTAATATCAGAAAGCACAGAGTGGGCCGTATCAGGATAACGCAATGAAACATGGCGAAACGCCACTTCGTGTCCGCGAGAAGCGTCAGGCAAGACTTGCGATGGCGCCTCACTCGCTATACCAGTCAATGTATTTAAACGCCGAGCAGCACCATAGCTAGCACCAGCTTTAAGAAAGGCGGCGGGTAGCGTAGTGAATACTTCATTTATGCCCAGTACCGCGATAACCGCCATAACAACGATAGGCCCGGCCACCTGGCCAGCTGCAACAGTGAAGCTGCCCAGCCATAAAACACCTACCACCAGCATGCCGGTTACCGCCGATACGAGCGCATTGCCAATGGCCGACTTATAGGCCAACTGGCGTTGATTACTAAGCGCGTGGTCTTCGTGTTGATTAACCCGTGTACGATACCAATGATTAGTTTGGTAGCTCATTAGCTCCGCCGAAGCTTGTACTTGATCAAGCACCAGATGGCGTAACTCTTCTTGGTCGTTAACTTGCTGATAGCTATTGCCAAAACCAAGCCACGCATAACCAACCGTTACCACAAGCCATAGCACACTTAGTACAGCTGCTATCAAACCGCCCAACACAGGCAGCCAGATAGAGATAAAGCCGGAGACAACAAGTATGCTTAACAGTCCAACAAACGGTGGGATTAGCAATCGTAGATACAGATTATCAAGCGTATCAATATCCGACGTTAAGCGACTTAGCCATTCACTAGCACGGCGGCGCTTAAGCGTTGCTTCATCCAACCTTGTTAAATTGCCAAACACGCGGTAGCGCAAATCAGCTAACAACGTCAGTACAGTGTTGTGGTTATAAAGGCGCTCCGCGTAACGCGCCACCGTTCGCAACAGTGCAAAGAAACGAATACCACCGCCGGGAACATAAATATCCAAAGTGACGGGCAAACCAGCCGCCAGCGCTATACCGGCCAGCGCGCACGCAGTAATAAACCAACCTGACAGCCCTAATAAGGCCAAGCCGGCCAGAAGCGTTACCCACACCAATAACGCGCCAACAAAAAAACGCTGACGACGGCGCAGAAGTATCAGCAGCCACGGCTTCATATCATGATAAAACTGCTTCATGCGGTCGCCTCGATAAGCTGACCTGCTTCACAGGTAAAGTGGCGATTAGCAACAGCCACCACCGCAGGATGATGCGTTGCGATTACTAGCGTACGGCCTTCCTTTGCCCAATCTAACAACGCTTGAATGACGGCCTTCTCGGTAATGGCGTCTAAGCTCGCCGTTGGTTCGTCTAACAAAACTAGTTGCGCCTCGCTAAGGTATACACGCGCCAGTGTAAGGCGTTGCGCTTGGCCACCAGACAGCCCTACACCACGCTCGCCTACCTTACTTTCCAGGCCATCAGGCAACTGAGACAACAACTCGCCTAGCCCCGCCCGCTGCAGCGCTTGGGCCATTGATGCTTGATCCGCCTCAGGAGCGGCCAAGCGTAAGTTATCGGCAAGAGTCCCCTGAATGATACAAGGGGTTTGATCCAGCCAGGCAACTTGGCCACCGTGACGATAGCGGCACTCGCCGCTGCTAGGCATCATAAAACCAGCCATTAAGGCTAGGATGGATGATTTACCGCTACCCGATTCACCGGTGATGGCAACCACGTCACTTCGTCGAATAGTGGCGTCCAGAGCAGCCAATACCGTGGCGCGACCCTCATACCCAATGTCAACCCCACGAAGCTCAATGACAGCATCCTCAGCGTGAGGCATTGAAGAGGCTGAAGGGACTAGATCTGGCTCATTAAGTATTGCCACAACACTTTCAGCCGCTCCTAATGCTGCCGCGCGATCATGATAGTGCTGGGATAGCGTTCGCAGAGGCTGAAAAAACTCTGGCGCCAGCAGCAAAACGGCTAGCCCAGTAAAGAGGGTTAGTGACGACGATGGCCCATAGTCGATATAACCTAGCAGGCCAAAACCGACGTACATTGCTACAACAGCAATCGCAACTGATGCAAAAAACTCAAGCACTGCTGATGACAAAAAAGCTAATCGCAGCGTGCGCATGCTTAGTCGTCGATAGTCATCAGTGGCATACCAAACATCTTTTTGTGCTGACTTGGTATGGCCAAACAGTTGCAGTGTCGTCATTCCCCTGACCCGATCTACAAAGTGAGCTGACAAACGCGACACAGCCATGAATTGATCACGATTCAAACGCTCAGCGCCCATACCAACCAACGCCATAAAAAGCGGGATAAGCGGCGCTGAAAGCAATAAAAAGATGGCGACAAGGTAGTCCAGCAAGCCAACAATGCAAAGCACCAGTAACGGTAATGCGACGACAATCCTCATCTGCGGATAAAAGCGTGCGAAATAACCATCCAACGCTTCAACATGCTCTACCGCCTGGGTCGCTATCGCGCCACTCTGCTGGCGGGTAAGCCAAACTGGGCCAAGCGTCGCCACTTTATTTAGCAACATCTCTCGCGCATGCTGTCGAATACGGAGACTTGCCTCTGCACTACTGGCTTCTTGCATTGCTTGAAATAGTGAGCGAAGCAGCACCACTGCCATCAACCCAAAGAAAAAAGCTGTCAGTGATGTCGGTGAGCGGCCATGAATTACAAGCTGATCGATAACCCACGCAAGCCCCACCACTAGTAAAACCGTATGCCCCCCTGCAAGCACTCCCCATATCGCTGCTAGCGTGAGCTTTTTTTGCTCACGCCGAGCGAGTGATTTCAACCATGAGCGTGAGGTTAAGGACATTACCTGATCTGATTTAGATGTCGCCATAACGTTAGTGGCACTCCTCACTTGATGATCGCGCCTTGCCAACAATGGATATATCCAAGCCAAATACGTCCACAAGAGAACGCCTAACCAACCAGCCCCAACCGATATCAATCATATTTCGCTTCCGTTCCAAATGGGCCTGACAGGATTCATCAGTAGCGTTAAATCCAACACTTCCATATTTAGCTCCTTGCCGGATCAACATCCTCATCAAAAGGCGTATGCGCAGCTGAAAAGGGCCGCATCGGACGTTTGAAGTTTTCTGAAGTTGCCTCCCGTTCCTCTTCAGGCAGCATACCGTTGCGTACCACACGTGTTAGGTAATAAATGCCAGCGTAAAACACTACCGCGTATACCAGCACGTAGCCCACCAACGTAAACAGCGCCATTGGCCCAGTAAGAGAAGGCGTTAACCCTTCAGAATGCGTCATAATGCCGTATACCAACCAAGGAGCGCGCCCGGCCTCTGTGACAATCCAGCCTGCTAGCACCGCAACAAACGGCATGGGTATCATGAAGACCAATGCTTTCAAGTAGGCCGAATGTTGATACACCCTTCCTTTGCTACGCATAAGCAATCCAATAAGCGCAGTCGCAATCATTAATAACCCAATTCCCACCATCACTCGAAATGCCCAGAACACAATGAAAACCGGCGGCTGCTCATCTGGTGCTACCTCGGTAATGCCGGGAATCTCACCCTCAGGCGAATGAGTAAGAATAATGCTGGCTAGATTTGGAATGCCCAACTCAAAGTGATTTGCCTGTGCTTCCTGATCAGGAATTGCGAATAACAGGAGCGGTACGTTCGATGACGTTTCCCAGTGACCTTCCATTGCCGCCACTTTAGTTGGCTGATGCTCTAACGTGTTGAGGCCGTGAAAATCGCCAACCACAGCCTGCGCTGGGGCTAGGAACAACAGCAACCACAAACACATCGACAGCGCTCGGCGGTTAGCTTCTAGATCACGACCACGGAGAAGGAACCAAGCACTTACACCGGCCACCACGAAACCGCCGGTTAAGAATGACGCCATGGCCATATGAGCAAAGCGGTAGGGAAAGGACGGATTAAAAATCGCTTGTAACCACGAGGTCACATGGAAGCGGTTATCAATCAACTCCACGCCGGCTGGCGTGTGCATCCAGCTATTTGCCGACAAAATCCAGAAAGAGGAAATAAAGGTGCCCACAGCTACCATGATGGCTGCAAACAAGTGGACACCTTGAGGCACTTTACCGCGCCCAAATAGCAGCACGCCCAGAAAGGCCGCTTCCAAGAAGAAAGCTGTCACAACTTCATAGCTTAATACCGGACCTAGAAAGTTTGACGCAGCTAAGGAAAAGTTACTCCAGTTGGTGCCGAACTGAAACGACATGACAATGCCAGACACCACTCCCATGCCAAAGACAACCGCAAACACCTTTGTCCAAAACAACGATAGACGGTCCCAAGCGGGATTTTTAGTTTTAAAAAAAAGCCCATGGAGTAGCGCTATGTAAGATGCCAGCCCAATGGTGAAAACTGGAAAAATCGCGTGAAACGAAACTACAAAGGCAAACTGAATTCGTGATAGTACAAGGGGATCAAGCTCCATCACACTCTCCTAAGACCTGGATAAGTATCCCATTAACGGGCCACACAAGCTTAGTTGAGCCTCACTGGTGCTGCATTTTAGTGCTAAGAACGATGACAGCTGCAGCTACTAAGCTTGATCTTCGAATGTGTTGTAATTTGAGACTGTGACAAAAGCTATACACCACTAGTTCTTTTTATAGACCGCGTCACATTGACGCAGCTAAGACATCACTACGATGCTGACCATGTAGCCGGTATAAGCAATGAACATAGAGAACAATAAACCACCCTCGATACGGTTTATACGCCGTGGGCGCCCCCGCCAGGAGAAGGCAAAAAACACCATCATTAAGGTCATAAAGGTCATGACGCTCCAATCACGAATTAATACCTCGCGCCCCACTTCAATCGGTGTAATAACACCTGCAAGGCCTACCACTGCCAAGCTATTGAATAAATTAGAACCCACTACATTACCTAACACCATATCATGCTCTTTGCGGCGCAAAGCACTAATAGAGGAAGCAAGCTCGGGTAGAGACGTGCCAATTGCAACAACGGTTAACCCAATAATTAAGTCGCTGACTCCAAAAGCTATCGCTATTTCGACCGCTCCCCACACTAAGATGCGCGAGCTTGCGATCAACAGTACCAACCCAATTAACGTCCACATAATCGCTTTGCCACGCGACATGGCCTTACTATCAAGCGCCTCTGCTACTTCACCGACTAGCGGATCATCTTGCTGTCCCCGTGAACGAACAATACTGACCCCAATAAAGAGCGCCAGCGCGCCTAGCAACAAGATGGCTTCTCCGCGAGAAATCCAACCGTCATATAGCATATAACCCGTTAGAAGCATGACACCTATCAACAGCGGCATCTCTTTGCGTATCACCCCCGAATGCACCGCTAAAGGAGCTATCAACGCAACAAATCCCAAGACAAGACCAATATTAGCGATATTGGAACCATATGCATTACCTATCGCTAAACCAGGATTTCCTTGTATAGCCGCCAACACTGACACCATCATTTCTGGTGCAGAGGTGCCAAAACCAATGACCAGCATGCCAATTAATAGAGGCGATAGCCCTAACCACCTTGAGGTAGCTGCAGCACCATCGATAAATTTCTCAGCGCTCCATACAAGAAGCACTAATCCCACGACAACAGCCAAAAAAGGGAGCAACATTATTTCATTTCCTTAATATCGTAATGTTAGGCACTATCATTAGGCACCATTGCCGGGGCATCCTTGTCTAACTACTTAGTTAGGTCAAGTGCTGTTTTGGTGGCGCGATTATACGACGCGATTTGACAGTGGTATCTGCCCACCGTACTAATTTGAACTCCTCAACGTATTGAGAATTAGCTGTTGCCTCACTATCAGTTTATCAAACGACCTTCTTTGAGGGTGAACACACCTCAGGTCGACTGCCACCCTCCCGAAGCACGCGTTCAACGCAGACGCTTACGCGCCTGTCATGAATGTGACTGGGTCTCTGCGCTTCCTCCACTCGGGTCTGGAGAGAAAGCATCCTGCCCACGCTGCTCGCATGTGCTAGTAAAGCGGCATCGATATCCTGCTCAGAGAAGTATGGCGCTAGCTCTTTCATCCCTGATAGCACTACTTGTGGCAGTGTCGTTTCCCTTTGTAAGCTTTAGTGTCAGTGGCATTGGTAATCGCATAGAACTTTCACAGACCGCCACTACGTTGATCGCTTTTCATCAGCCTATTGTCGCCATTGCTGTCATTATGACCATTGTTGTACTGCCTGCGATTTATCTAATTGGCGTTATCTGGCTCCAATTTGGTTTACTGCGCGGCCATCCAATGCCGTTTAGCCGAGACATCGCCCGTTCACTAGCAAGGCTTAACCCATGGATGATGGCTGATGTCTTCATCGTTGGTGCACTGGTTAGTTTGATAAAAATAGCTGGCATGGCACAAATTGAACTGGGCATCTCTTTCTGGGCATTCAGCGTATTTGCCATCCTTTTACTGTTAACGACGCAATCTATTGATTCGGATTGGATGTGGTTCTCATTAGAGAAAGAGCCCCTCGCGCCTGAAGGCACTCGCACAGGGACGACGGCTGCTAGCCAAGGGATAACCGGCTGCCCGACCTGCGGCCTGATTAATCGCCTTCCTGAGCCTGGAAAGGGACGCTGTCTACGCTGCCATGAAAAGCTCCACCCACGGCTCCCTCATAGCTTACAGCGCACCTGGGCACTGCTTTTTGCAGCAGCGGTAATGTATATACCCGCTAATGTATACCCTATTATGACCACTACCAGTTTAGGGCACTCGTCACCCTCAACGATCATCGGTGGCGTTGTACAACTCATGCAAATGGGCTCTTGGCCAGTAGCCGCTGTAATCTTTGTGGCGAGTGTCATCGTTCCCGTTGGTAAGCTTGTCGCATTGATTTGGCTCTGTATGGTTATAAAACATAGCAACGAACTTAATGCACAAAGCCGCACCCGGCTTTACCGGCTCACTGAATTTATAGGCCGATGGTCGATGGTTGACGTATTTGTAGTTGCCATATTGGTTGCTTTGATTCGTGCTGGTTCTTTAATGTCAATTACACCGGGGCCCGCAGCGCTCGCATTTGCTGCCGTCGTTGTGCTGACAATGTTAGCTGCTATGACATTTGATCCGCGCTTAATTTGGGACACCCCGCCCCCTAGCTCTACTCGCCGTAAAACGGCCACCAAGGAAACTGTTGATGGCTAATGATTCAACACCAAAGAAAGCTGACACTAACGACAACAACGACTTACATCGTGCAAAGTCATCACCGCAAACGCGGCTCTCTCCGATTTGGATCGTGCCAATCGTTGCTGTTGTGATCGGGCTTTGGCTTGTCTACGACAACTACGCAAGCCGAGGTACGCTCGTTACGCTAACAATGGACAGCGCGGAAGGTATCGAAGCGGGCAGTACGCTCATTCGAAGTCGAAATGTTGAAATTGGCAGAGTTCAAAACGTTCGCCTGTCTGATGATCTTTCGCACGCGGTCATGACCGCCCGTATTCAACCAGAAGCGGAGGCAATGCTTAGAGAAGATAGCCGGTTCTGGGTAGTGAAGCCACGTATTGGCCGCGAAGGCATCAGCGGCTTGGGCACTGTATTGTCTGGCGCCTATATTCAGCTAGAGGCAGGTCAATCTGATGAGCCTGAGCGCGAGTTTACGGTAAGTGATACACCGCCTGTTGCACCAGCCGGACAGGCTGGCTTGCAAATCAGTCTGGTCAGCCAGCTAGGTAACTCGCTTCGCATAGGCGACCCTGTCTCTTATCAGGGTTATACCGTGGGGCGAGTTGAAGATACTCGCTTTGATACTGAATCTCGCACAATGCACCATCAAGTATTTATTGAAGAACCTTACGGTCAACTGGTGACGGATAGCACTCGTTTTTGGACATCGAGCGGTGTTGATTTTCAACTAGATGCCGACGGTGTACGAGTCAATGTTGAATCCCTTGAAGCGTTGCTGGGAGGCGGTGTTACTTTTGGCGTGCCAGAAGACCTGCCGATGGGGCAGCCAGTAGAGCCTAATGCTCGTTTTAACCTCTATGCAGATGAAAATACTGCCCGAGAAGGAACCTTTAACCGGTATCTTGAATACGTGATGTTGGTCGATGATACCGTTCGCGGGTTATCGAAAGGTGCCCCCGTCGAATTTCGTGGTGTAAGAATCGGCACGGTTGCCTCCGTACCCTGGAATTTTACTGCACCACAGCCCGATTCTCGTTCGCAGTTTGCTATTCCAGTGCTAATTCGAATCGAGCCTCAGCGGCTGGGCATTGAGAACACCGATATTGACATAGAAGAATGGGACTCTCGCTTTAAGCGCCTTTTCGGACTAGGACTACGTGCATCGCTCAAAAATGGCAGCTTATTAACGGGTGCACTTTTCGTTGACCTTAATTTTCAACGTGAATTGGCTAACGAATATGTCGCTGAAACGTTCTCCGAGCGGACAGTATTTCCCTCGGTCGCTGGCGGCTTTGCGCAGATCCAAGCGCAGGTAACCAGCCTACTTGAGAAATTAAACGCGCTTGAAGTTGAACCACTCCTCGCGGGTTTAGACCGAAACTTACAAGCATCTGAAAGTGTTCTCAACGAAATACGTCAGGTAAGCACTTCCATCAATCAGCTGCTGAATGACCCAGATACTCAGGCAGTCAGCGGAAACATAAATGCCACCCTTGAGGAGCTGCGTAGCACCTTGCAAGGTGTATCGCCGTCATCTCCAGCCTATCAAGAATTAACAACGGCTATTCAACGACTTGATCGCTTAATGCGCGACTTACAACCACTTACCCGCACATTAAATGAAAATCCAAGGGCGCTCCTGTTCGATAATCTGGATACCCAAGATCCCGTGCCTCGCGCACCACGTTAAGAAGGAACTTACTATGCGCTGTAAGGCAATCCGCTATGTATCACTGCTTAGCCTTTGCATACTGCTAAGCGCTTGCGCTAGCAGTGTTACACCACCCTCTCGCTACATGCTACCGAGCAAAAGCGCTGTGAATGCGCCAAGCCATTCCATTGGCACACTGCAGGTGCGGCCACCACGTTTAGCACACTATCTAGATGTAGATGGTATCGTCATGCAGCTTGATGACATCACCCTAAATGAAGCCCGTGAACATCAATGGGCTGAAAGTATTGGACGCCAATTAGAGCGTGCATTGCGCGTTCAACTATCTCAAGAGCTTATGTCCGTTCAAGTCGTTCACGCTGACGGCAATGCGCCTGAAGCGCTCACGTTACTGCTTGAAGTTGATCAATTTCAGGGACGACACGACGGGCGGGCGGTGGCCAGCGGACAATGGCAATTACGCAGTGCTGATAACAAACTGCTTGCGCTAAAAAGCTTTTCTGCTGAAACAGAGCTACAGCAGGATGGTTACCCTGCATTGGTACGCTCGCTTGGCGAAAGCTGGGATAAGGTAGCCCTGCAAATTGCCAACGAGATACGCAAAGGAAATTATTTTTAGATGTGCCATTGTTAGGATGCCCCCATCCCTATGTTAAACGCTGAAATGAAGGATCCATGATATACTAAAGGAGTCATCTTTCAGCGCTACCACGTCACCCCCGATTCAGGCCAATGTCTATTTCACCGTCTTGATCGGCAAAAAAATGACCATCGCGGCATCGCACTTTATCTGGCAAACTTCGCTGCCGCGACGGTGTACCATCCTCGCTTTTTGAACATTACGCTCAGTAACGACGACGCCAAGCGACGTCACTTACTAAGCGATTGCGGAGAACGCATGAGCTTTTCTGAACTTGGTCTGCACGACGATTTACTACGCGCGGTTACCGCGCAGGGCTATACACAGCCTACCCCTATTCAACAAAAAGCTATTCCCGTCGTACTTGAAGGTCGCGACATGCTTGCCAGTGCGCAAACTGGCACGGGCAAAACCGCTGGTTTTACGTTACCCATGTTGCAGCGGTTAGCGGATGGCAAACGTCCCGGCAAACGCCAAGTACGCGCGTTAGTGCTCACCCCTACTCGTGAGCTTGCTGCCCAGGTAGGTGAAAGTGTGACCGTTTACGGCAAGCACCTCTCTTTACGCTCGCATATTATTTTCGGCGGTGTTGGCCAACAACCACAAGTTGATGCACTTAAAGCGGGACTTGATGTATTGGTAGCCACCCCAGGTAGACTGTTGGACTTGCATCAGCAAGGTCATGTGGATCTATCGGCGGTCGAAATCCTGGTGCTCGATGAAGCTGACCGCATGCTCGACATGGGATTCATCCATGATATTAAGCGGTTATTACGCCTAGTACCGAAACAGCGCCAAAATCTACTGTTTTCTGCAACCTTTTCCAATGAAATTCAGTTACTGGCGCAACAGCTGCTTAACAATCCGGCGTTGATAGAAGTCGCACCTCGTAATACGACAGCTGAAAAGATTGAGCAAACCATTTACCGAGTAGACCGTGATAAAAAACGCGAGCTGCTAGCTCATTTAATTCAGCAGCATGGCTGGTTTCAGGTACTCGTTTTTACTCGTACCAAGCATGGCGCAAACCGCTTAGCAGAGCAGCTTTCTAAGCAAGACATACCCGCCATGGCCATTCATGGCAATAAGAGCCAAGGTGCTAGAACGCGTGCACTAGGTGCTTTCAAAAGCGGTGATTTACAGGTACTTGTCGCCACTGACATTGCCGCTCGTGGGTTAGATATCAACGAACTCCCTCATGTCGTTAACTTCGACTTACCTAATGTGGCAGAGGACTATGTTCACCGCATTGGACGGACCGGCCGAGCGGGTAGCGATGGAGAGGCAGTTTCGCTCGTATGTGTCGACGAACACGTCTTGCTGAGCGGGATTGAGCGGCTTATTAAGCAAAACCTGCCTAAACGTATCGAGCCCGGTTTTGAACCTGATCCCAACGCCAAGCCAGAGCCCATCGAAAATGGCCGCCGTGGTCAGAAACAACCCCGCGCCAAGCGCAAACCGGAAGGACAAGCAGCGAATACTGGTGGTGAACGTCGCCGACGCGCCCGTCGCTAGCTCTTAGCCTAGGAATATGCGAAGGTTGTCGATTCGCGTATTCCGCTGGTACAGCTTAATTTATTCATGGAGTGATTATGGCGTCATCTCAACTTATTAACGATTATCGCCAGTGGCTTACCTTTCAACGTCAAGAGCAGCTAAGCCGTGAGCACCAAGGTATTTCACAGCGGCTAGAAGATGCACGAGCATCAGCTGGACAGGTACTCCAGGCGTATCGCAGCATGGCAGAAAAGGCCTCTACGGAGGGTGCCTGTTATCGCACGCTTTTCTTACGTGAACGTAATAATAACGAATCGCTGCCCTGTGAAGGGTGGTTATTTGTAAGACGCGTACTCAGCGAAGAGAGCAGCACGCGAGTGCGGGTAACGCTACTTGAAACATTTACGCTGGAAGACGGCATTATTACGCCAGGGGATAAACCTGCACGTAAATTAACCCTCGAAATCTACGATAAACTAGATATTGATAAAGGAATGCGTACCGAGGTGCGCGTAGACTGTTTGGACACGCAGCAAGATTATCACTTCATTACCTTGCTTGATGCGGTTCGCGGCGACTTACGCCCTCATCTCAAATAAGCGTAAGCATGGCATCTCGTCGCGCATGCACCTTTATTATTCTGATGTTCGTGGTAGGGCTTAATTTACGCCCTGCCATGTCATCAGTTGCACCTTTTCTTGCCCGACTGCAAGAAACTGCTGGTTTAAGTCCTGCAGCAGCGGGCATCTTAACTACGTTACCCGTGCTTTTTTTAGGTTTATCAGCCCCTCTTGCCCCGCTGCTGGCCAAGCATATAGGCAGCGAGCGGGCTTTGAGCACTGCACTGCTTTTACTAGCCTGCGGGTTAATCTTAAGAGGCCTGCCAGTTCCTGGCGCGCTTTTTATTGGCTCTGCAATGGCAGGCAGCGCGATTGGCCTTGGCGGCACCCTTCTCCCAGCGCTCGTTAAACGAGAGCTACCCCACAGCGCCGATCTTCTGACAGGCTTATACACCATGGCGTTGTGTTTCGGCGGTGCACTAGGCGCTGGTCTTAGCGTTCCACTGATGCAATGGCTAGGCAGCTGGCAGTTGAGTCTAATGAGCTGGTCACTGTTAGCGCTTGTTGCGCTGGCACTCTGGCTGATCAACATTCCAACGACTCAATGCACCCAGCCCAACCCGAGAACATCTTCTTCGCTTGCCCAGTTAATGCGCAAACCACTTACGTGGCATGTCATGCTGTTCATGGGCATCCAGTCTTCCATGGCTTATATTGTCTTTGGGTGGCTGCCCACGTTATTAGTGTATAGAGGCTATGATGAAGCAGCGGCCGGCTGGACAATGGCCATCTCAATCATGTGTCAACTAGGTTCAGCGCTGGGCGCACCTTGGCTTGCCCGCTTAACCCGTGATCAACGCCCTGCATTGTTACTAGTACTTTTTAGCACTGCACTGGGGCTTTGGATGTTGCTTATTGCACCGCTAGCATGGAAGTGGCCTGGTGCCGTACTGCTTGGCATTGGCCAGGGCGGCAGCTTTAGCCTAGCACTGAGCCTGTTGGTGTTACGAACGGCTAACTCGCGTCTCGCAGGGCAGCTTTCTGGCTTAGTACAGGGTGGGGGCTATACGTTGGCAGCGCTGGGGCCGTTTGGGGTTGGAGTGATGTTGCAAGCCGGAGCAGAGTTAGCCCATATAGCGTGGCTGCTCATTTTACTGATTACTCTTTGTTGCGGGTTCGCATTATTAGCTGGGCGTAACCGTCGACTAGACGATCAAAGTGGCGAATTATTAGTCCATCGCGGCTAACAACCTCTCTCAACAGCACCAACTTCGATACAACTTTTGAGATACGACCACTTAAGCACAACTATTTCGATTCGCCCAATTCAGGAAACGGCTATGAGCATCACTTCTCCTCTGGTAAACGCCGCCCCCACTCAAGAACGTGTGTTGGTGATTTATACGGGTGGCACCATTGGCATGCAGCCAAATGTAAAGGGGCTAACCCCTGGGGGAAATTTTCAAGATCGCATGGCAGACGCATTAAGCCAGCTTCCTTTATTGCATCAACATGCCCTACCTGCCTATGACGTTCTAAGTTATCCATCATTAATCGACTCAAGTGCAGCAACACCACTGACCTGGCAACAGATAGCCAAGGATATTGCTGCTCACCTAGCCACCTATCGTGGATTTGTTGTTATCCACGGAACAGACACCCTAAGCTGGACCGCTTCGAGTCTTGCCTACCAGCTACAAGGGATTGACCGCCCGGTTGTTTTAACAGGATCTATGCATCCTCTTGAAACAGCTAATAGCGATGCGATCGACAACCTCCACGGTGCGCTAAAGTTTGCTGCCAACGCTGAATTACAAGAGGTTGCGATCTATTTTTCAAATCGCCTTCTGAGGGGTTCACGAGCCATCAAACAGCACGCAGAAGCCTTAGATGCCTTTATCTCGCCAAGCTATCCATTTATCGGTGAACGCGTCGGCGACGATTTCATTTATTACCCAAGTAGAGGTCTAGGATTTCAGCAACGTGGCGCCCCACGTTTCGAGCTCTCTGACTATCACACCGTCTCCAATGGCGACGTTATCAGGCTGGCATTGTGGCCAGGCATATCGCCTTGGCAATTGGAAGCCCTGCTGGGTGACTCACGCGTAAAGGGTGCTCTACTCCAGCTTTGGGGATCAGGTAATATACCCAACGACCCGGCTCTGATTGATGTCATCGCTAACGCCAGTGGTGAAGGAAAGCTGTTGGCCGCTATTAGCCAGTGCCCCCAGGGCAGCATTCATCTGGGCGCCTATGCCGCTGGCCATGGCTTGGCAGAAGCGGGCCTATTGTCAGGCGATAACATGACACCAGAGGCGGCTTTCACCAAGCTCATTCATCTACTGGCTCAACCTCTGTCAATGGATGATCGGCGCCAGCGATTTTTAACATCACTTGTCGGCGAGCGCTAAACACCGCACGCCGAGCAATTCGCACTGGCGTCATCACTTATACACGCTATGTTTAAACATACGTTAATAACCAAAAGGAAAGCAGCGTATGGAACAGCCTGTACACCATTTTAGCGAGCTATTTGAACAGCTCGGGCTACGCTCGGATGCACAGTCCATTGAGCACTTTATTGAACGCCACTCTCCTCTACCCAAAGAAATGCCGCTCGCGGATGCTCCCTGCTGGAACGAAGGCCAAGCTGAATTTCTTCGTGAAGCCGTGGAAGAAGATGCCGATTGGGCCGAAGTTGTCGACCATCTTGATGTCTCAATGCACAAAGCCAGCTGACAACAACATTACTATCAGACTGAATAATTGACCAAACTACCTATTTTATTACTGGGCGCGCCGCCTCAACGCGGCGCCTATACCAGCCACCAGCAAAGAGAAGCACCGTAAGTACAACGAGTGGTAAGATCACATCAAATTGCAGTGCATCTTTCTCTTCAACCGCTTCAAGCGCACCGTAAATAGCGCTACTGTAAACCGCCCACTTTGCCGAGAGCCCGATTGCTGCCGCTATCAAGTACCGCTTTAGAGGAATATGCCCTAATCCTGCGGCAAAATTAATCACTGAATGCGGGAAACCCGGTAGAACACGCAGTGCACATTGAGTTAACAGATCACTTCTCTCTTTCAATGTTTCCATTACTTTAAGCGTCAAACCTTTGGGCTGCCAACGCCCCCCGGCTCTCGCTGCTAATAAATAGGCACCCCACGCCCCAGCAACGCTGCTAAGCGTTAACATTAAGGTAGCAACTAAAGGTGGGTAGAAAGGCGCAATTAACCATAGCCCTATACTGCCTGGCAAACCAATTGCCAGTGTGATTGCCATCGTACTCATCACAGCAATCACAATAAGAGGATGGTGTGACATCGTCGCTGCCCAGCGTTTTACAGCCATTAAGTCCGGCGAATACCATAACCAAACATAGGCGAGCATTGCCGCGATAGAAAAACCGGCGGCCCAACGCCAGGAGTGCTTAAAAAAGTTATTCATTTAACCGTGCTTCAACACGCTCCAGAATTTGTCTGCTCACTTTTCCTACTAATGGTTTTGCAGCGCGGTTCACCGCTTTTTCCATTAATCGGTTGCGGATTTCATAACTCAGCGTGAGCGACACCTCTGTACCCTCCGGCACTTCACGCAATTGATAACGACCTTGATTTTTAACGCCTTCTAATGATTCCCACGCCAGCACATTCGGTGGTTTGATCTCGGTTACTGCCACATCAAATGACCAATCCATACCCACCGCACGGACATGCCAGCGATAACGATTATCGCCTAAGGTATCAATTGATCTGATGAGATCAGAATAGTCAGCAAAATCTTCAACTCGGCGTAGCAGTTCGAACACTCTTTCAGGCTGAGCGTTGATAATTTCGCTATGTTCTATGGTGGCCATGGATTCATCCCTTACGACTAGAAAGACCAGCTTAGCATGTTGACCCATGCACATACCGAACAGAAAATAGTACCAATTGCCGCTGCCACTGGCCAGGCAACCCAGCATTGCGTAAACTGCCGCCCTTCCGGACCGGACCCCGGAATCTCATTTAGCGCGACGCTAAAGCACTCAATAAATTCTCCGACCAGTGAGTAATTATTATGTCGTTACCCCAGACCTCTGGCGCAGATGCGTCATCTACCGTTGTGATTTATTCCGGCGGCATGGACTCCTACACCGTTCTTCACCGCGCCATTAAAGAAGGGCTCGACGTTCACGCTCTTTCATTTGATTATGGCCAGCGCCACACAAAAGAACTGGACATAGCAAAAGCAGTTTGTAAGCAGCATAACATTCCCCATCAGATCGTTGATATACGCGCTATTCACGGCTTAATTGATAACTCAGCGCTGACCAACCCAGACCTATCAATGCCCGAAGGCAACTATGCTGCTGACAACCTCCACACCACTGTTGTCCCTAACCGCAACATGATTTTACTTTCGTTAGCCATTGCTAAAGCGGTTAATATCGGTGCAGCGCGTGTCGATTATGGTGCCCATGGCGGTGACCATATTCTCTACCCTGACTGCCGCCCTGAATTTGTTCACGCAATGAACCACGTTGCTGGCATCGCCAATTTTGAACCGGTAACGCTACATGTACCTTATTTAACATCGAGCAAAGCCGATATATTGCGCGATGGCCTAGCGATGGGCCTAGACTACCGTGATACTTGGACCTGCTATGAAGGGCGCGCGCTGGCTTGCGGCAAATGTGGCAGCTGCCATGAGCGTTTGGCGGCGTTTGCGGCTAATGATGTTGTAGACCCTCTGACGTATGAATCTACCCCTGCACAGGTTACCGGCTGATGTATCACGTTAAAGAAGCCTTTTATACCCTGCAGGGCGAAGGTGCACAGGCAGGCCGTGCCAGCGTATTTTGCCGCTTTAGCGGCTGCAACCTGTGGTCTGGGCGTGAAGTTGATCGCGCCAGCGCAAAATGTTCCTTTTGCGACACCGACTTTATCGGTACGGATGGCCTTAACGGTGGACGCTTTAACACAGCAAGTGAACTCGCTGACCACATTAAAGCCCTTTGGCCAATTCATTTGGGAAGAGCGACTCCTTACGTTGTGTTCACCGGCGGCGAGCCATTGCTCCAACTTGATACCCCACTGATCGCATTGTTGCATAGCGATGGATTTGAAGTGGCCGTTGAAACGAATGGCACGGTTGTACCACCGCCAGGAATTGACTGGCTATGTGTTAGCCCTAAGAGCACGAACCCACTGGTGGTCACCTGCGGCGATGAGTTAAAGCTGGTTTTCCCACAATCTGCAGCACCTCCCACTCAGTTCGCCAATTTGGACTTCAACCACTTCTTTTTGCAGCCAATGGACCACGGCATAGCGCATAAAAATCACGAAACTGTGCAGGCAACCACCGCCTATTGCATGGCTAACCCCCAATGGCGACTATCGCTTCAAACGCACAAAATTGCAGGATTTGAGTAATGGCGTTATTTGTAAATCGTCTTAGCCATATTGATGTTTCAGTGTGGTGCCCTACAAAAGGGTTGGTAGGCTGTAGCTGGCAAGTAGATGCTCAGTTGGATGGGGAGTTAGGCGAAGACGGTATGCTTTTTGACTTTGGAGAAGTAAAGCCGTGGATAAAGCGCACGCTCGATAGCGGCCTAGACCATACGCTACTCGTACCTATCAACGCGCCCGGCATTGAAATTACTGACTGCGATGAAGGCATCTGCATTAGAACAGCGTCTCCCTACGAAATGGAAGTTCGTGGCCCGGCCCAAGCGTTTAGCTTGCTCCCTTGGGACACCATCACTCTTGAGCGTGTCACCCACCATTTAAGCTCACAGCTGACGAAGCAAGAGCAACGGCCAGCCAATGTCCATAGTGTCACGCTAACGCTTAGTGACGAGCCTATAGACGGCGCTGCCTACGGTTACACTCACGGACTGAAACGGCATCTCGGCAACTGCCAGCGGATTGCTCATGGCCACCGCTCGCGCCTGTTTATCTGGCAACATCAGGCACGTCAGCCAGCGCTTGAGCAGCGCTGGGCAGCATGGCTAGATAATCGATATTTGCTTGAAAAGGCCGACATTGAAAGTCAGATTGATGAAAAACTGACTTGCCGATACCAGTCTGCACAAGGCACATTTTCGATCACGTTGCCTCAAGAACGCTGCTGTGTACTGCCCAAGCCTACAACCGTCGAGAATATTGCTTTATGGCTTGCCAAGAGTATTGCAGAGCACAGCGGCCATAAAACACTGGTTCAAGCCTTCGAAGGGATTGATAAAGGCGCAACGGCTGAAGCTTCGCCATGAGTAGTCACGTATTTGCAACAGACACCGCCGCCTGCCGAGCAGGCTGCGGTGCTTGCTGTATTGCACCGTCGATTACCTCTTATATACCCGGCATGCCAAATGGCAAACCGGCGGGCGTTCGATGTGTACAGTTAAGTGATGGCAATCTATGCCGGTTATTTGGCGACCCTAGCCGCCCTGCCGTATGTGAGCGGTTCGACTATGATGCTGATGTGTGTGGCGAACACCGAGAAGAGGCGCTCGCCACACTTAACTGGCTGGAATCAACAACGCGTTAGTCACCAGATCAGGTTTCGTTTTCAACACTTACCGCGTGGGGCAACCGTCTATCAAGCAGGCTAACCCAGCGAACAAGCACTGGCGCATCGCTATGGCTCACTTCACTTAATAAGCGCCTAAATGCTTCCTTGGCCTGCAGGTCGTTTGGTGCAATACGGGTTAACCAAAGCTCAAGTGCCGCGAGCTCCTGATGGCGATTTCCATGCTCTCGGGCCTGATTAATCGCCATTTCAGCCAGCGCTTTCACTTCATTAGCTGGGTGCCCAAGCAAATCGCGCACTTTAGCTAGCTGCGTTGCCAACTCAGGCAAAAAGAGTGTTGTGCGCTCTTTAGCAATAACAAGACACTGATCCAGGTAATCTTCAGCCGCTTTTAACTCTCCTAGCTCAATACACGCATCTGAGTACCACAGCACCGGACGCTGATAGCGATCCCGCCCATTCAGCTCTGCCATCTGGTCTAGGCTGTCCCGCACCTGTACTAAGCCACCCTGATCGCCCGCGAGCGCACGCTGCCAGCCAAGAATCCCCTGAGCGGAAATCTGCCACAGCTGTAAATCGGGCGTACCCGTCATGGCAGCAGCACGCTCTGCATGTCGTGCTGCAAGATGCACATGACCAAGCTGACGATAGAGGGCAGCGGCAAACATCAACGCCATGGCAAGCGTACCTGGATGGCCAATTTTTTCAGCTAAACGGATGGCGGAAGATATGTGCCGCTCTGCACGTTGATAATCACCACGTAAGCAAAGCGCCCAGCCTTGGAAAGAAGCGGCGGTTACTTGCGGGTGATCGGAGAACGGCAGCCATTCAATCATCATTGACGCATTGAGCGGGTCAATTTCGTCCAGGTGGTCATGCGCCTGCTGAATGCGCCCAGCCCAGTATTCACAATGCGCCCGCGCATAGTCTGCCAGCCTCTGATAGCGGGGATCTTCTAAACGCCCGGCAATGTCTGCAAGCGTCGAGGCTAACGCAAAGGCATCCGCGTGGGCATAGCGCTGGCTACGGCCGACCCATAAGCCCCACTTGACCAAAAATATTTGCTCAAGATCTTCTGGATCTTCCGTGGCAGTGCTACCCGACTGGCGAAGCAGCTCTCTGGCACGCACAAAGCTTTCATGTGCGGTGGGCGAACCATGCCCTTCTAAGGCGAAGGCTGCTTGACCACGCACGGTGAGCAAGCTAACTTCGCGCTCAACTTCATGATCAACATGACGCAGACTAGCAAGACCAAAGTCCGCCATGCGCAGTGCCGTTCGGTTAGCACTCACCTTGAGGGCTTCCCGTGCGGCCAGCTCAAAGTAACGAGCGCCCCTGGCGTAATGGCCACTGCGGCGTAAGTGGGTTGCAAAATCACCTGGGTGGCGGCTAATCCATACAGGGAAGCGTTCTTCAATCAGCGTGACTACCTGCTGATGAAGCTTAACGCGCACGTCCCTAGGACATGAAAGATAAGCAGCTTCTTGAAGCAGTTGGTGGCTAAACTGATGTTCTGGCTCACCCCCTTCTTTATCCACCGGTTCTATAATTTCCAGCTGCCGCATGTGCTCAATCGCTTGGGACAGGCGCGGCTTTTCCCAACCACTGCACTCTTGCAGAAAATCAAGACGGAAACGCTTACCTAATACCGCCGCTACGTGGGCAATTTCCCGATCACCTTCCAACTGATCAATACGGCTGGCCAGCAGCCCTAGCAGACCCTTTGGTAACTCATCAAACTGCACACTGCGACCTTCACGGCGATCCATATCCAAACGCCGGCAAATCTCTTGCATATACAACGGCACACCATCACAACGCTCAATAATTTGGTTGCGTAGCCGCGGGCTTAAGTGGATGCGGTACCGACGGGATAACTGAGAAAGCAAACGTGAAGACTGCAGTGCATCCAGCCTGCCAAGAGTAATTTGCTGGTCCCAGTGCAGTTTGACCGGCAGTGACTCTCGGCCATGGTGGCTAGCTACCAGCATGAAGGCCGTATTGATCGGTAACCGAGCCTGTAGCCCTCCCAACACTTTGAACGAAGGTTCATCAAGCCATTGCAGGTCATCAATCATTAGTACCAATGTACGTGAACTAGCTTGATGATCAATTAGGCGGTGTAAGAGCTTTACGACTAGCTCAATGGCCTCACCATTCTGGGTCAACTGGGCAACTTCTTGGACATCACGGACACCGAGCGCCTCTTCAAGCAACTGCTGACGCTCATCATCCAGAGGTTCCAATGAAAGTGTCTCTTGTAACTGTCGAACATCCCCACAGGTTGGCGTTGCTTCTAGATACCAAGCGAGCAAAGTACGTGCGACACCATAGGGTTCTAGCACCGATAGCCGCGTCGTTGGCTGCCAACAAATGGCAGCATCACGGCTCAACTCTAATTGGCGAAACCCCACCATCAGGGCAGATTTACCCATCCCTGACGCACCGCGAACCAGAACGCTTTGGCGCAAACCAATACCGGCTCTCGCCAGCGCGTCTCTTAGCGTGCGTAGTGATGTTTCTCGACCCACTAAACTGGGCGGCAACGCATCCCTACCGCCTTCATTCACCCCCAGGACTAGCGCTCTTAAACGAACGCGGCCATCACTAGCCACCAAGCGAGAGACCAGCCGCGGCTGCAAATCAAGCGCAGGGGGCATGTGCTGGCTGGCTTCTTGAGAGATTACCAGTTCGCTGCCCTCTGCAGCGCTCATTAACTCCAATGACACTTGGGTCACTTGGCCAAGTGGGTCAGCTAACTGACGTTCAGGAAGATAAACTACCCTTCCACTATTAAGGCCTGCGGCGAGCTCAAATTTGGGGGGTTCACCATCACCTATCCAGTGACGCTGAGACTCTAAAGGTAACGCCAGACGGCAGTGTTCATAAAGCGCAACCAACTCTGCCAACTGATGAGCCGGACCATGGGTACCAAAGCAGGCCAAGCCAAGCCCACCTGTTGCGCCCGGCAACCAGAAGCCACCTAAGTGATGACACTGCTGTTCTAACCAGCGCAGTAGCTCTAATTGAAGCGCCAAACAGTTTCGGGTAGCCGCACGGTCTTGCCAGTCGCCTTGTAACTTAAGCCGAATAGCCATTACAGATAATTGGCGCAGCTCAATTTCATCTTCGCGAAGAGGTTTACTATCTGCCGCCAGTACGCGAGAAAAAGCGCCTTGCGGGCTCATTACGCGCGGATCATGGTGACCATCTGACCAATAATTAGCTAACTGTAGAAAGCTTGGCTCAGGCTGCTGACCAGAAAGCGCTAACAACTGTAAATAGCTGTTGTACTGCTCATGAGCAGCCGCCATCTGATTTTGCTCGGCCAACTGACGCACCAGTCGCTCATGAAATGGACCGTAGCCAGAAAAGCGACTGACTAATCCTTCCAATAGGTTGTCGGGTACATCAGTGTGGGCATCTAACACCTGTTCAGCGAAACGAATGACGCGTTGACGCCACTCATTTCGCACCTGAACTAACCAACGCTGAAATTCACTGCAGTTGGCAAGCTGAAGTTCCTCTATCAAATCACCCTGATAACACGACATCACATCTTCGAGGTTAGCTAAATCTCGAGGCCCTTCCAGCAATTGCTGTAATTCGTGCAGATCAACTCGCCAGTGGGCGGGCAATTGAAAAGCGATGGTCTGGCGGGATACGTTCAACACTTGCTCGGCATTGTCCCCCATCGACTGACGCAGACAGTGAAGCGCATGACGTAGGTTGGTTCTGCCCGATGACAACCCTTGGTCTGGCCAAAGTAACTCTGCGAGGGAAGCCCGATTGACTGGCTGTCGGTGCAGCAGCAAATAAACGAGCAGCGCTTTTACCTTGTCATAACTGAAGTGCGTCAGCACATCTTCTCCTTGTGATAAAGAGAAATGGCCAAACAGGGTCAGTTGGTCTGTCTCACGAGCATCGCGCATGATACATATCCTACCTAGACTAGCAGTGGCTCAAGCAGGCACACCGCTATGAAAACGAAAAGCCGTATCTGGCGAAGTAATCAACTCCGCTTCACGCGCCACAAAAAAGGCGATTCTGTCATCTATCGATGCCTCTGTTTGCTGTCTGGCAAGCAGCAAATAGTCTTCAAAGTGACGACCTTCTGACTTCACTAACGTGCGATAGAACCTTGCAAGCTCTTCATCTAAATAAGGTATTAAGCGCGCAAAGCGTTCGCAACTGCGTGCTTCAATGAGCGCACCAATAATTAACACATCAATTAAGCGGTCAGGATCATTGCTGCGCAGATGCTTACGCAAGCCTTCGGCATAGCGTGAAGCAGTCAGGTGTATGTACGCCACGCCGCGCTTTTCCATTAAGCCAACAACCTGCTCGAAATGCAGCAACTCCTCTCGCGCTAGTTGCGACATTTTGCTTAATAATAACGGTTGGTCAACGTAACGGTAGAGCAGGCTCATTGCCGTTGAAGCGGCTTTCTTTTCACACTGAGCGTGGTCAATAAGAAGTGTCTCAGGATTAGCCAGTGCCCATTGCAGCCATGCATCAGGCGTTGGGCAAGCAAGAAACTGATGAAGACATTCCGGTAGTAAATCATCCGCCTGGAACGAATGACCTACCGATTGCAGCATATTTAATTGTATCGACATAACACCATTACCAAGCGCCTATCTCACTATTGTACAACATATAAACGCCCTTGGCGTTTGTTCCCTACCATTACGCTCGCCGTTGAAAGAGTCGTAACAGTACTTTTTATATAGCACACTACTAATATAAAAATACGCTTATATTGAAGCTCCACGCTTCAGCATCTGCGATTCTACTGTCGTCGTGATAAGAATACGACGAAATGACCAAACAGTATGGTAACGCGGCATCACAATAATCACACGTGCCCTCACTCTCATTTACACCTGTTCGGTAAAAAACTTCCACCCGCTGGATGAATTAAGATAAAAAAACGTGTCGTTAAGAAACCCTGCGCCACCTCCTCAACATAAAGTACAAGGCCCTCAAGAGCTTGTCGCCTTAACATTGTCGACAGTTTCCCGTAGAATCCATTTCATCCACCAGACGCTGTTTGTCAAGCGTATGTCACGTGTCCGGGCACATACTCAATACCGTGTGGGTATGCGTTCGTCACCATTAAGAAGATGAGAGGGCCCCAACGTGCTTGAAGCTTACCGCCAACATGTCGAGGAACGCGCTGCAGAGGGCGTACCGCCCAAGCCCCTGAACGCCGAACAAGTTGCTGCCTTAATTGAGCTACTTAAAAATCCGCCGGCAGGTGAAGAAGAGTTTATCCTTGATCTAATCACCAACCGAGTGCCCCCAGGCGTTGATGAAGCTGCTTATGTAAAAGCAGGATTCTTAACCGCGATTGCTAAAGGTGAAGCCACCTCTCCGCTGATCGACAAGATCCATGCCGTCAAACTTCTTGGCACCATGCAAGGCGGGTATAACATCGTCTCCATGGTTGAACTATTAGATAACGAAGAACTTGCCCGTGAAGCTGGTGAACAGCTCAAGCATACCCTTCTCATGTTTGATGCGTTCCATGACGTTGAAGAGCGCTCCAACAAAGGTAATGCCGTTGCTAAGGACGTTATTCAGTCCTGGGCCGAGGCGGAGTGGTTCCTCTCCAAGCCTGCATTGGAAGAGAAAATCACGTTAACAGTCTTCAAGGTTCCTGGTGAAACCAATACCGATGACCTGTCTCCTGCGCCTGACGCATGGTCGCGCCCTGACATCCCGCTGCATGCCAACGCAATGCTCAAGAACGAGCGCGAAGGTATTGAGCCCGAAGTCCAAGGCACAACCGGCCCGCTGAAACAAATTGAAGACGTAAAAGCGAAAGGCTTCCCTGTTGCCTACGTGGGTGACGTTGTGGGCACTGGCTCTTCTCGCAAGTCCGCCACTAACTCTGTTTTGTGGTACTTTGGCGACGACATTCCTTATGTGCCTAACAAGCGCGCTGGCGGCTTCTGTTTCGGCGCCAAAATTGCGCCAATCTTCTTCAATACAATGGAAGATTCTGGTGCACTGCCGGTTGAAATGGATGTTTCCAAACTGGAAATGGGCGACGTCATTGATGTCTATCCTTACGAAGGTAAAGTGTGCAAGCACGGCACCGACGAAGTACTGACAACCTTTGAGCTTAAAACCCAACTGATTCTTGACGAGGTGCGTGCCGGTGGACGCATTCCGCTGATTATTGGTCGCGGTTTAACAGGTAAAGCGCGTGAATCGCTAGGCCTTGAGCCCTCTGATGTCTTCCGCTTGCCAGACCAGCCGGTTGATACTGGTAAGGGCTTCACCCTTGCTCAGAAAATGGTGGGTAAAGCTTGCGGCATGGACGGCGTGCGTCCCGGCATGTACTGCGAGCCCAGGATGACAACAGTTGGCTCTCAGGACACAACTGGGCCGATGACCCGTGACGAGCTGAAAGATTTAGCGTGTCTTGGTTTCCAGGCCGACTTGGTAATGCAGTCATTCTGTCACACTGCAGCCTATCCAAAACCTGTCGATGTGGATACGCACCACACACTGCCTGACTTCATCATGAACCGTGGCGGCGTCTCTCTTCGCCCCGGCGACGGCATCATCCACAGCTGGCTGAACCGCATGCTGCTGCCCGACACGGTGGGTACCGGTGGCGACTCGCACACTCGTTTCCCGCTGGGCATTTCGTTCCCAGCAGGCTCTGGCCTGGTAGCGTTTGCCGCCGCGACCGGCGTTATGCCCCTGGATATGCCCGAATCCGTACTGGTTCGTTTTAAAGGCGAGCGCCAGCCGGGTGTAACACTGCGCGATTTGGTTCACGCTATTCCGCTTTACGCCATCAAGAAAGGTCTGCTAACCGTTGAGAAATCCGGTAAGAAGAACGCTTTCTCTGGTCGCGTATTGGAAATTGAAGGTCTTGAAGACCTGACCGTCGAGCAAGCTTTCGAACTTTCTGACGCCTCAGCTGAGCGCAGTGCGGCTGGCTGTACGATTACGCTGTCTGAAGAGAGCGTCACTGAGTACTTGAAATCCAACATCACACTGCTGAAGTGGATGATTGCTAATGGTTACGGCGACGAGCGCACTATTAGCCGCCGTATTGAAGGTATGGAAGCATGGCTTGCTAACCCAAGCTTGATGCGTGCTGACAAAGATGCAGACTATGCCGAAGTCATCGAAATCGATCTGAGCGAAATTAAAGAACCCGTTCTTTGTGCGCCTAATGATCCCGATGATGCTCGCCTACTGTCTGACGTTGCTGGCGAAAAAATTGATGAAGTATTTATTGGCTCGTGCATGACCAACATTGGTCATTTCCGTGCAGCGGGTAAACTACTTGAAAAACAGCCTGCGGGTAGCCTAAAAACTCGCCTTTGGCTGGCGCCGCCGACCAAAATGGATCAACACCAGCTTACCGAAGAAGGCTATTACGGCATTTATGGCCGTGCTGGCGCCCGCATGGAAATGCCGGGATGTTCTCTGTGTATGGGTAACCAGGCACGCGTTGCAGCGAAAAGCACTGTTGTGTCTACGTCTACACGTAACTTCCCGAACCGCTTAGGTGATGGTGCAAATGTGTACCTCGCTTCAGCGGAACTTGCAGCCGTTGCTGCCGTGGAAGGCCGCCTTCCAACAGTAGAAGAGTACCAGCGTTACATGAGTGAATTTGACGCACTCGCTGGAGAAATATATCGTTACATGAACTTCCACGAAATCGAGGAGTATCAAAAAATCGCCTCGAACGTGATTCCGGTTGCTCAAGAAGCTTAATACTCTTGCAGCACCGAACCTATCGCCGATGCTCGCAACATCGCAAGCAGGATGACAATGTCCCCTTCTTGAGCCGATGACCGAACGCCCTAACCTGTAACCAGGTCAGGGCGTTTTTTTTATAGCCGCCTGGTTTTCATCAGCGGGTCTTCATAGACTTATAGTCTTTCGTAAACAATGCTTCATAGGAGCGTGTAATGACACATGCAACCCCTGTTGTCACACCGGATTTATGTGATGCGTATCCTGATGTGACAGTACTTGAACCGATGTTTGCTAACTATGGCGGCGTCGACAGCTTTTACGGCCCTATTCGTACCGTTAAGTGCTTTGAAGACAACTCAATGGTTAAGCAAGCCGTTGCCGAACCAGGTGATGGTGCAGTGCTGGTGGTTGATGCTGGTGGCTCTCACCGCTGCGCCATGCTAGGTGATATGCTCGCCGAGCAAGCCGCTGAAAATGGTTGGGCTGGCGTGGTGATGTATGGCTGCGTGCGAGATGTCGATATTCTTGTCACGCTGCCGCTTGGTATTCAAGCATTGGGTAACCACCCGCGCAAAAGCGAAAAGCGCGGTGAAGGGCAACGTGATATTCCAATTACATTTGCGGGCGCCACAATAAGCGCTGGGCAATGGCTTTACGCAGATAACAACGGCATTATTATCGCCGAAAAACCGCTTGAGCTTTCCTAGGGCAATGGCTTGCCAGGAGTGGCGCATAGTGCCACCCTGGTAATTCAACTCTGACAAAATTGTGACCATGCAGCCGCTAAACCAATTGGGCTACACCCTACTTCGTACTCTGCGCGACCATCTTCGTCCTCTCATTGCCTACCACCTGCTTTTTACGCTATTGGCCTCTGCCCTTATAGTGCCGATGATTGCGTGGGTCTCTCGGGCTTTGCTAGCGCAACTCAACCGAACAGTGGTAACCAATGATGCACTGATTGCACTGCTATTCAGCCCACTGGGCTTAGTCGCGATGCTCGTGGGCCTTGGTTTTGCATTCTTACTGATTTATTGGCAACAAGCAGGAATGCTGCTGGTTGCCGTAAGACCTAAAGACAACCACTACCGACTCGCCTTTGAAGCGCTTTGGTTGAGCACCCGTCGCTTGCCAGCACTCGCGGGTTTGGTGATCCTTCAGGTAGGCTCCCATCTACTGCTCTTAGCCCCTTTTATGCTGGGCTTAACGTGGCTTTATGACGTCTGGCTAAGCGGTATAGATCCTTACTACTTACAGCAAACCCGCCCAGCCTCACTTTGGTATTTTATTGCTTGCGCACTGCCTTTAATGATTATCTGGCTTGGGCTTTCTGCATGGCTTTACCTACGCTGGTTACTGGCGCTTCCTCTGGTCGCCCTGGACAACTGCTCCCCCTTTCGAGCACTTAAGCGTAGCGTACATTTGACTCGAGGCTGGCATCGTTCGATTGGCGTGGCGGTTCTGACACTACTGATTGTCATTATCAGCCTGCCGATTATCTCAACATGGGTATTTGATAGTGTCGTGACGCCTCTCTTGTGGGGGCTACCCGAACATAACGCTGTGCTGATTCCAGCGATGCTGGCTTATATAACCAGCTACGTACTCGTCACATTAACCATTACATTTTTAGGTATTGCCACCAATGCTCTACTATCCGCATGTCTTTACTTGCAGCTAGCTTATCGCGAAGCGCGCCCATCTCCTCGTTCAGAAAACGCTCACCCTGGGCGCCTTGCATGGGCTATTGAGTTGAGCGTGCTGTTACTGGCTGGGCTACAAGCTTGGTGGATACTCAACAGCTTTGAAATACGCGATAACGTAGCTATCATCGCCCATCGCGGAAGCTCGATGGTAGCGCCAGAGAATACCTTAGCCGCGATAAGGCAAGCGCTTGAAGATGGTGCTGACGCCATTGAATTGGATGTTCGCCTGAGTGCCGATAATCAAGTACTTCTCTATCATGACCGGAGTCTGGCCCGTCTCACCGGCGATCGACGAGAATTTGACGACCTCAGCCGAGCAGAATTGAGCGAATTTGATGTAGGCAGCTGGTTTGGCGATGCCTTTCAAAACGAGAGAATTGCAGGGCTGGATGATGCACTGGCGCTAGTGCGAGGCCATGCAGGCTTAATGATTGACATGAAGCCATCACCGGGCAACGAAGAGAGGCTTGCTCGGGCCGTATTGGCCACCCTCGCAGCAGAAAGCGATATCCGTTACCGCTGTTGGGCAACCCAAGAGAATGCTCTATATGCCAACGCAAACTGCGGGTTTCCGAATGTGCTCTTGGAAATGCGAATGGCGACCATGTCGCCCAGTATGGTTACCTATTTAAAACAGCAAGCACCCGAATTACGCGTCACTCTACTCGCCCAATTGATCTTGGCTGGCACATTGGATCGACGCCAATTTGATGCGTTAGGCCTTCGCCATAATCGCATCACCCCGCAGGAAATTCGATTGGCTGCGCTTTATAATTACGAAATACATGCATGGACAGTTAATGACCAGGCTAGCATGTCGACACTTATTGATCTTGGTGTAGATGCAATAATCACCGACTATCCAGACCGTTTGAGCGAGCTAATAGAAGACCGCCGCGCGCTGAGCGACGGCAGTCTAATGCTGGTAAAACTGCGTAACTGGCTACGTCAGTAAATTCAGGTATTTGGATATTTATTATGTGGGTTAGTCACCCATAACCCTCGCGACGCTTCAACATTCGATAACTCAAACCAAAGCTTAGCCTATAAAACACAGTCGCCCGGCACAATGGCCGGGCGAAGATGGGCAACTAAATCTGCTATGTTGCTAGGTGGTGTTACAAGACAGTGTTGTTGAATAGCGTTACTCGATGGTTTCACCCGCCAACATAAACCAAGTTTCCAGCACTGCATCTGGGTTTAAAGAGACAGAATCTATTCCCTGTTCCATTAACCACTTGGCCAGATCTGGGTGATCAGAGGGACCTTGGCCACAAATGCCAACGTACTTGCCTTGAGCTTTACATGCTTTAATGGCCATTGCTAACAGCTTCTTCACCGCCGGATTTCGTTCATCAAACAGATGCGCAACGATGCCTGAATCACGATCAAGACCAAGCGTCAACTGAGTCAAATCGTTAGAACCAATAGAGAAACCATCGAAGTACTCTAGGAACTCATCGGCCAGTAGCGCGTTGGCAGGCAACTCACACATCATGATAACTTTTAAGCCATCAGGATTAGACTCACCGCCCCGCGGCAAGCCGTTAGCCGCTAGCAACTCTACTACCTCGCGCGCCTCATCAGTTGTACGAACGAAGGGCACCATGATTTCAACGTTATCAAAGCCCATTTCCTCACGAACCCGCTTAAGCGCTCGACACTCAAGCTCAAAACAAGGCCTGAAGGCATCTGAGATATAACGCGAAGCTCCCCTAAAACCAAGCATTGGATTCTCTTCACCCGGCTCATAAAGCTTGCCGCCAATAAGGTTCTCATACTCATTCGATTTGAAATCAGAGAGTCTTACGATCACCCGCTGAGGGTGAAAAGCAGCGGCTAGGGTTGAGATGCCTTCGACCAGCTTATCAACATAGAAACTGACAGGATCATCATAACCGGCGGTGCGTAAATCAATGACCTGCTGAAGATCGGCAGGCAGCGTGTCGTAATCCAAAAGCGCTTTGGGGTGCACGCCAATCATACGGTTAATGATGAATTCCAACCTGGCAAGACCGACCCCAGCATGGGGTAAGCCAGCAAAGCCGAAAGCACGGTCAGGGTTACCCACATTCATCATAATTTTGAAGGGAATCTCTGGCATCGCATCGACACTTGAAACCTTGCAATCGAATGCCAGGAGACCTTCATATACGTGGCCAGTGTCACCTTCGGCACAGGAAACGGTGACATCAATGCCCTCTTTAAGCTGAGTGGTTGCATCCCCGCAACCTACTACTGCAGGAATACCAAGCTCCCGGGCAATAATAGCCGCGTGACAGGTTCGCCCCCCACGATTAGTAACAATCGCAGATGCACGCTTCATGATCGGCTCCCAATCCGGGTCGGTCATGTCGGTCACTAGGATGTCACCTTCTTGAACCTTGTCCATTTCTTCAGGGCTTAGGACGGTTTTGACCGTACCACGACCAATTCGCTGACCAATCGCCCGCCCCGTAATCAGCGTGCGTCCTTTTTCGCGCAGGTGGAAGCGCTCCAACTTGCCACCCTCCTGCTGTGAAACCACGGTTTCAGGGCGCGCTTGAACGATGTAGAGCTGACCATCATCTCCATCCAGTGCCCATTCGATATCCATTGGACGCTGGTAATGGTCTTCAATGGTCATGGCTTGCCGTGCAAGGTCCATGATCTGTTCATCGTTGATACAGAAGCGACCACGGTCTTTATGAGGCACATCAACGGTTTCAACTGACCTACCGGCACTGGCATCTTTCCCATAGATCATTTTGATCAGTTTAGAACCCAGCGTCCGGCGTAGTACCGCTGGACGGCCCGCTGCGAGCGTGGGCTTATGCACATAAAACTCATCAGGATTGACAGCCCCCTGGACGACGGTTTCGCCAAGCCCCCAAGAAGCAGTGACAAACACCGCATCGCGGTAACCGGACTCAGTATCCAGAGTAAACATGACCCCAGATGCGCCTGTTTCGGAACGAACCATCTTCTGAACACCCGCAGACAACGCCACATTTTCATGGGCGTAGCCGCGATGTACGCGGTAAGAGATGGCACGGTCGTTAAATAGCGATGCAAACACTTCATGCACCGCCTGTTTAATATTGTCAAAGCCTTCAATATTGAGGAATGTCTCCTGCTGACCAGCAAAAGACGCATCAGGCAAATCTTCTGCCGTTGCTGAACTGCGTACGGCGACTTTTAAACTGGGATGTTTAGCCTGAAGCTGCTCATAGGCATCTCGTAAAGCATTTTCAAATGCGGGGGGGAGCGGCGTATCGATTATCCACTGGCGAATAGTCTTGCCTGCCTCTGCCAGCGCTTTAACATCATCGACATCGAGGCGAGCGAGTGTGGCGTTAATACGATCATTTAGCCCCTTGTGAGACAGAAACTCGCGATACGCATGGGACGTCGTGGCAAATCCGCCTGGCACTGTTACGCCCACACCTGACAAGTTTGAGATCATTTCGCCAAGCGAAGCGTTTTTACCACCCACGCGTTCGACGTCTGCCATACCAAGCTGATCGAACCATAGAATGTACTCTTCCACGCAACCCCCTCGCTTTTAGACTGCTTTGCGACCCAATAGGCCGACTCTAATTGACCATGTCACACTAGCATCGACGCAACGCATTCGCCATTGGTCTAATAGCGAACAGAGTGGAGGATTTTTACAACAAAGTGCGATAAAGGGCTTTTTATGTAGTCTCAATGAGGTAGTTTTTATTAAATAGCTTTCATTAGATGGTTTTTATTAGATAGCTTTTATTAGCTAATTTTAAACGAATCGACGGGTGAATCGCTTGGCAATGATTGTGCTAATCCACCGCCCAACCCACAATAGCAACTTTACTTATTGACGGATTTAGTGATGAAGCGAACAGCCTTTTTTATTTCTGATGGTACTGGCATTACGGCAGAAAGCCTTGGACGCAGTCTGTTAGCTCAATTTAGTGATGTTGAAATTGATATGCTGACAAAGCCCTACATTGATACGCTGGAAAAGGCTCAAGCATTAGCGGAAATCATCGAGTCTACCGCCAACCGAGACGGCCAGCGCCCAATCATCATTGATACTATTGTGGATCAAGATATTCGCAACGTCATTCGACAGGCCTCCGGATTCAAGGTGGATATCTTCTCCACCTTTTTAGAGCCCCTAGAACAAGAGCTAGAAACACACTCCTCTTACAGCGTCGGCAGAACGCACTCGATTGGTAGCGATGATGTCTACATGGACCGCATTCATTCCGTCCATTTTGCGCTAGATAATGATGATGGTGCGCGGACTCACCAATACGATAAAGCCGATATTATTCTGGTTGGCGTCTCACGTTGCGGAAAAACCCCCACTTCTCTTTATCTAGCGCTTCAATTCGGCATTCGAGCAGCTAACTACCCTCTGACTGAAGATGACCTGGATGAAGATGGCAGTTTAAAGCTGCCTAGAGCATTAGCCCCCCATAGGCACAAGCTGTTTGGCCTAACGATTGATGCTCGCAGACTAGCAGCGATACGCAACGAGCGCCGCCCCAACAGCCGCTATAGCTCGATGGATCAGTGCTTGCGAGAAGTTGAACAGGCTGAATCGCTATATCGCTCAATGCACATTCCGTTCATCGACACGACGCGCTTTTCAGTAGAAGAGATATCAACCCGAATGATTGCGGAGACAGGCCTAGCTAGACGCTTTTCGCCCCGCTAGGCCAAACCATCACATTCCCTTGGGGGCAAATATTCCTGGGGCGTTACGCCAGTAGCCTTTGTAATCCATACCGAAACCGAAAACGTAACGATCTGCGACTTCAAGACTACAGTAATCGGCTTTTAAGCCTGGCACCGCTTTACGGTCGTGCTGCTTGTCCACCAGCACGGCCGTAGTAACGCTCGCCGCTTGGGCTTCCTCGCAGTAGGCAAGAATGGCCGCTAACGTAGACCCCTCATCAAGAATGTCATCAACGATGACTACGTGGCGCCCCGCCATGGGAATTTCTGGAGAAACGCGCCAAAAAAGTTCGCCACCACGTAATTCGTTGCGATAACGAGTCGCATGCAGATAATCCACTTCAAGAGGGAAACCTAATCGAGTTAGCAGGTGTCCTGTGGTAATCAAACCGCCATTCATTACGCAGTAAAAAACCGGTAACTTATCCCCTAGATCTTTGCTAATTGCCTCAGCCATTCGATCCAACGCACGCTCAACCTGCTCCTGAGAAATTAAGCAATCAGCGTTATCCATCAGCTCACGCATTGAGTCGAGCGACTCAAGCGCCTCTTTATCCAGTTTGGACATTGGGTTACTCCAGGAAGGGGTTAACTAGTAAATGACTTAAGAAAGGATGTGCTTAATTTGCCAGCGCTTCTAATTTGGCGTGGGTGCGACGCCAGCGACCTAGTGCCGTTAGCGCATCCACGTCCGGGCGGGCCCGGCCATAGCGTAGTTTGGTTGGTCGTTTACTTTGCAACCCTTGGCATGCCTCAACAACTTCTAACGCTGCTGAGCGATCATTACAGACCAGCAGCATGTCACACCCAGCGGCAAGGGCAGCGTTAGCGCGTGCTTTCGGATCACCCGCTTCATGAGCACCCGCCATGCTTAAATCATCTGAAAAAATGCAGCCTTTAAACCCTAGGGACTCTCTTAGCATTCCCAACCAGTTAGGAGAGAAACCGGCAGGACGTGAGTCAAACGCGCTATAAATAACATGAGCCGGCATAACACCATCAAGCTGAGCCGCAAGCTGGCTAAACGGAACAAGATCACGCTGTTTAATAAGTGCCAGGGGGCGGTCATCCACAGGTAACGCCACATGTGAGTCAGCGGCAACGCCACCATGACCAGGAAAATGCTTACCTACCGCCGCCATACCCGCTTCATGCAAACCGTTGATAAAGCTATGACCCAGCGCTGCGACGTGCTCAGGATCAGTGCTAAAACTGCGATCACCGATAACGCTGGATATGCCACTTTCAACATCTAAAACAGGGGCAAAGCTGAGATCAAGACCGCACGCGGCCATTTCCATGCCCAGCAACCAACCCGCATCTTTAGCTAATGCAAGACCGGATGCCGGATCCTCAGCAAATAGATCGCCAATGCGTGCCATGGCAGGCATGCGAGTAACGCCATCTTTGATCCGCTGAACCCGGCCACCTTCTTGATCAATACCAAGTAAAAGCTCGCTGCGGACGCAACGAATATCACTGCAAAGTTTTCGAACCTGGTAAGCATTTTCGACATTTCTAGCGAATAAAATGACACCACCCACCGCAGGGTCCATCAAAAGATGTTTTTCAGCTTTAGTTAATCGCGGCCCTTCAAGGTCGAGCATGACCGGGCCTAAAGATTGAGTCATTGTGATGGATCCAACAAAAGGGCCGTCAATTTTAGTTGATCAGTCTCGCGTGTCAAAAAAACAGTAAATAAGTTGCCTAGACTTGACCATCGTGAAGCCAAACGGGTGTACCTGGCCGCGCATGATCAAAAAGATAAAGCAGATCACTATTTCGCAACCGGATACAGCCGTGTGAAGCAGCAACGCCCATCGGTTGATCAGCTGGTGTGCCGTGAAGATAGATGTAACGACGCTGTGTATCGACACTCCCGCCTCGGTTCACCCCTTTTTCTAAACCACACAGCCACAAGATGCGCGTTAATATCCAATCACGGTGAGGAAATTCCGCCGCGAGTAGCGGTGTAAACACCTCTCCAGTCCACCGACGCCCCCGAAACACTGCATTATCAGGTAATCCACCACCTATCGATGCGCGTATATAGTGCCATCCAAGAGGGGTTTGACCACTTCCCTCCTGCTGCCCTACGCCTTTCTCACCGGTTGACACAGCACACGTGTGTTGCAGCGTACGCCCCTGCCACCAGCATAGCTGCTGTCGTTTGGTATTGATCTCTATCCACCCTTCATCCTGAGGGGGTAGCTCAGCTAGCGTAGGCTTTCGCATAATGTCCTTCATCAACAGCAGGCGGCAGCGGTGCATTCATGGCGGCAACCACCACCGGACGTAAACGTCTTACTAAGTCCCTTACCGTTACTTGCTCATTATAGTCTTTCGCGGCAATGTCCCGCAGTGCATCTAAACCAGACAGCGTAAAAATCACGGTACCAAGCATGAAATGCAGTCGCCAAAAACGCTCAGCATCAGGTAAATCTGGCGTTGCTTGGCGCACCAGCTCAGTAAAGCGGGTGAACACGTCACCGTATTGCTGTTGGATATAACGTCGCAAATGCCCTTGTGCCTGGCTATACGCCAACCCTAGGAGACGCATAAACACCTTCAGGCTGTTGCGCTCAGCGGGCACTGCTAGCACCGTACCTGCCATTGTTTCCAACAGTACTTCAAGGGGAATCACATCCCCCTTGTACTGCGCTTCAAGTTCATCAAGCGCCGTATGAAAGCGTTGCGAGAACGGGTCTAAATAGCGCGCAAACACCGCTTGAATAAGCGCCTTTTTAGAACCAAAGTGGTAATTGACAGCAGCCAAATTGACCCGCGCTTTACTGGTAATATTGCGCAGCGACGTTTCGGCGAAACCACGCTCGGCAAATAGCACCTCAGCGGTATCGAGGATACGCGTTACCGTATCAGATTGCGCCATAGCGCCCTCCAGAAAACGAGTGTTTAAAACATCGTTAAATACTATGCCATAACGTTATTTGGCTCAATCACTTATCTTTAGCTTTTTGTCCAACGCAAAAAAGCGCCTTGGGCACATATTCAAACACCTACCGAATGACGCTATCCCGAATGACGCTATCGAGTTTGCCGTTGAGATAGCAGCATTTCCAAATTCATCACTCTCCCTCTAATTCTGATGTACTTACCACAGCGACTGCCATTGCAAGCGCTCTTGCATGTACTGGACAGAGCAACATACTGTATACTTAACCACATACTGTTTAAGCAGACATATAATCACTGTTTTTGTTCAATTTTTTGGAGTTTGTTATGTCGCGTCCACTCACTGCTCGTCAGCAGCATGTTTTTGATTTCATTGTTAAAACGATGGGTGAATTTGGCTACCCGCCGACTCGTGCAGAAATCGCCAAAGCGCTGGGCTTTCGTTCTCCTAACGCTGCCGAAGAGCATTTACGAGCACTTGAGCGCAAAGGTGCTATCCGCATCATTCGCAATACCTCACGTGGAATCCGACTGCCTAATCAGGAACCGCAGGATGTAAGTGACGTCTCGCCAACAACGCCTGCCACCAACGTGGAGCCCCTACCGAATGGCTTACCTGTCATTGGGGAAGTCGCTGCAGGAAGCCCGATTCTAGCAGCGGAACACATTGATCGTTATTGCCCACTACCCGCTGAGTACTTTACCCCCAAGGCGGATTACCTACTTCGGGTGCGAGGTTTATCAATGAAGGATGTTGGCATACTGGAGGGTGACCTTCTTGCTGTTCATCGCACAGATCGAGTTCGTGACGGCCAGATTGTCGTAGCTAGACTCGAAGATGAAGTGACCGTAAAGCGCTTTAAACGACAGGGCTATACGGTGACACTAATTGCCGAAAACAGCGACTTTGCGCCTATAGAAATTGACCTACGTACGCAGCAGTTAGATATCGAAGGGGTGGGTGTCGGTGTCATACGTGGCGGTAACGGCCAAGCATTGGGGTAAGCAAGCCTGCATGAATGTCGTAGAGGCAACCGATAGGTGCCTCTACGGCTAATGCAACGTTACTGAGAGTCTATATAGCGATGATCATTGAACGTGGCCACCCAGCTCGGATGGTACACCAGCAAAATGCTAAGCAACATGCCCGTAATGAAGGCCTCTGATGGCATTAATAGGGGTAAAAAGCGCGCATATTCTTGGGCTAAGTATATAGCCTCAGAGTCGGTACCCGCCGCGATTATTAGCAAGACAGCTGATAACCCACCTCCCAATGTTGCAAGCGCAGCGCCAAAAAAGCCGCATGCAAATAGAAAGACCATCAAGTTATCCGGTAGTCGCCGGTCTACCAATCGCCATACCAGCCCAGTAATGACCGCAGGCACAATGCCGGTTACTAGTACATTAGCGCCTAATAATACCCATTCATTGCGACCAATGGCTGACATCGCTATGTTAATCAGCACATTGCTGATTAACGCGAGAGGCACTTTAAATACCAACGCCATTAAGACCGTGAACACTAAGTGCAGAGTTAACCAATCCACTGCCTGAGCACGGAGCTGCCACATCAACACTACGGCAAGCGTTGTGGCCAACCAGCGATGCTGAAGTGCCACATCCTCTACCAGCGCCTGCCAGGGGCGCAGCCATAGCACCCACGCAAGTACGCTAAGCGATACCAACCACGTCAGGACCAATGCCCAGGGAGCTAAAACACTTTGCGCGAAAGACATGGAGGCCCCTATCTACATATCAGTTAACGACAAGTCAGCTATAAACCTTAATTCACTAAAAAACCTGATTAACTAAACACTACAGTCTTATTGCCATGGATTAATACTCGGTCTTCTAAATGCCATCGTAGGCCACGCGCCAATACCGCTTTTTCAACATCGCGTCCAAAGCGCACTAGGTCCGTCGGCGTATGGCAGTGGCTTACCCGATGGATATCTTGTTCAATAATCGGCCCAGCATCCAGTTCCTCGGTGACATAGTGACAGGTGGCACCAATAAGCTTAACCCCACGCTGGTAAGCTTGATGATAAGGCTTGGCACCGGCAAAAGAGGGTAAGAAACTGTGGTGGATGTTAATCACTCGCCCCGCGTAACGCGAGCAGAGAGAAGGCGGCAAAATCTGCATGTAACGTGCTAGCACAACGCAGTCTGCCCGGGCACTATCAATCTGTGCCTGAACCTGCTCAAAAGCGGCCTGCTTGTTATCAGGGTCTACGGGCACATGATGGTAAGGAATGCCATACCACTCAGTGAGTGACCGCATATCTTCATGATTTGAAATAACCCCGACAATATCGCAATCAAGCTCCCCTGCCTGCCAACGATAAAGCAGATCAACCAGACAGTGAGACTCACGCGACACCATCAGCACCACACGCCTGCGCTTTTGAGTATCAACCAGCGACCACTGCATATTAAAGGCTTCAGCCACGGGCTCAAATGCACTGCGTAAGGCCTCCGCCGACATACCCAGCGAATCTGCCAAAATTTCGTATCGCATGAAGAACCGGCCAGTCTCAAGATCAGAATGCTGGCTTGCTTCAGTGATAGAACCACCTTGTTGAGCAATAAAGCTTGAGACACGCGCCACAATGCCCACTTGATCAGGGCAAGAAACCACCAAACGGTAATAATGAGACATAAATAAACACTCTTGACATATTTTAACGGCACGTTCGACAAGCACCTACCAACGGCAGGAAGGCTGTATATAGACGAAATAGTGTACCTTATGCACATCAAGGAAGCACCGCAGCCGAATGCCACGATGATTGTTACCCGCCCCTGCCTTCCCGTATAGTTAAGGTCTTACTTTTTAGGCTTTTCATTACTGATGCATCCACCACGCGTTCAACTTCGTCCCCGCCGTCGTCCACCCCTGCGCCTGCTGCCGCTAGGTGGGTGTGGTGAAATTGGAATGAACCTTACGCTGTATGGATACGACGATGAGTGGATCGCCGTCGACTGCGGCATGATGATTCGCCAGGATCTACCTAACTCCCCGCTGCAGGTGCCCAATACAGATACGTTAGCAGCGCTAAACATTATCCCCAAGGCGCTCTATATTACCCACGGCCATGAAGATCACATTGGAGCCGTGGCGTGGCTCTGGCCCAGATGGAACTGCCCTATTTTTGCTACGCCATTAGCCGCGGGATTGCTACGCCATAAGTTTGCAGAGCATCAGCTTAGTAGCGCCGCTATACACGTCGTGGAACCAGGCGATGCAATGGAGCTTGGCCCCTTCACGCTACGCTACCTTCAGGTTACCCATTCGATTCCTGAAAGCTGCTCCATTCTAATGCAGGCAGGCGACTATCGCGTGCTGCACACAGGGGACTGGAAACTAGACCCCACCCCACTCATTGGCTCTCCCATTGACGCTGCTCAATTTCGCGCGCTCGCGCCTATTGATTTAGTTGTAGGCGACTCCACTAACGCCCCGATGCCTGGTCATTCGGGTAGTGAAGGCGATGTTGCTAAAGCACTCGCCCACACCTTAAAACAGTGCACAGGCCGCGTGGTTGTGTCTTGTTTTGCCAGTAATCTCGCACGCGTGTTAGCTATTGGGCTTGCTGCACAACAGTGTGGCCGACGCGTCAGCCTCATGGGCCGCTCAATGGAGCGCATGGTGAGTGTGGCGAAAGGCCTGGGGTATCTAGACGAATTTCCGCCGCTAGTGCCGCCCCACGATTTAGGCTATCTGCCGCCAGAAGAGGTTGTGATTATTGCCACGGGTAGTCAAGGCGAACCACGCGCCGCGCTGCAGCGTTTAGCACAGCGGAGACATCCGTTTGTGGATTTGGAGCCAGGCGATAGCATTATTTTTTCTGCTAAAGCCATACCAGGCAACGAGCGGCCTATTGAACAGCTTAAAAAACGCTTAGCACAGCTTGGCGTGTCAATTTTCGATGAAATGAACCATCCAGAACTACACGCTACCGGACATCCTGCCGAAGATGAGCTAAGAAAGCTGTATCAGTGGGTTCGTCCGAAAACGCTGCTGCCGGTTCATGGGGAGGCGCGCCATCAAGCAGCCCATCAGAAAATTGCCGCCAGCCTCGGCATTAACGCCCCACTCGCTCCGGTAAATGGCGACATGTTAATGTTCGATAATCTAGGGTTACGCTGCGAAGCTCGCTATCCCCAACCGCCTTGCATCGTTAATCAGAACAGCGTCGTGCCTCACCCAGGGCTTGATACCGGCTCCCATTCATCGCGGCGCGGCAGTTTGTTCTTAGCACTTCCCGTTACGGCTACCGACACTGGCTGGTGCCGCATTGGCCGCTTGATGCTAGATGCCAGCGGCACCAGCCCACTCGACGAAGATAGTTTCAGCGAATGGCTGGATGACCAATTGGAAGAAATAGCATCAGAGACCTTGGCAGATTTGCGTCAAGCACTGCAGCCAAGGCTAATTCATTGGTTAGCCAACCACCTTCAGCACATGCCAGATGTGCATTTGCAGATAATGGCAACCGAAATGCCCACTTCAGAAGCGCTTGGCAGCGATTTTTAAGCCATTGGCGATATTGCCTACCAGCGCTCTGCAGCTTGCTGATCGGTGTGCCGCTCTTTTACCCAGTAAGCGCCCTGACGGGAGTGCTCTTTCTTCCAAAATGGCGCCTGAGTTTTTAAAAAATCCATAATAAAGTCACAGGCTTGGAAAGCATCACGGCGATGAGCACTGGCCACCAGAACCCGCACAATAGGGTCTCCCGGTGTCAAGTCACCAATGCGATGGATAATCTGTACGGCCTGTAACGCCCAACGCTGATAAGCCTGTTCACCAATCTGCGTTAATGTGCGCTCGGTCATTCCAGGGTAGTGCTCAAGAGTGAGTCCGATAACGTCGGGAGTTTCATTAAAGTCACGCACCAGCCCTGTGAAGGTGACAATAGCGCCAATATCGGTACGCTTGCGAAGCAAGCTCTCATAGCCATCATCCATCTTAAATGGTTCTTCTTGAACCCTAACGGCAATATCCATCTCAGTTTCTACTATATCAGCCATCTGATTACCCCCCCGTCACAGGAGGAAAGAAGGCCACTTCATCCTCATCGGTGAGACGCGCACTATCGTTTGCCATCACTTGGTTGATAGCACACAGCGTGCGCTGCTCTGACAGCACGTTAAAGCGTGCATCCCTAGCGCTTAATGCCGCTTTTAACCCAGCCACATCTCGGCTTGGCAGCTGATCAAGCCCAATGGACAGGTCACTTTCTTCCACGCGTTCACGCAGCTCAGCAAGAAACTTAACCCGAACGCAAGGGGATGCACATCGCTCTCCTAAGCTGACTTCTCCCGCAACGCCACCGCCAGTCACAATAGGTTCTGGCAAGCCTCGTTGGTAATCACCACGAACACCGCCCCGCTTGCTTTCCAACTGAACGGCTTCGATACGCATGTCTTTGTCCACCGCTTTACACATATCGTAAAGCGTCAGACAAGCCACTGACACGGCTGTCAGGGCCTCCATTTCCACCCCTGTCTGGCCATTAAGACGGCACAGCGCGGAGACATGAACACAACCGTTAGCGTGATCAATATCGAAGTCCACGGAGACCTTTGAAAGCGCTAATGAATGGCACAACGGGATCAATTCATGCGTTCGCTTAGCCGCCTGAATACCCGCAATGCGAGCAGTTGCCAGTACATCACCTTTGGGCAACTCGCCATCACTTAGCAGTTGCAACGTTTTAGGCTGCATAACGATACGTCCAGACGCTACCGCCTCGCGGCGGGTCTCTCGCTTATCTCCGACATCAACCATATTGGCTTCGCCGTGTGTATTGAGGTGAGTTAGCTGCATATCGTTACCCTTGTAATCAAACCACGGTGTTATAAAGCTACAGATGTGTGGAAGCTGCTAATTTATTTAGCACAGCGTTGGGCTGAGCATTCATCCATTCCATTATCCACTCAGTGATCGCTTTGATATTATTCAGGTCCAGGTGCTTGGCTGTCGGGTGAATTGACTGGGGCGGCGGGCCACTTGACGCCACTGCTTGCACCCAATCGCCACTGACAATGGAATCGTCTCCAATACCCGCACGGTACAGGACTAGCTTAGGAATTGGCCACGCCTTAAAACCCTCCACAATGACCAAGTCTGGCGCCTGGGTGGTCATCAGTGACAAGAGATAAACCAAATCTGGCTCTTCTTGGTCAGGTGTCTCTTGCATCATGGCAAAACGCTCTCGGGATGCAATCAACATCGGTGCAGCGCCAGCTTGACGAAGTTTATAGCTATCTTTTCCTGGCTGATCGACATCAAAGCTATGGTGAGCATGCTTTATTACGCCCACCCTGAGCCCCGCTTCACGCAGACGAGGCAAAAGCTGTGCTAACAGGGTCGTCTTACCAGTACCGCTCCACGCGGCAATACCTAGCACAGGAAATGGACTATCAATGACCTCTTCCATTAACGACTCCCAATTATGAAGCGGTGGCTGAGTGGCTACTCGCCCTCTTTTTCAACAGGTAAGAGCCAGTTTAGCGCAATGCCAACCAATGCCGCCAAGCTCACGCCCTGGAGAGTGAACTGACCGCCACCAAACTGCATTCCACCTATTCCAAATACTAGAATTAATGAAACCACCACGAGATTGCGCGCCGCAGTTAATGATTGACCTGCACGCACCAGAGTATTCATACCCACCACCGCAATCGAACCAAACAGCAGGGTCATAATACCGCCCATCACAGGACCAGGAATAGTTTGCAGTAACGCGCCCAGCTTACCCACAAAGGCCAGGACAATCGCAATCACCGCGGCGATGATCATGTACATGGGGTTGAATGCCTTAGTCAGCGTCACTGCCCCCGTCACTTCTGAATAGGTGGTATTAGGGGGACCGCCAAACAGCGCAGCCGCTATTGTCGCCAACCCATCGCCTAGCAGGGTGCGATGAAGGCCTGGCTTCTCTAGATAGTTTTTGCGCGTAACTGAACCTATCGCCACCATGTCGCCGATATGCTCAACCGCAGGGGCAATCGCGACCGGAATCATGAATAAGATAGCCGCCCAGTGAAAACTCGGCGCGGTAAAGCTGGGCACTGATAGCCAAGCAGCGTCACGCACGGGGGTAAAATCGACAACGCCCATAACAAGCGCCAAACCATACCCCACTGCAATGCCACCCATAATCGGCACCAAGCGTAAAATTCCACGCCCGAAAACAGCCAATATAAGCGTCACCAGCAAGCTAGCCATGGAAAGGAAAATCGCTTGGCCATAACCAATGTTATCGCTTGTCTCTCCTGTCGCCATACTGACAGCGACTGGCGCCAACGCTAAACCAATCACCATGATGACCGGCCCGACCACGACAGGCGGCAACAGTCTGTGCAACCAAGCGGTGCCTTTAACACGTACTGCTTGAGAAATAGCAACGTACACCACCCCTGCCGCCATCAAGCCACCCAGCGTGGCCGATACACCGAAGCTTGCAATCGAGCCTTGAATAGGTGCAATGAACGCAAATGATGACGCCAAGAAAACCGGCACAGTCTGTTTGGTAATGCCGTGGAACACCAGCGTACCAATACCCGCCGTAAATAGTGCGACACTGGGATCTAGCCCAGTCAACAACGGTACTAATACCAGCGCACCAAAGGCTACGAATAGCATTTGTGCACCTGTCAGCAGCATTTTGGGCCAAGACTCATGACTTGCTGAATGTCTCATCTAAACGTTTCCAATGTTTTCGTTGTCGGTGGTTAGCCAAAAAAATGCCCCCAACGCGAAGCGTAAGGGGCATTGTCAGTCGGAGTGCTTAGCGCGTCCCGAAGATCTTATCGCCGGCATCTCCCAAACCAGGGACGATATAACCGTTCTCATCTAGCCGGTCATCAACGGATGCTGTGTAAATCTCAACATCTGGATACGCGTCCTGAACTCGCTTAATGCCCTCAGGGGCAGCTACCAGCACAATGACTTTCATATGTTCACAACCACGTTCACGTAACATATCTAGCGTCGCAACCATTGAGCCACCAGTCGCAAGCATAGGGTCGATAACTAGCGCCATGCGCTCTTCAATATCATTGGCGAACTTGGCGAAATAAGGCACTGGCTGAAGAGTCTCTTCATCACGATAAAGACCCACTACACTGACGCGTGCGCTTGGGATTAGGTCAGTTACGCCCTCTAGCATGCCTAAACCGGCTCGCAGAATTGGCACAACCGTTACTTTTTTTCCTTTTAAGCGACGCGTCGCGATAGGCTCGTTGTTCCAGCCTTGAATCTCATGATCCTCAAGCTCTAGACCTTTTGTTGCTTCATAGGTCAGAAGCTTAGCCACTTCACCTGCTAGCTCTCGGAAGCTCTTGGTGCTCAAATCAGCTTCGCGCAGCAGTCCCAGCTTATGTTGAACAAGCGGATGATTAATGGCGTAAACACTCATGGGACTTCCTCGCGGCATGGGATTCAGGATGGCGACCTAGGTCGCATCGACAAGCTTACAAAATTGCGCGCCATTCTACCCGCAACTGACCAGTAGGTTAAGAGGTTTCCGGCAATTGCCACTCAATCGGAGAGCGCCCATGCTCTGTTAAAAACTGATTGGCCCGGGAAAAGTGGTGATTACCAAAAAAACCTCGATGTGCAGAGAGTGGCGAAGGATGCGGGGATTCCAACACCAAATGGCGTGACTGATCAATCAGGACTTTTTTCTGGCGCGCATGACTGCCCCACAACAAGAAAACGCACGGCTCAGCATGCCGACTGACGGTATCAATCGCGCAATCAGTAAAGTGTTCCCACCCCTTACCACGGTGTGAAGCGGCATTACCCTGCTCAACCGTTAATGCGGTGTTAAGCAGCAGCACACCCTGTGTTGCCCACGATTCCAAAAAGCCGTGTCGCACAGGTGTAAACCCCACATCAGCAGCTAATTCTTTATAAATATTGACCAACGAGGGAGGCACTTGAATACCCGGCTGTACCGAGAAGCACAACCCGTGAGCTTGGTTTGGGCCGTGATAAGGGTCTTGCCCTAGAATAACGATTTTCACAGAGGCTAAAGGCGTCAGCTCAAAAGCGCGAAACCAATGTGATGAGTGCGGGTAGATAACTTTCTTGGCTGATTTTTCTTGGGCCAAAAATGTTTTCAGGGCTGACATATAGTCAGCCTGAAACTCTTGCCCAAGCCATTGATTCCAATCGTCGGGTAGCGGGTTAGCCATATTACTTCTTCAGTTGGTCCGCCAGCGGCTCAACATAAGCAATGCCCATATCCCAAGGGAATTGGATCCAACACTGCTGGGCCACTTCGGTAAGATATTGGTCAACCAGAGGGCGCCCTTCTGGTTTGGCATACATTGTCACAAAATGCGCCTTAGGCAGCATTTCACGAACGGCTCGGGCGGTTTTACCGGTATCCACCAAGTCATCTACCAGCAGCCAACCATCACCATCATGATCAACGCCCTTCATGATGTCTAAACCGCCTTGGTCCATATGATCATAGCTTTTGATACAAACGGTATCGATCAAGCGAATATTGAGCTCACGAGCGATAAGCGCCGCAGGTATTAATCCACCACGGGTAATCGCGACGATACCTTTGAAGTCTCGCTCAATTAGCTGATGACAAAGTTGACGCACATCGCGGTGCAGTTGATCCCAGGAAATGGTGAAGTGCTGATGATAGCGTTCGCTGCTCATAAAAGGCGTTACTCGTCTTCGGTGAATGAACATACCGCGAATACGCTATAACCAGCATCGCGAATTTTCTGGGAACCGCCTAGCTCAGGCAAGTCAATAATGGTTGCAGTTTCTACCACGTGCCCACCGGAGCGTTGAATCAGATTCGCAGCTGCCAGCATGGTGCCGCCGGTGGCAATCAAATCGTCCATCAGCAGGATACGATCATTTTTCTGGAAAGCATCAGAATGAAGCTCAACTTCGGAATGACCGTACTCAAGCGTATAGGTCTCACTGATTGTCTTGAACGGCAGCTTGCCTTTTTTGCGAACAGGAACAAAGCTGCAGCCTAACTCGTAGGCCAACGGTGCACCAATAATGAAGCCACGGGCGTCGATAGCCGCGATGGCATCTAAGTTCATTTCCTGGTAGCGGTGCACAAAGCTATCAATCAGCTTACGAAAGGCAGCACTATTTTGCAGTAGCGGCGTGATATCACGAAAATTTACGCCCTGATCTGGCCAGTCAGGAACCGTGCGAATAACGGACTTAATGTAGTCGCCGTAGATGCTCATCGCGTCTCTCATTGATTAAGAATAAAGCGGGTAATTAACCCAGGAAAAGAAACTTTGCTGCAAATAGCAGTGCCAGCGTTATGACGGCAGGGTTCAAATCGCTGAACCTCCCCGAGAGCGCCTTGATTGCCACATAGCTAATAAAGCCAAGCGCAATCCCCTCAGCAATTGAGAAAGTCAGCGGCATAGCCAGTGCTGCGATCAGTACAGGCGCAGCGTCGGTAGGGTCTTCCCAATTTGCGTGGGCTAAGCTGCCCGCCATCAAAACGGCCACGTAAAGCAGCGCCCCTGCCGTCGCGTAAGCAGGAATGGACCCTGCTAACGGCGCAAAGAAAAGACTAATCAAAAACAGCAAACCGACCACAACAGCCGTCAAACCGGTACGACCACCGGAAGCGATACCTGCGGTTGATTCGATATAGCTAGTCGTTGTCGAGGTACCCAATGCAGCGCCTGCCATAGAGGCGGTGCTATCTGCCATCATGGCGCGGCCAATACGCGGCAGTTTGCCATTTTCATCCAGCAGTTTGCCACGATGCGCCACACCTACCAACGTGCCTGAGGTATCAAACAGATCTACAAACAAGAAGGCAAAAATAACACTTAGCATCGCTACATCCAGCGCACCCATCAGATCCATTGCCATGAAGGTGGGAGCAATCGAAGGCGGCATCGACATAATACCGCCATACTGATTATGACCGAACAGCATCGCCAGGACCGTGACACCCAAAATGCCGATCATTACCGCACCGGTTACGCGTAGGTAAGAAAGTGCTGTAATAACGAAAAAGCCCAGCAGCGCATACAGCGCAGGGGGTTCAGACAGATCACCCAGCGCCACATAAGTGGCTGGATTGGCCACTACAATACCGGCATTTTTAAGTGCAATCATCGCAAGGAACAAGCCAATACCCGCGGCAATGCCCAAACGCAATGAAAGTGGAATAGAATTGATGATCCATTCGCGGATTTTAAAAATACTTAGCAGAAAAAACGCAAAGCCCGAGAAGAATACAGCCCCTAATGCCGCTTCCCAGGTATAGCCCATTCCCAGTACAACACCATAGGTAAAGAAGGCATTCAGCCCCATACCAGGTGCTTGCGCGATCGGATAGTTTGCCCAAAGCCCCATGACAAAACAGCCGATGGCAGCCGCGACACAGGTAGCAACAAATACCGCGCCGTAATCCATCCCCGCTTCCGAGAGAATGCTCGGGTTGACGAAAATGATATAAGCCATTGTAAGGAAGGTGGTGAATCCCGCGATCACCTCGGTCTTTACATTGGTCTTCTGCTCGGTGAGCTTGAAGTAATTGTCCAGAAGTTTCATGTCGTTTTTATCCTTCGCGCTTACGCTGAATGCGTCCCTTGATGCGAGAAAAGCCGCACATACTACCTAAAGGCTCTACGCGTTGCGAGTGCCCCGTGTGCCGCTAGCGTTGGTGGGAAGTCACCCACCTATCTATTATGAATAGCAAACTTCAGGCCATGAGCTAACCGATCGGTCAACGGTAAGACAAAAAACACGATTAAAGACGACTCGCTAACACGCGTTCAACTGTTTCAACAATCACCTGAGTTTGTGGATCAATCTCGATATTGACTCTGTCGCCTAGCAACCGATCTTTTAAAACCGTGCGCGCCAACGTCTCCGGTATCAGATTGACACTGAACTCAACCCCAGCACCATCGCCCGCGGGTCTTACGTCACCTACCGTCAAGCTAATACCATCAACACCAATGTATCCCTTCTCGAATACAAACTTAGCGACTTTCTCAGGCAGTGAAAACCAAAGCCGACGATTGTTAGGTGCCTCTTCTATCGCCACCACATTGGCCATACAAATAATGTGGCCAGACATGGAGTGCCCACCAATTTCATCACCAAAACGCGCCGCGCGCTCTATGTTGACGCACTGACCTGGTGCAATTGCACCAAGATTTGTCAAACGCAACGTTTCACGCATTAGATCAAAACTGACATTCCCATCTTCTATCGCGGTTACCGTTAGGCAAACACCGTTATGGGCTACCGACGCGCCAATGGTGAGCCCTTCGCGCAACGCTTCCGGCAATGCGACTACGTGGGTGCGAAACTCTTCTAGTTCTTTAACAGCGACGACTTCAGCCACGCCTTGCACGATGCCTGTAAACATATTGCTACGTCCTCTTTCTCCACGCATTAAAGATAAAATAGGTTCTAAAATTTTGTGCAAGCTTACTACTAATGCCCAGACCTTGTGCAGCCAGAAGTCTTGATACAAACGTTGAAACGGTTTTTTTTCTGATAACAAGCAGTTGAATCGACACTCATTAGAATTAATCACTAACAGAGATCATTGAATCAGGAAATAACCCTAAATGATTGCATAAAAACATCAAATAGAACGGTTCTAATTGACAAGGCACCCACCACTCTTTAGACTTTCGCCGCAAATGTAATGACGCCGATTTGTACCCAGATTGCGGGCGTCCACCAAGCCAATGGCCTGGTGAAGTGCAGCTAAAAGGGTGTGTCCAGCGTTGATGGCCACCCGCAAGGGTGGCCTTTTTTTATTTCCCGCCCTACGCTTGCCCCCTCGCACTCCGTCTTCGGCCTACCATTAAGGCAGACGCTATGATTGAAATTAGCAACGTTAGTAAAACCTATGGCACCGGCAATAGTGCCGTTCATGCCCTAAAAGACGTTAATTTAACGATTCCGAAAGGCACTATTCACGGCGTTATTGGCCTTTCGGGCGCAGGCAAATCGACCCTTATCCGTTGCGTCAACCTGCTTGAACGACCAAGCACTGGCAGCGTATCAGTCGATGGCCAGGAAATGACCCGTCTTAGTCGCGGCGAATTAAACCGCGCCCGGCACCGTATTGGAATGATTTTCCAGCATTTCAATCTGCTAACCACACGCACAGTATTTGATAATGTGGCACTCCCCCTTGAGCTAATGGGCGAAAGTCGCAGCGCTATAAAGAATCGCGTATTACCGCTGCTAGAGCTGGTCGGCTTGTCTGATAAAGCCAAACAATACCCAGCCCAGCTTTCTGGCGGTCAAAAGCAGCGTGTCGCCATCGCCCGCGCACTAGCCAGCAAACCTAACGTATTGTTGTGCGATGAAGCCACTTCAGCACTAGACCCCCAGACCACCAGCTCCATCCTTGAGCTGTTGAGAGAAATTAATCAGCAGCTTGGTATCACCATCTTGTTGATCACTCACGAAATGGAGGTGGTGAAATCTATTTGCCACCGCGTAAGCCTCATTTCCGATGGCGAGCTTGTTGAAGACGCTGAGGTCGGTGATTTTTTTACTGCGCCTAGCACGCAGCTGGGCAGGGAATTTCTGAATGACTTTTTACAGCTAAGCCCACCTAAAGAGCTGATCGAGCGTTTGAGCGACACGCCCAGCGAGCACACTCACCCCGTTGTTCGATTAACCTTCTCTGGCGACGCCGTTTCGACCCCCCTTATTTCACGCTTAGCGCGGGAGTGCAGCGTTGACGTCAGCATACTCCAAGCAAAGGTCGAATCCATTCAAGACCGCACGCTAGGGCTAATGATTGCTGAGCTGCTCGGCAGCCCCGCACAAACTCAGGAAGCAATGGCTTATCTAGAAGCACATCAACTACAGGTAGAGGTACTTGGTCATGTCCAGCGCAATGTTTGATCTTATTTTACAAGCCACGCTGGATACGCTTTATATGGTGGCTGTTTCAGGTGTGATCGCCACCCTACTTGGCCTGCCACTTGGCGTAATGCTTTACGTGACTCGCCCCCGCCAGATTCTAGCGATGCCGGCACTTAACCAAGTGCTCGGCATTGTTACCAATATTGGCCGCTCAATCCCGTTTATCATTTTGATGGTGGCGATCATTCCGTTCACGCGCATGCTGGTAGGCACCTCTATTGGCATTAATGCAGCCTCGGTGCCGTTAACTATTGCCGCTATTCCATTTGTGGCTCGCCTGATTGAAGGCGCGCTTAACGAGATATCCCCTGGGCTGATTGAATCCGCCCAATCAATGGGTGCAACCCCCTGGCAAGTCATTACCAAGGTACTGATCCCTGAAGCAAGGGGCGGCATCATCACAGGGCTGACGATTACGCTAGTGACACTAGTAAGCTACTCCGCCATGGCAGGGGCCGTAGGTGGCGGTGGTCTTGGTGATTTGGGAATTCGCTATGGTTATAACCGCTTCAACCCCACCATTATGTTGATTACGGTGGTTATTCTGGTAGTGATGGTTCAAGGTTTCCAAAGCCTGGGCGACTACTTGGTGCGTAAAAGCGACCGCAAGTAATGATAGTCTGCGCCTTTTATCGGCATAGCTGAATATAACTAAAACGCATTAGAATTCTGTTTCTTATTGCCGTATAATCACATCCAACATCTACTGTGCCACAGGAGTGACACCATGCAAAAACTACTTATCGGCAGCCTGACTGCCTTAGCACTCGCGGTTAACGTTGCCAACGCAGAAACACGCACCATCAAAATGGGCACTGTGGCGGGTCCGGAAACCGAAGTCATGGAAGTGGCAGCTCGAATTGCCAAAGAAGAGTACGATCTAAACGTCGAGATCATTGAGTTCACCGACTACGTCACGCCGAACGCCGCCCTCGCCGATGGCAGCTTAGACGCTAACGCTTACCAGCACGAGCCCTACCTACAGGCTATGGTCAATGACCGTGGATACGATCTTGCCATCGCGGGCTACACCTTTGTTTACCCGATCGGCGCATACTCTGAGAAATACGACAGCATCGAAGAGCTACCCGATGGCGCTCAAATCGCGCTGCCTAACGACCCGTCTAATGAAGGACGTGCACTCATCCTGATGCACAACCAGGGCCTGATCACACTTAATGATCCGAGCAACCTGGAAGCCACCCCCATCGACATCGCTGAAAATCCGCGCAACTTCCGCTTCCGGGAAATTGAAGCAGCACAGCTACCCCGCGTGCTACCAGACGTGGATATGGCGTTCATTAACAATACATTCGCCCAGCCGGCTGGCTTGAGCCTGAATGACGCGCTAATCAAGGAAGGTCCTGAATCTCCCTACGTCAACTTGATTGCGGTACGTGGTGGCGATGAAGAGCGCGAAGAAATCCGTCAACTTGTTGACGCTTACCAGCGCGATGAAGTTATCGAAAAAGCGGAAGAATTGTTTAAGGGCGCAGCTGTGCCCGGCTGGATCGAATAAACAGTACGGTTTTCTCTATCGATGTAATCAGGCCAGCCTTAGGGCTGGCCTGATGTGTTTAACTCCATGAGGAATTCGTATGCATAGCGTTGATTATGCGCTGCTTAACCGGCAGCTTGAAGCCCTGCTAGACACCCGTGACTGGCTAACTAACAGCGCACAAACCTGCGCCTTTATTCAGCAAGCACTGAGCGACGTAAACTGGGTGGGGTTCTATTTGCAGCGCCAACCCAACCAGCTTTGCCTTGGTCCTTTTCAGGGCAAACCTGCCTGCCACCCAATCCCCTTTAGTAAAGGCGTTTGCGGTGCTGCGGCTCGCCAACAAGCTACCCAACGGGTTGATGACGTTCACACTATTGCTGACCATATCGCCTGCGATGCTGACTCTCGCTCAGAGCTCGTTGCCCCCGTGGTGATCAACGGCCACCTCTGGGGAGTGCTCGACTTAGATAGCCCGCAGCATGCACGCTTTAGCCAAGAAGATCAGGCTGGCATTGAGGCACTCGTCGCAACATTCATTCGCCAAACAGACCTACCGCGCTTTCTCGACCAGTAACAGAAAAAGCCCCATGCTTAGCATGGGGCTTTTCAGATATTTGGTAGGACCAGGCGGATTTGAACCGCCGACCTCCACGATGTCAACGTGGCGCTCTAACCAACTGAGCTATGGTCCTAAATATTGACACAAAGGTAACTAGCTGCACACGAGCGAGATGGTAGGACCAGGCGGATTTGAACCGCCGACCTCCACGATGTCAACGTGGCGCTCTAACCAACTGAGCTATGGTCCTGCTGTGCAACGGATGCGTATTCTACGGCTTCATAGCTGAATTGCAAGTAGTTTTTAGCTCTTTGAAATAGAGCAAATGAACTAACTCACCTCAATTGCAAAGTGAGATCGACACTTATCTCCCCTTGCCGCTAAGCTAATCACAGACTAACAACTATCTACGGTTAGACCAGGAGGTAAACCTTGCTTGGGCCTTTGCTAGGATGCATCGCCATCTCACTGTTACTCGCCACACTGATTGCCCGCGTACCTATGCGCTGGTGGTGGGTGCGAAGTTTTGAATTTCCCCGACTGCAAGTTGCCGTCTTGGCTTTAGCGTGTGGCTTAGCAAGCCTGTGGCTATTAGACCCAGGGCAGTGGCGCGTTACCGCGATACTTGTTTCATTCGCCACGCTAGCGCTTCAATTACGCTACATCTTGCCATGGACAAGGCTCTGGCCTGTGCAGGTAAAAAACGCACATAACGCGCCTGAAGACCAGATGATTACGCTGTTAATCGCCAACGTATTGACACCAAACCGTCAGTCAAAAGAATTACTGGAGATGATAACGCATCACCAGCCCGATATGATTCTCACGCTAGAATCCGATCAATGGTGGCAAGATCAGCTTGACCCAGCTTTAGACGAACAGTGGCCACATAGCGTTAAGATCCCACTAGATAACCTTTATGGCATGCACCTTTATTCTCGCCTAGCGCTGAAAAACACTGAGGTTAAGTGGCTTATCCAGGACGATATACCTTCGATTCACACCCAGGTAGAACTTAAAAGCGGTCAGCACATTCGCTTATTTGCCGTCCATCCAAGACCGCCTGCACCCAGTGAAAGCGAAAAATCTCTATGGCGTGACGCAGAACTGTTATGGATTGGAAAAGAAATTCACCGAAACCCCAAGGCCACTCTCGTTGCCGGAGATCTGAATGATGTCGCTTGGTCACGCACAACACGACGTTTTTGTCGCATAGGGGGGATGCTCGACCCACGTCGCGGACGCGGCATGTTCAGTACCTTCCATGCCAACTACCCCCTGCTACGCTGGCCTCTCGACCACGCGTTTGTAAGCGAGCATTTCACCCTCGTAAACATGCAGCGCCTTGGGGCGTTCGGATCTGACCACTTTCCTATATTGGCAACTTTCTGCTATCGGCCCTCACGCCAAGATGAACACGAAACACCCGATGCCAGTACAGAAGAGCGGCAAGAAGCGAACGAAACCATTCAAAAAGGCAAAACGGAAAAGCAAGAAACCTAAAGAGGCTACTCCGGTATGCCTCCTTTCGTGAGTACAGTGGGATCTAGTAAGCGTTCAAGCGTTGCGCGATCCAGATCGGTTTCTTCTTCCGCGACGTCGATAATTGGTCGCCCAGCTTGATAGGCTTTTTTAGCCACTGCGGCAGCAGCGTTATAGCCAATCACACCATTAAGGGCAGTCACTAAGATAGGGTTGCGAGCAAGCGGTCCCTGTAAATTATCGTCTCGTACTTTAAAGGTGGCGATAGCGCGCTCACCCAGCAAGGTGGTTGTGTTACTCATCAATGTAATAGACGTGAGAAGATTCGAAGCCACCAACGGCAGCATCACGTTGAGCTGGAAGTTACCACTCTGCCCAGCCACCGTCACCGCAGCATCCAGGCCGATGACTTGCGCGGCCGCTTGGGCGGCCGACTCAGGAATCACTGGATTTACCTTACCCGGCATAATGGAACTACCTGGCTGTAGTGCCTCAAGCTCAATCTCGCCCAACCCTGCCAGCGGCCCTGAGTTCATCCAACGCAAATCGTTAGCGATTTTCATGACGACACATGCAAGTCCCTTCAACTGACCCGATAACTCTACGGCAGCATCCTGGGATGCCAAACTGGCAAAAAAGCTATCATTAGGCACAAAAAGGAGTCCGGTTTGCTGACTTAAGTCGCTAGCCATTAGCTCGGCAAAACCGTCGGGCGCGTTAATACCAGTGCCCACCGCCGTGCCGCCTTGCGCTAATCGGCACAGTCGGGTCATAGCGCTGTCAAAACGCTCGATGGCCTGCCCCACCTGGCTTGACCACGCTCCTAGTTCTTGATCCATGCGCAGTGGCATGGCATCCATCAGGTGGGTGCGACCTGTTTTGACCACGTGAGCCAACTCACTGGCCCTTCGATCAATCGTAGCCTGCAGCGTCACCAATGCGGGACGAAGCGTTTCATTAACGGCTATCGCTGCCGAAAGGTGAATGGCCGTAGGAATAACATCGTTACTCGACTGCCCCATATTGACGTGGTCGTTTGGCGATACTTCAACCCCTTCACGACTCGCAAGCGTCGCCAACACTTCATTGACGTTCATATTTGTCGACGTGCCAGACCCTGTCTGGAAGACATCGATCGGAAAATGCGCATCATGGTGGCCATTAATCACTGCCTGGGCCGCATTTTCAATCGCCTCTGCACGGGGCTTATCTAGCAAACCTAACTGGCAGTTACTTCGCGCAGCGGCAAGCTTTATCCGCGCGACAGCATGAATAAATGCCGTGGGCATTGGTGTATGCGAGACAGGAAAGTTGTTGATAGCCCGTTGGGTTTGAGCGCCATAAAGCGCATTTGCAGGCACATCGAGCTCACCCATGCTATCCCGTTCAATACGTGTATCCATCCTTGCACTCCTTTTTTAAAGACGACTTAGCTAACGTCGCTCACATCACTAACATCACATTTCCCAATGATTATTTTAGTGATAACGGTTATCTATACGCTTAAGCCTAGCCCTAGCGGCGCGTTAGGTAAATTCGAGTGCATCATCGACTCACACAGCTACATCCACACGATCTTTAAATTCACTCCACAGAAATGTTGCACTGCACAAAACCCCCTGTTATGCTGCAACGCAAGATAACTAGATATCAGCTGCGGTGGGTGCTTAACAAAACCGTTGCTGATCAACCAACACTAACGGCACCGTCAATCAATGGGCCGATTAGTGGGCAATGGAACAGGAGTGTTTACCATGCAAACATTTAACACCAACGAAATGACCCAGCAGTTCGACAACATGTTCATGGCACCTGTGCGTGCATACATGACGCTAAGCATCGATTACTCTGAAAAAATGCTTAACGCACAGCTTGATGCCAACAAATCTTACGTTGATACCGGCATCGCCCAAATGCGTCAGCTGATGAGCGTGAAAGACGCTAACGGCCTGCGTAGCTACATGGAAGGCCAGCAGAAAGTTGCTAAAGAACTGGCTGAGCGCGTAAAAGGCGATGCGGATAAAGCCGTTGCTCTTCAGCAGGACTTCTTGCAGAAAGGCCAAAAACTGACAGAAGATAATGTAAAGCAAGCACAAGCTGCTGCTAGCAAAATGAGCAAAACTGCTTAATCTGTTGCAGTTATTGACTTGCTGTCATTAAAAAGCCCCTGCCAGTGATCTGGCAGGGGCTTTTTGTCAATTGCGCTTTACCAATTGAGAGCGGACTTGACGAAAGGAATGGTCAATTTCCGCTTAGCGGATAATGACGCTTGATCTAGCGTCTCGAGTGCACGACACAAATCCCCCAACTCCCGCGGCCCACGGTGCATAATATAGCGCCCTACGTCATCGGGCAGCTGCATTCCTCGTACGTTGGCGCGAAGCTTTAGCGCCGCTAGGCGTTCGTTATCATCCAATGGATGCAGATGAAACGTAACTCCCCAGGTCAATCGTGATGCCAAGTCAGGCAATGCAACATCTAACTGGCGTGGAGACGTATTGGCGGCAATCACTAAGGCTTTGCCTGCATCACGCAGCCGATTAAAGGCGTGAAACAGCGCCTCTTCCCAACGCTTACGCCCTATCACATATTCAAGATCATCAATGGCGACCAGATCCAGGCGTTCAATGTCCTCCAGCATCAGCGGTGGAAAATGACCAAGGTCTGCCAGCGGAAGATAAAGTGCCCGCTTGTCTGCATCAGAGGCTGCATGACACGCTGCCTGTAAGAGATGACTACGACCACTCCCCGGCGCGCCCCATAAATATAAGAACGGCTCAGCATCAGACTTAAGCTGTCGGCTCAAGTACTCTATTAGTGAAGCGTTTGCTTGTGAGGCATAGTAATTATTAAATGTCGCGTCGTCTCGCAACCCTACCCCAAGCGGTAGCTGTGCCGGTAATCGGCTCATGGTGACTCCCTTTCATCGTGACGACCCTGTCCATCATTGTGATGTTGCTGTTCTAGCGGACGTTGCTCGGCATCATAGAGAGCACTGCCTTTATAACGATCTTTAATTTCCCTTAAAAGCACCATAATGACCGCTGCTGCAGGCAATGCTAATAGTACCCCCGTCAGGCCGAAAAGATGACCACCCGCCAGTACCGCAAAGATAACCGCAACAGGATGCAAACCAATCTTATCGCCTAACAGCTTAGGCTGAAGTATGACACTTTCTGCCGCTTGACCGATACTGAATACCGCGATCACACCCAGCACAGCCCACCACGTGTCAAATTGGAAAAGCGCAACGATGAGCGCCACCACTAACCCAACGATAAAGCCAAGAAACGGCACAATACTGACAAGCCCGGACACAACACCAATCAGTAAACCAAAGCTCAATCCCATCAACGTTAGGCCCGTCGCATAGATAATACCCAAACACAGCATGACCAGTAGCTGCCCACGTAGGAAAGCTGACAGAACCTCATCACAGCGTCGAGCCAACCGGGAAACATCGTTTGTCCACTGACGAGGAACCAAATCAGCAAGACTAGAAATCAGCCTGTCCCAATCAAGTAATAAATAGAACGTCACCACTGGAATCAGGGCAACGTAGGTAACCCAGGAAACAAAGGCCATCCCAGAACGGCCAATTTGACTTAATGCCTGAGCCGCATAGCTACCCGCATCACGCCAGTTTTCGATCAATGTTTCTCTAACATTCGTTAACTCTGCGCCTAAGTCGTAACCCGTCCACTCCTGCACTTGCGGCGCCAGTATGTTCTCAACCCAGTTGAATACACTCGGCAACGCCTCTCCCAGCTGTTTTGTCTGCTGAACAACCAGCGGAATCAAAATAAGCAGGCTTAAAGTAAGTATCAGCAGCAGAACTAAGAAGACACAGCTAACCGCCCAGGTTCTCTTCATGCCTAATCGCTGAAAATAATTGGTCAACGGATCAGCCAGGTAGGCCAAAATTAAACCAGCGATAAATGGCATCAGTACTGCATCTAACAAATAGACGCAGCCCACCAACACCACCAAAAACACAACGCCCCACCATGAATGTCGCATGCTCTTTATATCCCTCCTGGAAAGATGGTTAGCGCCCCTAGCGTACTGAATAGTAACAAAAGTAGCGTAATGAACATCGGTTAACGCCGCACATCGATGCGACTTACGTCTCTGGGTGTTACAATCCGTTCCGTTATTGCCCCAGCACTGGCCAATTCGCCAGCACTACCCGTACTGCTATAGGCTTCACAGGATCTGTCATGACCGATACCTCCACTTCTCAGGCCACTCCTTCACTCAGCTACAAAGACGCAGGTGTCGATATTGATGCCGGCAACGCGCTGGTTGACCGCATCAAACACGTTGCCAAACGCACGACACGCCCTGAAGTACTAGGTGGCCTTGGCGGGTTTGGCGCACTGTGCGAGATTCCCGCTGGTTATAAACAGCCAGTCCTGGTTTCCGGCACGGATGGTGTCGGCACTAAGCTGCGGCTTGCCATGAACCTTGGTAAGCATGACACCATTGGCATTGATCTTGTCGCTATGTGTGTCAACGATTTAATCGTTGCAGGTGCTGAACCGCTGCTATTCCTTGACTACTATGCCACGGGTAAGCTGGATGTGGATATCGCTGCAGATGTTGTAACCGGCATTGGTGCTGGTTGCGAACAGGCTGGTTGCGCACTAGTAGGCGGCGAAACCGCCGAAATGCCCGGCATGTATGAAGGTAGTGACTACGACTTGGCAGGCTTCTGCGTTGGCATTGTTGAAAAGGCCGACATTTTAGATGGTAGCAAGGTAGCTGAAGGCGATGTACTGCTTGGACTCGCTTCTTCCGGCCCGCACTCCAATGGCTACTCGCTGATTCGCAAAATCCTAGAAGTTAGCAACACATCACTCAACGATACCGTGGATGGCCAGCCTCTTGGCGACGCGTTGATGGCACCAACGCGTATCTATGTGAAGTCACTGCTGTCGATGATGCGCGGCACTGATATTCCTGTTCACGCGCTTTCTCATATTACGGGTGGCGGTTTACTGGAAAACATTCCCCGTGTTCTTCCCGACACCCTCGCAGCCCACGTTGATCTTTCTACTTGGCAGCGCCCAGAAGTATTTAACTGGTTACAAGCCCAAGGCAATGTCAGCGAAACTGAAATGCACCGTGTACTGAACTGCGGCATCGGCATGGTCGTCGTGGTGCCTCAGGCCCACGCTGAAAACGCCATGGCGCACCTGCAAGCTCAAGGCGAGACCGTTTATCAAATTGGTCAGATTATTCAGCGCCAGGAGGAAGCCGTCGTTTTGGAGAACCTTCGCGCATGAGCAGCACTGACTTCAATAGCGGCACGTTCAACGACACCATAAACGACGTGGCGCCAGAACCAACAGCGGCGCGGCGTATTGTGGTGTTGATTTCTGGCAGTGGCAGTAATTTACAGGCGCTGATTGACGCCCAAAGCCATGACCGACTTGGCGGGGAAATCGTCGCTGTTATATCCAATGAGCCCGATGCCTATGGTTTGAAGCGCGCCTTAGAAGCAGATATTGAAGCCGTTGCGTTACCGCATCGCGAATATGACAGCCGCGATGCTTACGACGGAGCGCTGATCAAAGTCATCGAACGTCATGAGCCTGATTTAATTGTTTTAGCAGGCTTCATGCGCATTTTGACGCCCCGTTTTGTGCAGCGTTTTTTAGGCAGAATGCTCAACATTCACCCCTCATTGCTACCGGCTTATCAAGGGTTAAATACCCATGCTCGGGCGTTAGCAGATGGTGTCAAACAGCATGGCTGTAGCGTGCATTTCGTCACTGAAGAGCTAGATGGTGGCCCCGTTGTACTGCAAGCGGAGTTGAACGTCACCAGTGAAGATACTGTTGATACGCTTAAGGAAAAGGTGCACGCTCGTGAACACCTCATCTTTCCAATTGCCGTTCAGTGGTTTTTGCAAGGCCGCCTGCAATATAGCGCTGAAAGTGCCACCATGGATGGTCACCCCCTGCCGCCTCATGGCATGCGGCTCTCCCACACAGATGCTGCAGAAGAGTTAGATGAAGAACTAGACGAAAACACTTAAACGTCACTGGTCTGACCATAAAAAACGCCTTACGCGCTAATAGCGGTAAGGCGTTTTTCATTTAACCTGCAAATATTAAGTACGAGGCAGCGTAACCCCTCGTTGCCCCATATATTTGCCACCGCGATCTTTATAAGACGTTTCACACACCTCATCAGACTCCAGGAACAGCATCTGAGCTACCCCTTCATGGGCGTAAATCTTGGCTGGCAGATTGGTAGTATTTGAAAACTCAAGGGTCACATGCCCTTCCCACTCTGGCTCAAGGGGCGTTACATTGACAATAATGCCGCAGCGCGCGTAGGTGGATTTTCCAAGGCAAATCGTCAGCACACTACGCGGAATACGAAAGTACTCAACCGTACGTGCTAATGCGAAGGAATTCGGCGGGATAATACACACATCGCCCTTAATATCGACGAAGCTTTTGTCATCAAACGCTTTGGGGTCGACAATAGCGGAATGTATGTTAGTAAACACTTTAAATTCATCGGCACAGCGAACGTCGTAACCGTAGCTCGACGTGCCGTAAGAGATCACGCGCTGGTCATTCACATAGCGCACCTGCTCAGCTTCAAACGGTTCAATCATGGCATCGCTTTGTGCCATGCGACGAATCCACTTATCAGATTTAATACTCATTTGTTACGTCATCACTCGCTAAAAGAAATAGTAGGACCGCCGCTATGGCTGGCATTGACTGATTGCGCCACTTGTTTGGCAATATCTGCAAACGTGCGGCTCACTGAGCTATCGGGTTCAGAAATTACGCTGGGACGGCCAGAGTCGGCTAACTCACGAATAGATAGCGTTAATGGTAGCCGGCCAAGGACTGTCGTATCGTACTCTTCTGCGATTCGATCACCGCCACCGGTACCAAAAATAGCAGCCTCATGGCCGCAGTTTTCACAATGATAAAGGCTCATGTTCTCTACTACACCAAGCACTGGCACATTGACCTTGCGGAACATCTCTATGCCTTTACGGGCATCCAACAGCGCAATATCCTGAGGCGTAGTTACAATTACGGCCCCTGAAACAGGCACTTTTTGCGCTAGCGTCAACTGAATATCGCCGGTGCCTGGCGGCATATCAATCAGCAGAAAATCAAGATTATCCCACTGGGTTTGCGTCAGCATTTGCTGAAACGCGCCAACCACCATAGGTCCACGCCATACCATCGCCTCACGGGTGTTAACCATAAAGGCCATCGACATCGCTTGAAGGCCATGCGCCTCTAGCGGCAGGAACTTATTGTCATCTGTTGCCTGAGGACGTACACCCTCTTTAACACCCAACATTTGCGCTTGGCTAGGGCCGTAAATATCGGCATCCAGTACGCCGACACGATAGCCCTGAGCAGAAAGCGCTAGTGCCAAGTTCACAGTAACGGTCGATTTGCCGACCCCACCTTTCCCCGATGCCACTGCTACTATATGTTTTACACCGTCCATCAATGGCACTCCTATCTTTTGCGACCAATCTTTCCGTAGTTTGAATGATACTCCTAGGTGGCCTATTTCTAAACCAACATACAAAAAGCGGATGCAGGTGCTACCTACATCCGCTTCATTGCGCTATTAATCAGCGCACTGAGGTGTATCGATTAGTTACTGTTTTGCTGCTCTTGGTCTGATGAGCTGTCTGCTTCGGCTTGCTCAGAGCTATTTGTATTAGAGCTGTCCGAATCAGAACCATTCGAATCAGAGCTATCTGAATTAGAAGCTGCATTGTTACCCTGCTCGCCAGCCAGAGAAGGCACTTCGTCATTCGCCGCATCGTTTACGTGCAAGCGGCTTTCCAACGAAGAAAGCTCATCGCGCCACTCACTAAGCTGAGTTTCCAGACGTGCAAGCTGCTCCTCGCGGGATTCAATATCACTTTCAATATTAGCGACTTCTTCACGACCAATATCCAGCGCGACCATAAGATCATCCATCTCGGTGCGCACTTGGTCGAGGCTCTGCTGCTCTTCTTCACGCAGCTCAGTTAACGAATCAACCTCGCTTTGCAATTCATCCCGCTCACTGGTGAGCGAATCACGCTCGCTTCGTAAATTATCCAGTTCACTTTGAACGGCTGAAATTTCTTCCTCGATACCGGTCAGTTGTTCGTTAGCCTCACTCATCTGTGTCTCTAGACTAGACAACTCTTCTTGAGCGGCACTAAGCTCTTCAACGGCTTCCTGGCGCTCCTGTTCAGCTTGCTGACGAGCTGACTCAGCTTCTTGGCGAGCTGCTTCGGCACTTTGGCGGGCTTCTTCAACTTGCTGGCGAGCAGACTCAGCTTCGTCACGTGCGCTTATGACTTGGTCACGCTCTTCTTTTAGCGCCTGCATGTCAGTTTCAGCGCTTTCTACCTGTTCATTTAACGTATCAATTTCCTGCTGAAGCGTATCACGCTCAGCCTCTAACTCTTCAAGACGCGATTGCACCGCACTTGTATCACGCTGAGCGGACTCAAGTTCGCTTTGCGCCTGGGTTTGCTGCTCTTCCAGCGATGCCATTTCCTCACGCATTGCACTCAAGTCGGTCTCAGCTTGCTCTACTTCTGCAATCCGCTGGCTGAGCTGGCTATTATCTTGCTCAACGCTGGCTAGCTGGCCTTCTAACATCTCGACGCGCTCTTGCCGAGTACCTGAGTTAGACTGCGCCATAATTGCCCAGATAACAGCGATGGCGGCAATACCGGCGATTCCTTTGACACGGTTGTCCTTAAAAAGCGTTTTCATGTCCGGCTTACTCGCCGACGCTTGAGTATCCGAGTGGTTTGCTTCTGACATACTGCGTCCCTCTCTTCTTTTTTAGGCTACCGATATCAGCAGCGTTGATAGGTATTTAACACCTGACATTCTTTTACTAGCATACACATCTAGCAACATCTAGCCAGTGATCAACGTATATGACCAACGATCCATACTATTACCCGCTGGTACCCGCTTCTTGATTAGTGTGGTGTTTGCCTTCCTCAAAGCCTACCGCACCCGCAGCGGTGACCTCAAACCAAGAAAGCGTGGCGTGTAACGACACAACACTACCAATAATCAATAACGTAGGGGGCGTAACCTCACCCTGCTGAAATGCTTCAGGCAGCTGTTGCAAAGAACCAATATGCGTACGCTGGTGCTGTGTTGTGCCCTGCTCAATCAGCGCCAAAGGCGTACTAGGTGAAAGCCCATTTTCAATCAACGCCTGACAGATGGCCTCTAAGTTACTCAGCCCCATGTAAAATACCAAGGTTTGGCCAGGCCGTGCTAACGCTTGCCAGTCAAGCGAGCACTCTCCATGTTGCAAGTGGCCCGTTACAAAGCGAACCGACTGCGCATGGTCTCGATGTGTCAGTGGAATGCCTGCATAGGCTGCACAGCCAGAGGCCGCTGTAATGCCCGGAACAACCTCTACCACCACGTTTTCAGCCACTAGCGTCTCAAGCTCTTCCCCACCCCGACCAAAGATGAAAGGATCTCCACCCTTGAGGCGTACAACGCGCTTACCTTGCTTTGCCCACGTCACCAGTGTTTGGTTGATTTCATTTTGAGGGACACTGTGTGAAGACTTTGCTTTACCAACGTAAAACCGCGCAGCCTGGGGCCCAATCAGGGCTAACACTTCATCGCTAACGAGACGATCGTAAAGCACGACCTCTGCTGTCAAAAGCCGCTTGTAAGCTTTTAACGTCAGTAGCTCTGGGTCTCCTGGGCCAGCGCCCACCAAACTCACCAAACCACCCCTCGCTTTTAGAGCGCTAGCCGAATGGTCTGTCTGTACAGTGGCTCCCTTTACTGCATTCAAAGAAACACCTCGGCAATAAAAAAAGAATTAAATATACCGAAAAGTAATAGGTTTTCCTGTTTCGCGCCAACATTTCTATGGCATGCACTTTAAAGCTGCCTTTAATTCTTTTTTCATATATTAATAGTTCAATTAATTTTAAAAAAAGATGAAATTGTCAGCAATGGCTTACATATTAGTTACCTTTTTAGGGCTAATCTTCACGATTAACTTTTATTTGGCATATGATTTGGAGCTTCACGCATGCCCGTGAATGACACAGTCCCAGTACCACACAGTACTGACAGCCTAATATCCCAAATACCTGGGGTTATTTTTCAATTTTATCGATCACATTGTGGCCGTATGCACTTTCCCTACCTTGAAGGAGGGGGCGAGGCGCTAGGACACATCGACCGGCAACAATTAGCTCATGATGCTGGCCAACTAATTGAATATTTAACCGGTCACGATCACCCCAAAATAATGTCTTCCATTGAGCGGTCTGCCCGCTGGATGCTACCGCTCACCACCCGTTTTCGACTCCCCTTCCCTAAAGGAAAACCACACTGGATTGCGGTTAGCGCTAACCCCTCTCCAACATCCGATGGTGTGCGCTGGGACGGCATCATGATGGATATTACTGACCAAGTCGCTGAAGAGCAGCGGCTAAGAAAGCTCTGTGACACCGATCCTTTAACGGGGTTACCCAACCGGCGCAAACTTATGGTGCACTTAACGCACCTAGCCTCACTGAGCACGCGGCACGGGACGCCTCTATCTATCATGATGGTAGATATCGACCATTTTAAACAACTCAATGATCGCTGGGGGCACTTACAAGGCGATAGCGTACTCGAACAGCTTGCCATACAAACTCAGCAACTCCTGCGATGCGAAGATATGGTGGCAAGGCTTGGCGGCGAAGAGTTTATGGTCGTGTTGCCGCTCACACCGCTGCAACAATGCCATAAACTCGCTGACCGCCTGCGACATGCCATCGCAAACTACGACTTTGGAATTGGGGCAGGCCAAGTAACGGTGAGCATTGGTGTAGCGGAGTATCGGTGCGGTGAGCCTTTAGCCAACTTAATAGAGCGCGCTGATCAAGCTTTATACAGTGCCAAAGAGGTTGGTCGTGACTGTGTATGCCTTCTACCCTGATAAGAGCAATATTAAAAGGAGACAACACATGACAACCCTTGCTCAAACCACCTGTGAACCCTGCAGTAGCAATGCCATACCGCTCACTTATAGCGCATGCCAACCCCATCTAGAAGCGCTTTCAGAGTGGCAGATTGTTGACCACGATGGCATCATGAAGCTGACGAGACAGTTTACGTTTCGCAACTTTGCTGATGCCCTGGCATTTACCCAGCGCGTCGGCGACATAGCAGAGCAGGCTGGGCACCACCCTGTCATTGTTACTGAGTGGGGTAAAACCACCGTCACGTGGTGGTCCCATGCAATAAAGGGCCTGCATCTTAATGATTTCATTCTTGCCGCCAGAACCGACGAGGTAGCCGAATAAATGTTTGAGCAAATTGAGCGAGTCCCAGGAGATGCCATTCTCGGGCTGATCGAAGCTTTCAAAAAAGACACCAATCCCCAGAAAGTCGATTTAGGGGTTGGCGTGTACCGAGATGCACAAGGCAATACGCCAGTTATGCGTGCTGTCAAGGAAGCAGAAGCTCGCCTGCTCAAGAATGAAACCACCAAGACCTATATTGGCTCTCATGGTGCCCCTGCTTACGGTGATGCTGTGCTGCCTATGGTATTAGGTGCAGATTCTGCCGTGTTGAAAGCCAATCGCGCGAGCGCTACCCAGTCTCCCGGTGGAACAGGTGCACTGCGCTTAGCCGCTGACTTTATTGCTCACCAGCTTCCTGGAAAAGGAATTTGGGTCAGCGATCCTACTTGGCCAAACCATCACGGCATTTTTACCGCTGCGGGCATAGAACTTCACAAATACCCTTATGTTGACGCCAACAACCGCCTTGATTTCGATGGCATGTTAGCGGCGCTGAAAAAGATTCCGGAAGGCGACGTTGTAGTACTTCATGCCTGTTGCCACAATCCGACCGGCTTTGATCTGTCTAAAGATCAGTGGCAAGAAGTGATGGCGGTACTGAGCGAGCGCAAGCTGCTGCCACTGGTTGACTTCGCTTACCAGGGCTTCGGGGAAGGCCTGGATGAAGATGCATACGGTGTTCGACTGCTGGCCGAAAACCTTGATGAAGTCATCATTACGAGTTCTTGCTCGAAGAACTTTGGCATTTACTGCGAACGCACTGGCTGCTTGATTCTGATTGCAAAAGACGCCGAGCAGATGGAAAACGTTCGCTCTCAAGCGGCCATCGTTGCCCGTGAGAACTATTCTAATCCGCCCGCCCACGGCGGTGCGATTGTTAGTGAAATTCTCCACGACGCTGAACTATCTGCTATTTGGCGTGAAGAGTTAACTGAAATGCGTGATCGCATCAACACGCTGCGTCGTGACTTCGTTGAGGCCCTCAAGCCGTACGGCCTTGACCAAAAGTATGCATGTGTTGCTGAACAGCGCGGCATGTTCTCATACACCGGCTTAACACCGGAACAAGTAGATCGCCTGCGTGATGAGTTCGGTATTTACATGGTGCGCTCTGGCCGTGCCAACGTTGCAGGGTTTTCCCACGAGAATCTGCCTTACCTCGCTAAGGCCATCGCTGCCGTTAACGAATAACACTTATCCGTTGATAACTTGTTGATCTCAACGACTGAAACGCCCAGGCAAATTGCCTGGGCGTTTTTGTTGGTGGATTGATATTAAGCAACTGAACAGACAAGCAATTGTTATGTACAATTGTGCGCTTGCCGCCAGAGCCTGGGGCGCCCGTGCGGCGTCCACTACAACGCGATGCTTGACCGATTAGTCAAATTTTCGGCACACTCAGCATAGCCTTGCATACAACACACCATAACCAAGAGGCCTAACATGGCGGCTGCCGGCACTCACTATCCATGGTACAAAAAAGAAGATACCGACGCGTTCTTCGCGCTGTTTCAAAACAATATTGCCAACTTTGTCATTATCGCAATCACCATGCTTGGCATGGGGTTCCCCACCTCCATTGTTTATGGCCAGGTGCTGCCTGGTGCCGCGGTAGCTGTCATGGCAGGCAATTTTTATTACGCATGGAGTGCTGCAAGACTCGCACGAAAAGAAAACCGCAGTGATGTCACTGCGCTCTCCTACGGCATTTCTACCCCGGTTATGTTTGTATTTCTATTCGGCGTATTGCTTCCCGCCAAGCAATTAACCGGTGACGCAGAATTAGCCTGGAAAGTTGCCGTGGCCGCCTGCTTTATTAGTGGCGCAATAGAAGCCTTGATTAGCATTATTGGCCGCTGGGTGCAGTATCACCTCCCACGGGCCGCCATGTTGGGTGCTGTTGCTGGCGTCGCACTCACCTTTATTGCCGGTGAGATGCTATTTAAAACCTTGGAAATGCCTATCATTGGACTTCTGGTGCTCGGTATTATCATTGTTGGTCTTGTGGCACGTGTCAGCATGCCGTTTAAGCTACCGACATCGCTGTTTGCCATTGTGGTCGGTACTGCGATGGCTTATTTGATTGGTGATGCGGGCAGCGAACGCTTCAGCGATGCTTTTACGCATTTAGGGTTCTACCCACTGCTACCTAACTTAGCGTGGTATGAAGGGCTCGGCTTACTATTTACCGGCATGTTGGCCGTACTTACCGTCGTGCTCCCCATCACTCTCTATAACGCTATTGAAACCATGAATAACGTTGAAGCGATGGAGGCGGCTGGCGATAAATACGATGTGCGTGAGTGCCAGGCAGTTGATGGGGCAGGCACGATGATCGGCGCACTGTTTGGCGGCGTATTTCCAACAACTGTCTATATCGCAACGGTGGGCGCGAAGTGGATGGGCGCAGGACGAGGCTACAGCATTTTAAACGGTGCGGTTTATGCCTTAGCCACCATGTTTGGCCTGATCGCTGCCTTAGCGGCCATTATTCCGGTATCAGTAGTGGCCCCTATCTTGGTATTTGTGGGCATGTCGATGATTGCCACCGCATTTCAAGCGAACGACACCCGCTACTATCCGGCTATTGCGCTGGCGATGCTGCCCTACTTTGCCAACTATGTGATGACGCGCTTCAACCGGGGCGCAGGTGACGTCGTCAGCGATATTTCCAGTGCCATTGTTGTCATGGGGCAAGGCGCGATGTTTATGGCCATCTTCCTAGGGGCAATGACAGTGTCAGTGATCGACCATCAGTTCCGACGGGCAGCCGCGTTTGCCGCTATTGCGGCAGGCTTCTCATTCGTAGGACTGATGCACGCCCCCAAACTAGCCTTTAATGCGGCGCCTGAATTTGTCATGGGTTACTTGGGCATGGCGCTGCTGTTTATGTATTTCTCATTTCAGGAAGCCCCAAAGAAACCTTAAACTACATTACTGGCTGAATCCCGCCTGCCGATGTGGGCGGGATAAAATGCGTCTGAGTACCATCCAAGCAACAACCCCTGCCAACACATTACCCACTGCTGCGCCAACGGCTAAGCCTGTCCACCCAAACAACTGTGCTCCCACCCATAAACAAGGTAGGTAGCAAATAAACAGCCGCGCGCTCGAAAGCAGCATCGCCCTAAGGGGCCAGCCAAGCGCGTTACCTGCGGATACCACCAGCATGCAAACACCCAGCGCAGCATAACTTGGCAACAAAAAGCGAATCAGAAGCGCGAGTTCACTCTGCACCTCCTGATTTCCGGCTAGCACCATAGCCACCCAGGGTGAAGCCAGTGCCAATAACACCCCTAGGCTGAGCTGCCATATCAACGCGACATTCACTGCCAAGCGCATCAGTTGCTGAATCTGTCCCCAGTCGCCCGCCCCATAGCAACGCCCAAGCCACGGTGGCAGCGACATCGTCATCGCCAATATCACCATCAGCGAAACCGTTTCAAGCCGGCTAGCAAGCCCCCATGCTGCTACTTGGGTATCCCCCAAGCCAGCAACAGCCGCAATCGCCAGCATCGCTGCCAGAGGCGGCATCAGTTGGCTAACCATAGCGGGAGCGGCGATACTGGTAAAAGCCCGCCACGAGTGTCCAGCTTCTTGCCATATCGCGGTGGTCGTCGTCCATTGTCGACGCTTTAGTTTAATACTGCTGAATAAAAGCCCGACAGAAAAAGCGATGGCGGTCGCCCAAGCCGCGCCCGGCAACCCCCACCCTTGCCAAGAGCCGATGCCAAAAATAAACAGCGGATCCAACCCCAGGTTGATAAGGCTGCTGAGTACCATCATCTTACCTGGAAGACGTGTATCGCCGTGGGCACGAAACACGCTGTAAATAAAATAGAGCAGCGCACCTAACCAAGCCGAAAAGAGCTGTGGCCCCCAGTAAGCGCGAATATAGACCAGCGCATTATCATCGGCGCCTAACAGCCTAAATATTGGCACTTGAAGAAACCAAAGCGCTACTACCAGCATGCCAATGACAAGCCCACCAGCAATTAGCACAAGGCTGCTTAAGCGCTGCGCTCTAACGTCTTCTCCAGCCCCTAAGGCGCGGGAGATAAGCGCCGCAATCGCGATCCCCATTCCTACCTGAATACCAATAATCAGAAATGACAAAGGGAAGGTGAACGACTGGGCGGCCAAGGGCGCGGTTCCCAAACGGGCAATAAAAGCACTGTCCACAAGCTGAAAACCCAATAGCGCCAGCACACCAATGGCCATCGGCCATGTTTGACGCCATAAGGTTATCGCCAGCTCGCGCTGTTGCATAACGACTGCTGCCAAAGAAAACTCCTCAAAACAGGGTGAGTAACGATGCATATAGTGTAGTTAAGGACACTTTCTAGCCTGCTAGATGAGCGTTGTTTATAGTGGCACCCAACGCAAAAGCGCCATCACCCATGCAAGGGTGATGGCGCTTTCTTGCTTGCACTAGCTTACTGACGAATGCCTTCAAACGTCACGTAAAGCTCCAGTTCGTGCATCGATTCTGGGAAATCGCTCATATCAATACCAAAATCACCCAGCGTTAGCATGGTGCTACCTTCAAAGCCTGCACGGTAATTACCCCAGGGGTCATCGCCTTCGCCCATCAAGGTGACAGGCATTTCAATTTCCTGTGTCTCACCGTGAAGCGTTAATTCACCGGTTACCACGCCTTCATTGTCACCTGTCGATTCAAAACCTGTTGAAGTGAAGGTTGCGGTAGGATATTCGCTGGCATCAAGGAAGTCGCTGCTTAAGAAGTGGCGATCACGCTCTGCGTGGTTAGTGTTTAGGCTGCTCACCTGCACTTCCATTTCTACAGAAGAAGCTTCTAAATCCTCTGGGTCATAAGAAAACTGACCGTCAAATTCTTCGAAAGTACCTAGAATATAAGAAAAGCCGAGGTGGCTAATTTTAAATTGAACAAAGGCATGCTGGCCTTCGGTATCAATTTGATATTCTGCTGCTTGCGCTTGGCCGAACGTCGCTAGCGAAGCGGCGGCTATTGCAGTCGCAAAAGCGGTTTTCTTTAACATCGTGGAAATCTCCTTTCTTTCCTAATAAACACTACGAGCAAAATACCCACGCAGTGGACAAAAAATTCCATTATCGCTTGCGGCTATGAGCAGGATTCACCATCCGCACGAATGTTGAATGGCGATCCCACCAATGGTGCTTCATAGCGGCTAGAGCGTGCCCTGCAGCCAATGCGATGAGTGCCAGGGCGCTATACCAGTGAACATCGCCCGCTAGACTGGCTTGATTAGGAAGCCCGTGAAGCAACGCAGGCACTTCGAACCAACCAAAGACACTAACTCCGCGCCCGTTGGCTGTAGAAATCAAGTAACCACTGACAAGAACCAACAACAACAAGGCATACAGCATTGTATGGCCAGCATGGGCGGCTAAACGTTCAAAGCGACTTCCTTCCGCATGGGGTGTCGGCTGAATTAGTCGCCACACCAAGCGAGCAAAGGTAGCGATTAACAACAAGATACCAATAGAACGATGTACCCACGGTGCTTGGTTATACCAAGTATCGTAGTAGCCAAGATCTGTCATCCACCAGCCTAGCGCAAACAATCCCACAATCGTTAGTGCGCTTAGCCAGTGAAGAACAATACTAATGACTCCCCAACCACTCTGCGTGTTCCGCCACATCCTTGATTTCCTCGTTCACAACAGCGCTAAGTCATACCCGCTGTAAGCACATTCTTATATAAAGCATACCGTCTTAATCATCAAAACACCGCTGAAAAAAGCAGAACACACCATTCGTAAAAAACGTTTGTTAAAAACCATCCTTCAAAGCCATTCTTAAAAACCCGTACTTAAGAAAATCGTCAGCCAAGCAAGTAATAAAAAAACCGGCCACGAATGGCCGGCTTATCAAACGCTATCTGAATCGCTCAGCTAGCCGCCAAAACATCCAACCCAGAGGCAAGATCGCGCTGAATGTCAGCTTGGCTTTCCAGCCCCACCGCCACGCGAATTAACCCAGGCGTTATACCCGCAGCTTCTTTTTGCGCATCAGAAAGACGTCCATGCGTTGTGGTGGCCGGATGGGTAATTGTGGTTTTAACATCCCCTAAGTTACCCGTAATAGACAGCATCTTGGTGGCATCAATCACCTGCCAAGCGCCCTCTTGGCCACCTTTTACTTCGAAGCCTAGCACGGCACCAAACCCTTGCTGCTGTTGCTTGGCAAGCACATGCTGAGGGTGCGCTTCCAGGCCGCTGTAGTACACTTTGTTAACGGCCGGGTGCTGGTCTAGCCAGCGCGCCAAGGTCAGCGCATTTTCGCAATGCGCTTTCATACGCAACGATAAAGTTTCAAGGCCTTTGGTAAAAATCCACGCATTAAAGGGGCTAAGGCAAGGTCCACAGGTGCGTACAACACCAAACACTTCTTCCAACACGTCGTGTTTACCAACGACCGCTCCACCAACAGCACGTCCCTGCCCATCCAGATACTTCGTCGCGGAATGGATAACTAAATCGGCGCCAAGTGCAATTGGCCGCTGAAGAGCCGGGGTTAAGAAGCAGTTATCAATCGCTAAAAGTGCACCACTACGCTTAGCAAGTTCGGCTAATGCTGGGATATCCGCGACTTCAGATAATGGATTAGAAGGTGTTTCCGCAAACAACAGCTTGGTATTTGGGCCGATGGCCTCTTCCCAGGCAGAAACATTTGACAGCTCCACATAGCGAGTCGTGATACCAAATTTGCCCAGGTATTTGTCAAACAAGCTCACGGTAGAACCAAACAACGAGCGTGATGCAACGATTTCATCACCGGCACTTAGCAGCGCCAATGCCGTCGATAAAATGGCCGACATCCCCGAGCTCGTCGCCACACACCGTTCGCCACCCTCAAGCGCCGCCAAACGGCGCTCGAACGTATGAACCGTGGGATTAGTAAAGCGTGAATAGACGTTGCCTGGCTCTTGTCCCCCAAACTTGCGTGCGGCCTCAGCCGCACTTTCGTAAACAAAGCTTGAGGTGGGAAAAATGGGCTCGGCGTGCTCTTGCTCAAACGTACGGTGATGGCCCGCGCGAATGGCAAGGGTCTCTAGCGACCACTCATCCTGGTGACTATCATCATGCATGGCTGAGCACCTTGTACAAAACGTCAATATAAATCGTAATACGAACTATTAATGCGTGGCGTTAGTCGTCGAGATCATCATCATCTTGATTATGCATATCCACCAGCGCATGGTCGCCCGCACTTTGATCTTTGGCCGCGTCATTACGGCTCGCTTCAAGCACCGCCAAGTAGGCATCATCAATATCGCCAGTGACGTAGTTGCCGTCGAAGACAGAACAGTCAAACTCTTCCATCTCAGGGTTAACCTCACGGCAAGCCGCCTTCAAATCGTCCAGGTCTTGATAGAAAATTCGATCCGCACCAATTAGCTGACCAACTTCTTCCTCTGTGCGGCCATGCGCAATCAGCTCTTTTGCCGCAGGCATATCAATGCCATAAACGTTGGGGTAACGAACAGGCGGCGCTGCAGAAGCAAAATACACTTTACGGGCACCCGCATCGCGAGCCATCTGAATAATCTGCTTACAGGTGGTTCCGCGCACAATGGAATCATCTACCAACAGTACATTCTTGCCTTTAAATTCAACGTCAATAGCGTTCAGTTTTTGGCGCACCGATTTTTTACGTTGCGTCTGGCCCGGCATAATAAACGTACGGCCAATATAGCGGTTCTTCATAAACCCTTCGCGATAGGTCACACCCAAGTGCTGAGCCATCTCAAGGGCAGAGGTGCGTGACGTGTCAGGAATCGGAATGACAACGTCAATATCGTGATCTGGCCACTCGTTTAGAATGCGGTCGCCAAGCTTGCGCCCCATCTGCATACGCGTGCCATACACGTAGGCACCATCGAGAATAGAATCAGGGCGCGCCAGGTAGACATGCTCAAAAATACATGAGCGCAGCACAGGCCGATCAGCACACACCTGGGTGTGAATCTGTCCCTGCATGTCAACGAAAATCGCTTCACCTGGTGAAAGATCACGCTCCAGCTCAAAGCCACCGACATCTAGCGCGACGGATTCTGAAGCAATCATGACATCCTGCCCCTCGTCACCTTGACGAGTACCAAAAACCACTGGACGAATACCATGGGGGTCCCGAAATGCCACCATACCAAAACCGTTGATGATCGCGACCGCCGCGTAGCCGCCTTTGCAGCGCCGGTGCACTCTACGAACAGCATCAAAAATATCTTCGGCTTCTAAGTGTAGGCCCTGCTTGCCCAGCTCATGAGCAAATACGTTTAGCAGCACTTCAGAGTCAGAACTGGTATTGATGTGGCGAAGGTCGGTCGAGAAAAGCTCCTGCTTTAACTGCTCGGAGTTAGTCAAGTTACCGTTATGGGCCAGCGCAATACCGTAGGGCGAGTTGACATAAAACGGCTGAGACTCAGCTTCGCTGGAGGAACCTGCGGTTGGATAACGTACGTGGCCAATGCCAAGATTGCCTTTCAGGCGAGCCATGTGGCGGGTATGAAACACATCTCGAACCAGCCCGTTACTCTTGCGCAGTAGGAAGCGTCCCTCGCTCCAAGTCATCATGCCGGCAGCGTCCTGGCCCCGATGCTGAAGTACGGTCAGAGCATCGTAGATTCCCTGATTTACCGCCTGCTTGGCCAGAAGGCCCACTATACCGCACATTCAAGTTACCTCGCTTTAGTGCCATGGTTTACCGTAGCAAACCCGTACGTTCATCAAACGAATGTGAGCCACTGTCTATTTTTCGCTCGCAAGAGCAGGCATTAGTAGACAGTAGCTGACTGTATAACTAACTAAACATCACGCAGCGTTGAACCAACCTAAGTAGCACACTCATTGGCTAGCATTTTCAGATGTTGGCGTAAAAGGCTGTGGAACTAGCTCTTCCTGAGTTCGGAAATCCGGTAACGATATGTCGCGAAGCGAGTCAGGTGCTTGCGGTAGCTCACGCTCCCACTGATCTAACTGGCTTACCGCCCAATCGCGCAGCTCAATAAACGTCGGCCGTAGCTCAGCTTCTTGCCAAGCCTGTAGCTCAGCTAAGGGTGTTAGTGTAATAAGGACGGTTGCCACCAATAAAATGACGGCGCCACGGGCAAGCCCAAAGGCTGCACCAGCGAAGCGATTAAGCAACCCCATACCAACCCACTCTACGGCCGCGTGAACGAGGCGGATAACAATCCCGCAAAGTAAAATGACCGCAAAAATCACTAAAATAAATGCCAACACCAAACGAGCATCGAAACTGTCGATGAACCCGCTCATTAGATCCGCCACCGGCTCTGCCAGAACGCGCGCTACCATCAGCGCGACTACCCACGCAGCCAAGCCAAGAGCTTCCCTGACAAATCCGCGCATAAAGCCTGCCAGCATGGAAAGTGCCAGCACCGCCAGGAAAAGCGCGTCTATCCAAGTAAGCGCCATAGATTAATCTCTTACCCGCACTAACAAGCCCTGCACATTAGCACGCTGCTTAATAATCGCCATTGCAGACTCACCGTCTTCAGACGTCGCATACGGACCAACATAAACAGAGGTAAGGTTATTATCGCGCTCGCGGAGATAGGTGTTGAAGCCTGCCTGAGTAAGCTGATCACTTAAACGCTGCGCGTTACCCGCTTCACCAAAGCTTCCCACTTGAACTGCCCATTCACCCTGGGAAGAAGACGTTGGACCAGCTGAATTCGATGACTCATTAGAGGAGCTGGTAGAGGAGCTTGTAGACGCGCTATTACGGTTATTTGCAGCCATTAATTCAGCGATGGGGTCGTTTGCGTCAGCGCTCTGAGTGTTCGAGCTACTGGCTTGATCTGTTTGTGGCTGCCTTGGATTGGCATCAATTGGCACGCTATTAGCTAAGCCATCTCCAGAACGATCCTCGCTGGAAGATGAGGACGTGTTGATAGATGACGGCATTTCCGGGATCGGAACGTCCTGCCGCGTTGCATCGACGGGCTGTTCAATAACAAACGTAGGTTGAGGGCGCTCTTCTCGTGGAGCAGGATCACTCATCAACCACGGCACGAAAATCGCCAACAGCGCGAGTAAAATGACAATACCACTGATGCGTTCCGTTTTACCGTATTTCATATCCCTCTCCATCAAGCTTAACAAGCACAGCGGCCGGGGCGATTAAGCTTGCGGCAGTGTCATTTCCAACAGGGCCGCAACTGTAAAAAACGAGCCAGTAACTAATACCCGGTCAGCGGGTGCCAGCTGTTTAGCAATTACTTGCACACCGGCCTCTGGGGAACTGGCGCAGTGATGCACATGCCCACCGAGAGACGTGATACGCGCGGCTAGCTCAGCGGCTGGTCGACCACGTTCACCCTCCAACGTCACGCACACCCAGTCGGTAATACGTGGTAACAAAGCGCTAATAACACCATCAGCGTCTTTATCATTTAGCATGCCGATCAACGCCCACTGACGACCACCTTCAGGCGCCAATGGCAGCCGCTTAGACACATAATCGGCCGCATGGGGGTTATGCCCGACATCCAAGCACCATTGCCCTATCCACTGCATACGCCCTGGTACTTGCACCCCATGAAGCGCACGACGGCAAGCGTCTGCATTTACCACTAATCCGCTAAGTATAAGTGCTTGGAGAGCCGTTGCCGCATTATCAATCGGCAAACCGGGATCAGGAAGATTTGTCAGAGAAATAACGTCTCCCTGACAGGTCAGCCCGCTCCAACTCCATTCAGACTGAGTATCAGCGCTTAAATTAGCAGGGTCATAATCAGAAGAGTGGCTAAAAACCTCGCCAAGGCAGTAGACAGGAGCGGCAATCGCATTGGCAGTCTCTGCCACACTGCTGGGCAGTAGCCGGCTGCCTAGCACCGCGGGTCTCGCAGTACGAAAAATGCCTGCTTTTTCTCGGCCAATTTGTGCAATGTCGGACCCGAGAAAATTGGCATGATCCTGAGCAATAGTGGTGACAATAGCAACGTCCGCATCGATGATATTGACGGCATCTAATCGACCACCCAGGCCAACTTCGAGTAGCGCTAAGTCGAGATTTTCCTGTGCTAGGCACCAGAGGGCGCACAACGTTCCCGCTTCAAAATAGGTTAAGCTAATTTCAGGCGCTTGTAGCCTTGCGTCCTCTACGCTAGAGAAGCCAGCAACTAGCCGTTGGTCATCAGCATGGTCACCGTCGATCGTGACACGTTCGTTATAGCGCACTAGATGGGGCGAAGTATAAGTACCCACCCGTAGACCGTGAGTGCGTGCAACAGCCTCCATCATGGCAAGGGTCGACCCCTTGCCATTAGTACCAGCCACCGTAATTACCTGTGTTGCAATCGGGCGACTTAGCAACCCCATGCGCTTGGCAACTTCAGCTACACGCTCAAGCCCCATATCAATCCCTACCGGGTGTAGAGTTTCAAGGTAGTCCAGCCATTCGGCTAAAGACCTAGGGGCCAATGAATTAGGGGTTGAAGATTTAGACATTGCGGGTCGAATCGTCGCTCTTAACAGTGCTGGCTTCGCTATGCGTTTCAGGCGTATTAACATCTGCTGCATCTGCTATGGGCGCTTCATCAACCAACGGCTCGTCAACTAATGCGTCGTCACTAACACTACCTTCGGTAGGCAGCGCGATATTGTGGGTCAGTTTACGCAGAACACCACCAATGCGAGTACGCATATCATGACGATGCACGATCATATCCACAGTGCCGTGCTCGAGCAGGAACTCACTGCGCTGGAAGCCTTCCGGCAGCGTTTCACGCACGGTTTGCTCAATAACCCGCGGGCCAGCAAAACCAATCAAAGCGTTGGGTTCAGCGATATTTAGATCGCCCAACATCGCTAGCGACGCGGAGACACCACCAAACACTGGATCCGTCAGAACGGAGATGTAAGGCACGCCTGATTGTTTGAGCTTTTCAAGTGCTGCTGACGTCTTAGCCATTTGCATCAGTGAAAACAGCGCTTCCTGCATCCGCGCCCCGCCAGAAGCAGCAAAGCAAATCAGAGGAAGTCGCTCTTCAAGAGCAACGGTCGCCGCGCGAACAAACTTCTCGCCCACCACTGCTCCCATTGAGCCGCCCATAAAGGTGAATTCAAAGGCAACAGCAACAACAGGAAGTCCGTCTAGCTCACCACGCATAGCGACCAGTGCATCTTTCTCACCGGTTTCTTTTTGGGCAGCCGCTAAACGGTCTTTGTATTTTTTAGAGTCGCGGAATTTCAAGCGATCGTTAGGCTCAATTTCAGCCGCGACCTCTTGTCGACCCTGTTTATCCAAAAACCAGTCCAAACGTTTACGCGCGGTCAACCGTAAATGGTGATCGCACTTGGGACATACGCTGTGGTGCTTCTCAAGCTCAGGGAGATAGAGAACCGCTTCGCACTTGGGACATTTACGCCAGAGGCCATCGGGCACGCTGGCGCGACGGTCTTTACGCTGGATACGCCCCATGGAGGGCACAATCTTGTCTAACCAGCTCATATCAAAAAGTTTCCGTATACGTCAATGCTTAGCAACGCCAAGCTTGATGAGTGTCGTCAATCAAAATTCAGTGTAGGCGATGAGGGAATGCGCTTAGGCATCCATCGCGGTGCGCATTTCGCCCAACACGCTTTTAAGCTGACCAGCAATGGTTTCAGGTGCGTCAACGCTTTCTGCAATGCGGTTCACTAGCGCACTGCCAACAATCACACCATCAGCGACTTTCGCTACTTCAGCGGCCGTCACACCATCACGGATACCGAAGCCAACACACAGTGGCAAGTCGGTCATTTCACGCAAAGGCGCGAGGTGCTCAGCCACATCGTCAGCGTTGAGTGTAGCAGCACCGGTAACGCCCTTAAGCGAAACATAATAGAGATAGCCCTCACCGTGAGCACATATTGTAGCGGCACGAGCATTGGAAGTGGTAGGCGCAACCAAGAAAATCGCTGCTAGATCGCGCGCTTTTAATAGCGGGCCGAACTCGTCAGCCTCTTCAGGCGGCATATCTACTACCAGCACGCCATCAACGCCAACGCTTGCCGCTTTATCAGCAAACGTTTCATAGCCAATCCGCTCTATCGGATTGAGATATCCCATCAATACGATAGGTGTTTTAGCATCCACTTGACGGAACTCAGCGACCATATCCAGCAGATCAACTAAGCGAGTGCCCTGCTTAAGCGCCCGCTCACAGGCTTTTTGAATCACCGGGCCGTCAGCCATTGGATCTGAAAACGGCACGCCAAGCTCAATAATATCAGCGCCCGCTTCTACCAGGGCATGCATAAAGCCCACGGTGTACTGAGGCGCAGGATCACCGGCGGTAATGTACGGGATCAAGGCCTTACGACCCTGCTCTTTTAATTCGGAAAAACGTTGGTCAATACGGTTCATGCTAGCCCTTAAAACTCAATGCCATCGATGTTCGCAACGGTCATGATATCTTTATCACCACGACCAGAAAGGTTGACCACGATATGCTGGTCAGGGCGCATGGTCGGGGCCAGCACCTTCGCATGGGCAAGCGCATGGGCAGATTCCAACGCTGGCATAATCCCTTCCATGTGCGTCAGCTCACGGAACGCTTCCAGCACTTCTTTATCGTTTGCCGCTACGTAGTTAACTCGGCCAACATCTTTCCATAGCGCGTGTTCAGGGCCAACACCTGGGTAGTCGAGCCCAGCAGAAATCGAGTGTGTGTCCGATACCTGCCCCGCTTCGTCAGACATCAAGTAAGTGCGGTTGCCGTGCAAAACACCACGTGGCGCGTTCGTCGAAAGCGGCGCGGCATGCCGGCCTGTTTCGATACCATCGCCACCAGCTTCGACACCGTACATAGCCACCGCATCATCTTCGACGAAGGGATAAAATAGGCCCAAGGCGTTAGAACCACCGCCTACACAGGCAATCAGCGCATCCGGCAGACGCCCAATTTGCGCTAATGACTGTTGGCGCGCTTCACGTCCCACTACCGAATTGAAATCACGCACCAGCTGCGGATAAGGATGCGGACCAGCCACGGTACCAATGATGTAGAACGTGTTATCAACGTTGGTGACCCAGTCACGCAATGCTTCATTCATCGCGTCTTTAAGCGTACGAGTGCCTGATTCCACAGGAATTACCCGCGCACCCAACAGGCGCATACGATAAACGTTCAATTTCTGACGCTGAACGTCTGCCGCCCCCATATAAACGTCACATTCCAGGCCTAAGCGAGCTGCCACTGTCGCCGTGGCAACACCGTGCTGGCCCGCACCGGTTTCAGCAATAACCCTGGGCTTGCCGGTTTTTTTGGCTAACAGCGCTTGGCCAATAGTGTTATTAACCTTGTGGGCACCCGTGTGGTTCAAGTCTTCACGCTTCAACCAAATTTGCGCGCCCCCTAGAGACTGTGACCATCGTTCAGCATGGTAAAGCGGCGATGGACGCCCTACATAATGGGCAAGATCACGGTCAAACTCAGCCTGGAAAGCGGGATCATCACGCAAACTCAGGTAGGTCTGCTCTAACTCTTCCAGGGCAAAGCTCAGGGTTTCCGACACAAACCGGCCGCCGTAGGGGCCAAAATGACCACGGGCATCCGGCATTCGGGTCAGGTCGCTGAACTTGGTTTCAGTCGCTGAGACAGTCACAGGCATACCTCACAAGATCGCCAGAACAGGCAAACAATAAATGAACTAACAATGAGGCGTAGTTGCCCGCAGGGCACGCTACGCAATGAGCTTATTGGGCGCTGGCTAACGCCACATTTTGAACAAAAGATGCCATTAACTCGGCATCTTTTATGCCGTGGGACATTTCTATACCACCAGAAACATCAACCGCATAAGGCACTACTTGGTTAACCGCAGAAGCCACATTATCAACCGATAACCCACCAGCCAGGATAACAGGTTTTTCTAAGGTTGCGGGAATTCTAGACCAATCAAAGGTCTCTCCGGTTCCTCCTGGGATGCCAGGACGATAGGCATCTAACAGCAACGCTTGGGCGTGTGAATAGTCAGCTGCCGCTTGATGCAGGTCGATATCATCACGCATGCGCAGTGCTTTAATCCAAGGCCGCCCGAACTGCTGGCAGAACGAGGCTGGCTCATCACCATGAAACTGGATTAAATCCAAATAAGGTAAACACCGCTCAATGAATTCAACGGGCTGGTTAACAAATAACCCTACCCGCGTCACAAACGCAGGTACTCGCACTGCCAGCTCTTCAAGCAACTCCGGCGTTATGCTTCGAGCGCTCTTAGGCCACATTACAAAGCCCAGCGCGTCCACACCAAGCGATGCTGCCAGCGCCACATCCTCATGGCGGGTTAAGCCACAGAACTTGATTCGCGTGCGGGCTAAATATGCGCTCATGACGACACCCCCTGCTGATCTAAAGGCTCCTGCTTCTTAAATGTTAGCTTGCGCCTAGCAGCAATACGGGGATTATCAGGCAGCTCACGCTCACCGGTCCACTCGCCGGTAAATGCAAGCAGGTTAGGACCTAGCGGCTCTTTGGGCAGATCAAATCGCTCATCATAGAGTGAGTCTACGAAATGAAGGCCACAAGCCGGTGCGGTGACATCGCCTTTACGGCGATTCTTAAGCGCCAGCAAGCGTTCAATATGCCCCTCATCCTGGGAACCGCGCCCTACGCTGACCAATGCCCCCGCAATATTGCGAATCATATGATGCAAAAAAGCATTGCCCTGAATATCAATGACCACTATCGGCCCATAGCGTTTCACTTCTACAAAGTGCATTTGCCGCCAAGGCGTTTTGGACTGGCAGCCCGCCGCCCGAAAGCTACTAAAGTCATGCTCGCCCACCAAGGCCTGCGCCGCTCGATGCATAGCATCGGCATCTAGCGGGTCTCGGCACCAAGTTACGTTGTGGCGTTCTAGCACCGGGCGGCTAATTTGATTCAATAAAATATAACGATAGCGACGCCCAAGCGCGCCTAGACGGGAATGGAAGTCGTCGGACACTGGCTTTACCCAGCGCACAGCGACGTCTCTGGGAAGATTGGTATTGCTGCCAAAAATCCAGGCTTTTTCAGAACGCTGAACAGGCGGGTCAAAATGGATGACTTGCCGCGTGGCATGCACACCAGAATCGGTTCGACCACTGGCATGAATACGCACTGGCGCACTGGCCACTTTCTCCAGGGCATCTTCCACCGCTTGCTGAACAGATGCTGCATGCTTCAAACGCTGAAAGCCGCAAAAGCGCGTACCATCATATTCAATGCCCATCGCTAGGCGCCCCACCAGGGGCTTTGTTTCGTCAAAATGGTAAAACAGCGTCATGAAGCCACGTCACATAGAAGATATTTAAGGTGTACCATTATCCCGACGTCGCGGCTCGAATGCCACCTCTTCGATTTCCCATTCATCCTCAGCAGCCTTTCGCTTTTGCTCTGCAGCTGCTTTAGCCACGTCACCCTCTTGTTCAGAAGAAACATAGTCCCATGTAAAATCTACCGTGGGCTGCATAGGAGTCTCTGCCGGCTGCTCTCGGGGCTCGATCGAAGGCGGCTCATAATCAATCGTACCGGCTCGCCGTCCCTCATCGCTCTGCGAGGGCACTTCGACTGGCTCAGGAGTGTCTAAAAAAGCGTTATCAAGCGCCAGTTCATCCTCATCCGTTTGGCCCGTTTCGTCTTGCTTCTCTTTCAGCGGCGTAAACAATTCAGATATCGGTTCTTCTTGCGCAATTTGCTCTGGTTCAGACTGCTCTGGTTCAAATTGCCTTGGTTCAACGTACTTTGTCTCAACCTGCTCCGGAACACTTCGCTCTGAGGTTTCGAGTGGTCCGTCGATAGGCTTGGTTTCAGCAACGGCATTAGGTCGTGGCGCGTCTGCAGGCGAGGCTAAGGGGACGTCTTCCCACTGCCGTTCACGACGCTTACGCGACCATACTAGCGCTCCTAACAAAAGCGCCAGGGCGATGCTAGCAAGCGGCCATTGATACGCAGAAATGCGATTAACGATCGTTTCAAAGCTACTCTTTGAGCGACTGGTGTTCGACGCCTCACTGGAGGCAGTACGCCCCCCTGCATTGCTTGCCGTCAGCGCGGCACTGCTCGCCAGCGCATCAGACATTTCAGTGGTTTGCTGAAGTTCACGCTGAGAAGCGTCTAATGCTTGAGTTAGCGAAGCCATCTCTTGACGCAGCGTGGCTAGCTCATCGCGCATTTGGTCGCGCTCATCCAGTAAGGCTTGCAGCCTAGCCTGGCTTTCTAATAGCTGCTCAGCTAACGCTTGCTCTTCGACGACGGCCTCATCAGCCTCAGACATTTCCTGAGATTGATTAGCGCCCTGATCGTCACTCACCATAGCGGGCCCACCAGTCGGCTCCTGGCTCGAATCATTTTGGTCTTCAGGTGTTTCTTGGGGTTCTTCAGCCACCTGCCGACTTACAGGCTGACGCATCGCCTGAATCGCCTGCGCGGCATTACTGGGCGTGCGTAAGGTTATCTGCTGACGACTGGGAACATTGAGCGTCTGCCCCGCACGGAGTTCATCCACATTGCCCGTAGGGAACGCACTGGGGTTGGCCTCTAAAAGCGCCATCATCATTTGTTGAATGGTAACGTCGGCTGGCTTCACCCTTGCGGCAACGCCCCCCAGAGTATCGCCACTTGCGACGTAGGCAATATCTCGTGCGGCTTGTGCAGTAGCGACAGGCGCTCGGCTAATCACTTCGGGCGTGCTAATGGCGTCAGCGGGACTGTCCATCGCGTACTCAGGCGGATCAAACAGCAGCGTTAAAGCGCGCGTCTGACGCCCTTCAGGCGAGGAAATGGTTAGCAGTAGATCCAACCACGGCTCATGAATTGCCTGGGAAGAGCGCAGCAGCAGACGATGCCCGTTAGGCTGCTCTTGAATCTGAACACTGACGCTTGCCGTGAGAGGCGTCCACTCTAAACCCAGCGCCCTAAACGCCGATTCGTTCGCCACGTCAACACGTAAGTCACTTAGCGCGAATCGCTCGCTTTCCTGAAGTGGCACTGTTGCTTCAAGCGGCGCATCTAACGGCGAATTTACCGTTGCTTGGCCCAACCCGAGAGCCAGCGCTAGCGGGCTAACGGTACTGAGCGATAGCCACAACAACTTTGCCAACTTTTTTCTCATTCACGCCCCGACTGCTTTTCGTTGTTAGTGCCACCCTCATACGAATGGATCAAGCATCAATGCCATGGAGTAAACCGTTTTTACCACACCTTGTCTATTACTACCTACCTGTCGCTAACTACCTGTCACTAGCTATGATCATCACCTGCATATTACAACTATAAAATCGTCTATTACTTGGCATCAACGGTACATTAAGAGCCAATGTGAGCATACAAAAACGGGAAGCTGCGAACAGCTTCCCGTTTATTTTCAACGTCTTTACCTAAAGTGTGGCGTGCTTACTGCTCGCGTAGAATTTTCAGCATACGCTTGAGCGGTTCGGCCGCACCCCACAACAACTGGTCACCAACACTGAATGCAGACAGATACTCGCCGCCCATATTAAGCTTGCGTAAGCGACCGACCGGAACTTGCAGCGTACCTGTCGCAGCGGCAGGCGTTAGCCCAGCAACAGTAGCGTCTTTGTCGTTCGGGATCAGTTGAACCCACTCATTATGCTTAGCGATGCGATCTTCGATCTCGTCAAGCGGCACGTCTTGCTTAAGCTTGATGGTGAACGCTTGGCTATGAGAACGCATAGCACCGATGCGCACGCAAAGACCATCGATGGGGATCGGGTTGTTTTCGAGACCTAAGATCTTGTTGGTCTCAACACTACCTTTCCACTCTTCGCGGCTTTGGCCATTATCAAGCTTGGTATCGATCCATGGCAGCAGGCTGCCCGCTAGCGGCGCACCGAAATTATCCGTGGGGAAGTCACCACTGCGCATAGCGGCAGTCACTTTACGGTCGATATCCAGAATCGCGCTAGAGGTATCTTTAAGCTCTTCGCCAACGCTATCGCGCAATTGACCCATCTGGTTCAACAGTTCGCGCATGTGCTTGGCGCCTGAACCGGAAGCTGCTTGGTACGTCATGGAGGTCATCCACTCAACCATGTCAGCTTCGAACAAGCCACCCAGCCCCATCAGCATCAAGCTGACCGTACAGTTACCGCCAACAAAGGTTTTAGCACCCTTCGCTAGCTGCGCATCAATCACCTTGCGGTTAACTGGATCCAGAACAATGGTCGCTTCATCTTCCATGCGCAGGGTACTGGCCGCATCGATCCAGTAGCCTTTCCAGCCCGCCTCACGCAGGTCTTTATAAACCGGCTTGGTGTAATCGCCACCTTGACAGGTAACCACCACGTCCAGTGCTTTCAACGCTTCAATATCAAACGCATCTTTCAGCGGAGGCACGTCCACGCCGATATCGGGGCCAGGCTGACCAACTTGGGAGGTGGTAAAAAATACCGGTTCAATACCGTTAAAATCACCATCTTCCTGCATGCGCTGCATCAGCACCGAGCCAACCATGCCACGCCATCCCACGAAACCGACTTTCAACATGTGAAGTCCTCCAACTAAGAATGAGAGCGATATTATACACAAATATTAGACACAACGTCGGCCACCCTAGGGTGGCCGACTGCTAATACCTTTCAGCGTCAGTTAGTTAGCACGCTTTATACGTAATTTAATTTTTTGCGAAGGCCGCCAATACCGCATCACCCATCTCATTGGTAGAGACACGGCGCGTCCCTTCTGAGGCAATGTCAGCAGTGCGCAAACCATCATCCAACACGCTGCCAACAGCAGCTTCAATGCGCTCAGCCATGGCGGTTTCATTTAATGAATAGCGCAACATCATCGCAACCGACAGCATCATCGCTAACGGGTTAGCAATATTCTGCCCAGCGATATCCGGCGCGCTACCGTGGCAAGGCTCGTACATGCCCTGCCCACTCTCGTTTAGCGACGCTGATGGCAACATGCCAATAGAGCCGGTAAGCATGGCAGCGGCATCGGAAAGAATATCGCCAAACATGTTGCCCGTCACTACCACATCAAACTGTTTCGGCGCGCGCACCAGCTGCATGGCGGCGTTATCCACGTACATATGGGAAAGCTCAACATCCGGGTACTCTGGTGCTAAACGCTCCATCACTTCACGCCACAGAATAGTGACTTCCAATACGTTGGCTTTATCTACCGAGCAGAGTTTTTTGCCGCGCTTCTGAGCCATTTCAAAGGCGACGCGACCAATACGCTCAATTTCGCTTTCAGAGTAGATGTAGGTGTTAAAACCCACCCGCTCGCCGTTGCGCTCTTCAATGCCACGTGGCTGGCCGAAATAAATGCCACCGGTGAGCTCGCGGACAATCATAATATCCAGCCCAGCCACTAACTCCGGCTTCAAGCTAGAAGCACTAGCCAACTGAGGATAAAGCATGGCCGGACGCAGGTTGCCGAACAAACCTAAGTTTTTCCGCAGACCTAGCAGGCCTTTTTCAGGACGTTTGGAAAGGTCTTCGAGCTTGTCCCACTTAGGACCACCAACAGCGCCCAGCAAAATAGCACTGGCTGCCTTGGCTTTTTCAAGAGTTTCAGCAGGCAGTGGCTCACCGTGAACATCGTAAGCAGAGCCTCCGACAAGGCCTTCTTCGACGTCGATATCCAAACCAGCTTCCTGGCAGGCCTTCAGCAAGCGAGCCGCCTGAGCCGCAATTTCGGGGCCAATACCGTCACCCGGCAGCAGTAATACCTTATGAGTCATGCAGTTTCCTTAGCATTTCAAACGTTAAAGGTGAATTAACACTTACGCAGGCTGACGGAACAACCACGGACGCTGCTGGCGGTGTTTTTCTTCAAACGCGCGAATTGCGTCTTCGTCCTGCAGAGTAATACCAATATCGTCCAAGCCGTTCAGCAGGCAGTGCTTACGGAACGCATCCACCTCAAATTCGAGAATTTCGCCACCAGGTGTAATAACCCGCTGGTTTTCTAAATCTACGTCTAATTGATAGCCTTCACTGTTTTCCACTTCCGCGAACAGGCGGTCAACGACGCCTTCTTCCAAGGCAATCAGCAAGATGCCGTTTTTGAAAGCGTTGTTGTAGAAAATATCGGCAAAACTTGGCGCAATCACCGCTTTGAAACCAAAATCTTCCAGTGCCCACGGGGCGTGCTCGCGGGAACTACCACAGCCAAAGTTGCGGCGCGCCAGTAACACTTCAGCGCCTTGGTACCGCGGTTGGTTCAAGACAAAATCTGGGTTCAGCGGACGCTGCGAACAGTCTTGTCCCGGCTGGCCTTCATCCAGGTAGCGCAGTTCATCAAACAGGTTAACGCCAAAGCCGGTGCGCTTGATCGACTTCAAAAACTGCTTCGGAATAATCAGATCGGTATCGACATTAGCACGGTCAAGCGGCGCTACGATTCCTTCTAAACGTTCAAACTTTTTCATGGCTTAGGCCTCCTGCGCGTGGCTAGTGTCGTTAGCGGGTAAAGTACGTACATCAACAAAGTGACCAGCAATCGCTGCCGCCGCAGCCATCGCAGGGCTCACCAGGTGTGTGCGACCACCGTAACCCTGCCGACCTTCAAAATTACGGTTAGACGTTGATGCACAGTGCTCACCAGCACCCAACTTGTCGGCATTCATTGCCAAACACATTGAACAACCCGGCTCGCGCCACTCAAAGCCTGCTTCAATAAAGATTTTATCCAAGCCCTCTGCTTCTGCCTGGCGTTTTACCAAGCCAGAGCCCGGCACCACCATAGCCAGCTTAATAGAGTCAGCGACTTTATTGCCTTTCGCTACCTTGGCCGCTTCGCGTAAATCTTCAATACGCGAGTTAGTACAGGAGCCAATAAATACTTTATCGAGCTTGATATCGGTAATTTTCTGGTTAGCCTGCAAGCCCATATATTCGAGGGCGCGCGCGTGGCTGCGCTGCACGGTGTCATCCAACGCGGCTTGGGGATCTGGCACTTGGCCAGAAATACCGGTGACCATTTCAGGACTGGTGCCCCAACTAACCTGAGGCTCGATCTCTTCAGCTTGCAGAGTAACTACTTTATCGAACTGCGCATCGGCATCGGAAACCAGATTACGCCAGTCCGCCACAGCCCCTTCCCACTGCTCGGCGGTGGGCGCAAACGGACGCTCGGCAAGGTAGTCAATCGTTGTATCATCGACGGCAATCAGGCCCACACGAGCACCAGCTTCAATCGCCATGTTGCATACGGTCATGCGACCTTCCATAGAGAGCGACTCAATCGCGCTGCCCGCAAACTCAATAGCATACCCTGTACCACCAGCGGTGCCGATCTTACCGATAATCGCCAACACCACGTCTTTAGCGGTCACGCCCAGGCCAAGCTCGCCTTCCACGCGCACCTGCATGTTCTTCATCTTTTGCGCCAGCAAACACTGGGTCGCCATGACATGTTCAACTTCCGAGGTGCCGATACCATGGGCCAAGGCCCCAAACGCACCGTGGGTAGCGGTGTGGGAGTCGCCACACACCACGGTCATACCGGGTAACGTTGCGCCCTGCTCTGGGCCTACCACGTGCACGATACCCTGGCGCGGGTCGTTGATTTTGAACTCTTCAATGCCGTATTCAAGGCAGTTATCGTCCAGGGTTTGCACCTGAATTAACGATACCGGGTCTTTAATACCGCTATTGCCTTCAGCACGCTCTTTTACCGTCGTGGGCACGTTGTGATCAGGCGTTGCCAAGTTGGCATCTAAACGCCAGGGCTTACGATTAGCCAAGCGCAGGCCTTCAAACGCCTGGGGCGAAGTGACTTCGTGAAGCAACTGACGGTCGATGTAAATCAACGCCGTGCCGTCGTCGCGCTGTTTCACCAAGTGCTGATTCCAGAGTTTGTCGTAAAGCGTTTGACCTGACATGTTGCTCTCCTGGGCATTGCCCTGCTAGTTCGGTATGGCAGCCTCTACGTGCTGCTTATATGTCTATGCAGGCAGTGTCACGCGAGTCGCGCATAAAAGCAATTCATGTTATTCATAGATTAGATTCCAAATTGGAATACTTATTCAGCAGCATCTATCTAGAAATGCCTATCTAGAAATACCTGTTCAGGGAGTCGCAAGTGGATACTCAAAGCCTGCAAGCATTTCTGGCCGTTGCCGAAACCCAGAGCTTTTCCCGCGCAGCAGAACAGCTGTATTTAACACAGCCAGCGGTAAGCAAACGCATCGCCACTCTGGAAGACCAACTTGGCACCCGGTTGTTTGACCGCATCGGGCGGCGGATTGCGCTGACCGAAGCGGGCAATGTGTTGCTTCCTAAAGCACAGCACATACTGTTTACCGTGGAAGATAGCCGCCGCGCACTCGCCAACCTTTCCGGCCAAGTAGGCGGTAAGCTTACGCTCGCCACCAGTCACCACATCGGTCTGCACCGACTGCCACCGCTTTTAAAGCAGTACACTCATCGCCACCCGGAAGTAGCGTTAGACCTGCACTTTCTAGACTCAGAGCTAGCCTACCAAGGGGTGATGGACGGCACGCTGGAGATGGCAATCGTCACTCTCGCCCCCCATCCCGTCGAACAACTGCACGTGGTCGAGCTATGGCGCGACCGGCTGTGTTTTGTCTGCGCCACCGACCACCCACTGGCTCAGCGTATCCGCCACACCAGCAGCCCGCTCAGCTTGGCTGAATTATGTGAATTCAATTGCGTGCTGCCAGGGGCAAAAACCTTTACCCGCACCTTAATTGGCCAACGTTTTGCCGAAGCGGGCATGCAACTTCCTGTCAGCATGGCGACAAACTATTTAGAAACGCTGAAAATGATGTGTAGCGTGGGCCTTGGCTGGAGCCTGCTACCTGAAAGCATGATCGATAGGGAACTGATTGAACTTAACGTAGACACCGCCCCCATCCAGCGCCCACTGGGTTATCTCGTCCACACCAACCGTACGCTTTCCAATGCCGCTAAAAAAATGATTGAAGAACTGGAAGGCGCGTGACCTTTAGCAAAAAAAACCGCCATGACAGACACATGGCGGATCAAGAAGAGTGAGTCAATTAAGAGCCTGATCAGACCGTCAAGCTCAGCGGCATTCTCTTAAGCCTCAAGGCGCTTGCCTTCCAGATTTTGACAAAGCGCCGCCAGCCTATCGACCGCCTGCATCAGCACCTCATCCGGCACCGTCAGCGCTAGCCGAATTAAGTGGGTAGCGCTATCGCCGAAAGAGACGCCCGGCATTACCGCCACGCCCTGCTCTTCGAGCAGACGCCAAGCGAAGGCCTCACCGTCCAAGCCTGTCTTGGAAACATCAATCATCAGGAACATACCGCCCTGAGGCAGGCTTGACGACAGCAGTGGTAATCCATTAATGGCTTCGTGCAGAAGCTTTGCACGCCGTCCCAGAGCATCCCGCAAGCGGTCAGCGGTATCGAAATGCTGACGCAGGGCAACTTCGGTCATGTCAGCGATAAACGGCTGGTTACCAAACAGCATGGTCTCCGAGATCGGCAGTAACCGCCGGGAGAACTCCACCGGGCCGATAGACCAACCACTGCGGAAACCGGTGGCAGCATGACTCTTGGAGATTGAGGACACCACGATAGTACGCTCACGCAACGCTTCGATTTCCAGCGGCGAGACGAAATCGCCATCAAAGATCAGTGCCTCATAAACTTCATCGCAGAGAATCCACAGATCATGCTCAATGCATAGCTGGCCCAACTGCTCCAGGGTCTCGCGATCAAGCACCGCACCGGTGGGGTTATGCGGTGTATTGAGCATCAGCACCCGACTTTCGGGGGTGATAGCGGCAGCGAGGTCTTCGGGCTGCATGATGAAGCCATGCTCCATGCGCAGTGGCACTGGCTGCAAATGCGCGCCCGCGGCGCGAATCACCCCTTCGTAAGTGGCATAGTAGGGGTCGCCAGTGATCACTCCTTCACCTTCACCGGCCAACGCCAGAATCACCGCGAATAGCGCGGTTTGGGTACCCGGGAAGCACAGTACATTCTCTTCGCCGATATCAGGGAAGCGAGGGGCATAGGTGTCAATCAATGCATCCACCAAGCCCGGCTCACCTCGACCGTTAGAATAGCGAGTTCGCCCAGCCCGCAAGGCATCGATGCAGTGCTCAACCAAGGCGGGGTCGGTGGTGATATCCGGTTCACCGATACTCAATTCAATAAGCGCTTCACCCTTTGCTTGGCGCGCTCTGGCGGCATTGTGAACCGCCCATTTGTCGCTGCCTAAATCGTAAAGGCGATCGGTAATCGCTGCGTAGCGCATTAGACGTTTCCTATCGTGTTGCGGGTTGAGAAGACAATGAGTCGACAGAGACATGCTGCATCAGGGTGTTACTAGGTAGCGCGAGGATTCCCTCTGCGGCACTCAGCGCGATCTTTGGCAGTAGCGCAGTATCATAAAGGCCGTGCCCCAGCCCTCCTTCCATCCACAAACCATCAATAAGCGCATTCAGCGCGATAGCGTAGTGCTGGCAAGTGACGGGGTCTGCCGGACGCTGCAGTGCCAATAGCAGCGGATGAATCAGTGTTTCCAAGAGAACCAGAAACTCACGGTAGCTTTCGCGATGAATATCAGCGTATTCGGGCTCGGTTCGTACGCGGCCGATAAACGTCGCCCACAGCGCCACCTTGCGGGGAGACAGGTTAGGCGACGTGACATTGGCGACAATAAAGCGTGCCAAACGCTGCTCGGGCGCCTCTCCGGCCTTCTCGGCAGACTCCTCTGCCTCACTGGTCAGCTGCCCGATCAGATAACCGTAAGCGGCACTCACCATGGCATCCTTAGAGCCGAAATAGTGGCGGATAAGACCTGCTGTCACACCGGCACGCTCAGCCACGCGTCGTGCACTGGCTCCGCTCATGCCATGCTCAGCGACACAGTCTAAGGTGGCCTCGAGCAAACTGCGGCGCCGCGCGTCCATTGACCAACGTTGAAATGATTTCCTGCTCATAATTCCCATCGTTTCCGGTAAGATGCCGCCTTCTCGGCGTTTTCACGTCAAACAGACAGGTTCACTTAGGCTGTTTGACCTAGGCGCCGCCAGATAAATTAAGCCGCCTAATAGCGTCTGATTTCACTGCAACATCTGACCTTAAGGCCAGCGAACACCACATTAGGTTAGTCGTTCGTTTAATGTTGATGCTTTGAATCTCGCCGTACTTGGCTTACAGTTATACTGTCGTATAACAAGGAACTAATTGCAAGCGCCTGCTAAATGAAGACGTTTCCCCTCCGGGAGGCAGATGGGCGCCCCCAGAGACGAGACAATCAATGGCAAACGTACCTGCAATAGAGATCCGTGATCTTCACAAACAATTTGGCTCTCTCGAGGTCCTCAAGGGCATCTCCCTGACCGCACGCCAGGGCGATATCGTCGCCATCATTGGTGGGTCAGGCTCGGGAAAGTCCACACTACTTCGCTGCATTAATCTGCTGGAGCGCCCTACCTCGGGCGAGATAGCGATCCAGGGCGAACCCTATCGCATGAAGAGCGCCCGCCATGGCGGTCTTGAAATCGCAGACCGTCGCCAGGTTCAGCGTATTCGCGCTCACCTCGGCATGGTTTTCCAGAACTTCAACCTGTGGCCACACCGTACGGTTCTGGAAAACGTGATCGAGGTGCCTATTCATGTGTTGGGCATGAAACGCGACGAGGCCATTCATCGCGCTGAGGAACTACTCAACCGAGTGGGTCTTGGCAGTAAGAAGGACATATACCCAGCCGTTATGTCTGGCGGGCAACAGCAGCGCGCTGCGATTGCCCGAGTGTTGGCCGTCGATCCCCTGGCCATGCTATTCGATGAGCCCACATCGGCACTCGACCCTGAGTTGGTCGGCGAAGTGTTATCCGTGATTCGTGATCTAGCGGCCGAACAGCGCACCATGCTGCTAGTGACCCATGAGATGGCGTTTGCGCGTGACGTGGCCACACATGTGGTGTTCCTCCGAGAAGGCATGATCGAAGAGCAGGGCCCTCCTGAGCAGATTTTTGGTGACCCGCGCTCGCCACATTTAAAGCAATTCATCGGCTCAGTGGCCTAATCACTATCACCTTTTTCACATCGACAGATCTGAAACTACGTAACCACACAACATCGAAAACGAATGAGGTAATTCCTATGTTCAAAACGTTCACCGCTACCGCTGGCCTTATTGGCCTGAGCATTTTCGCCGCCCCCGTATTAGCAGATAGCTACAAAATCGGACTATCCGCTGAGCCTTACCCACCCTTCTATTCGCCGGATGCCAGCGGCAACTGGTCGGGCTGGGAAATCGATTTCATCGAGGAACTGTGTGTTCGCCTGGATGCTGAGTGCGAGATCAGCCCAGTGGCCTGGGAAGGTATCATTCCGGCCCTGAAAACCGGCAAAATCGACATGATCATCGGTTCAATGTCGATCACCCCAGAGCGCGCTGAACAAATCTCCTTCTCGAATAAGTACTACTCCAGCCCCACCGGCATCGTGGCACGTAAATCCACTGACATAGACCCCACCCCCGAAAGCCTGGAAGGCGCCTACTTGGGCATTCAGTCCGGTACCAACCAAGAGCAATATGCGCGCAAACATTATGCGGATAGCGCCAACCTGAATGTCTATCAAACTCTTAATGAAGAGCTTCAGGATCTGGTCGCTGGCCGTATTGACGCTATCGTCGCCGACTCCTTGGCGGTGCAGACCTTTATCAACTCAGAGACCGGCCAATCCTGCTGCGAATACCGCGGCGAGGTGGCAAGCGATCCTGAACTCATGAGCGAGGGCATGGGGGTAGGCCTTCGCCAGAGTGATACCGAACTGCGCGAACGCGTCAATACAGCCATTGACGCGATGCGCGCCGACGGCACCTACGAAGAAATTAGCGCCCCTTACTTCGACTTTGATATCTACGGCAGCTAATCCCCACCAGCGAAGGCCGCGCACCCAGGCGGCCTTCGCTTTCCATTCTCATAAGGACAACCGCCACTATGACGACTGTCTTCGACTTAAGCTTGCTGGCCTATGAGCCTCCCGGCTGGGGCAAGGTGCTGCTCGTCGGGTTCCTACGCTCGATCCAGCTGGCAGCGGGTGGCTACTTGCTGGGCATCCTAATCGGCATCGCAGGCGCCGCTGGCAAACTGTACGGCAACAAGGTCGTCCGCGACCTGTTTGAAATCTACACCATGGTCATTCGTGCCGTACCCGAACTGGTGCTGATGCTGCTGTTTTACTACGTCGGCACCGATCTTTTGAGCCGTGCTTCAACCGCGATGGGGTTTGGCAGCGTCGATATCGACGGCCTGACTGCCGGGATTCTGGTAATAGGCCTAGTACAGGGCGGCTACGCGACCGAAGTTTTTCGCGGAGCCATTCTCGCCGTTCCCCGCGGGCAGACCGAGGCCGCCCAAGCCTTTGGCATGTCGCCCGGCAAAGTGTTGCGCCGAGTCACTCTGCCAGCAATGACGCCACATGCCCTTCCCGGCATGGCGAATCTGTGGATGATCGCCACCAAGGATACCGCCCTGCTGGCCGTCATCGGCTTCAGCGAGCTAACGCTGGTCACTCGGCAGGCTGCTGGTGCTACGCAGCATTACATTATGTTCTTTTTGGCTGCGGGCGTGCTGTATCTGGCGCTAACGCTGGTATCAAACTTAGCCTTGCGCCGCTTCGAACGCTACGCACGGCGTGGCCTTGTCTCCACACGCTGAACTCAAGGAATGCCTGTGTCTGACCCTCATACTCTAGCGTCGCTCACCCGACCCTCGCGAACGCCCACACTAACCAAGTTGTCTGGCCTACTCGAGCCTCATCGCATTATCCTTCTTGTGATATTCATCGTCGGCCTAGTGGCTGCGATTCAATTGATGGACTGGAGCTGGCTACCCCGCTACTTGCCCAAGCTCTGGGAAGGCCTGCAGATGACCTTGATCATGCTGGTATCCAGCGTGGTGGTAGGCTTTCTGATCGCACTGCCGTTAGGGCTTGCGCAAGTCAAAGGAGCGTGGCCACTGCGATGGTTGGCCACCGGCTTCTGTACCGTCATTCGCGGCACACCACTGCTACTGCAACTGTGGCTATTCTATTTCGGGTTGGGTGCGCTGTTCGGCCAGTTTCCAGAAATCCGCGAATCCTGGGCATGGGATTATCTGCGCCAAGCCTGGCCCTATGGCTTCATTGCCCTCACCGTGTCATTTGCCGCCTATCAGGGTGAAGTGATGCGCGGTGCCTTTGCCGGTGTGCCCCATGGCGAACTGGAAGCCGCCAAGGCTTTCGGCATGTCGCGGCGTAAGGTATTTAGCCGCGTCTGGTTTCCACGTGCCGTTCACCGGGCTCTACCGACACTAACGGGCGAGATCATCCTGCAACTGAAATCCACACCGCTGGTTGCTACCATCACCGTAATGGACCTGTATGCCGTTATCACCCAGGTACGCCAGACCACGTACCTGACCTACGAACCGTTACTGTTCCTGGTCGCTGTCTACCTCTGCCTGAGCGGCATCTTGGTCGTTGGGCTGCGCTGGCTGGAAAACCGCGTACCGCATTAACGGCCGTTGGCCTGTGCGAACATCACGCGTATCAACGCTAATTCAGGACGTGACACAGCCAAAAAGGGGTGGCCCAGTGGCCACCCCTCTTTCTAGTGCTGATTCTAGTCCTGATACTGACAATCGCGCTGCTTTAGCCTTTATAGCCAGGGTCCAGCGCTTCAAGCGTGCGCAGGTGCGCGGCCCACTCGAGTTCAAGGTCGCCATCTTCATGAATGGTCTGGTCGTACTGACGCGCCACATGACGCGCCACCTCTTCTGGCACCAGCCGTAAAGGCTGGCCAGTAGATTGCACGGCTACCTGTAGCTCACAGGCGCGTTCAAGGTAGAACATATTGTTGAACATCTCTGCAGCCGAGGCGCCGGTCGTCAACAAACCATGATTACGCAGCACCAGCGCCGGATTATCACCGAGGCTAGCCACGATGCGCTCGCGCTCGGCCAGGTTCAGGGCAATACCTTCATACTCATGGTAAGACACACGTTCGTGAAACTGCAGCGCAATCTGGTTAAGCCGTGTTTCAAGACCTGACTCCAGCGATGAGACCGCCACCCCAGCGCAGGTGTGAGTGTGCATCACCCAGGCCGCATTATGGCTGGCAGCATGAATCGCGGAATGGATGGTAAAACCCGCCGGATTCACTTGCTCTGGGCTGTCATCAATTTTATGACCATCAACGTCAATCTTGACCAGCGAAGAAGCCGTAATCTCTTCCCAACGCCAGCCATAAGGGTTAATCAGAAAATGTCCCTTTTCGCCAGGCACCCGCGCGGTGATATGGGTGTAGATCAGATCCGTCATGCGATAGTGGGCAGCCAGACGATAACAGGCGGCCAGCGCGATGCGGGTTTCCCGTTCGGCGTCACTCATCGTGGTGCGTTGAGACTGATCGAGACTCATCAGATGCTCCTTTGCAGCAAATTGGTTGTCGTGCAACGTGGTTAATGTTCGCCTCAGTAGCCCCGCGCCCGATCGACACCCATGGCAAGCGGCTGACCATCGCGAAGGGCACGGGCAGTGTCAATCACCTGCCCTGCAACCACCTCTGGCAACGAATCACTGGCAATGTGTGGTGTGATGCGCAGGCACTCATGCTGCCAGAAGGGATGATCCGCGGGCAGCGGCTCTTCACGGAACACATCCAAGCTCGCCCCGCCCAAATAGCCCTGCTCTAGCGCCGGAATGAGATCATCCTCGACCAAGTGCTCTCCCCGACCGATCTGCACCAGCCAAGCCCCCTTGGCGAGCTTCGCGAACAGCGCTTTGTTAAGCACATTCTCAGTGGAGGCCGTCAGCGGCAGCACATTGATCAGATAATCGGCGCCATCTGCCGCCGCCATGACAGCCCCATCACCTGTCAAATAAGTCACACTCTCAACCGGTGCCTCTGGCTCACTGCGGCAGGCCACGTGCACGGAAAAGCCGAGCGCGGCCAACGCTTTAACCACGGCGCGGCCCATAGTGCCGTGCCCCAGTACCGCCACCTTCCTTGATGCTGGCGCGCGCATCGCCAACGGCGCCCAATGCGCCTTGGCTGCATTTTGTTCCAGGGTGGTGAACTCGCGCTCGCGATGAAGTACCTCATGCGCTGCAAAGCCCGCCATCAAGTCAGCCTGATGAGGGTCCCGCACCCGAGCGATATGTACTTCATCGCTCAGGCCAGGATGCGCCAGCAGAGCATCAACACCAGCCCCGATAGACATCGCCAGTTCAAGATTAGGATAGCTCTCGAAAGCCTGATCGTTGGGCAACCAGCAGATCGCAAAACGCACATCTTCGGGGTTATCAATCTCGTTAGGATGGCGCAGTACGACATCGCTCGCTTCATCGCGCAAGGCGTTGCCATAAATAGCATCAAGGTCGAGCGAATCACTTAGATAGACGCCTAGAATCGAGTTCGCGTTGGTCATGCAGCTTCCTTCGTTTCACATTCGAGATTAACAGTGACTGCAAAACAGCCTCTTGTTACTCAAATGTATAACAAATCGCATTGCGATGCCATGGGATGGCCCATCATCAACCAACCATAACTCTCTATCCAGCGCATAACACCCACGTAGCACGTGTGACGAGGAACGAGCCTTCGAGGCACCCGCGAGCAGTGACTGAGCAACCACTCACCGGTACTTTCGAAATTATTATGTTAATCGAAACTCTAAAACTTCATCGCCGTTCTCTAATACCGCACCTGTAGGCAACCACCCCAACCGACGGTAAAACCCATGGGCGCGAACGCTCGCGTTGCTATCGGCGGCTAACCAAATCGAATTTGCACCGTTGCGCTGGAGTTGATCGACCACGTTACTGAGTAACTTTTTACCAACCCCCTGACCTTCGAAATCAGGCAACACCGCGAGCACCAATATTTCTCCCGTCGCCATATCACCTGTGCAAAACCCAACGATGCTCTCTTGGCTTACACACACCCAGCCATAAAGCCCCCCCGCATCAAGTCCCTCAACAACTGCTGCATGGGTGATCCCCATTTGCGCCAATTGCTGTTTGGAAATCGGGTTCTCTCGGGTTTTACCACGAACCTCAAAAAGTGCGCTCACATCGTCAATTTGTGTTTTTCTATAATGCAGTGCCATCAGCAAACACTCCTTGTTGCTCAACAACTTTCAAACTCGAACATGCCCATACGTGCGCGACAAAAACGCCTCCAATGTTGAAAGCATGCTTTGAATACCATCAAGGCGATAAGTAGCGCGTGGTAACGAGTGGCGAGGAACGAACCTTCGAGGCACCCGCGAGCAGTGCCTAGGCAATTACAAAGAGCTACTCGTCTCAATAGACTCTATGATCACACTTCCCAATTCAGCTATTGCGCTATTTCGTTCTTCAAATGATGCATCAGTTTCGGTGATATAAAATGCCACGATGGTAGGCTCGCGCTCTGGCGGCCATATAACGGCGGTAATAGATCTTGAACCAAAACCACCGGCTCCCGTCCGATCTCCAATCACCCACTCATCAGGCATATGTGACCTAAACAAGCCATCAGCCACTTCATTATTAACCAACCATTCACGCAGTTGGTTTTTCGACTGAGGTGATAGCGCGTTTCCCACTACTAGCTTCTCAAGGTTACTAACCATGGCATTGGGTGTTGAAGTATCACGTTCATCATGTGGGGTAGCCTCGTTTAACTCTGTCTCCCAACGATCCAAGCGCGTGACACTATCACCCAGCTCTCTAACAAACTCCGTCACGGCTTGCGGTCCACCAATCGCCTGTAAAATTAGGTTAGCCGCCGTATTATCGCTAGTTGTCATCGTCGCTTCGCAGAGCTCAAAAAGCGATATCTCCCGATTATCCGCATACGCTTCAGTAACGGGTGAATAAGTGACAATGTCAGAAGCAGATACCTTCACTCGTCTTTCGAGTTGCTCATTTCCTTCATCCACACGCTGCAGCAGCGATGCACATGCTAAGGTTTTAAAGGTGCTGGACATGGCGAACAGCTGGTCTGCGTTGTATTCCCAACGCTGCCCAGTTTCCAAGTTATAGGCTGCAAAACCAACACGCGCGTCCAACTGTCTCTCGATACGATCAACCTCTGTAAGCAAATTATCATCCTGAGCCATCAACACAGAAGGAACCGCTATTAAGAAAATCGACATAACCCAGCGCGAAACTCGTTGTTTGCAATCCACCTTCATCATCCTTTTAAAATCATAAAATTTATAACGAGGGGTAAATCGATCACCTCGTCTGTCTATATGGCCTATGGAGCGCTCTCCAAGGCCTCTAGGATAAAACCCGCTTTGGCAGCCGTATATGCTTCCCTGTCTGACTTAAATTCTGCCGCCCACAACCGCTTATTCTTCTCATACCGTTGGGCTAGTTGGGTATTGGCAAGCAGTATGTTCCGAAATGCCAAGCGCTGATCCCATTCGTGACTACCGTAGACCATGAGGTGTAGGTGATGTGTTCTGCGCCCCTCAGTCCACCGCATAAGCCAACGCCGCTCAACTAACGAAGCGTTGAACGCCATCGATGTTGCATAGCCTGCACGGCACAACGGCTCCATTAATTTGTCAGCACGTGATATCGAATCCACGCCAGCCAATATATCGATAACCGGCTTGGCAGAAAGCCCCGGTACGGCAGTACTCCCAACGTGTTCGATGGCCAAAAAATCACCTGAAAACAAATCAAAGAGACGCTCTCGCTCCTCCTCGAACATTCGTTGCCAGCTGGCATCATATGGGAAGATTACCACCTCCTCATTAATCGCTCTTTCTAGGGATTCCGCTTCATCCATCGTCACTATCCCTTGCACCATCAATCTGATCAAAAATCACCATTGCCATATACTCCCGTCTGGTCACTGTGGCGCCGAACCAGCCCTACCAAGGCTCCTGCATTGGCACTTAGTGCCTTAAATACGGAAGAGCAAGTGTTTTTTGTTCAGGCTATCCAAAGCCGAGCTGTGAAATTTGCAGCAGCTCAACGTCATAGAGCTTTCTCTTGGCTGGCACAGCCACATTGTTAAAAGTCGGGGTGTTGTTGGTAATAGGGCGAACGTTTGACAAGCACCAAGCCAAATAACCTGGCTCCCAGCCATTTGAGCAAGCCGCTTTGACTTCAGAAGGCTGCCATTCATGTATCTCTTCAACATCCACAATTGCAACAGCCCAGCCATCAGGGTCAACGGGGTTATCAGCAGATAAGAAGTGAGAATTTTCTACAATCAAAAGATCACGGATAGGTAAAGATTCCGGGCGCCACGAGCGAACCTCCAGCGTCTTTTTCCCTGAAGCTATATTGGAGCCATGTGGGCTTACTATTGAAAGTGCAAGCATAGACCACCCTTCTTTAGAAAAAATTAAAAACTCGAATTGAAATCAACAATAAAAATAAAAAACGCTGCAGTTTAAAACTCAATCTTATTAAACACTTTCGAATGCAGCTAATAAAACCGCAACACAGCTATACCCCACTCCTATCACGGCAGGCAGTGTAGACATCGCAAACCCTGGGGCTCTCCATAATACATTACGCCTGTAACCTACCCAAAATATGACGCGACCAGCAACAAAAACTCCAGAATAGATGGGCAGCAAGCTCAAGAATTGATAAGGCATTAAAGCAGATAGCGCCAATATATTAATAGCGAATATCATAAGCTGCTCATGAGTATTAGAGAGGACTCTTAGATCAACCTTCATCCCTTCTGTATTTGCTTCACACTTAGTTGGATCCGCTGACAGGTTTCCGAAACGCTGGGAGCCAACTCTAACAATCATCAAAAAAAATAGTGTCACGGGAAAAACAAGGCACATTATTCCGAGCTTTAGCCGCTCAACTAAGCTAACCTCTTCAGCAACTTGAGGCAAAAAACTATAGAAAGAAATAAACACCACTATAGTCCCCAAAAACCCTAGCAGCATACCCATTTTAACTGTTCTATCATCGCTTCTTTGAGTCATATTCTAATTCCCTTTAGTCCATAATGAAGCTCTAGATACATGTTTTCAAAGTGCGGCTAACGCTGATAAAACGGTACCAAAAGCATCCAGATCGGCAATATGGAGATTATGTGAACGCTCGTGCTACAACCTCGACATTGAATCCCTCTGATTCTTCGGGAGGCTCAAAGTAGCCCGTCACCACTCTGAAAACCTCCTCGGTGTCGAACGTCGCGCGCTCAGGCTGCTCCTTTTGCCGCTGTTTCAGCTGTTTTAGACAAATCTCGTCATCTGCCACCACATAGTACAGTTCGTGAGGTATCTCTCGTTGCGAGTAGATATCCTTGAACCAAGCCCTTTGCTTCCTGGTGTTGCCGGGGAAGTCTAGAACCACAGTGGTACCGGCCATGAGTATTTGCTCAACATGTGCTCTGAGCAATGGCTTAAGGCGTGACGAGTAACTGATGTAGTCGTTGAAATCATTGATGTCGGCAGGGAAAAGAGCAGCTAACCAGTCATCCTCTGAAAGAAGCACCGCGCCGCGCTCACGAGCAATGCTGGCAGACAACGTGCTTTTCCCAGCGCCCATCTTTCCACAGAAGAATATCAACGTTCCGTAAGAGTTCATTGATTGCTCCTTATGAACAATGCACGCGCGGCTTTAAATACTACTCCGCAGCCTCTTTCAGATTCTCTAATGGAACCTACCCTGATTTTTTGCTGGTAGATTTTTCGCACCATAGCCAGCCATTCAACATCCAAATCGTGAGCATTGCAGTGGCCACATGCTTCACCTTGCTATGACCCACTAACCCACTTTGAATAACTGGCACGCTCAATATCCACGACCTCGGCGGTTAACGAGCAACGTGGAATCTCAAGTGTTTGCAATTGCGCTAATACCGATCTTGAAAGCATTTGCTTTTGGGCAGGGGTTCTACCTGACAGAATTTTTAACACCACATGAACAAAATATGACGTTGCCTGCCCCGTCAGATAGCATTGATAAGCGATTGACCTTACTTTTATGTCACTGCCATCAGCCTCAAATAGCGCCGACTTCATGGCACCTGAAAATACCAATGGCAAGATCAACTCGCCGTCCAATGAAGCTGAATGTTCAACAATGCAATGTGGCACGAACTACTCCAAAAATATAACGCTGTTAATACGCGCGGCCTTGTAGTGAAGGTGAAGCCCCAACGGAAAAAGCCACCTCTGATTGCGTTTATTAATCTTGAGCCGAAAATGCCAAATGATTTCGTCCAGCCTAACTTCGCTCTCAGCGGCCAGAAAGCCGCGTAGCGGTTCGCCATGACCGATTAACCTTAAGAGACGCCACCCGCTCCAGAGCCTGTACCGGTCGAAAGCAACTCTCTCACGGCCTCTTGCAGATGTGTTGGTAATACAAAATTCACGCTATCACCATTCGGTGCACGATAGGCTCCCGCCTCCAAAGTATAGAGATCCACGGTACTGACAGTCTGGTCTCCAAGCCGCCATCTGCCCACTATCTGCGTCAACGCCCAGTTCGCCAACTCTGTCGGCGTGTTAGGTCCAGATGGAGGATCGACGCACTCTCGCCTGACAACTCCATCAATTACACCACAAACAGCCATCTGATGTGGCTCGCAGGTTATTTGTCCGCCTGGAGGGTTATCGCAGTCACAAATATTTTTGACAGGCATACTTTGCTCCTTACGAATCGCGAAGATGGTAAACACCTCCATCCAACTCAACCCGATAGTCAGGAAGTGCATTCGATGAGTAACGCAGCTGTTCTAAGGCTTTTCCGGCGTCCGAGGCATTTATTTCGATGGCGTGAAGTTTCGTGGATCGGTGTTCTGGTTTGATGCCCCTCAGGTTGAGTTCTCTTCGAGTCGCTTTTCCTATTGCGAGAGCAGCTTGCTCAAAGGTCCAACCTTCAGGAATGCTTAGCCTTAAGTTGTCTTCGAGCTGTTCTCTGTGGCGCTTCGGATAGGTAAACCAAACAGCGAAAAATATAGCAAAGCCTGCTGTGCCTGACACGCCAAGTTTTGCTCCACTAAGATACTCTTTTTGAAGTGAGAACAAAGCCTCTCCAGCCAGAAAGCCACCCGCAAATCCACCGCAAAGCGCCGTCAAAAAACGCAACGTATTGTACTGGGCTGGAGAAGACGTATCTTTCACGAAAAACGTGATTATAAGGAATACAACGAGAGAGACAGTAAAGCCGAACCCAATCCATAGCTGCAAAGACATACTCTGTACCTCTTGGTATATAACTGTCTCAGAGTGCCTATCTCACAATCCCAACCCGGCGCTACGCTCTGGGAAAAGCCAGAGCACCGCAAAGATTGACTCCCAAAAGCGTATTGATACTTATTGAGCCTTCCCCCTAATTCAACCAATTTGGATAAGCTAAAAAGACGACCAAACCTAACAGAATAAGACTCAATAAACTTTTACCATAGCACCCATCGTAATTGCTGACATATCGAACTGCATGCTCGACGCCTTTATGCCTGCTTGCTCAATCAACACAGGTAAACCCTGCTGCATAAAAAAGTCTTCTGCAGCAGGATGATGATCGTTGTCTAACTGGATCATTACGGAGTGTCCTGAAACCGGGCTTCTACACCTAACTCGAGGCCCGTCGCTTTGATTATCCATCCTGCTATCAATACTCTGAGCGAGTGGGCTTACACCGGCGCTAAACCTGAAACTAACTGGGACTGTAAAGTAACCCGCTGTTTGAATAGGAAAGATGCTGGTTAACCGATGAATGTCTAGTGCCCCAGGCCAACTTACAGGGAGCAACCCTGTCTGCCAGTAATTAACGGTCACACTAAGAGAGCCTCAATAGGCGACCGAAGGAAGTACCCTTGCGGTATTTTTGCTGTAAGCCATTCACAGTCAACAATGACAAATGAAGTAGGGTCACTGGCTCAGGGACTTGATAAATACTGCGGCCTATTGACAGGCAGAAGGCTCATAGGTGTTATGTGTTGATCTCGCTTGAAAATTGCGCTGGCATAAGGATTGCCATGTGCCATAAGCAAGCTGTTAACTCTTGGGTATCGTATCAGGACGTATATATGGAAGCATGTGCGCTACGTAGTCAGCTTTTCCAAGTTCGATCTTCTCGCTGCGCAATATTGAATAAGCAGTCATAATGTGGAAATAGAACTGGGCTAATGTCCAATCGCGTGCATATTGCTCGGCGGTCAAATCGAGAATCATACCGTTCGGAAGTTCGTGCGTAAGTGGCTTATCCGCTTTTGCATCTAGCGCGTCCGGGGCGAGGCCGTCCAATAATGCGATAGTTTCATAAATCCGAGCTTGAGCGTCGGCAAGCGAACCGGGCCGCTCACCTGCATTTCGCCCTTCTGCGAGCAGTTCATCGATAGATTCTGGAAAAGGCTTTCCTTGAAGCCGGAATATTGCCTCCTGAGCCTGCACGCAAGCAAACCGAACCTGAGTCGACAGAGGAAACATGTCCGGCGCTAGGCGCGCGGATAACAGCGCTTCCGCATCTGCTTTCTGAATCTGCGCCTGTGCCTTCCTCAGCCAGCCTGAGAGCGCCCGTAGCATTTGCGTATAGGTTGGGACGAGTAGCTTCGTTAGTGACATGGATTTCCTTCCTTAAAAATTGATAGCTGAGTATTGCCCGTTATTGAGTACATGTTTATAAAACTGAGTTGTCCGTAAAGACAGCGAGGGCGTACTGAAAAACACATAACGAGGCTGTAGAAAAACCCGATTTCGAGCTGTCTCCACCGCCTGTTATCCTTATTCATGTACCCAGCCGGTCATCTGGCGGAGTAATCTTCGTATCGGCATTTAGCCACTTGGGCGCCCAGCTAAAGCTTGTTGAAGACGGCCTTTTGCTCTTAAAAAGCAACTTACCCCGCTCTAAGCCCTTCATGGCGCGGCCAAGTGGCCGTAATTAGCCAACGTCTCAATATTGGCCAGCCGTCCGGTCGCATCGTTGCGGTACTGGGGATAGAAAACGGACACGTCGAGCTTGTGCTCGATCAGGTAATGCACTGCGTGTTCAAAGGTGCCAGGTTGGAGTTGATCTTGGTAGTTGATCACCACCATGGCGTTCTGATCGTAGTTATAAGCCTTGAAGCGCGGCAGGCTGACCACTCCTCGTATGTTTCCTCGATCCTACCAAAACTTAGCCGTCAGCGGAGTTTTTCTACAGGCTCAACGCCGCAATCACGCGCTTGTCGCGTGCATTGCATTGTTAGCCTATTCATTTCGATGGCTTCCGTCAGTCCTGACGAGAACTACTGCTCTTACTGGCGTCGGTCCTTCTCCACCAAGCAAGGCATTACCATCCTCAGTAGCTCCCACCAGCTCAAGCCCCTCCAAAAGTTCATTAGGGAGTTCCGAATCTTGATGCTCGCGACGGAGCGCAACGAGTACACTCGCCAACCACGCACGCAGCGCTGAGGGCCTATTGGAGCTACTAAGAAGTTGAGCAACAGGCGTGCCAACGTAACCCATCTGCAGTGCATCCCCAAACATCTGCATGCAGCATGTGCCGGTTATCTCAGTATGTCCAGAAACCGTGCGGAGCTGGTGCAGCGGATTCGCCCACTGAAGCGTTCCCGATCTCCCACCCAGATTATTCAACGCGGTGAGTCCGTCAGCAACAAAATACGCAAAATCGAATCCGTGCCCAACCGGGTAGAAAACACCAAAGGTTCCCACTGAGGGAAGGATTGCACCCGACAGCAGGTCTGATGGCGGTTTGAAGGTGCGCGTAGCTGGGCCTATGAGCGGCCGATTAGACAGAAGATCCCATTGTTCTAGGTTCGCCCGAAAGGAATATGGTTTACTCAATTGCGCAGTTCTGTAACAACCGAATGGCTTTGAGGCAACCTTTGCCTGATTGAACGTGATACGCGCTGCACTCGGGTTACCCATAGGGTAGTGAACTATGAGTACATCACATAGCTCACAGCGTGGTGTCGAACGTCCCGCCCCGCGTGCCTGATTGAACGTGACTTGATAGCGATTTCCGTGATACTCCTTAGCCAATGCCTCGGATCCAAGAGAACTGAAGGCCCGGATGAAGGCCCTGAAAAGTGCCAGCTCCCCTCTCGCACCGAGAGATTGTTTGCGAAAGGCGCGCTGTAGTTTTAATCCAGTGACCAAGGCTATTCCTTTTTGGCTAACGCCCCAATCACCGGGCCAGCGGAGTGGAGCAATTTTTGTGGTATAAGGGAGCGTAGCGACACCACAAAATATTGCGCAACGTAGCTGGCTCCGCGTGCATTGGATTGTTAGACCAGCACAATAACACTTGGTTACAGCGCGTCCGTTTTTCCATATGTATTAATCAGTAATTTTGCTAAAAGTACCCGTTTATGATGGTTCAAACTTAACTGGCTATACAATTCGTTCAGCAACCGGAACGTTTCGCGAGGGTACGCACGATTGGCCTCGCTATAACCGCGTGCGTTAGCTTCCCAATGGGCAAAAGCCCCATTTTCATCGTCTCTCACTGTGTCGCGACAATACTGTATAAGCTCTTTAGGATCAGTAAGTGAATGGTAAAACTGAGTAATCAATATTTGATCATACCGCCAAGGAAAGCGTGATAGCTCCACTTTCCAATGATCAAGATATCCAGAAGTACGGAACGCGTTAGCAATTGAATTATCTAAATCTGCCCGCCGGATTACCAAACTGTCTATATCATTAATGCTTTCGACATTAGGGTCTAATGCTCGTATGGCCATAAGCAACTTGTTAGTTTTTTCTCGCATTCCTTCGGTTGTATCACCAACCTGCTTTACTGTCTTGACCTCATTGTCTGAAACCACAACCCATGGATTCTCGACATGCATCAATAGCTCAGAGTTCTTTAGATCATTCGGAGTGCAGTAATCTGGATTATTCACCAACATGATTCCTGCAGATGCATAGGCTCTAGCTACCATTCGTGAACAGAACTGCTTAATCCCTCCGTTTCCAGCGATTTCTGGCGCTATTGATTTTGCAGCCTCTATTTTTGTATAAGATGTTCCTGTAGAGGCTCTTCGACGTCACCCCATCTTCAGTAGCACCCGGGTTTAGAGTCTGACGTTACTTTATCGTGTTTTAAAACCAGTTGCTCGGCATAGGCGGAAGGCGTTAATCCTCCCAGTCCTTTCTTCGGTCTTTCCTCGTTGTATTCCCGTCGCCACGCCTCGATGATGACTCTCGCGTGATGCAGGCTGGTGAACCAGTGCTCATTTAGACATTCGTCTCTAAAACGCCCGTTGAACGATTCGATGTAGGCGTTTTGATTGGGCTTTCCAGGTTCGATTAAAAACAGGGCAACACCACGTTGATGAGCCCACGTCAGCATGGCGCGTCCGCAGAACTCCTTCCCATTATCCGTACGAAGGGCACTTGGAAGGCCACGTTGTAGCACTAGATGATCCAGAATCCGTGTTAACGACAGCCCGTCAATGGCACGGTCAGGCACGATAGCCACGGCTTCATGGGTGGCGTCATCGACAATAGTGAGGTTCTTGATCACTCTCCCTTCCGCCGTGCGGTCAAACACAAAATCCATTGACCAGACCTGATTGGCAGCGCCAGGGCGGCCCAGGGGCTTGCGTTCAGACAGGGGAATCTTCTTACGCTTGCGTCGCTTTACCTGCAACCGAGCCGCCGCGTAGAGGCGTTCGACGCGCTTGTGATTGACCTGTTCACCGGCTTGACGCAGCTTCAGGTAGATCATGCCCGCGCCGTAACGACGATGTCGGTGTGCCAAGGCAACAATGCGTTCACGTAATGTCTCATTGCGGTCAGGAGCCGGTTGGTAGCGCAATGCACTGGCACTCATACGCATGACACGGAGCGCTCGGCGCTCACTCAGGCCACGTGACACCATAAAACGCACCACGTCTCGACGTGCCGGGGCGCTCACCACTTTTTTCTCAGCGCCTCGCGAGTGACCTCCATCTCCAATAGCGACTCCGCGAGCAGCTTTTTCAGGCGTCCATTTTCGGCTTCAAGCTCTTTCAGTCGCTTGGCATCGGGGACGCTCATGCCGCCAAACTTGCTGCGCCAAAGGTAATAACTTGCTTCCGAGAAACCGTGCCGACGACATAGCTCCTTGATGGGGAGTCCCGCCTCCGCTTCGCCCAAGAAGCCAATGATCTGTTCTTCGCTGAAACGCTTCTTCATGTCCAATCTCCTTAGCATAGGATCGGACTCTAAAGTGTAGCGCTACTCAATCTGGGGGTGACGTCGTCTTGCATAATTTACAATACTGTCTGCTTGAACCTCTGAAAGTGGTGTTTTTAGTCTCAAAATGTAGATCGCACATTCATCGTCGTATAGGAGCTTCTGTATATTCCTTGCTTGCACACCTTCTCCCGTCGAATCAATGACAGACCCATAGGCAACACAAATCATTGCGTGAGATATGTCACTGCGAGTTACTTTTCGGATAAATCCACTGTCTTTCCCGGAAGTGGTCGTGAGAACAACATCGCCTTTCATCAGGATATCGGTATTAATTCTTTTCATAACATTCCCAAAGGTCTAACGCCGCCAACACACGCAGCTTTGTAGTGAAGGCGAAGCAGGAACGAAAAAGGTGTCGCCGTGATTGGCCTTGTTAAGCGCCACTCGATCCGATACTTCGCATAAACATTTTTTGCTCGTCTCCGTCATATCTAGGCTCCCACGTCGCATCAAACTTATCACCTACATACTTGTATTCCGTTGTCGAGAAAATAATCTGGACATCTCCGGCCTCACATACAGTTTTTAATGCCTTGAAGTATCTGTCTAGATCATCGTTGTTAATTTCGTGCTGCTTTGGCGTATCTAAAACTAATAATTTAATAGGTGATTTATTTGCTACCAGATTTTCAATTAGAGCTGCATGAAATGCCAGTACAACTCTTACTTTTGTGCTTCCTGAAAGCTGCGAAATCTGTTCATTTCCCATAACTGGTTCGAAATTATTTCGAAACGTAATGTCCCTGCTAACATTACTTGGCGTATGCAAACGATCAAGCCATACAAGAAATAATTTTCGAAGATCGGAACGAACGCGGATTAAATCAGGAGTATTTGAACGCGATACCTGAGTAGATTCATATTTTTCTAGGGCATCATTTCTCTTGTTTAGATAGAGCACGTATTCTTTTTCAAGTTCAGATAGTTTGTCGTACTCAGATAATTGCAATTGCAACTGAAATATTCGATCTTTTAAGCTTGATACGGAAGCAACTAATGCGGCTATTTCACTATTATCTTCTTGTTTCTTTCGTTCCGCCAATAGATTTTTTACAGATTCTGTATTGGAAAAAATCTGCGATTCAATCCGCATCTCATCACGACTATATGAGGCATCATTTCTAACAAGATCTTTAATTTGATCTTTTAAGTAAAGTAAATTTTTTGCGTATGAGTTCGAGCTTGAGGCAAATAAACCACATTTAGGATTAGAACAAACCTCCTCAAACGACATGAAAATTTGTCTGGAGGATTCATTCAAGCTCAAAGTATTCGCTTCACTATTGATCTCGTCGATCATTATGGTTAAAGATTTACGCCGTTTCGTAATGTCTAATAGAGTTGCCTCAAGCGTCCTGATTTGGGCTAGTTGTTGTGAGATTAAATTGTCAAAAGCCCGAATAGAGTCGGCTTTAGTGGAATTTTGTGTAGTTATAGATTTTAGTTCTGATTCAAGTGAGTCAATCTCAACAAGAACTTCTTCACTTGAACGCCCTATAACTTCAGTGGCCAATTTAGCTGTTTTTAATTCATCTTCTTTTCGCTTAACCTCAAGATCTAAATATTCGAGATTTTTTTTGCTATCAATTCGTTCCTTTTTTGCATCAAAGAAATTTTTCGGGGGAAGGCCAAATAATAATCTAACCATTTCTTGGAATTGGTCTTGAATAAAACTACCTGGGGAAGCATAAACTCCAGAATATCCATTGTCTTGATCAGTAAAAACTAGAGGGATTAGTGTTGAAATATATGGTTTAGTTACAACTCCGCGATTAGAGACAAGATTCGGATAATCTAACTTGAGTATTTTGAATAAAAATTCCGAAAATTCACCTTCAGAAAAAAATCTTTGCCTTATTCCATTTCTGTCAATTACTTCTATATCAAATTCTCTTGATAGTTGGCGCTCAATTCTCAAAAAATTTTGATCGACCTCAACTTCCAAAGAAGCCATTTTGCATCGGTCATATATATCATTTCTAAAAACAGCAGGATAGCCGAGACAGAAAGCAATTGATTTTATTATTGGCGTTTTTCCACAACCATTCGGGCCATATATATGCGTAATATGATCAGAAAAGTCTAAAGGCTCGCAGCCTAATCCATAGCTACCATGTGAATGAATTTGAAGAGTTTTAAGTTTCATTCAATAAGTTCCATTTCTAGTTGGCGCGTAACACATATATTTCTGTATTCTCGAGCGATGCTGAGCAAGCTTGCAGCAAGATCATCTTGTCCGTCCAATGCTTTTTGAGCCACCTTCTTACCTATCTCTGATAACTGCACTCTACTGTTTCGATTGCTGACAACAATGAGATTGGTTAACTCTAAAAAACTTAATGCTTTTACTGTTCGAACCCTTAAGTTAGCAGACCAGCCTAGATGCTGACTAGAACCTTTAAAGGTTGGCATTGACCTCTCTAGGCACTCGCCAACAAGCTGACCTAACTGAGAAACTATCGGCTTTCTATTTCCTTTTGCGATAACTAGTATTGCCATGCATATAAAAGGTAGTTGAAATAACGCTTCATTGTCTAGGCTGGCCCTAGTTGGAGACACTTCGCTATTAACTGTCACATTAATAGGTGTTTTTTTAATCTCCTCAAAGAATGTGTCTAAATTCATCTCTGCACCCTTACGAGTTCAGCCATAACACCACCTAAAATGGCGTTATCACTGAGGCCATAATTTCTATTTTCTATTTTAGCCTTGTAATCATTAATAGGCTTTTCTAATGAAGAAAGGTTAAGCCGGCCTGAGGCCATTGTATCTCGCAGTATGCTGGCAAGATCAGATTGAACAGTCATTACTGTTAACTCGGGTAGTACATGCCTGTTATTTCTAAACCACTCATCCCACTCAATTTTGCAGCGAGAACAGAATTCTATTTGGACTTCACTTGCTCCTGCATCGCTCAAGGTTCGTTGAATAATTGAAGAATTTTTTACGGCGAGGGGATCCCCTCCATCTATAAGCGCAGTATATGCTGCTTTAGATATACTTAAAATCTCAAGCAGATCATAAATCGATATGCCGGAGTATGTTTCTAAGGATGCCTGGCTGAGTTCATTGATAACTCCAGATGATTTTGCCTCAACCAACTCGACAAGTTTTACTAAAATATCTTTGAATTCATCGTGAGTTAAATCAATTTCGCTATATTTGTATATAGCATCCTTGGCAATCGAACTAAAATTATTTGTCTCTAATTTTATATACTGGACATCGGTTTCAAATTTTAATTTCTTAAGATTTATCTTTACTTTGTCAGAGCTAAGTTCTGAGCATGAAAAGCATGCAGGGAAGCGCTTCTCAAGCAATTTTGCTATTTTGTTTTCAAACTTTCCACATTGAATGTCATTTAACAAGTTTTCTATTGGGTCTTCAATATTAATATTTGTTTGAAAAATAACTGCTTCGCAGCAGTCTCCAAAATTAACGGTATGCAAGAGAAGCTTTCCAGCAAAGCTGTTTAAAATATCAATATCTTTGTGTTTTGATAAATCTTTAACCCTAGAGCTCAATCCGAAAATTTCATTCAATGTCCAATTGTGATTCTTTTTGCTGTTGGTTTTTACTTGGTAGAATATATAGAAAAATTGATCATCTCTGTTGAGTCGTACTACGAAATCATCATGCATATCGCAATACACACGATCAATATCCTTGCCTTCAAGAATTGAAAGAGAAGCTAGTGCAGCTGATCGTGCTTGCGCTCGAAACCTTGCTAAAGCATCTCGCCCTGACTGTTCCCTTGGTTTTATATTATCTAGCATGGGCTTAAATCACCGCCATATTCTCGTTGTGACGCTTAACAGTTTATTAGTGCGCATGCGCGTTTTCCTGGAAGGCCTACCTCTCTAAAAGCATTCCAATCGATTGATAAAAAAGAAATATCACCACCTCCCGCCCTAAAGCCTGCTAGAAAAATGCGCATGCGCGTTGTCATTTTAAGCCATCCTTACATATTGCACATAAACATACAAAGAAGCTCACCAACTTATTGTTATATATAATTATTTAAAAAAACCTTCCTTGAAATCGAGCACCCCTTCACTCCGATGGGATAGAAAAATACGCATTGCAGAATGAAAAGGCCTAATTATACTGTTTATACATACAGAAAATAATGGGTTCACCAAATGGCCAGCAGCCCTTTCCTGAATGAGGTTCGCACGTCCATCCGCGTGCGTGGGATGAGTATCCGAACCGAGAAAACGTACATTTACTGGATACGTTTTTTCATTCGATACAATAATTGCCGTCATCCTAGTGAGATTGAGTCGTACGTTTCCTAGGCTACCTAGCCACTGAGCGCCATGTGGCAGTCAACACCCAGCGTATAGCGCTAAACGCGCTGGCGTATTTGTATAATCAATTCCTGAAACAGCCATTGGGAGATCTTGAATTCAGTTATGCTTCTAAGCCACAGCGTTTACCTGAAGTGCTCATGGCGGCTGAAGTTGCCAGCATTCTCAAGGAGATGGTAGGAAGAGATAAACTGATTTTTTCACTTTTGTATGGCTCTGGGTTACGTATCTCTGAGTGTCTGCGCTTAAGGGTGAAAGACATCGATTTCTCCCGGGGATCAATAACAGTGAGAGACGGTAAAGGCTCAAAAGATAGAGTAACCATCTTTAGTTCGACGCTTTATGAAAGCACGAGAGACATAATCAGCGCTGCGCTAGCGCTGCAAGAACGAGACAATCAGAAAAGTGTTGGCCCTTCTATACCGGGTGTTTTGGCAAAAAAATACCCTTCTGCCTATCGGCAGCCTGCGTGGATGTATTTATTTCCGTCTAACAGCATCTCTCACCATCCAGTCACTGGCGTGCTGTGTCGCCACCACTTGCATGATTCTGTGCCCAGAAAAGCGTTAAAGAAAGCCGTAGTTGCTGCAAAGCTGACTAATAAACGGGTCTCTTGCCATACATTTCGTCACAGCTTTGCTACCGAGCTGCTGAGAAATGGAAGAGATATTCGAACTGTTCAAGAGCTCCTTGGGCATTCTGATGTATCTACTACACAAATCTATACCCATGTGCTCGGCCAACATTTTGCAGGCTTAACAAGTCCTCTTGATACGATTACCTAACTACTGAGCAGTTGATGTACTCCGAGGTAAACATACTACTGGCATCTCGCTAGCTAAGCACCATGAAAGCACGCTACCGCCCCGGTACAACTGGGCTGCGTTAACACGCTCCGCTGGCGACCGTCGGTGTTTTTCTTGTCTGATATTACGTTAAGCAAACTATATTTTGACATTACTCAGTTTTCTTCGATATAGCAAAGCAGAAACGCCGCTTTGTTATGCTTATATCGTTGTATGTGTTGATCCGTGCTTGCTCTTTCGCGGGTGCCTCATTCGCTCGTTCCTCTCGAGATTCGTTACCACGCGCTACGGTATGGCAGTTGGCTTTATAGCGTCAGCGAACCCGCGACGGCGGCCAAGACAGGGGCTGTTTATGTGCCATGGGACGTTGTTACGCCGCTCCCCGCGGGTGCCTCACTGCTCGTTCCTCGCGAGATTCGTTACCACGCGCTACAAGTTGCTTTCATTGGGTATAACGGCGCGGCCTGGGGTAGCATCAGGCACCGCGCTACGAAAATGTGACTTTTCTTTTCGGTAAACGCCCTCTTCGTTTCTCTTCCGCTAGCCAATTGTTGAAAACCCGATTAGCCTGCTAACTCAACCAGTAAGGGATTGAGATGCAAGAGACAACGATGCGGCAGCGGGTGGCGGGTGTTTTAATTCTGCTTGGGCTGGTCGCTCAAATTATTGGCTTTATCGGCGTGGTGCCAACGGCGCAGGCGGTGAGCTATTTGCTGTGGGCGGCGGTGGCGCTGCTGTGGCGGGATATTCCAAAGCGTTCGCGCATTCAGGCGGGGGTGTTGATTGCCCTTGGGGTGTTAATGCTGGTAGTGGCGCGGGTGGTTTATGGTGCCAATGTGAATTGGCCTGCCATGCTTCAGGGCAATGTATTTGTGGCCACGATGCTGGTGGGTGTTAGCTTTATTTCCTTGATTGGCACCCAGGGTAATAAGCGCCCACCAGGTAAGCGGGTGACCGGTGCAGATGGCGTGCTGCGTACGTGGCTGGGGGTGCACTTTCTCGGCACTATTTTGAATCTTTCGACGGTCTTTATGGTCGGCGACCGCTTAGCCAGACGCTCACCGCTAACCACACCCCAGCTGTTAGCGCTGAACCGTGGGCTTTCAAGTGCGGCGTTGTGGTCGCCCTTCTTTGCTTCTATGGCGGTGGTGATTGCGCTGGTGCCAGAGGTGCAGTACGGCCAGATTGCGATGATTGGGTTTCCGTTGGCGATGCTGTCGGGGCTGTTAACCACACTAGAGCTTAGGCGACGTTTTGATTTAGCCGAGGTGGATGGCTTTTCGCTTTCACCCCGCAGCCTGTTAATGCCTGCGGGCATGGCAGCGCTGGTGATGCTGTTTCACTTTTGGCTGACGCCGTCGCTCACCATTGTCAGCATCATTACCTTTTTACTACCAGCGGTGGCGATACTAAGCAACCTGCGGGAAGGTTCGCGCTATACCCTGCGACGCATTCGCCAACATACCACTACACGGCTACCCGCAATGCGTGGTGAAATTTCGCTATTTCTGGCGGCGGGCTTATTAACCCTGGGGCTTTCTACCCTGGTCGCGGCCGCAGCAGGTGACGACTGGACGCTATTTGCCACCTTTGGCATGTGGCAGGCCATGGTTAGCTTTGCGGCTATTACACTGAGTGCACTGGTGGGGTTACACCCGATTATTGGCGTTTCCGTACTGGCATCTATTTTGAATTTAGCGAATGGTGAGCAAACGCTGTTTGCTTTTGTCGCGCTGAGCGCCTGGGCGGTAGGTACCAGCGTTGGGCCGCTTTCCGGCATTAACCTTTCTCTGCAGGGGCGTTACGGGTTTAGCGGTTACCGCATGATGAAAAATAATTTACTGTATGCCGCCATGATGGGCCTGCTCTCGCTAGGGGCGATCGCAGGCTTGAGCGTGTGGGTCAATTAATTGTTGAGTGCGTTAGCTCTCAGGTTTCGACGATTTTACTGGGAAACCGGTAGAAATAGCGGTGGCCACATTGGTGACATGGCTCTAGGCGCGAGACGCTTTCTAGCATCACCTGGGCATCGCAGTGTACGCACGCCATCAGGCCTGGCGCAGCAACTTCACCTTCGCAGTAGTCGGCGCGGGCGGCTTCCAGGTCATCTTCGAAGCGTTCGCGTTCCACTACACTGCGGTCGGCGATTGAGAGCAGCGATTCCGCCACACGCCGGGAGAGGCTATCGATATCGATGCCCAACCAGCTAGCAACCTGTTTACCGGTATCCGCCATGTAGTAGCGCATATCTTTCAGGTCGCGCTCTACCCAGGCACGCAGCAGGGCTAGCTCATCTTTGGTGTACTCTTCCAGCTCCGCTTCAAAGGCAACGGCGTCGTCCAAATCCTTTTGTAGATTATCCCAGGTAAGATCATTGGCCCCGTCCTGCATGCGTTCTAGTAGGCGCTCGTAGCCTTCGCGTAAACGGTGATCGTTATGTTGTTCCATGGTACCTCTCCTTTTGTCGACCCAAGGTGCGGCCTATCATCGGCTAACCGTTCAAGGATACACCTGCATAGGATACAATCGACGTTACTTATCTGACAGCCGTCATCCATTATTCACTTTGCGCCCTTTTTGGGCGAATTACCCCAAGGCATTGAAAACACCGATGGACGCACATTACAGCCCCCGTGAGATTGAACGTGACGCTCAGCAGTACTGGGACAAACACCAGTGCTTCAAAGCAGTAGAAGATGCTAACCGCGAAAAGTTCTACTGCCTATCCATGTTCCCCTACCCCAGCGGCAAGCTGCATATGGGCCACGTGCGTAATTACACTATCGGCGACGTTGTGTCCCGTTTCCAGCGCATGCAGGGTAAAAATGTCATGCAGCCCATGGGCTGGGATGCGTTCGGAATGCCTGCGGAAAATGCCGCGATTCAAAACCAGGTACCGCCCGCGAAGTGGACCTATCAAAACATTGATTATATGCGTAACCAGTTGAAGGCACTTGGCTTTGCCTATGACTGGAGCCGCGAATTCGCCACCTGCGATACCAGCTATTACCGCTGGGAGCAGTGGTTCTTCACCAAGTTGGTCGAAAAAGGCTTGGTCTATAAGAAAATGTCTACGGTGAACTGGGATCCGGTTGACCAAACGGTATTGGCCAACGAGCAAGTAATTGATGGCTGCGGCTGGCGTTCTGGCGCACCGGTTGAGCGTAAAGAGATCCCGTTGTGGTTCTTGAAGATTACTGACTATGCCGATGAACTGTTGGCAGACCTGGAAAACGTCGAGTGGCCCGAGCAAGTTAAAACCATGCAGCGCAACTGGATTGGTAAATCCCGTGGCGTTGAAATGACTTTTGAAATTCAGGCAGAAGACGGCAGCGCTTGCGAGCCGCTGCCGGTCTACACCACCCGCCCGGATACGCTGATGGGCGTGACCTATGTAGCCGTAGCTGCTGGCCACCCGCTGGCGAAGCAGGCTGCCGCAAAAAACACCGAGCTGGCGGCGTTTTGTGACGAGTGCGCCAAAGGTGGCACATCAGAAGCCGAAATGGCCACTAAAGAAAAGCTGGGCATGCTCACTGGGCACAAAGCGATTCATCCGCTAACTGGCGATGAAGTGCCGGTGTTTGTGGCCAACTTCGTGTTAATGGAGTTTGGTACCGGCGCGGTCATGGCCGTTCCTGCCCACGACCAACGCGACTGGGAATTTGCGACCAAGTACGGCGTAGAGCTGAAGCCTGTGGTGGCCGATGCCAACGGTAACCAGCCGGATATTTCCGAAGGTGCTTACGTTGAGCACGGCACGCTGATTAACTCAGGCGAGTTCGATGGATTGGAATTCCAGGCAGCGTTTGATGCGATTGCCGCGAAGCTTGCGGAGCTTGGCCGTGGCGAGGTGAAAACCAACTACCGCCTGCGTGACTGGGGCATTGCTCGCCAACGTTATTGGGGCGCGCCGATTCCAGTAAAATATGGCCCGGAAGGCCAAACCGTACCGCTCTCCGATGACGAGCTACCGGTAGCGCTGCCCATGGAAGTGACCGTAGATGCTTCCGGCTCGCCGTTGAAGAGAATGCCCGAGTTTTCTGAACTGGGCGATGGCTGGGTGCGCGAAACCGATACCTTCGACACCTTTATGGAATCTTCCTGGTACTTCGCTCGCTTCTGCTGTGCGGATAACCACGAAGCCATGCTGGATGAGCGCGCCAATTACTGGCTACCCGTTGACCTGTATATCGGCGGTATCGAACACGCGATTTTACACCTGCTTTATGCCCGTTTCTTCCACAAACTGCTGCGCGATTTCGGCATGGTGGATTCTGATGAGCCGTTCCAGCAGTTGCTCACCCAGGGCATGGTGATCGCGGAAACCTTCTACCGCTTTAAAGATAACGGTGGTAAGGAGTGGTTCAACCCCGCTGATGTGGAAGTAAAACGCGATGAGAAAGGTCGTCCGTTAAGCGCTGTTCTTGTGAGTGATGGCCAGCCGGTGGAAATGGGTGGCATCGAGAAGATGTCCAAATCGAAAAACAACGGTGTTGATCCGCAGTCGATGATCGACAAATTTGGTGCCGACACCGTCCGCCTGTTTATGATGTTTGCCGCACCGCCCGAACAGTCGCTGGAGTGGTCTGACTCCGGCGTTGAGGGCGCTCACCGCTTCTTGAAGCGGATTTGGCGTCAGGTCACCGAGCATCTTGCTGCTGGTACACCGGGCGAATTAACTGTTGATGCGTTAAACGATGACCAAAAAGCGCTGCGTCGTAAAACCCACGAGACAATCAAGAAAGCTAGTGATGACATTGGCCGCCGCACCACCTTTAATACCGCCATTGCCGCGGTGATGGAACTGTCTAACGCAGTGGCTAAGTTCGACGATACGTCCGAACTTGGCTTGGCGGTCAGTCGTGAAGCACTTGAAGCCTGTGTGCTGCTGCTGGCGCCCATCACACCGCACCTGTGTCACACGCTGTGGCAACAGTTGGGCTATGACCAGCCTGCCATTGAAGCTCAGTGGCCGAAGGTGGATGAAGCCGCGCTAACCCGCGACAGTATCGAACTAGTCGTGCAAGTAAACGGTAAACTTCGCGCGCGCCTAGAAGCTCCGGCCAGCGCAGATAAAGCAGCCATCGAGACGCTTGCGATGGAGAACGAAAACGTCCAGCGCCATCTGGAAGGTAAAACGGTTCGTAAAGTCATCGTTGTACCCGGCAAGCTGGTTAACATTGTGGTGAGTGGATGAAGCCATCCCAACAGGTTACACGCCGTCGTTTCCTCGCTACCAGCATCGCCGCCTCAGCGGCGGTGTTGCTAAGCGGCTGCGGGTTTCGCTTGCGCGGTTTAGATTCGATGCCGCGCTTGCCCGCACTTTCAATTGAAGGCGACGACAAAAGTGCCTTGGCCCAACAGCTGCGCATCAGATTACTGCAGCAAAGCACCGAGGTTTCTGATGGTGCGCCCTGGCGGGTCACGCTAGGTTCGCCAGCACTTCGCCAACGCCGTATTGGTAGCGAAGGGCGTGCCAGCCAAGAACACGAGCTAACGTTAAGTACGTCTCTCTCTGTACAGCAGCGAGAAAACAATGCTTACGTGCTTAATAATGCAACGGTAACTACCAGTACGCGCATTCGAGTCAGTGATGATGACCTACTCAATCGCGAAACCCTCTTTCAAGAAGCGGAACAAACGCTAACGCGGCAACTGGCTGAGCGCATTATCGAAAGACTCGCGAACCTAGAGGCCATTCAGTGAAGGTATTTTCGGACCAGCTTCCCGCGGCCTTAGCAAAAAAATTGCCTAAGGTCGTGATTGTTGCCGGTGATGAACCACTGCAGCATCGAGATGCCTGCGATGCCGTGCGTTTAGCCGCACGGCAAGCGGGAGTCGAAGAGCGGGAAGTGCTTGATGTAGAGCCTAATTTTGCCTGGGGTCGGCTGCTGGAAACCGCCAGCAACCTCTCATTATTCGCCTCTAATAAGCTCCTTGAACTGCGGCTAGGAACACACAAGCTGGGCCAAGATGGCAGTAAAGCACTGGCACAGTATGCTGAAATGATGAGTGGTAGTGACGATTTGCTGCTGATCAGCATGGGCAAGTTAGACGCTAAGCAGCAAAAAAGCGCTTGGTTTAAAGCGCTCGACAAACAAGGTTTATTTGTACCCGTATGGCCCGTCGATGCCTCGCGCTTAGGCTATTGGCTGCGGGATCGCGCATCGCTGCATGGTTTACAAATTGACCTAGAAGCGGCTCGTTTATTGGGTGAGCGCACTGAAGGCAATCTGTTGGCCGCTGATCAGGAGCTGCAAAAACTCGCGCTTATTCATCCGCCTAACACTCGCCTTAATGTCGAAAGTATTGCCCAGGGCGTAGAAGACAGCACCCGCTTTGATGTGTTTAACCTTGCGGATGCGTGTTTAAAAGGTGAGCCAACACGCACTTCGCGTATCGTTAATGGGCTGCGCAGTGAAGGGGTTGAAGCCCCCATCGTGCTTTGGGCACTCAGTCGTGAGCTACGTACCCTGTTATCGTTACACCAGCATTTGGATCAGGGGCAAAGCTTTGAGCACGCGTGTAAAACACAGAAACCGATGATTTTTGATAAACGCCGCCCCGCTTATCAAAAAGCGATCAGCCGCCTATCAATGAAACGTTTACATAAACTTCTGTTGATGGCCCAGCGTCTGGATCTTGCTGTGAAAGGGGCTTCAGTGGTGCCGTTATGGCCTGGGCTTCACGACCTAGCCTTGACCATGGCGGGTGGCAAGGGGCTTTTAGCTGAAACCCCATGGACCTACCGCATTAGTGCAAATAATTAGCACTTTGCGTTTTCGTCTTAAATCCTGCACTAATTGTTTTTATACTCTTGCTTCAAGAAACAAAACCGCTTGCTCCCCGATACGTCTAAGGATGAAGACAATGAATAAAGTGCGTGCTTACCTCTCAAGTTTACTGATCGCTGCGTTAGTCATTACCAGCCTGCCCGTTGCCGCCGCCCCCACGGCTCCGCAAGGTATGGACATAGACTCTGTAGAGCTGGTCTCTACAGAATTAGTCTCTACGCAATCTGTTTTAGCCGCTGACCGTACTGGTGCTGACCGCGAGCGCATCAATGAAATCCTTGCCCGTGCAGACGTGCAAGACCAACTGCTCAAGCAGGGTGTCGATTTAGATGACGTTGAAGCCCGCGTTGCCGCACTGAGCGATGCAGAAGCGCAGCAAATGGCCGAACAACTCGAACAGCTACCAGCCGGTGCCGGTGTGATTGGCGCGCTGTTTGCGGTATTTGTAATTCTGCTGGTGACTGACATTCTCGGCTTAACTGATGTTTATCCGTTCACTCGCTGATTTGCCTGCCATGATGAAACACCTTTTAAACGCCCGCTTTGCGGGCGTTTTACTGCTTGCCCTACTGCTAACCACCTTGCTTAGCGGCTGTGCCAGAAGCCCGGTGCTGTTAGAAAGCACTAAAGCTAGCCTGGCACCGCAAACCGAGCTTACCGAGGTGCCGTTTTACGCTCAGACAGAGTATCAGTGCGGCCCCGCAACGCTGGCGATGGTACTTAACCATCAAGGAGTAGATGCAGGGCTTGAGCAGTTAATTCCACAGGTATTTCAACCCAGACGAGAGGGAAGCGTCCAACCTGAAATGCTAGCCACTGTGCGTCGTTATAAGCAGCTGGCGATTCCAATACGTGGCACCCTGGATGCATTGCTTGGCCACCTGGCAGCAGGTGACCCAGTGGTGGTAATGCAAAACCTCTCCCTGCCAGCCTTCCCGATGTGGCACTACGCAGTGGCCATTGGTTTTGATTTACCCAATGAAACGCTGATTTTGCGTAGCGGTGAAATCGAACGCCATACGATGTCGTTTAGCCGCTTTGATGCCACTTGGGCGCGCAGTGAACGCTGGGGATTTGTGGTTAGCGAACCTGGTAGCCTGCCCGAGGGTGTTGCCGCCCGCAATGCACTGGAATCCATTAGCGCTTATGAGGAGCAGCATGGGCCTGTAGCAACGCTTTCCAGCTGGCAAGCCTTTACTGAACGCTTCCCTACCAATCCACTGGGTCAATTTGCGCTCGGCAATGCACTACACGCAGATCAACAACCTCAAGCAGCGCTGGAAGCCTTCGAATCAGCCACACAGCTTGATCCTGCCATGGGTGCTGCATGGCTTAATGTAGCCATCCTAAGGCTTCAGATGGAAAATAGGGAGGGTGCGCGCGAAGCACTCGCTCAGGCTGCCATCTTAGACGGTGACTGGCAGCCACGCGCTCAGCAACTGCTGAATGGTTTGTGAGGTGTGAAGTATGGGGGCATAAGCCCCCATATACTTAAAACATTTTAAAACACTCGGTTTAAACCGTTCTGCGCAGCTACCCGGTACGCTTCTGCCATCGTCGGATAGTTGAAAGTAGTGTTAACGAAGTACTTCACGGTATTCGCCTCACCTTCCTGCTGCATAATTGCCTGGCCAATGTGCAAAATTTCCGACGCTTGGTCACCAAAGCAATGGATACCCAAAATCTCCAGCGTATCTTGGTGGAACAAAATCTTCAGCATTCCCACTGTATCGCCGGTAATTTGCGCACGAGCAGTATCTTTAAAGAAGGCTTTACCCACTTCGTAGGGCACTTTGGCTTCGGTTAGCTCTCGCTCGTTAGGGCCAAAAGAGCTGATTTCGGGAATGGTGTAGATCCCGGTGGGTACATCGCTAACAAAGCGGTACTCTTTTTCCAGCAGCTCGTTACAGGAGTTTAGTCCCTGGTCGTAGGCAGCACTGGCAAGGCTCGGCCAACCAATCACATCGCCTGCAGCGTAAATATGCGGAATCGCTGTACGGTAGTGCTCATCAACGCTGAGCTGGCCTCGGCCGTTTGCCTCTAAGCCAATGTTCTCAAGCCCAAGGCTATCAGTATTACCGGTACGGCCATTCGCCCAGAGAAACGCATCGGCGCGGATTTTCTTGCCCGACTTCAGGTTCACGGTTACGCCGGCTTCGTCGCCTTCGACACTTTTATAGTCTTCATTATGGCGAATCAAGACACCGTGTTTACGCAGATGGTAGGAAAGCGCATCGCTGATTTCATCATCCAAAAACGAGAGCAGGCTATCGCGGTTGTTGATTAAATCAACCTTAACGCCAAGACCCGAAAAGATGGAGGCGTACTCGCAGCCGATAACACCTGCCCCAAAGATCACCAGTGTCCGCGGTGTATGGGAAAGGCTGAGGATCGTATCAGAGCAGTAAATACGCGGATGACGAAAGTTAATATCCGCCGGACGATAAGGCCGAGACCCGGTAGAAATGACAATTTTCTTAGCTATCAGCTCTTCCACGCCTTCCTGTCGGTCTCGTACCACCACGGTGTGCTCATCTTTGAATCGAGCCACGCCATGAAACAGATCAATTCGGTTGCGCGCATAAAATGTCGTGCGCATTTCAACCTGTTTATCGATGGTGCCACGCGAGCGCTCCATCACCTTGGGAAAAGAAAACCAGCGGGGTTCACCGATATCGCGGAACATACGGTTGGTATTGAACGCCATAATCTGTTTGACCTGATGGCGAAGCGCTTTTGAAGGGATCGTGCCCCAGTGGGTACAGTTGCCGCCCACCTGAGCCTGCTTCTCAATAATCGCCACTCGCTTACCGTGCTTAGCGGCGTTAATGGCAGCGCTTTCCCCAGCGGGGCCAGTACCTATCACCACGACATCGTAATTATGAACTGCCATACGACTTGGATCTCCTTATTCCTGACTTAAAAGCGCTTCAAAGGCATTTACACAAACGCTCGCAGTTAGCGAGCGTTTGAGCAGAAAATTGCCAGATTAACGACGGGTTGCGTCATAACCTAGGTCAGCTCCACGACTCTCGTCGCTACGACGGCGGACACTCCCACGCTTGCGATTTTCCTCTTCGCAAACCTCGTCTTTGCCACCGCAAATGTCACAGCCTTCTTTTAGTCCCAATTGATTTAAACCGCCACAGGAGCCAGCAATAGGTTTGCGGCCCATTAATACGCCGACGGCCATTGCCGTCATTACCAGCGCCATAAAACCAAATACCAGTAGCCAGATAGTCATGTTCACCTCCCAGCATTGCATTAACTGCTCACCTGCCGACAACGGTCATGTCGTTAAGTGCCGTAGAATTTTAATGCCTATTGTACCTCAGCCACTCCAAAATGATCAGGCAACACGTCGTTTTTCCAACATTCACATACAAACGGGGCTGACCAAAAGGCCAGCCCCGTTCATGCCCGAAGGCAATTTACACAATCACTTCATTAACCGCCGAAGTCATCCAACAGAATGTTTTCCGGCTCAACGCCCAGGTCAAGCAGTAGCTTAATAACCGAGGCGTTCATCATGGGTGGCCCACACATGTAGTACTCACAATCTTCAGGCGCAGGGTGATCCTTCAGATAGTTTTCGTACAATACGTTGTGGATGAAGCCTGTTGGCCCTTCCCAATTATCTTCAGGCTGCGGATCAGAAAGCGCCAAGTGCCACTCAAAGTTCGGGAACTCTTCCGCTAGCTGGTCATACTCTTCATTGTAGAAAGTTTCACGCCAGGAGCGCGCACCGTACCAGAAAGTAATTTTACGATCTGACTTCAAGCGCTTAAGCTGATCGAAAATGTGGCTACGCATCGGTGCCATACCCGCACCACCGCCTACGAAGACCATTTCTGCATCAGTGTCTCTAGCGAAGAACTCACCAAACGGCCCCATTACGGTCACTTTGTCACCCGGCTTCAGGCTAAAGACGTAAGTGGACATAAGACCAGGCGGATGGCTCGTACCCGGAGGCGGTGTAGCGATACGGATGTTGAACTTGAGAAGTCCTTTTTCATCCGGGTAGTTAGCCATGGAGTAAGCGCGTATCACTTCCTCGTCATTCTTATGGGAAATTTTGAACATATCAAATTTTTCCCAATCGCCGCGATACTCTTCTTCGATGTCAAAATCGGAGAACTTGATATCGTAAGGCGGCGCTACCAGCTGTACATAACCACCGGCGCGGAAGGCAACTTCCTCGCCTTCGGGCAGCTTCAGGTTCAACTCTTTAATAAAGGTCGCGACGTTAGGATTAGCGGTAACTTCACACTCCCACTTCTTAACGCCGAAGACTTCTTCAGGCACTTCCACTTTCATGTCCTGCTTCACAGGAACCTGACAAGATAGACGCCAGCCTTCTTTCTTTTCACGCATGGTGAAGTGAGATTCTTCCGTCGGCAAAATAGAGCCGCCGCCCTCTTCTACTCGGCACTTACACTGAGCGCAAGAACCGCCGCCGCCACAGGCAGAGGAAAGAAAGATTCCGTTTGCGGCTAAGGTGTTAAGAAGCTTACCACCAGCCTGAGTCTGCAGGGTGTGCTCGGGGTCACCGTTGACTTCAATCGTCACGTCCCCGCTACTCACTAGCTTGCTTCGCGCTGCCAGAATGATCGCCGTTAAGCTAATAACGATGATCGTGAACATGACAACACCGAGCAAGATGACAGATGTATCAACCATGTCGGTTTCCTATTGCTGAAGGTTTTCTGTACCTCGGCAGCCTGAGGCTGCCGAGAAAACCGGCTCCGATTAAAGCTGAATGCCTGAGAAGGACATGAAGCCCAACGACATTAAGCCAACGGTAATAAACGTGATGCCAAGCCCCTGAAGACCGCCAGGCACGTCGCTATACTTCAGCTTTTCACGGATACCAGCCAGCGCTGTAATAGCAAGCGCCCAGCCAACACCAGAACCGAAACCGTAAATTACGGATTCGCCGAAGTTATAGTTACGCTCAACCATGAACAGTACACCACCTAGGATGGCGCAGTTAACGGTAATCAGCGGCAGGAATACGCCTAGCGCGTTGTAAAGCGCAGGAACATATTTATCGAGGAACATTTCCAGAATCTGAACAAGTGCGGCGATAACGCCGATGTAGCTCAGAAGGCCTAGGAATGAGAGATCGATGTTTTCAGCACCGCTTATGCCAGTCCAAGACAGCGCGCCTTCAGCCAGCAGTAGGTTGAACACTAGATTGTTGACCGGAACCGAGATTGTCAGTACGACAATAACGGCAATCCCAAGGCCAAATGCAGCGGAAACCTTCTTAGATACCGCCAGGAACGTACACATCCCTAGGAAGAAGGCCAGTGCCAAGTTCTCAACGAAAACCGAAGCAACGAAAAGGCTTAGATAGTGTTCCATGTTACACGGCCTCCTTCGGCTTGGTGTTGTGCTTCATTTTGAACTCGTTCTCTTCTACCTGCTCAGGGTTAACTGAACGCAGTACCCAGATCAGCAAACCAATAATGAAGAAGGCAGAAGGCGGTAAAAGCATCATACCGTTAGGTACATACCAGCCGCCGTTTTGCACAGTCGGCAGGATGGTGAAGCCAAATACACTGCCAGCACCCAGTAGCTCACGGAAGAAGCCAACGACCATCAGGATAAAGCCGTAGCCCAATCCATTGCCGATACCGTCAAGGAATGACATGCCCGGCGTGTTGGACATAGCAAAGCCTTCTGCACGGCCCATTACGATACAGTTGGTGATGATCAGACCCACGAATACCGACAGCTGCTTAGACATTTCATAAGCGTAAGCTTTGAGGATCTGGTCAACCACAATAACCAGCGACGCAATAATGGTCATTTGAACAATGATACGGATCGAAGACGGAATGTGGTTCCGGATCAACGATACGAACAAGTTCGAAAAAGCCGTTACAAAAATTACCGCTAACGCCATTACCAGCGATACGCTCATGCTGGTAGTAACCGCTAGTGCAGAACAAATCCCCAAAATCTGTAGCGCGATGGGATTGTTCTTAAAGATCGGCGCCGTTAAGACGCTTTTTGCATTTGCATCCGCCATGATCAGGCCCCCTCAACGTCGTCGAAGTCAGTATCGGTGTCTTCGGCGTCTTCTGGTTCAGTACCACTACGGAAGTTAGCCAAATACGGAGCGAAAGCCTCTTCGCTGAACCAGAACTGCAGCATGTTGGTCACGCCGTTACTAGTCAGCGTTGCACCAGATAGCGCATCAACCTCGTACTCGTTGCTCGCGCCGCCTTTGGTCAGGTGAATTTCCGGTGAGAGGTCGCCCTCTTCATCGTAAATCTTTTTGCCTTCCCACTGGGCTTGCCAACGCGGATTATTCACTTCAGCACCAAGACCAGGCGTTTCGCTATGGTCGTAGTAGGTGATACTGACGATGGTATTACCGTCACCTTCGACAGCTAGGAAGCCCATCATGCGACCCCAGAGCCCTTGCCCACGAATAGGCAGAACAATTTGGTCCGGGTTTTCTTCATCGCCGACAAGATAGACAGTCGCGTAGTTTTCAACACGAGACAAACCAGCAATGTCACGATCACCAGAAAGGGTACGCCCCGTTGCTGGATCGCGAGATGCTTCGAAGCCATCGAAGGTATTTGGGTCGAACTGATCGGTGTACTCACCGGTATCAAGCTCTACCACACGTGCAGTGATCTGAGTGCGGAACGCTTCCTCAACATCCATACCGGGCTCATAAAGACGTGCCACGTTAAGAATGTTGGTTTTACGGTCCAGCTCCTGATTTAACTGCTGTGCAGGGCGCAGTGCCACAGCAGCCGTCGACACGATCACCGAACACACGATACACAGCGAAAACGCTACGATCAGGATCTTCTTGATGGAGTTGTTACCTTGTGCCATTAGGCAGTCTCCTCGGCCGGTACGCCAGTCCGCTTGAGACGGCGTTTGATATTGGCCTGGACGAACATGTGGTCAATCAACGGCGCAAACAGGTTGGCAAACAAGATGGCCAACATGATGCCTTCTGGGAAGGCCGGGTTTACTACGCGAATCAGCACAGTCATCACACCAATTAGCGCGCCAAACACTAAGCGACCTTGGTTGGTCATGGCGGCAGACACAGGATCCGTTGCCATAAACACCATGCCGAAAGCGAAGCCACCAATTACCAAGTGCCAGTACCAGGGCATTGCGAACATGGGGTTGCTGTCAGAACCGATCAGGTTAAACAGCGTACTGGTAATGACCATGCCCAAGAAAACGCCCAGCATGATTCGCCAGTTAGCGATCTTAGTCCAAAGCAGTACCGCAGCACCGATCAGAATTGCCAGCGTTGACACTTCACCAACTGAGCCAGGAATGAAACCTAAGAAGGCATCCCACCAGCTGTAAGTGTTGGTCAATGCTGTCATACCGTCCTGGAAGGCCATGGAGAGTGCTGTTGCACCAGTATAACCATCGGCAGCTACCCATACGGCATCACCGGAAATTTGCGCCGGATAAGCGAAGTATAGGAACGCACGACCGGTTAAGGCGGGGTTCAGGAAGTTTTTACCCGTACCACCGAAGATCTCTTTACCGATCACGACACCAAAGGTAATACCCAGTGCGACCTGCCATAGCGGAATAGTTGCCGGAAGAATCAGGGCAAACAACACGGAAGTGACGAAGAAACCTTCGTTAACTTCATGGCCGCGCTTGATGGCAAACATAACTTCCCAAAAACCACCTACCGCAAACGTAACGAGGTAGATAGGCAGGAAGTAAGTTGCACCAAGGACGAAGTTTGCCCACAGACTGCTAGGATCATGACCACCCGCCAGGGTCATCATGATTGCTTCACGCCAGCCGCTCATCGATGCATATCCAGCATCAATCGCGGTATTCGCTTGCCAACCAGCGTTCCACATACCAAAGAACATTGCGGGGAAAGTACACATCCACACCGTGATCATGATGCGTTTAAGGTCAACACCATCACGCACGTGGGCAGTGGTTTTCGCAACGCTGGGCGGCGAGTAAAAAACAGTATCTATCGCTTCGTAGAGCGGATAGAACTTTTCGTACTTGCCACCTTTATGGAAGTGCGGCTCGAGATTATCGAGTGTTTGTCGAATACCCATCATCAGGCCTCTTTCTCGATCATGGTGAGATTGTCACGCAGGATAGGGCCGTACTCATATTTGCCTGGGCAAACATAGGTACACAGCGCCAGATCCTCTTCGTCCAGCTCAAGACACCCAAGCTGCATGGCAACCTCAATGTCGCCCACAATCAGCGAACGCAGTAGCTGTGTTGGCATTACGTCCAACGGCATGACGCGCTCGTAATTACCCACCGGCACCATGGCTCGTTCAGAACCATTAGTAGACGTTGTCGGCGCGTAGTTACTTAAGCCTTTAATCTTGGAAATGTAGATGCCCATAATTGAGTGGCGATTGGCGCCCGTGGACAGCCACCCCATAAAGGTGCGCTTGTTACCTTCTTCTAGCAAGCTCACCTGATTATGGAAACGCCCCAGATAGGTCAGATTCCCTTCAGCAGAAGCGCCAGAGAACACAGAGCCTGAAATTACGCGGGTGTCATCAGGTTTGATGACCTCACCTGCTAAGAGTTCCTCCGTACTGGCACCAACTCGGGTGCGCAATAAGCGAGGATTTTCAGCACGCGGGCCACCGACAGCAATGATACGGCTCGTATCAAGCTTGCCTTCAACAAACAGTTTGCCGAACGCAATCACATCCTGATAACCGATGTGCCACACTTTTTTGTGCAGAGCTACCGGCGAAAGATAATGAATATGCGTTCCCACCAAACCTGCCGGATGCGGGCCTGCAAAGCTTTCAGTCTTTACGCCGCTGACATCACCACCAGGAATGGAAGCATTAGCACCCGTACACAGAAAAACGTTGCCCTCGGTCAGGCGGGTTAGCACCTTGAGGCCGTCTTCAAATGCTTGGGAGTTTTCGTTAATCACTACCGCAGGGTCAGCGCTAAGAGGATGAGTATCCACAGCAGTGACAAAAATATCGGTAGGCACGCTGTCGATAGCTGGCGTGCGAGAGAAAGGCCGGGTGCGCAAAGCAGTCCAAAGCCCTGACTCAACCAGTTGGTCAACAACAGATTGACGTTCTAGCTGTTCTAAAGCGCCACGATCATGAGAAGCAAATGTCATCGCTTCTTCATTTTCATCGACTTTAATAACGACAGACAGCAGACGTCTCTTTTCGCCACGGTTAATAGCAACTACTTCACCGCTGGCAGGCGCTGTAAAACGCACACCATCAATTTTCTTATCGGTGAAGAGTAATTGGCCCAGTTTGACCTTATCCCCTTCCTGAACTTCCATCGTCGGCTTCATGCCAACGTAGTCGGTGCCCAGGATTGCCACGTGGCGCACAGGCCGCGCATCTTCAATACGCTGCTCGGGCGCTCCCGTGATGGGGAGATCCAGGCCTTTTTTGACTTCGATCATAGTCTCGCCCAGTTGATGGATCGGATATACGAAGGTAAGGGGTTCGAATGCTTATTTCTGTTCAGTAAATTCTTATTGTCTGTTCAGATTGTTACCAGTCAGGCCCAAGCACGCTTGAACCACCCCGAAAAATCTATCGTATTATAAAGATAAGCGCGGCCAATGACCACATCCCTGATAGCCTCCGAAAGTGCTATATACGCTTTCACTGCATTTGTTTTCAGCACAAAAAACGCCACCCGAAGGTGGCGTTTTGTACAACTTCGCGCTTAAAAGCGCTTTAAAGGCTGCTTAAATGCAGTTAACGGTCAAACTGCCTGATGCGGTAGCTTCAAAAACTTCACATTGGACATATGCTGAAGAATACGAATAACTTGGCAGCTATAGCCAAATTCGTTGTCGTACCACACATATACAACGGCGTGATTACCGTTTGCGATAGTGGCTTTAGCATCGACAATGCCCGCATGGCGATTGCCAACAAAATCAGACGACACAACTTCGGCAGAATCAACAAAGTCGATTTGCTTCTGATAAGCAGAATCAATCGACATACGACGCAGGTAATCGTTCAGCGCCTCAGCATCAGTACCCTTCTCCAAGGTCAAATTCAAAATGGCCATAGAAACATTGGGTGTGGGCACACGAATGGCGTTACCCGTCAGCTTACCCTCAAGCTCAGGTAGCGCTTTTGCGACAGCTTTTGCTGCACCTGTTTCGGTCAATACCATATTAAGCGCCGCACTACGGCCACGACGATCGCCTTTATGGTAATTGTCGATGAGGTTTTGGTCGTTGGTATAAGCGTGTACGGTTTCTACGTGCCCCGTCACGACACCATACTCATCGTTTAGCGCTTTCAGCACTGGAACAATGGCATTGGTGGTACAGGAAGCTGCCGACACAATACGGTCATTGTCGCCAATGGTTGCGTGATTAATGCCGAATACGATGTTTTTGATGTCGCCTTTGCCAGGGGCCGTTAACAGTGCTTTTTTAGCACCCTTGCACTCAAGGTGCTGCCCTAAGCCAGCTTCATCACGCCAGATACCCGTATTATCAACAATCACTGCATTGTTGATACCGTAAGCGGTGTAATCAATTTCACTGGGAGAGTCGGCGTAAATAACCTGAACCACATTACCGTTAACGATAAGTGTGCGTGCTTCAACGTCCACAGTAATTGTACCGTCGAAAGGCCCATGTACCGAGTCCCGACGCAGCAGGCTAGCACGCTTTTCAAGGTCTTTTGCGACATCGCCACGTCCACGCACAACGATTGCTCGCAAACGCAGCAGGTTGCCACCGCCTGCTTTCTCCACCATGACTCGAGCAAGCAAACGACCAATACGACCGAAACCGTAAAGTACTACGTCTTGAGGCTCGCCTTTACTGCCATTTGGCTGGAAGCCATCAATAATGTCAGCAAGCTCTTTACGCAAGAAGGTGTCAAGGTCTCCACCGTTCTGGCGTTTAAAATTAACCGCCAGCTTGCCAACATCAACATGCGCAGGGCCGAGATTCATCTCACTCATCGCTTTCACGATGGGGAACGTATCTTCAACTGACAGCTCGGTACCTTCAATTTTGCGTACAAAACGGTGATCTTTAAGGATGCGAATAACTGACCGCTTGATCAGGGAACGACCGAACATAGTGGCAACAACATTGTTCTGACGATACAGCTGACCTACCAACGGGATCATTTGCTCAGCCAGAGCTTCGTTGCTTTGCCATTCCTGAAAAACGTTTTCGAGAGCTTGCTGACTCACGTGCGGCCTCATTGGGTAGTGAAGAGAAAATTCTGGGAACATTATCCTGGGCTTACCAGCATGCCGCAATGAATGGATAGTCGCACAACATGTAGGGGTATTACAGAAAGAGCGGATTGACTACAAGCCACAATAATGTATCGAAACAATATAGTAACACTATAGACCTTGAAACAGTCCTTGAAACAGTCCTTGAAACAGTCCTTGAAAGCTTAGTTAACCTCCGCTTGCTTTGCGCAGGTCTCTGCCTGAAAGTACTGATCGTGTATGATCCAGATTCCGTTTCAGCGCAAAACGATACCGTGACTATGCCTTCTTTTTCTCTGCTCGAACCACCCCAGCCAAAAGGGATTCGCGACACGCTTTACCTGACAGCGCCGCCGGGCAGTGCGACTGCCCTGGCACTGGCTCAGATCGCGTCAAGCGCACCATTATTGGTAATTACGCCGAATACTGCCAGCGCACAGCGTCTGGAACAGGATCTGGCGTTCTACAGTAATGTGCCCGTACTGCCCTTCCCAGACTGGGAAACGCTGCCTTATGACAGTTTCTCTCCTCACCAGGATATAATTTCGTCACGCCTACGCACGCTGCGTCTGTTACAGGATGGCGTGCGCGGCATTGTGCTGGTGCCAATCAATACGCTGATGCAGCGGCTGCCTCCAGTGTCATACATTGCCGGGCGCGTTATGACGCTAAAAGCGGGCGCTAAACTAAATCGGGAAGCGTTTCGCGAGTCACTGTCACGTGCTGGCTATCGCGCCGTCGAGACGGTTTACGAGCCGGGCGAATACGCCATGCGCGGCGCAATCATTGACCTTTTTGCGATGGGCATGGATGAGCCAATTCGTATTGATTTGTTTGATGACGAAATTGATACGCTGCGCCATTTCGACCCAGGCAATCAGCGCTCTACCAACAAAGTCGATGTGATTGAGCTACTACCCGCCCATGAGTACTCGCTAAGCCGCAGCGCCATTGCTTGTTTCCGAGAGCAGTTTGAAACACTATTTGATGTCGACCCGCGTCAGTGCCCTCTCTATAACGATGCACTGAAGGCGATCCCCTCCCCGGGCCTGGAACAATATTTACCGCTGTTCTTTGACGAAACCGCCTCTTTATTTGAACACGTCACCGACGACACTCGCGTGGCACTGCTGCCTGACGTATTCGAAGCGGCTGAACAACACTGGCAGTCTATTGAATCACGCTACGAAAATTTAGGTGTTGATCCGACACGACCTTTATTGCCACCTCGCCGGGCGTTCATTCCCGTCAATGACGTTTTTTCGGCGATTAAAGCTCGCCCACGAATCGAGCTAACCGAAGATGACACGCAACGCCATGCCCTGTCGCCGCAAGCCCAGGCACTCCCCTCGCTTGCGATTAACGCTCGCGCCAAGCAACCCCTTAACGAACTGGCGACCTTTTTGGATGCGCAGCAAGCTACGCGAGTGCTGTTTGTTGCAGAGTCACGAGGACGCAGAGAAGCGTTAGAAGAGGTACTGGCACCGCTTAAATTAAAATTACCTCATATTGACAGTTTCCAAGCCTTTTTAACTAGCTCTGATCGCATTGCCATTACTGAGAGCTTGGTGGGAAGCGGCTTATGGCTCACCGAGCCTGATATCGCAGTCATTAGCGAGACGGAGCTATTTGGCGATGTAGTGCGCCAGAGCCGTCGGCGGGAAAAAGCCACCGACGACAATGAATTGGCCGTGCGTCATCTATCCGAGCTACGTGAAGGCGCACCGGTTGTTCACCAGGCGCATGGCGTAGGCCGCTACCTGGGGCTGGAAACCCTTGAAGCAGGTGGACAGGCTAACGAATTCTTGGCTCTCTCATATGCCGACGGCGCTAAGCTATATGTCCCTGTCGATAGCTTGCATCTTATTTCGCGCTATAGCGGCGCTGATGACGAACTGGCCCCACTGCACAAGTTAGGCTCAGAGCAGTGGGAAAAAGCGCGCCGTAAAGCGGCTGAAAAAATCCGCGACACCGCTGCTGAGCTACTCGACATCTACGCTCGAAGAGAGGCTCAGGAAGGGTTTATTTATGACACGCCAGGAGATGAGTACGTTCGCTTCACTGCCAGCTTCCCGTTTGAAGAAACCCCCGACCAGCAGGCAGCCATCGAAGCGGTTATAAGCGACATGATCTCCCCCCAACCAATGGATCGCGTCGTCTGCGGTGACGTAGGTTTTGGTAAGACCGAAGTCGCCATGCGCGCTGCGTTCCTGGCCGTTCAGACAGGTCGCCAAGTTGTGGTGCTCGTGCCCACTACGCTGCTAGCTCGCCAGCATTTTGAAAACTTCCGCGACCGCTTTGCCGACACCGCGGTGAACATTAGTCTTATCTCACGCTTCACCAGCGGCAAGGAGATGACGCAAACCTTAGAAAGCATCAAGAATGGCCAAACTGACATCGTCATCGGCACCCATAAACTGCTTTCTAAAAGCGTTGAGCTACCCAAAATGGGGCTTTTAATCATCGATGAAGAGCACCGTTTTGGGGTCGCGCAAAAAGAGAAGCTCAAAACGTTGCGCGCCGAAATCGATATTCTGACGCTAACGGCAACACCGATTCCCCGCACCCTGAATATGGCCATGAGCGGCATCCGAGACCTTTCGATTATCGCCACCCCGCCAGCGCGACGCTTATCGGTCAAAACGTTTGTGCAACAACGAGATAGCAGCGTCATTAAAGAGGCCCTGCTGCGTGAAATTCTACGCGGCGGACAGGTCTATTTTTTGCACAATGAAGTCAAAACGATTGAAAACGCTGCCGAACAAATTCGCGAACTGGTACCAGAAGCACGGGTTGCTGTTGCTCACGGCCAGTTACCTGAGCGCAGTCTTGAGCGAGTAATGTCAGACTTCTATCATCGGCGCTTCAATGTACTTGTGTGCTCAACCATTATAGAAACAGGCATTGACGTACCCAGCGCTAACACCATTTTGATTGAGCGCGCAGACAAGTTCGGCTTGGCCCAACTTCACCAACTGCGGGGCCGCGTTGGACGCAGCCACCACCAAGCATACGCTTACCTGCTAACACCGCCCCCAAAGGCAATGACACGAGATGCAATCAAGCGCCTGGAAGCGATTAGCGCATCCGATGATCTCGGTGCTGGTTTTACCCTGGCAAGCCACGACATGGAAATTCGCGGCGCAGGCGAACTGTTAGGCGACGAGCAGAGTGGCCAAATGGAAACTATCGGCTACACGCTTTACATGGAAATGCTGGATCGTGCAGTGAAAGCTATCCGTGCGGGCAAAACGCCTAACATTGACGCCCCCTTCAATATAGGTGTCGAGATTAGCCTTAACCTGCCTGCATTGATTCCCAACGACTATATTCACGATGTGCAGCAGCGCCTAGTGATGTATAAGCGCATTGCCAACACCCAAAGCGACGCCGAGCTTACAGAGTTACAAGTCGAGCTTATCGATCGTTTTGGACTGCTGCCTCAGCCCTTGAAGAACCTGATACGTCAAACCAAGCTGCGCCACCGCGCCGAACAACTGGGTGTAGCGCGCATTGAAGCCGGAGAAAACCGCGGAAGATTGCTTTTCAACAGCGCCACTCAGGTCGATCCGTTAACACTCGTGACACTCATTCAAAAATCGCCACAGCACTATCGTTTAGATGGCTCAGACACCTTACGATTTGAATTTCCAATGAAAACTACCGAACAGCGGTTTGATAAGGTCGAAGCTCTGCTTACAACACTCAATCAAAAAGTAGCGGCGGCGTGAACCTTGGGGCAAACTTGTATAAAAGCCCTACTAACCGCCTCCCATGACAATGCCAGTTTGCAGTAACTAGCGCATATATTAATTAGGAACCACCATGAATATTCGTAAGCTATATAACGTCTGGGGCCCGACTAGCTTCGCTGTCTTGCTTACAGCAAGCCTTTCCAGCCCCGTTTACGCACAGCAGTCAGCCAGCACGACTGAAGGCTCAGCAGCCCTTGCGGAAGAGGTGCTAGCCAGTGCTGACCAGCCCTCTGAGCAGAGAGAATTACCACGCGGCCATTTTCGCCTGCCTGAGACGGGAGACATTATTGGAGAACACTACACCGTCGTCGTAGAAGACCCTGAAGAGACACTTATCGATATAGCGCGGCGCCACAACATTGGCTACGAAGAAATTCGTATGGCGAATCCAGGCGTCAGCCTGTGGGTGCCTGGGGAAGGAACAGAAGTCGTCATACCTGCGCGCTATATTCTGCCACCTGCTCCTCGTGAAGGCGTGGTCGTTAATTTATCCGAACTGCGACTTTACTATTACCCAGCTGACAATCCAGGCATTGTTGAAACCTATCCGGTCAGTGTTGGCCGTGAGGAATTTGCAACACCGATCGGCATTACCCGCACAACAGTGAAGGTAAAAGATCCCGCCTGGGCACCGCCAGCCTCTATGCGTCGCGAAGCAGCAGCACGTGGTGAGCCAGCACCCTCTATTGTGCCTGCTGGCCCCAACAACCCATTAGGTCGGCACGCCATTTTGTTGGCAATGCCTAGCTACCTGATTCATGGCACCAACCGCCCTGAAGGTGTGGGCATGCGGGTCAGCCGCGGGTGCATCCGCATGTTCCCCGAAGATATCAAGTCGCTCTACGAGCGCTTGCCCAGTGGCACTCAGGTCAACTTGATGGATGCACCGTTTAAAGCAGGCTGGGCAGCGGACGGCACACTGTTTGTGCAGTCTTACCCACAGCTTGAAGAAAACGTTGGCGATTTTGAGCCGCTGCTTAACGCCATCGAGCGAGTAAGCGAACTTGCTGAAGAGCAAGCAGAAGTTGACTATGCCCAGGTAAAACTCGCGGTGGAAAACCCGGATGGTCGCCTTATCGCGCTTTATGGCCCCCAAGCACCAGCACCAGCTCCCGCTGAAGAGCCTGTGGAACTTGATGGTTTATTAGAGGAAATTGAGCTCACGACAGTTGCTCGAGGCGAAGAAGAGGCATAACCAAAGACATAAAAAAAACCCCGCCGAGGCGGGGTTTTTTTACATCTACAGCAACCCTAAGTTTTAACGCTTAGGGCCCAGGCAGAATTACTTCTGCATGGAACGCTGGAACATGCGGTTCATTTCTTCACGGTTTTGCTGAGACATCTGCAGGGCAGCTTGCGCGTCGCGCTGAGCTTGGTTAGCAGTGTTCATTGCTTGTGAAGCCATGCTGCGTGCTTCTGCGGCATCAGCCTGTGCAGATTCAGCAGTCATGCGAACTTCTTCCAGAGCGCTGGTAGAAGCACAGCCAGCCAGGATTGCCAGTGAAGCGGCAGCGGCAGTCATCTTCAGAGCAGTCTTCAGAGTCATAGTGTTCTCCTTGAGTCTTCCTTGGGTACAACATTAGGGGTATGACAAATTTAAGGCTAAAGCGTTAGCTCAATTTTGTCTACCTGCGGTGCAGGTTCTTTACAGTGACTTGTACCATGGCTTTACACCAAAGCACGCAAGTCAAACGCTGTTTTATAATAGACCACAGCGCTTGTCTATAGCCACGTATTCAAAACCTTGAACTTCCTTCAACGACATAGCCTAGCGGATCACCACGCGAGTGCCAACACCTACCAGCGAAGCAACACGCTCAATTTGCTCGTTGGTGACAGCAACGCAACCTTGGGTCCAGTGGTATTGACCATGAATATCTGGATCACCACCACCGATGCCATGTATGCCAATGGCGCCGCCCAACGCCGTATTTTGTGGCGGAGAGCCGTGGCGCCGATAGTGATCAAAATAAGCATCGTAATCCGCTTGGGAATAAATGCCTTTTTCGAGCGCCATCCTCGCATGAGGTGGCGTAGGATAATCGATACCAATAAAGATATGCCACTGACTTTCGTAATTAAATCGATTAATTCGAAACTCGCCAAGCGGTGTCACATTATCACCACGGATCCGCTGGGTTTTCGCTCCACCACGCCCAAGAGATATGGGTGCATAGTGCTCAACCAAAGCATTACCCCGGTAGACACTCAACGTGGCATCTTTATCATCAATTAACACCCACAGCTCATCGCTGTGACGCGGGAGACTCGCACGAGAAAGCAGCGTCTCAACAAGATCTGTAGGTTCGTAATTATTTAAGGTACTGGAAGTCGCTGCACTGGCCACAGCAGGCCAGCCCAGCGCCAACGCTAAAAAACGGCGACGGTTTACAGGCATCGTTATCGCTCTCTATATAGGCCAGCATCACTAGCCAACAAAGCATTTGTGGCAATTGTTATACCCTATTCTCACACCAAATGTCAGTGCTTTAATAAGCCAAATAACATGCCAGTATGTCAATGTCGGCAACCGCACCATTGTTGAACGCTATCTAGATATCTCCCAAAGTCTTACCTAGATATCTTCAAATTCTTGCATACTCGCTACTAGCTTACGTGCTTCTGCATTATGCCCTTCTGCCAAGGCGTTAAAAAAAGCCTCTTCTGGCTCTATTTTTGCGCGTGATGCACGATGCTCATAGAGGCCCTGCAGCTTACGATGCGACTCAACTGCTGCGTGAGTCAACTTATCAGTAGAGTCTGCCACCGTTTGGTGAGCAAGCGCCTCGAGCACTGGGGGCTGAGGAAAATCACTAGGGTCATCAAACCATATTTCCAACACTTCTTTGTGATTAGAGCTATCACGAATAAGCGCTTCCAGCCCGGTTTTCATTCGCAGTTCGCTGTCGGCTAGGTACGTTAGCGCCATGGCAAGACGCTGATGCTCGCTTGAATCGGCTGCAGCACGATACTGACGCGCCATTTGGCCATGATAACCTGCGGCCCATTCAACTAAATCTTTGACTTGGTTATAGCGCATCTATATCTCCTTTTGCTACTCGCACTCTCTAGGCAATACGTTTGTCGCTATGATTACCACTCTTGGCTAGTTTCACGTAACGCTGCAATGTCGCGCTTTGCAGCATGAAGATTAGCTAGCAACTGGTCGGCAACGCTCAGCTGACTGCCGACAGCAATCATTGAGGGGTTCTGCACAACGCGCTTACTCGCCCCTTCATCACTATGCAGCTTCTCAACTTGCCCAATCAACCAATGCAACCAACTATCTGGCTGGTGCATCATATCTCTTAGGCGCTGCAGCTCAGCAACGGTGGGGCCTTTCTCATTGAGGAGCGCTTGCCAGCCATGTTCATTAAGGCGCGCATGCTCGGTCACCTCTTTGAGCAGCGAATTTAATGCCAGCTCAAAGAGCGCCAAGGCGCTCTCTTCAATCGCCATTTGGCGAGCCTGAGTATGCTCGTCGTTACCTGTTGGAAGACCAACCAAAAGCTCAGCTTGATAAAGCAATTGGTTGGTGCGCGAACGTGGGCTCACTTACGTTTATCCTCCACGTGCCATTTCCCTGCTTCGAAAGTTGCTTTCCAGCCAGTTGCTTTGCCCTCCTCATCGGTCATCACGTACTGCTCTTTATTTTTTCGTGAATAACGGATTTGCGCAGGACGGCCATCTGGGTCTTCGCTGGGCGCCTTCAGGATAAAGTGATACTTTTCCGGCAGCTCATCAGCGTGAGCTTTCAGCTCTTTTACCAGCGGCGGACGGGTTTCACGGTTTTTAGGAAACTTGCTGGCGGCAAGGAATAAGCCGCTAGCACCATCACGCAGCACGTAGTGGTCGTCTACCTTTTGGCAGGCCAGTTCCGGCATGGGAATGGGGTCCATTTTGGGCGGCGCCACATCACCACTACGAAGCAACTTGCGGGTATTTTTACACTCACTGTTGGTACAGCCGAAATACTTACCAAATCGACCCGACTTAAGCTGCATCTCAGAACCACATTTATCGCATTCGATAATGGGGCCGTCGTAGCCTTTGATTTTGAACTTACCCGTCTCCACTTCATAACCATCACAATCAGGACTATTACCGCAAATATGCAGTTTGCGCCCCTCATCGATGAGATAGTTATCCATGGCGGTTCCACACTTCTGGCAACGTCGCTTGGCACGCAGAGCATTCGTTTCTGCTTCTTCGCCTGCGTCTTCTGCGACGGCTTCTTCACCAGGAATTAAATCAATGGTGGTTTTGCAACGCTCTTTGGGCGGCAAGTTATAACCGCTGCAGCCCAAAAACACCCCGGTGGAGGCTGTCCGAATCTGCATTTTGCGGCCGCAGCTTGGGCAGTCAATATCCGTAGGAACCGGCTGGTTAGGGCGCATTCCTTCATCGCTTTCCGCTTTGCTAAGCTCTTGGCTGAACTCACCGTAGAAAGCATCCAACAGGGCTTGCCAGTTGCGCTCACCTTCCGCAACTTCATCCAGGCTATCTTCCATTCGAGCCGTGAACGAATAATCCATCAAATCGGGGAAAGACTCTTTCAATCGCTCGGTGACAATATCACCCAATTTTTCAGCATAGAAACGACGACTTTCTAACTTCACATAACCACGATCCTGAATCGTGGAAATAATGGAAGCATAGGTAGAAGGACGACCAATGCCTTGCTTCTCAAGCTCTTTAACTAAGCTGGCTTCCGTGTAACGCGGGGCAGGTTTAGTGAAGTGCTGTTGAGGATCAAGCTTCTCAAGCGCCATCGCCGTGCCCTTCGGCAAATCAGGCAGGCTTTGGTCTTCATTTTTGCCGGTTGGCTTCATCACCCGCGTGTAACCATCAAACTTGAGCACTCGCCCTTTGGCACGCAAGTCGTAGCCATCAACTTCAACACTCAACGTACTAGAAAGATACTCAGCAGGTGTCATCTGACAGGCGACAAATTGACGCCAAATCAGCTCGTAGAGGCGTTCTGCATCTCGCTCCATGCCAGAGAGATCACTCGCTTTGCGCTCAACGCTAGAGGGCCTAATGGCCTCATGGGCTTCTTGGGCACTCTCTTTACTGCTGTAACGGTTAGCAGACTCTGGCAAATAGCGTGCGCCGTACTCATCACCGATAAACGAACGAACACTCTCTACCGCATCCTTTGAAAGATTGGTGGAGTCGGTACGCATGTAAGTAATATAGCCAGCCTCGTAGAGGCGCTGGGCCATGGTCATGGTTTTCTTAACAGAGAACCCTAACCGGCCGCTGGCGGCCTGCTGCAACGTTGAGGTAATAAACGGTGCAGTAGGCTTGGAGCTCGTCGGCTTGTCTTCACGGGAGGTAATCGCAAGCTTGGCTTTACGTAGTTGCTCAATACGCGCAAGCGTGTCTTTTTCGGAGGTGGGGCGGAAAGGTTTACCATCCTGACGCACCAGCGCAAACCTAACTAGCTCGCCATCCGGAGAAGCGAGATCTGCATGCACATCCCAAAACTCTTCAGGGATAAACGCACGAATCTCTCGCTCACGCTCAACGATTAGTCGAACCGCAACCGATTGGACACGGCCAGCTGATAAGCCTCTGGCAATCTTGGCCCACAGCAATGGGGAAAGCATAAAACCGACAACGCGATCCAAAAAACGGCGCGCTTGCTGTGCTTCCACGCGAGGAATATTTAGCGTCCCTGGCGATTTGAACGCATCCTGAATGGCATTTTTGGTGATTTCATTAAATACAACGCGCTTGTAGCGACTGTCATCGCCACCAATCGTCTCGCGCAAATGCCAGGCAATCGCCTCCCCTTCGCGATCCAAATCCGTTGCGAGATAAACAGCATCGGCTTTTTCAGCCAGCTTCTTTAATTCTGCGACGACTTTTTCTTTACCTGGGAGCACTTCATAGCGGGCTTCCCAACCATTACTTGGGTCAATCCCCATCCGCCTAATTAACTGATCATGGGTCTTACGTTTTTTGTACTCTGCCTTCTCTTCCGCCGACATCTTGCGTGTTGCCGCAGCCTGGCGAGCGCGCTCCTTCGGGTCGGAGGCTGCCTTACCTGAGCCGCTGGTCGGCAGGTCACGGATGTGACCCACGCTCGACTTTACGATGAAATCGTTGCCGAGATACTTATTGATCGTCTTCGCTTTCGCAGGCGACTCGACGATGACCAGTGACTTGCCCATAGTGCTCCACTTTCCTAATGCTCAGGCGCTATCGCCCATGCTCTGAATACGTTGCCGCCTGTCGTTACCACTTGACGGCCATGAGAAAAATGCGCCTACCCTACCCCAGGCCTGCAACAAGCGCCAGTAACAACCGACGCATAGGTAACGAATTGATGCTGAACCGCGAGGTGCTTATAAACACTATTTTTCATAATGAAGTAGCTAGACACTAGACTGCCCATACGCAGACGGCAACCCAAAATATAGAAACAAAAAAACGCCCCTGTATGAAAACAGGGGCGTAGACAAGCGTTGTAACACTTAACGCTTGCGCGGTGGTTTCCTACGCGATGCCGCTCTCGGCTGAGGCTTGCTAGCTTCTTTAGATGCGTCTGCCACTACATTATTAGCAGCGCTTTCCGCCGAGGCATCTTCTGCTAACGCGCCTTCAGTTGAAGAACTTACAGCAGTTTGGGTATCTGCAGCGGCGCTTTTAGCCTCTACTTTTTTAGTTTCAGCAGCTGGCTTGCTCTCTATCGCTTTTGGTTGAGCAGCTTTCGGCGGCCTCGCTTGATCAAATAATTTTTTCACCTGATCAAAGCGCTCTGCTGCATGCTCAGATAGCTCTCCGCTCGCGGCGAACACATGCTTAAGGTGCTCAATATGACCATCAATGTCGCTGTCGCTTTGCCCTTTTAACAGTTTAGGCAATGATGATAGCGCACGCTCACGATCCAATTTCAGGATAAAGAATTGATCGCGCACCAAACGCTTAAACTCACTCAACGTCGAACTAGGCTCTAGCTCAGCACGGGAAGCACGTAAACGTTTGAAGTTACGTTCGTCGGTGGCAGGAGCGCCGCCTAAAACATAGATAACCGAGCGCATTACAGCTTCGTGAGCACCGCCCTGAGCAATTTTATTGCGCAGCTCATTTTTACGGTTTTCAACAAACCGTTGATGCTCTGGCTCTGCTCCGGGACGACGACGATGCACGTGCGCATCGCCATGCAAACCTACCGCTGCTTGCAATAGTGGCTGTCCATAAATATCCATAAACAGCCGTTCTGTCGTGCTATCACGCAAATCTCGTACTGCATTGAGATTGGCAACTATTTGATCGGAGAACATGGTTTCTAGTGCTTTGAAAACATTATCTTGACCCACTTGCTGACGATTACGGCGAACTGTTTCAGCCATGACCGGTAGCGGTACTGTCAGCGGATTACGATCAGAAAGGAGCTTGTAACCTAACCGAATAGGATGCATACGACGAATCCAGCGGGCTGCCTCTGGTGTCATCGCGGCCTGAATCCAGGGTTGAACATAAAGCCGATAAAAACCGAGGTTTATTTCGGAAATTCGCGCAACCGTGGCAAATCTACGGTCATCTTCAGGCTTATGCATCACGTCACGATCAAGTTCTTCAAAGTTACGTGACGTAAACTCAAGCAAGTAGTCGCGCTCAAGTAACTCCGCATCATCTCGTTCGCTGACATGCGAGACCGTTGTTTCATACAATCCAGGCGGCATAACATCGATGTAGTCCATGTTAGCCGTGAACTCAGTATGCTCTTTGCGTGACACACTACCGGAAACAAAAATCCCTAAGTGTCCTGTCGTGTCGTGCAGGCAATAAACGATCGTCTGCTCGTTGGCGATGATATCTTCTTCGCCTTCGTATAAATCACGAATCCAACCCAGTGCCTGAGGCGGCGGGGTTATATCGTCACCACGCGAGCAAAATACGACGACCGGCGAGCGCACATTGCGTAGATCAACACGACGGCCATCGCGAGTTACCAACTGAGCAGTCGAGAGACGGTTACCGACAAAAAGATTATCGACGATGTACTGAATCTCTTCGCCACCTAGCACAACATGACCACCCCACCAACGCTCAAACTCTAGATAGCGTTTGGATTCGGTATCGATGTTGTCATACAGGTGATACTGCTTTTTCCAATAGGTGTTGGCTGGATTGAGGCGCTCGAAGTTCTGCACTAGCCACGCGCCGTCAAAAAGGCCATTACCAATGTCACTGGTTAAGGCCGTAATCCAGCTGCCACCGGCCATACCACCGGTATAACGCATAGGGGCTTTACCGTGCTCTCCCGCCCAGTAAGAAAGCGGTGCGCCCGCAATAAGAATCGGGCCGAACACGTCAGGCTCAAGCGCCGCAGCCATCATTATCTGCCAACCCGCCTGGCAGTTACCTACTACCATCGGTTTTTCAGCGGTTTCTGGATGCAAAGCGATAACATGGCGTAAAAACGCAATTTCCGCCTCAACCACATCCTCAACGGTTTGACCCGGCTCGGGAAAAGGCAAAAAACCAATAAAATAACAAGGATGGCCAGCCTTCAGAGCGACCCCAAGCTCGCTATCAGGCTTGAACCCGCCAATCCCTGGACCATGCCCTGCCCTAGGATCCACGACAACAAACGGTCGTTTTTCAGGATCAATCTGAATATGACTGGGGGGCAGTACTCTCAGTAGCTCATAGTTAGTCGGATGCGGAAGCGTGCGACCATCAATGAGCACTTCGGTATCAAACCCAAGCACGTTTGGCTTGGTTTGCTCCATATGCTCAAGATATTGATTTCCGCGTTCACGCATAACATCCCAGTAAAGGACGCTACGTTCGATACTATCGCGCCAATAGCTCGCTGCAGCCCGCCCGAACCCGAACGGATCTACCATGCTAGCCAGGGCCTCGCCGCCCGGCAGTGGAGCCATTTGATCAGACGCTCCTGGCCACAAGCTTTTCAGCGTGCTGCCAGGCAACATAGGATGAGCGAGAAAGTTCATAAATTCTCCCATTGGGTTGATGCAAAGCACCCGTCCCGAAGCAATGATGCTGCAATGCAATATAGTTTAGGCCACTCACTGCGTAACGTCGATGCTTACCTTTGCAAATTCATCATTGTTGTCATAAAGACGCCGCACATCATCGGTGATAGCATTTCCAGCGTAATGCTGAGATTTTTTGTTTTGTGGCACTTTCTATCTTCGGAGGGTGTATACCTAGAGGTTGTTATGTCGTCCCTTACACTACTCAACCGTTTGACCTTCCGACAATTACAAGTATTCCAGGCAGTCCACCGTCAGCGCTCCTACTCACGCGCTGCCGAGCAACTAGGACTTACACAGCCTGCGGTTAGCGCGCAAATTCGCCAATTAGAACTCGCGCTTGGTCAGCCGCTGTTTAAATATGCCGGTAAAACCCTTCACGTGCTACCTGCTGCGGATACCTTAGCGCTCTCCACACGCGAAATCTTTGGGCAGCTTTCTAGGCTGCAAATGAATCTTTCGGAGATTAATGGCAACATTAGCGGCGAGCTGAATATCGCGGCCGTATCCTCAGCCCAATATGTGGTGCCGTATCTATTAGCACGGTTTCGAGCACGCTACCCAGACGTACGCATTCGTTTAAAGGTATGCAATCGCAGTCAAGCGCTAGAAAGGCTGGCAGAACAGAAAGATGATGTCGTGATTATGGCCATGGTGCCTGAAGACGACGACTTGGTGGTAATGCCCATTCTTGAAAATGAACTCATCGCTCTCGTATGGCCAGACCACCCACTGCTTCATATGGAAGCACCAACATTAGCCGACTTTGCGCGTCACTATGTATTGATGCGTGAGCCAGGTTCTGGAGTGCGTATTGCATTTGAGCAGTTGGCCGTTGACCAAGAAATCGGTCTTCCCCACCGCATTGAACTAGGCACCAATGAAGCCATTAAACAAGGCATTATGGCTCACTTGGGCGTTGCCGTTCTGCCCCGCTTGGCGGTTCAACTTGAACTAGAGCAAGGGCTGCTATCAGCGCTCCCCTTACCTAACTTCCCCATTCGGCGCTCGTGGTGCACGGTGTATCGTCGCGATCATTTTCCGACGCCCGTCGCCGATCTTTTTTTACGCTTTATAAGGGAACACTTGCCGGATTTTCGTCGGTATTTCCAAGCCCCTTCTAGCCCGCTGCCTAGCCACGGCGTTTCCTGTCTACCGTTGCTGTCAATATAGTGGGCTATCGATTTGGCGAGCTGTCTATTTAGAGGTTCGATGAAGAGGGCTTAGTGTCTTGTTAACCAAGAGATATGTTACATTAGCCTACTACCTACGTATCATTCAGAATCTTCAGGGTTTGGCATGTATTCGCGCAGGCGATCCAACTGTCAACGCCATGGCATTTAAACGTCATCGCCATAGCATATGGTTCGACGCCACAACGTTTGGGCATTGCCTGCCGCACAGTAGAGAGGCTCTCTCCTATGAGCAACAACCCCACAACGCGTGTCCCTAGCGGCGAAAAATTCCGCAACGAGCATGGCATGTCGGTCATTAAAGACGGCATGAAGCAGCGTAAAACGCCATCAGATGAAGCGTCTCCTAGTCTTGACCGTAAACCTAAATGGTTGCGCGCCCAGATTCCGGGAGGCGAACGCTTCGAAGCCGTCAAAAAAAATGTCTCTACGCACCGTCTCAGCACTGTCTGCGCAGAGTCGCACTGCCCCAACATGGGCGAATGCTGGAGCAATGGCACCGCCACTATTATGCTGATGGGGTCTGTTTGCACACGCGCATGCCGATTCTGTGCAGTGGACACAGGCAACCCGAAAGGCTGGCTGGATTTAGACGAACCGGAAAACACCGCAAAATCAGTCGAGCTGATGGGGCTGCGCTACATCGTGCTGACCTCCGTTGACCGTGACGACTTGGATGACGGTGGCGCTACGCACTACGCCAACTGTATTAAAGCGATTAAATCCCGCACGCCGGAAGTGGTTGTAGAAGCACTCACACCCGACTTTGACGCTGATAAAGCTGCCATTGAGCGGGTAGCCGATTCAGGCTTGGAAGTGTTTGCGCAGAACGTCGAGACCGTAGAGCGCCTGACCAGTAAAGTACGTGACCCACGCGCTGGTTATCGTAAAACGCTGGACGTTCTGGCGCATGCAAAGCAATATCGGCCAGACATTATTACCAAAACAAGCTTGATGCTTGGATTAGGCGAGACAGACGAAGAGATTCTTAAAACCTTTGATGACCTGAGAGAGATTGGCGTTGATATCGTGACGCTTGGGCAATACTTGCGTCCAACCAAAAACCATCTAGCCGTAGAGCGCTGGGTCACCCCAGAAGAGTTCGACCGCTACCGTGTGCTTGGTCTTGAAAAAGGCTTTATGGAAGTACCTTCCGGGCCGCTGGTTCGCTCTAGTTATCGCGCCGACCGCGTTTTTGAAAAAAACAACCTCGGTCTCGCTGCTCCCGCCGCGGTACCTGGCCAAGAACCTGACGCTAACCGCATTCCTGCGTTTAACGTCGGATAAACTGATAAACCAACTACCTGCACGCAATTGACACGGCTAAATCAGCATAGTCAGATCAGTACTAACAAGTGCATTGCGTGTAGGTAGTCTCATTTTTTTTATTTAATAAACGGCCACATCAACCAGCTCACGATCTAGCCGCTGGGCTAACGCGGACGCCAATTGGTCACCTACCCGGTGAACGGCAGGCAATACCACTAAATCAGTCAATCGCGTCACCTGCATACCCGCGTAACCACAGGGATTAATCCGCCCAAAGGGGGATAAGTCGCCATCTACATTCAAGGCAACCCCGTGATAGCTTGCGCCCCGCCGAATACGTAACCCCAAAGAAGCAATTTTCGCCTCCCCTTGCTGCGTATTCACATAGACACCAGGTGCGTCGGGCTTCGCCCAGGCAGACACATCATAAAGCGCAAGTACATCAATCACTGAATTTTCTAGTGCAGTGACCAGCTCTCGAACACCGATTTTGCCACGCCGTACGTCTAGCAGTGGATATAACACAACCTGCCCTGGGCCATGGTAGGTGACTTGTCCACCCCGATCCGTTTTTACTACAGGAATATCACCTGGCATTAACACGTGTTCGGGTTTACCCGCCTGACCTTGAGTAAAAACGGGATCGTGCTCAACTAACCAGAATTGATCAGGCGTTGACTCATCCCGGGTATCGGTGAGTTCGCGCATCGCGCTCCACACAGGTAAATAGGCACGATGACCAAGCTGATGTAGCTCGATAGCTTGACTAGCCATGGTCATACCACCATGTGTACGCGACCTGTAGCTTTCAGATCATCGAATAACTGGCGTATTTGCTGCTCGCTAGTGGCAACAATAGTGACACGCACTGATTGGAAGCGGCCATTACGGCTATCGACAACTTGAAGTGACGTCTCATCAAAATCCGGGGAATGTTTGACAATCACCTGGCACACACAGGCTGGAAAATCCTCAGCGGCATCGCCAACAACTTTCAGTGAGTAATCACAGGGAAAGGTGATTTTAGGTGGCTCGTTTACCTCAGGCTGACGTAAATCTCTTAGCCCATTTTTCGCGCCTTTTTTCATAGCTCGCCTTTACACGGAATATAGTTACTTCTGTTCAGAATACGGATGCAGCACTGCCTTATAAGATTAGTAGCTTAAGCGCAAAATGCTGAAAATCCTGCGCTTAAGTTCGTTCGCTACTATTAATCGGTGAAGTTGCTGATCAAACCACTGAAGAAACGCCTTACTTGGTCAAATAGTCGTTTAAACAAACCGCCCTCTTCAACATTTTCAAGAGCCACTAGTTGACGCTCGCCGACCATTTCTTCACCTAAATACACTTCTAACGTACCTACATCGTCACCCACAGCAACCGGCGCTTGAAGATCACCATCTAGGTTCAAGCGAGCGCGCAACTCTTCATTACGGTTACGTGGAAGGGTCATGAACACTTCGCCGTCAACACCAACACGCAGCTCATTACTATCGCCGCCCCAGACACGTGGAGTTGCAAGCACTGCACCACGCTCATAGAGTTTCATCGTTTCATAGAAACGGAAGCCGTAGCTAAGAAGCTTCTGTGTTTCCTGCGCCCTTGCTTCTTCTGAGCTAGTACCCATCACGACTGAAATTAAGCGCATGCCATCGCGCTGAGCCGAGGAGACAAGGCAGTAACCTGCTTCCGTTGTCCAACCGGTCTTCAAGCCATCGACACTCGGGTCACGCCATAGCAAACGGTTACGGTTTGGCTGATCGATACCACCAAAAGCGAAGTTACGCTGAGAGTAAATAGCGTAATGCTCGGGGTAATCGTTAATAATATGCTGAGATAACAGCGCCATATCACGAGCTGTTGAATAGTGATTGTCACCAGGCAGGCCCGTCGCATTTTGGAAATTAGTATTGTTCATTCCCAAGCGCGTAGCGTGCTGATTCATCAAATCGGCAAATGGCGTTTCGCCACCAGCAAGGTGCTCTGCCATTGCCACACTAGCGTCATTACCCGAAACAATAATAATACCATGCAGCAGATCGTCGACAGAGACTCGATCCCCCACCTCAATGAACATCTTGGAGCCGCCGGTGCGCCAAGCTTTTTCACTAATATTGATCATATCCGTCAGGCTAATGGTGCCTCGGTCTAACTCACGCTCTACCAAATAAGCGGTCATGAGCTTAGTCAGACTCGCTGGCGGCAAGCGTTCATCAGAATTATGCTCGGCAAGAATACGACCGCTGTTGGCATCCATCAAAATCCATGAGCTGGCCGCTAGCTGAGGAGCGGAGGGAATAATCGTTTGCGGCTGGGGGATCACTTGAGCCACAGCCGGCGAAGCCACCACGGCAAAAACCGCAAACAAACAAAGCCCGGCGGTACGGCGAATAGACATCAATACATTCATCTCTTACTTCTCACAACAAAGAAAAAAACGTCAACGAAGCACGTTATTTTAGCTAATAAATGGGGTGAACTATCTCACGATAAACACTTGTGGGAAGCCCGCCCGACGGAGTTCTTCTCGCGCTTGGGTTTCCTGCGCAGGGCTTACAGGCCCGACTTGCACACGATGCACATCTGTATCACTCATCACCCGCACTTTATGTGGTAGCTCACTGACCAAGCGCTGCTGCAACTGTTGGGCTCCTTCTTCACTGCCCAATGCCGCAATTTGTAGATAAATCGCGTCCCCCGTTGCCATTGGTCGCTGATCAGGAATATCTCGAACAGACCGTGCATCTACAGCAGGGAACGTCGAAGAAACCGCACCGGCTGCTCCATGACTGCTGCTCCTACCCTGCTGCGCCAGCCATTGTGCAGGCTCAATGGCCTCAACCCGGACGGCACCAGTACCATTATCTAAAAAGCCTAACCGTGCAGCCGCAGCGTAGGAAAGATCAATTTCACGGTCACTATGAAAAGGGCCTCGATCATTGACGCGCACGATAACAGATTGACCACTATCTAAACTGGTGACTCGGGCAAATGTTGGTAGTGGCAATGAACGGTGAGCAGCAGACATTTTATACATGTCATAAATTTCACCGTTTGATGTGGCATAACCATGAAATTTTTCACCGTACCAAGAGGCCGTTCCCTGCTTCACGTAGCCTGCTGCATCCGGCAGCACATGGTAGGTTTCACCCCACACTTCATAAGTGGAGCGATTACCGGCACGTGATAGCGGTTCTACACGGGGCTCAGCGTTTGGCACTTTGCTCACATCCGGCGGCTCTAGCGGATACGCATCGCCAGTCATTGCATAGCGCTCCCCCGTCGACGGACTACTGCTTTGCACGTTACCACTCGCTCCACTGCCGGTCGTTCCACTCGCATTTGTCGCAGTAGTAGGCCCGCTAGCTGGCTGGTTCACGCTGGCGCTACTTTGTTTAGCTTCATGGCCGGCACAACCGCTAACCAACGCCATGATGACCACCGCACCACCAATACAGCGAGCCTCAGACAGCACTGTTCTCATGTTTAGCCCTCAACCTGCCGCTCAATGGCTTCCGATAGCTCGGCCACCGCCATTGCATAGAGATGGCTGTGGTTATAGCGGGTAATAACGTAAAAGTTATATTCACCCAAGCGATACTGGATACTTTCATCGGCAAGTTCGAGCCTTAAAGGCACCACAAGTAACTCTGGATCAAGCGTACTCTGTGGTTCAATACCGGCCTCGATTGCTTCAGACGCAGTCACAACGGGCTTACTTGTTTGATTAATTGAAAGCGTTTCAGGCGCTAACTCAGGGCCAACGGCCTCGTGATAAATTGCCCCGTCACGCTGCCAACCATGGACAGCAAAGTAATTCGCCACGCTGCCAATGGCATCAACCGGATTTTCCCATAAATCTCGTTTACCATCGCCGTCAAAATCAACAGCATATGCTTGATAACTAGTGGGAATAAACTGGGGATATCCCATTGCGCCAGCATACGAGCCATAAAGCTCGTCAGCTTCAACGCCTTGCTCATGAGCAATTTTCAAGAAAGCCGCCAGCTCGCCTCGAAAAAAGCCACCACGGACGGGATGATAGAACGCTAAGGTTGCTAATGAGTCTAGTACCCGATGGCGCCCTTTATGCTTACCGTAATAGGTTTCAACGCCAATAATGGCAGCAATAACTTCTGGGGGAACACCATACTCCTCTTCAGCCCGGGCAAGTGCATCCTCATACTCATTGATGAATTCAGCGCCTTCCTCAATACGTTGCTGCGTTAAGAATATATCGCGATACTCATGCCAACGTAAGCGACGTTCAGCCGCGCCTTCCATAGCGTCCAAAACAGACTGGCTATAGTTGGCTTGATTCAGGGTATCTGTTAGCCATTGTCGAGAAATTCCTTGCGCTGCCAACTCGTCAACTAACTGTTGAGTACCTTCGTGCTGCTGCGGATCAAAAGGCGACGCGTCGTCAGCCCACGCAACCGTGTAAGAACACGCCATTAAAACAGCTGCCACGCAGCCGCCTACTTTATTTCGGACCCAGTTCATTAACTCACCACTCCTGTGAAAAAGCACCGCCACTTATCCATTCGATATTATCGCGGTAACAACCGCCGATGGGCATGTATTGACATGAGAATACCGAACCCTGCCAGTAAGGTCACGCTGGAAGTCCCGCCATAGCTCACCAGCGGCAGCGGTACGCCAACAACGGGCAAAATACCACTCACCATGCCGACATTGACGAACACATATATAAAAAACGTCAGAATAATACTGCCTGCAAATAGCCGACCAAAGGTGTCCTGAGAAGAAGTCGCTAACCAAAGGCCTCGCCCCACAATCATGACATATAGGGACAGCAGCACCAGCATTCCTACCAGACCAAACTCTTCACCTAACACGGCAATAATAAAGTCCGTATGGCGCTCAGGTAGGAACTCTAATTGAGACTGGGTACCTTCTAACCACCCCTTCCCCCATAAGCCACCGCTACCTATAGCCGTCGTCGATTGAATAATATTCCAACCCGACCCTAAAGGGTCGCTATCCGGATCCAGGAACGTTAAAACCCGTTGACGCTGATAGTTGTGCATGTTCATCCATAGAACAGGAAGCCCTGCCGCTATTAAGGCACCCACTAAACCAATTAAGCGCCAGGACAAGCCTGCCAGGAGCACAACAATGACCGCCGCACTGGCCACTAAAAGCGATGTACCAAGATCCGGTTGAATAGCGGTAAGCACCACCGGCAAACCGATTATCACCGCACATACCAAAATATGCCTGAAACGCGGCGGTAATTGGCAACGATTCAGATAAGCGGCAACCATTAACGGCACCGCTAATTTCATCATTTCAGATGGCTGAAAGCGAATAACACCCGGTATTTCAAGCCACCGCTTTGCCCCCATACCCACATCACCAGCGATCTCAACTGCCAGTAACATTGCCAGCCCCACGCCGTAAGCCAAGGGAGCCCAGCGCAGAAACGTGGAAGGCGATAATTGAGCAATAACCACCATCACCACGATGGCAACACCAAATCGAATGGCCTGAGCAATGACGGTATCAATACGCTGCCCAGAGGCGCTGTAAAGCACTAACAACCCACCTCCCATCAGCAACAGCAGAAAACCTAGCAACCATGGATCAAGATGAACTCGCTCCCAGATGCTTTTGCGTCTGGCGATACCGCTATCTGGCGGGCGCACTGGGTAACGGCGTAACGGGCGGGAGAGGGTTTGCCATGACCTCATTAATTGCCCTCCACGTTGGCAGTATCTTCTTCCAATACTTCCTTAACCTCTTCAACATCCGGCGCATCATCATTTAACAGCCATGCATCAGTCATCGCGCGCGCCAAGTGGGCAGCGTGGGTACTACCGCCGCCAGCATTTTCAACAATCACTGATACCGCAATTTGTGGGTCTTCAAGCGGTGCAAACGCCATAAAAAGAGCATGATCGCGCAAGCGCTCCTCAAGCTCATCGGCGTTATAGCGCTGATCCTGCCCAAGCGAGAACACCTGGGCAGTGCCTGATTTTCCACCCATACGATACTCTAGCCCCACCCCCGTTCGCCGCGCCGTGCCTTCGTTACCACTGATAACTTTTTCCATACCACTGAAGACACGATTCCACCAATTTTCATTATCCAGCTGAATATCAGGCAGCGTATCCGGCAAGTCCTGTGCCAAGGGCACGTCGCCTATCTCTAACGCAATACGCGGCTTTACCCAATGACCACGGTTAGCCAATGTAGCGGTTGCGCTAGCCAGCTGTAGCGGAGTTACCTGCCAGTAGCCCTGACCAATACCTACCGAGAGTGTTTCACCGGGATACCAAGGCTGATTGAATCGCGCTCGCTTCCAATCACGAGACGGCATCAGGCCAGTACTTTCACCCTGCACATCATGAGCAACACGCCGACCAAAACCAAAATTAGACATTTGTTCATGCAGGTTATCGATACCCAGGTCATGGGCTAGGGTGTAATAGTAGGTATTGTTTGAAACAGCGATCGAACGCTCCATATCTACCCGGCCATGCCCCCAGCGCAACCAATTGCGATAACGGCGAGAGTCATTGGGTAATTGATAGAAACCTGGGTCGCTAATCGTGCTATCGGGGGTGATCACCCCTTCAACTAATCCCGCCAGCGCTAAAAAAGGCTTAATCGTGGAACCAGGCGGATAATGACCGCGAATTGCCCGATTAAATAACGGTAGGTCGATATTTTCCTGCAAGCCTCGATAGGAAGCGACGTCAATTCCCGTAACAAACTGATTACTATCAAAGCCAGGTGTCGATACCATAGCGAGAATTTCTCCCGTGCCAGGCACGATAGCGACGATAGAGCCGCGCCTTCCAGCTAACAATTCGTAAGCCAGCATTTGCATTGACTTATCAAGCGTTAACGTAAGGTTTCCCCCCGGCACCGGATCAGTACGGCCAAGTTCTCTAAGCACACGCCCGCGTGCATTCGTTTCTACTTTGCGCAGCCCGGCTTGCCCGTGCAGCTCCGTCTCGTAAAAACGCTCAACACCCGTTTTACCGATAAAGTGTGTCCCTGCATATCGCCCAGCATCTAGAGTTTGCATCTCTTCTGCGTTGATACGCCCTACGTAACCCAACGCATGCGCCATCATTTCAGCATCAGGGTAGTAGCGGAGTAATTGTGCTTCTACTTCAACCCCTGGCAGGCGATGTCGATTCACCGCTAGCCTTGCGATTTGATCTTCACTCAAATCACTCATTAAAAGCGCGGGCTGAAACGGGCGTTGGCGTTGCCGCGAACGAACATTGAACGCTTCAATATCTTCTTCAGGCAAGTCGAGAAGCTCAACTAGCAGTGCTAACGTTTCATCTAAATCATCAACGCGTTCGCGTACCAAAGTGAGGTTATAGGTAGGACGATTTTCGGCGAGGAGGACACCATTGCGGTCGTAGATTAACCCTCGGTTGGGGGGTAACGGCTCAACACGAACACGGTTTTTTTCGGAGCGGGTACTGTATAAGTCGTGCTGAACGATCTGCAAGTATGCTAATCGCCCAGTCAACAACCCCGTCAAAATAACCACCACTAAGACGGCAAGCAGCGCCCTGACACGAAAAATACGCAATTCTTGCTCAGGGTTTTTAAGCGTGTCACGGCGCTTAGGCATGGGTAACGATGACTCTCAAATCAGACAAAAAGCAATTATCGATGATAGGGGTGGCCTACTAGCAGGGTCCACGCCCGGTAAAGCTGCTCAGCCAGCATTATGCGTACTAGTGGGTGCGGTAACGTGAGCGGTGATAAAGACCACGCTTTATCAGCCATTGCTGAAAGGGATGGCTCTAAGCCATCAGGCCCTCCCACCAATAGCACGATATCTTTGCCCAACATACGCCAGGCGTCAGCCTCGTCAGCAAGTTGCTCGGTACTCCAGGTTTTACCCTTAACCTCAAGTGCCACGATATACTCGTCACCACGTAGCTTGTCGCGTATACGCTGCGCTTCTTGCGCACGCGCCTTTGCTATATCAGCATTTTTACCACGCTGACCCAGTGGAATCTCTTCGATTTCAAGCGTGAAATCTCGAGGTAGCCGTTTGCGGTAGGTCTCAATGCCCTCTTCAACCCACGCAGGCATTTTGGTGCCCACCGCTAACAGCCGGATCTTCATGACATCGTGGCTCGCTCTTCAAACCGCTTGAGCGACTCACTAATGGCTCCAGCATCATTGGGCAAGTCTGCCCATAAACGCTCAAGATCGTAGAGCGCTCGCGCTTCAGGCAACATAATATGGACAACCACATCACCCAGATCTACCAGCACCCAGTCAGCGTTATCGCCACCTTCAACACCACGGGGCGAAAGGCCTGACGCTTTGGCTTTTTCCACAACGTTTTGCGCTAAAGCAGCCACGTGGCGAGTAGACGTACCACTGGCGATCAGCATCAAGTCAGTAACTTCTGTCAGCTTGGAAACATCTAGTTGCGTAATATCTCGTGCTTTAAGCTCTTCTAGGGCATCAACCGCTAGATTTTTAAGTGTATCGATGTGCATGGCTCCTAAAGGCAACCCCTTGTTGTCGTAAGCTCAGCAAAAACGAGCTCAGTGATATTCAGTCAATAAGCCGGCCATTGTAACGGCTTCTTTCCTGACTGCCAGCGCTATTCGCTAGAATGATAGAAACCATAATGCAGAATGGCTTCTTCAACTGCCTCAGGCAGTAGGTAACGAACGCTTTTGCCCATTTTCAAACGCTCTCTTATATAAGTAGCCGAAATCGCCATCATGGAAGGCAAGGCCAGCGTAAGAACATTGCCATTCGGGCATTGCATCAGTTCATCTACACTATCGACTTCACGATCACCCACCAGTTCCCTTAACGCTTCAGGCCAAGGAGCGTTATAGCCAGGTCGAGCGATCACCACGAGGTGCGCCAAGGAGAATATCTGCTTGGCTTTGTGCCATTTGGCTAACCGCAGGAAAGCATCGAACCCGATAATCATCACTAGAGAAGCGCTATCGCCATACGCTTGCCGCAGCTCGGCAAGCGTATCCACGCTATAAGAAGGCCCTTCTCGGCGTAGCTCACGATCATCTGCCACCACCCCTGGTGTGTCGCTAATACCTAACGTCAACAACTCAAAACGCTGCTCCGGCGACACCTGAGGCGTATCACGCAGAGGCGGCTGAGGCGCAGGAATCATGTGCAGACGATCAAGCCCAAGGGCTTCACGAACCTCAACGGCGCTTCGTAAATGCCCCAGATGCACAGGATCAAAGGTACCTCCCAGCATACCTATTCGCATGGATGTTGAACTCATTGCCTGACTTGCCCATCCCCAAACACTACATATTTTTGCGTTGTGAGCCCTTCTAATCCAACAGGCCCTCGTGCATGCAGCTTATCGGTTGAGATACCTATTTCGGCTCCCAGCCCATACTCGAAGCCATCAGCAAAACGCGTAGATGCATTCACGATGACTGAACTCGAGTCGACCTCTGCCATGAAGCGTCTCGCTAGACTGATGTCTTGAGTCACAATGGCATCGGTATGATGAGAGCCGTATTGTTCGATATGTTGGATCGCCTCATCCATACCATCGACGACTTTAATCGCTAAAATAGGCGCAAGGTACTCAGCACTCCAGTCTTCTTCAGTGGCCAACGTTGCCTGGGGCAGCAACGCCCGTGTGCGCTCGCAACCACGTAGCTCTACACTGTGCTCGGCGTAGGCACGAGCCAACTCTGGCAGCACAATATCGGCAATTGGCGCATCCACCAGTAGCGTTTCCATCGTATTGCAGGTGCCATAACGATGCGTTTTCGCGTTTACCGCGATGGCCATCGCTTTAGCGGGGTCTGCCGTGGTATCGATGTAAACATGACAAACGCCATCAAGGTGTTTAATAACCGGCACCGTTGCCTCGCGGGAGATGCGCTCGATCAGTGACTTTCCCCCTCTTGGAATAATGACGTCAACATAGTCAGGCATGCTAATCATTGCACCCACCGCAGCTCGATCAGTGGTGGCAACGACCTGTACTGACTCAGGCGGCAAGCCAACATCGGCTAATCCTTCCTGTATACAACTACTAATTGCAGCATTTGACGCACTGGCTTCAGATCCCCCGCGTAGCAAGCAGGCATTACCGGATTTTAAGCACAAGCTTGCTGCCTCAAGGGTAACGTTGGGGCGAGATTCGTAAATAATGCCAATAACCCCAAGCGGCACGCGCATTTTGCCAACTTGAATCCCGCTCGGGCGATAGCGCATATCGTCAATCTCGCCGACAGGATCTGGCAAGGCAGCCACTTGATGAAGACCTTCGATCATGGCATCAATTCGCGCATCGTTAAGTGCCAGACGATCTAGCAACGCATTGTCTAAGCCGGTTTCTTTACCACGCTGTAAGTCAAGCGCATTAGCCTCTAATATTAATTGTCTAGATGCCGCAAGGCGTAATGCCATTGCCTCAAGCGCACGATTTTTCAATCCCGTATCAGCACGACGCAACTCTCTAGCAGCTGCCCGAGCGCCTTGACCGAGCACCTGGATATAAGCGGGCACATCCCCCGCAGCTAATTGCTGTAGGGCTACGTTTTGGCGTGCGTTTGAACCGCTCATACTTTCTCCCTGTGTTATCGCGTATGCAAGGCAAGTTGCATTCTATGGTAGTGGTACTAGGTGTTTGGCAGTATGTTACGCCATTAGGGCGTTATACTGACGCTGTTAGTGACTACATTTAGACGCCCACGCCTAGTCAAAGTGTTCCATGGGCAATCCCGAATTAAAGGTGAATAGTAAGCCACCATGCAAAGCAAGTACAAAATACGCCTACTAAGAGCCAATCTATTTGCAGCGGCAGTAGTATTAGCACTCTGGACATATACGGCACAGCCAGTGGCTGCGCTGGCGCTTTGGTTGTCGGTAGGCTGGCTTTTCGTTACTGCGTTATTACTCGATTTTAGCCACCGCCGTTCTAAAGGCCTACCTTGGCAAGTGCTCACCGGGACGCTGCTATTGTCTCTTATTGCCGCAGCTCCAGAACGTCATAGCTTTTTAATATGGGCTTGGGCGGCAATGTTTATGCTTCCCCAGAAACGCTGGGTAGCTGCTTTCAACGCGTGCGCTGCGCTACTTAGCTGGTTATTAATCGCCCCTCTTCTCACCTTACCCGAAGGGCTACTGCTTTTGGCTACTCTGATGACACTGGGCGTGCTGTCCAGTGCCAAAGCGTGCCAGTTAATCGATATTAATGGCTCGATTCGCAAACGTCTTCGGCTTATTCCCGGTCTTAATCTATGGCCAAGCGGCCAACTACTAAGAGACCTAAGTCGCGAACAAACCCGCTCTGAACGTGAAGCCATCTATGCAGAGTTATTCATTATCCAAGTAAAACGTCATCAGCTTTGGTCGTCGGCGCAAAAATTGTGCAACCTCACATACAGCTTCGAACACGTTTATCGCTTAAACAGTCAGACGCTTGCCGCCTTAATGCTGTCGCATAATCCAAAGGAAGCCGCTCACCGCCGCAAGCTTCTCTGTGCCGGCCTCCCAGAAAAACAGCACTCCCATCACCTGCCGCTAATGGACATAGAACTATCAGGTCTGTCCGTCGAGGCGCTAGCCCAGCTCCCGCCTCTACAACGGGAAAATAACGATGATTGACCAACCGCTGCACAGACACCTGATGACCTTTGCCTACACTGCCAGCGTTATCTTAGTAGCAGGGTACACGTTCTGGCTTTATGGGATGGGAAATTATCACGACTTGTTAGTGCCGATGTTTGTGGCACTGCTGCTACTCGCGGCGTTATTAATGCACCAAAGTCAGGCGTTAAACCCTGCTCTTCCTCGCGCTATTTTACTGGGTAGTAGTTATGTCATTACCCTGTCCGCTTTCTATAACCACCCTAGCATCTCGACTATTTGGATTGGACTGCCCACGGCTGCTGCATTTTTTTTGCTCCCGCTATCGAGCGCTTTATTGCTAACTACATTTTCCGGCCCCTTGTGGTGGCTGTTAACCAACCACAATGGCACATCCGCAGAGATGATTATTGCTTATACCGCTCTCATTCTGCTGCTCGCCTTACCACCATGGGAACACGCACGTCAGCGAGCATTGTTAAGGGCGACGGATCCAAACGACAATGATTGCAATGCTTACCATATCGATACGCTAAAAGAGCGCCTGCATAATGAATTTCTACGCGCAGCGATGCTCAACAAGCGCTTGGCGGTATTAGTAATGCATTTACCCCAACTTGATATGGCGGAAGAGCAATTTGGTTCACGCGCTCAAACGGCTCTTTTGGGCGCTCTCTGTAACGAAGTGAATAGCCGTTGCCGTGACCACGACCTATTAGGCCGAGCAGACAACGCCACATTCTGGTTGGTGTTGCCTGACACAAGCGAAAGCGGTGCTATGTTGGTGCGCGAGCGGCTGCAACGCGCATTATCACAACGTGTTCTAGTGGAAACGGGGCAATTAGAAACCCGTATTGCTGTTTGCCTGCCGTGCCGAAATGAAAGTTTTGAACGCTACATAAATCGCTTGGAAGCACGTGCGAAGGCATTATCTATCGCTTGATGCTTATAAAATGGAGCAGTACTCGTCATGGCTGATACGCTTTTTGCCCTGTCGCTCTCACCAGCCATGTTACTACTGATGGTTGCGCTAATTTCACTGCTTGAATCCCTTGCGTTGGTTGGCTTATTGGTTCCAGGCGTTGTGTTAATCACCGCAGCCGCGTCTTTGGCGGGGCATGAAGCCATTGCCCTACCATGGCTAACCGGCGCTGCGTTACTAGGCGCCATTTTGGGGGATAGCATTAGCTACCTGCTCGGCTATCACCACCGCGAACAGGTCACCAACCGCTGGCCGTTATCCATCCATCCAGAATGGCTTGAACGCGGCGTACTTTTTTTTGAACGTTATGGTATCCATTCAGTATTTATTGGCCGATTCGTAGGGCCAGTCCGTCCCATTATTCCGCTTATTGCAGGCATGATGCGGATGCCAAAACGCACATTTTTGTGGGCTAATATCACTTCCGCCGCCCTGTGGGCACCCGCTTATGTGCTGCCTGGCTACTTACTAGGAAGAACCTGGCAACAGCACCTCAATCTCCCCCAAAACATTGAAACGGCAATCATTACATTAGGCGCCAGCATCGTCGTGCTTGCGGTGGTTTTTTCCTGGGGAAGAGCTCAGGTTGGGCGCCATGGCTTTATCTACTTGGCAACAGCACGCCTTATTCGTCGTGTCCCTTTTATGCGTCGTTCCTGGCTCTCAATGAGCCTTAATGATGAAGTGCCGCTAGCCTCGTTACTGTTATTTGTGATCACGTTGGCAAGTGTCTCAGCCTGGACACTGCTGGTAATGAACCATCAAGGCCCACTGGCGATTGACCTACAAGCGCAGCGGCTGTTTAGCTGGTTAACCAATGAGCCACTTCAGTTAGTCAGCTTGAGCTTGGCCAAAATAGGCGACTCACTTGGGGTTACCGCCCTACTTTTGCCTTTGGCAGTTTGGCTGATACACCACAAGCGCATGGATGCTCTTAGCCATTGGGCGTTTGCCATCGGTGGTGTTGCGCTGCTCAACACAATGGGAAAGATGGTTTTTGGGCGTGTACGGCCAGAAACACCAGACTATCTGGCTGGCTCATTTTCATACCCAAGCGCACACACCTCCACGGCAGTTGTCGTTGCTGGGCTAGCAGCTGCGTTCATTGCAGCCGGGTTGCACCGCAAACAACGCGTTTGGGTTTATTGGCTAGCCATTATACTGGTCACGCCGATGGCGTTATCGCGCTTAATATTAGGCGTTCATTGGCTAAGTGATCTCATCGGCGGCGCCCTCTTGGGCCTGCTAGTATGCGCCCTCGTTCGGCTGAATTGGCAGCGAAGCGTTAGAACTCCCTTACCTCGTTGCCCGTGGGGCAGACTAATAGCAGCCACCATCGTGCTGGTAGGCCTGCGTGTTATCCTGCTACCACCTGTTTAGCAACTCGGCGCTACTTAGCAATTCGACGCTACCCCAGTGCCAGCCAGACACCCACCCCAATCATTAGTGTCCCTGCAATACGGTTAAGCAACCGTACATTGCCGCTTTTGCCTAGCACGTTACGCAGCGTTTTCCCCCCAGTGGCGTACACCAGCATGCTGGCAAACTCGATCACTAAAATAACCGCAATAAGAAGGGTAAGCTGAGGCGCTAGTGGCCGACTGCCATCTAAAAACGGTGGCAGCAGCACCATAAAAAAGGCCCACCCCTTGGGGTTGGCCACTGCCGTGACTAACCCCTGAGTAGCCAGCTGTACCCGCCCAGCGGCTGGCCCAGCATTAAGCTCGTCAGGGATAGCCATACGCCCCCTAGAGCGCCACATCATAATGCCCAAATAAGCCAAGTACGCGCCGCCCACCCACTTAAACGCAATGAACAGCTCTGGCTGACGCAGCATTAACGCTGCCACACCAGCACCCGCGGCGGCCGCAACGATGCCAACGCCAATTAGCTCGCCTATCATCATCCACAGCGTTCGCTTCACTCCCTGGGTCATTCCCAGCACCATCGCCAACGTCATACACATCCCCGGCGTTAGGGAAACGAACAAAAACGTGGGTACAAACACCGACAGCGTCGCCCATGACATCATCATTACTCTTCCGTATTGTTTACATCGTTATCTGCATCGCTAGACGTGGTTTCATACCCTTCACCCCAACGCGGTACAAGGCGGTGGGTAATGCCTAACTGGTTGAGTATCCGGGCAACCACAAAGTCGATTAAATCTTCTATTCGTTCCGGGCGATGATAAAAACCGGGAGCCGCAGGCAAAATCACCACTCCCAAGCGGCTTAGCGCCAGCATGTGCTCTAGGTGAATGGGTGAAAAGGGGCTTTCACGTGGCACCATGACTAACGTCCGTCGCTCTTTGATAGCGACGTCGGCGGCACGCTCAATTAAGTTATTGCTCGCGCCAGTTGCGACTGCTGAAAGCGTGCCTGTAGAGCAGGGGCAAATCACCATCGCAGAGGGGGCGCCAGAACCTGATGCGACGGGTGCCATCCAGTCTTCACGACCAAAACAGCGGATTTGACCGGGCTTAGCGCCACTCTGCTCGGTGAGTGCCTCGACTAAGCGTTTAGGCTGAGCAGGTAACGACACATCTGTCTCAGTGGCAATGACCATATGCGCTGCTTTGGAAATCATTACCCACACTTCATGACCTGCAGCCACTAATACGTCGATCAAGCGCAGGCCATACTGCGCGCCCGAAGCACCTGTCAGCGCCACTGTTACCGGCGGTTTAAAGTCTGTCACTCAGCTTGCTCCTTGGCAGATAGCGCGCTCAACAGGCGCTGATGAACTCCTTCAAAACCGCCATTAGACATCACAACAATACGGTCTAGTGGTGACGCTTGAGTCACAACCGCTTGCACGAGCGCATCGATATCGCTAAATAGTTCAGCGCGCTTGCCTTGTTCAGCCACTAACGCTTCCATTGACCAGTCAAGCCCTGCCGGTTGAAACCAGAACACGGCATCCGCATCGGCAACGCTCTCATTCAGTCGAGCACGCAGTGCGCCTAAACGCATGGTATTGGAGCGTGGCTCAATCACCGCCAGCAAACGCCCTTTGGTGGTGGCTGCACGCAGCCCTTTTAAGGTGGCCGCAATCGCTGTTGGATGGTGGGCAAAGTCATCGATGACTTGCACTCCGTCCACTTCCCCGAGGACTTCCTGACGGCGACGGGGTGTTTTAAAACGAGAAAGCGCAGCGCAAGCGCGAGCAAGATTCACACCACAACGGCTCGCAGCGGCAAGTGCCGCAAGCGCATTACGCGCGTTGTGCTCACCGGTTAACGCCCACTCGACTACGCCGTCCTCTTCGCCCTCTACCCCAATGTGGAGCACCTGAAAGCGGCTGCCATCAGAGCGTTCCAAACGCAATTGCCACTCGCTGTTCTCTAATGTGCCGAAATGCTCGACCGGCGACCATACTCCCATTTCTAAAACACGTTCCAGCGCAGGCTGTTGATCAGCAACTAACAAGCAACCTCGGCTCGGCACGGTTCGTACCAAATGGTGGAACTGGCGCTCAATCGCAGCAAGGTCAGGGAATATATCGGCATGGTCAAACTCTAAGTTGTTCATCACCGCAATCTGGGGGCGGTAGTGAACAAACTTAGAGCGCTTGTCAAAAAACGCCGTATCGTACTCGTCAGCCTCTACAATAAACGGGCTATCGTGATGACCTAAGCGTGCCGACACACCAAAATTACGCGGCACACCACCAATTAAAAATCCAGGCGTAAAGCCAGCGCTTTCCAATAACCATGCTAAAAGGCTGGCAGTGGTGGTCTTACCGTGAGTACCTGCAACGGCAATGACTTGCCTGCCAGGCAGTACATGTTCAGCCAGCCACTGAGCGCCTGAGGTATAGGACAAACCGCTATTTAGCAGCGCCTCGACTTCGGGGTTACCCCGAGATAACGCATTTCCCACAATGACAAGTGCAGGCTGATCAGCAAGATTTTCGGCGCGATATCCCTCCATCAGGGTTATCCCCGCCTCTTCTAACTGGGTGCTCATGGGAGGATACACATTCGTATCTGAGCCGCTCACCTGATGCCCTAACTCCCGCGCTAGCAGAGCCAGGCTCCCCATAAAAGTGCCGCAGATACCCATAATATGCAGACGCATAGGTGAAGCGCTCCTTACTTAACCAGTTAACTAAGCTGCTGAGACTAGCATGCAACGTTAACTTGCTCATCTAGTTCAAGGCAGGTCTTGGCTTTAAAACTAGAGCCAAAGCTCGTTCAGAAGTGACAAAACGCCCAGTTTGATGCAGGATGCGGCTACCTTTTTGCTCATGATCTTTTAAAGATGATCATTCACACACATCCAACCGCTGACCAATCTCAGCGTTGCCGAGGGAGCTTACAATGCGCGTTTTGATTCGCTATTTCTTCAGAGGTGTCCGCCTTATTCTAGCCCCCGTCATGTTGATCTCAGAGAAGCTTTCAACCCCTAAATCTGTAGAGCGTACCGAGGAAGAGCAAGCTAAGGTCGATGCCGCCTGTGAACACCTAGCCCTCTATCAGTTCCGCACATGTCCTTTCTGCATCAAAGTACGTAAAGAAATCGCGCGACTGGGACTCAATATCGAATTACGCGACGCTCAGCTAGACCCTGACCATAAAAAAGCGCTTCAAGAAGGCGGTGGCAAAGTTAAAGTTCCGTGCTTAAAAATTAACCATGAAGACGGCCGGGAAGAGTGGCTCTACGAGTCAGATGCCATTAACCGCTGGTTACACCAACATTTCGCTTAGAACACACTTATACAGTTGCCGCTATGGAGTTGAAAAGCCGAATAGCGGCGCCCACTGCACCCCACCTTCGTCTAACGCCCCTATCTTTTGAGGCCGTTACCAGCCCTGTCATTCAGCAGATGAATGATACCTCTCATTATTTCGATTGTATGACGCAACCCGCACTCTCTATGTTTATAGAGAACACAATGCTGTTAGAACAGCTTACAAGCTGACCGTGTCTGTTTTACTGGTTTTTCAAACGCACCTAGTTTTCAAACGCAATTGGTTTTTAAACACGCTAGGTTTGGCCAGTAAAGTGAACAATAAACAATACAAAGGGAAACATTATGACGTTTAAGAAAACGCTACTGGCTTCTGTCATTGGTGCTGTGGTTGCGGGCACGACGATGCTACCGATGACCGCAAGTGCTGAAACCCTGCGCATTGGTTACTCTGCCGACCCTGAAACCCTCGATATCCATGAGCAGTTATCTGGCGGCATGCTGCGCCTTTCGCACTTAGCGTTTGACCCGCTGGTACGTTGGACAAAAGATTTTCAGTTTGAGCCGCGTCTGGCGACTGAATGGGAACAGGTAGACGAAACGACGACACGCATGACCCTGCGTGAAGGTGTCACCTTCCACTCAGGTAACGAATTTACCGCCAAAGATGTGGTATGGACGATTGAACGTCTGAAAGAGAGCCCGGATTATCGCGCTATTTTTGAGCCCGTCGCAGGTGCTGAAGCAGTTGACGATTACACTGTCGAAATTACAACCACTGAGCCCTACCCGCTACTGCTGAACCTTGCAACTTACATCTTCCCCATGGATAGCGAGTTCTACACGGGTGAAACCGAAAGCGGCAATGAAAAAGCTGAAATCGTAAAAGCGGGCAACTCATTTGCATCGCGAAATGTCTCAGGCACTGGCCCATTTATTATCACTGAACGCCGTCAAGGTGTCCGCGTTGATTTTGAACGCTTTGAGGATTACTGGGATACCGACAGCGAAGGTAACGTTTCTAAAATTGTCCTGACGCCCATTGCTGAAAATGCCTCACGCGTGGCGGCACTACTGTCAGGCGGCGTTGACTTTATCGATGCGGTGCCACCTAACGACCTGGATCGTGTTCGCGAAGCCGATAACGCCAATCTCGTAGAAGTGGACGGCACACGCATCATTGGCTTCCAAATGAATGAAGAACGCGTTGAAGCCTTCCAGGATGCACGGGTTCGCCAAGCTGTTGATTTGGCGATTAACCAAGAAGGTATTGCCGACCGATTGATGCGTGGTTTCGCCACGCCAGCGGGCCAGTTCTCTCCAGAAGGCTACTCTGGCCACAACCCTGACTTAGTGCCACGTTATGACATTGAACGCGCCAAAGAGCTGATGGCAGAAGCGGGCTACGAGGAAGGGTTCAGCGTTGACATGATCGCGCCGAATAACCGCTACGTGAACGATGCTCAGATCGCTCAAGCAGTGGCTAACATGCTGGCGCAGATCAACATTAATGTTAACCTGCGCACGATGCCGCTTGCTCAGTACTGGCCCGAATACGATACTCGCGAATCTGACATTGCAATGATTGGCTGGCATGCGGACACCGAAGACACCGCTAACTTCTTCCAGTATCTCTCTTTCTGCATTGATGAAGAGACCGGCGTTGGTCAATACAACTACGGCAGCTATTGCAACGAAGAAATTGACGCGCTTGTTACTGCGGCAGATAGCGAAACTGATTTAGAAAAACGCAATGAAATGCTGCGTGAAGCGGAAGCCATGCTCTATGAAGACGTAGGCTACATCATGTTGCATTGGCAAAATCTCGCCTATGGCGCTGCTGACGGCATAGATATCGAACCAATCGTTAACGCCATTGACTTCCCCTATCTAGGTGATCTGGTAATTAATCGCTAATTTCCACGCTTATTTTTACACGTGCAAGGATGCTTCGTTCCCCATAACCCTGGGGGACGAAGCATTTTATGTGGTAACAGCCTCATCACAGGCTTCGCCCTTACTTGCCATTAATTCTCTATTAAACCTATGACATAGGTGGCGTACGCCATGATTGCTTTTCTAATCAAGCGCCTGATGCACGCGATATTGGTGATGTTTGTCATCAGTGTACTGGCCTTCGCCATCCAGGATAACCTGGGTGACCCTGTACAACAGATGGTCGGACAGTCGGTCCCCGAAAGTGAACGTGAAGCTATTCGCGAGCGCTTAGGCTTAAATGATTCGTTTTTAGTTCAGTATGTACGCTTTGCTAAAAATGCGGTGCAAGGCGATTTTGGGTACTCCTATTTCTACCGCGAACCTGCGCTGGAAGTAATTGCTCGGCATTTGCCTGCAACGCTCGAACTGGTGTTTGCCGCCACGCTCATTATTGTGCTTTTTTCCGTACCAATCGGCGTTTATAGCGCGATAAAACCTCGCTCTCCTATATCACGTTTTTTTATGGGCGCCTCAATTATTGGTATTTCGATACCGGTGTTTTTGACCGCCATTTTATTGATTCAGATTTTCTCGATTGGGATCACTATCACCCTGTTTCCTGAAAGTACCAGCTGGGGAGCTTGGTTAAATAGCCTGCTGTCGACAGAAGGTAATATGCCATCGTTTGGCCGTGGCTATGACTTAGTGCATGTGGTAGGCCACTGGGACACCAACTTAGCCACGTGGAATGGCTTACAGCATTTGGTACTACCCGCTATTTCACTCGCCTCCATTATGTTGCCGCTGTTTATCCGCCTGATTCGCGCAGAAATGATGGAAGTGCTGCAGTCAGAGTATGTGAAGTACGCCCGAGCGAAAGGCATTTCAATGCGACGTGTTTACTTTGTTCACGCGCTTAAAAACACCATGCTGCCGGTTATCACCGTTGGCGGCGTACAGATCGGCACCATGGTGGCTTACACCATTTTGACCGAAACTGTTTTCCAATGGCCGGGCATGGGACTGATGTTCCTTGATGCTATTAACCGAGCCGATATACCGCTAATTGTTACTTACTTGATGATTGTCGGCGTCATTTTCGTGGTGACGAACACCATTGTGGATTTGATCTACGGCTTCGTGAACCCCACCGTAAAACTGACAGGTAAGCCCGCATGACAACGCCTACAACAACGATGGCACCCAGCCGTTGGGAACGCCTGCGTGATTCCTATTTATGGTACAGCTTTAAGCGCGATCGCACGGCCCAACTGTGTCTCGCGGTATTTATTTGCCTAGTCATTGCGGCGTTTTCAGCGCCTTTGCTAGCCCCCACCAATCCTTATGACCTCGCACAAATCGACATTATGTCGTCCGAATTACCGCCTTTTTGGATTGATGGTGCTGATGAGCGTTACAGCTTAGGCACCGATGCCCAGGGACGCGATTTATGGTCGATTATTCTCTACGGCACACGCGTATCGCTACTAATTGGTTTTGGCGCTGTCATACTTCAAGCGCTGCTCGGCGTAACGTTCGGCCTAATGGCAGGCTACTTAGGTGGCCGCGTCGATGCTTTTTTGATGCGCTTAGCCGATATCCAGCTGTCCTTTTCTACACTAATGGTCGCTATCGTGGTGGGTGCTCTGGTGAAAGCCACCATGGGTAGCGCGTTTTACAGCCAATATGCCGTGCTCATGCTGATTTTAATTATCGGGCTAGCTGAGTGGCCTCAGTACGCACGCACGGTGCGCGCTTCGGTGTTAGCTGAGAAAAACAAAGAGTACGTCGATGCTGCACGAGTGATGGGCCTACGCAGCAAACGTATTATGTTTCGCCATGTGCTGCCGAACACCATGTCTCCGATTTTTGTTATCTCAACGGTGCAAATTGCCAACGCCATTATTTCTGAGGCGGCACTGTCATTCCTAGGCCTCGGGATGCCAGAAACCCACCCTTCTCTTGGATCGCTGATTAAAGCCGGCTTTGACTATATTCAGTCAGGCTCTTGGTGGATCACCCTGATTCCTGGTGCGGTACTCATTGTGCTGGTGCTGTCTATCAATCTATTGGGCGATTGGCTGCGCGATGTCATGAACCCACGACTCTATAAAGGCTGAGGACACCATGGCGCTACTTGAAGTCTCTCAACTCGACGTACGTTTTGCACTTCGCCAAGGTGAAGTGCGCGCTCTTCGCGATGTCAATTTCACCCTGGAGCGCGGCGAGCGCTTAGGCATCGTAGGCGAGTCTGGCGCGGGTAAATCCGTGGCCGCCTTCTCACTACTTAATCTGATTGCCAAGCCCGGCTTTATAGCCGGTGGCAGCATTAAGTTTGAAGGTCAGACACTTAATACCATGTCCGAGCGCGGTCTGCGCAAAGTACGCGGCAATCGCATCTCGATGATTTTCCAAGACCCAATGATGACGCTAAACCCCGTACTCTCGATTGGTGAGCAGATGGTCGAGTGCCTAAAAGCGCACCGACGTATCTCCACCAAAGAAGCACGCGCCATCTCTCTGGATAAGTTGCGCCAAGTTCAGATTCCGTCGCCAGAGACACGCTTGGATCAATACCCCCACGAGCTTTCTGGTGGTATGCGCCAGCGCATTATTATCGCCATCGCCCTACTGCTCGACCCCGACATTATCATTGCTGATGAACCGACCACCGCCTTGGACGTGACCATCCAAGCGGAAATCATGGCGCTCCTTCTTGAGCTATGCGAACAGCACAACGTGGGCCTGATTCTTATCACTCACGACTTGGGTGTCGTGAGTCAGGTCACTCAGCGTATGCTGGTTATGTATGCTGGTCGTGTTATTGAACAAGGCCCCACGCGGGAAATTATCAATGATCCGCAGCACCCCTATACCCAAGGGCTGATCAACGCGTTACCGCAAATGGCGACGCCCGGCGAAAAGCTCAATCAAATCCGCGGCAGCATGCCGTCACTCTCTAACTTGCCTAGCGGCTGCGCGTTTCATCCGCGCTGCGACTTCATCAATAGAGCAGATGGTCAACCACGCCCTGCCTGCACCCAGCAAGTGCCTGAATTTGTCGAATCCGGCAATTGCCGTGTCGCCTGCCATATGGTGGCTGAAATGCTTGAAGACCGTCGCCTGAAGGAGGAAACACGATGAGTGCTCAGGGAGAAATGCACAGTACAATACACAGTACGTCGCACACTCAAAATGAAGAGAGCAGCGAATCGCTACTGCAAATTCGTGGCCTAAAAAAGCGTTTTTCATTATCAGGGGATTTTTTGGATCAGTTGCGCTTTAAAGGCGGCAAGCTGGTTCGTCACCAAGAGCATGTACACGCTATTAACGGCGTTAACCTCGATATAAAACGCGGCGAAGCGCTCTGCGTGGTTGGTGAATCTGGCTGCGGTAAATCCACTGTTGCCAGAACAGTCATGGGGTTACTCACGCCCACCGAGGGCGAAATTCGCTATGACGGGCAGAGGATCGACAACTTAAGTTCCCGCCAGCTATTGCCTTATCGCAAGCGCATGCAGATGATTTTCCAAAATCCTTATGCATCGCTTAATCCTCGGATGACGATCCAGCAAACGCTGGAAGAACCGCTGCGCTTGCACCACCCAGACTGGAACCGTGAAAAGATACTCGACAAGGTTCAGGACGTCATGGGTTCAGTGGGGATTGACCCCGACTGGGGCAAGCGTTTTGGGCACGAGTTTTCAGGTGGCCAGCGCCAGCGTATCGCCATAGCACGCGCCCTAGCCGTCGATCCTGAGTTTATTGTTGCCGACGAACCCATTTCGGCACTGGATGTATCCATTCAGGCACAAGTGCTCAACCTGCTGATGGAGGCGCAACAAGCGCGTAACCTGACTTATCTATTCATCACCCACGATTTAGCGGTTGTAGAGCACTTTGGCACTCGTGTAGCGGTGATGTATTTAGGTACAGTTTGTGAAGTGGCAACGACAGCGACGCTGTTCGCTAAACCGCGCCACCCCTATACCCAGGCGCTGCTCTCGGCAATTCCACGCCTGAAGGATGACCGGCCCCAGCATATTCGTCTTACCGGCGAAGTGCCGACACCAGTCAACTTACCGAGCGGCTGCGTATTCCATGGCCGTTGCCCCTATGCCAACGCCCGCTGCCACCAGGAAATTCCTATCCTGCAAACCCAGGATGACGGCACTCGCGTTGCGTGCCACGCTGTTGAAGAAGGCCGCCTATGACGTCAGTTTCAGCAACAGCATCACGTTTGGCAGCACTGCGAGGTAAGACATGGAAATTCGCTGGCTAGAAGACTTTATTGCCCTGGCCAGAACGCGGCACTTCTCTCGCGCAGCAGATGATCAGCACGTCACACAGCCCACCTTTTCACGGCGCATTAAGTTGCTGGAGGAAGAGATGGGCGTGACGCTGATCAACCGGCAGACATTGCCGCTTTCGCTAACCCCAGCGGGAGAGGAGTTCCTGACGCTTTGCGAGCAGGTAACCGATCGCGTGCGTTTAACACGTGACCGCGTGCGAGAAATCAGCGCCGGACAGCAGCGCCGCATCATGGTGGCTGCTCCGCAGAGCTTACTTCCACAGTTTTTGCCGGAGTGGCTTGCCTCTACGGGTTGGCAAGAGCGTATACAGCCGTACTTACGAGCGACTGGCTGGGTGGCGAGCGATTATTTTCAAGCGCTTGGCCGAGCAGAGTGCGATCTCGCTATTTGCTATTGGCCAATCGGGCGTTGCGATTTAGACATCGATACCAGTGCCTGTACGTATCGAGTCATTGGCCACGAGCGCTTGATTCCTGTCACTGGCTTGGACGCGAACGGCACACCTTGCGCGTTGCTGCCCGGCTCACGGCAGCAACCCGCGCCTTGGCTGGCCTATCCAAAGCGGGGCCTATTGGGTTCAGCGGTAAAGGCGCATCTCGCTCGCCTACCGCAGAGCACCTACCTCATGGCGCAAAGTGAAAATCTCTATGCGGCAGGTATTAAAGAGCTGGTGCTTCTCGGCTATGGCATGAGCTGGCTACCTGAACGCAACATAGCCGCTGAGCTATCCAACGGAACATTAATCAGAGCAGGCGATAGCCGCTGGGATGTCCCGATGGAGCTGCGACTATATCGCCACCAAAACCAGCATCACGCAGAGCTGGATAGCCTGTGGAGTGAGCTCGCTCCGCTGCGCAATTAAGCCAACAGTTAAGGCTATTACCCGACTTGTTACCGTCATCAGAGTTCATGGCCGAGCCGTCATTGAAAAAAGGACACTACTTGAATGTCAGCTTCTTTGTTTAAACTGCAGCGCGAACACCTAGCGCATTTACAGCAAGCTTATTCAGACCTGTTAGCCAGTCACCGTCTCGATAGCTTGGCTATCTATAGCGGTCACACCGACCCTCACTTTGGCGACGACCAAACGCCAACCTTCCAGACATACGGCCACTTTATGCACTGGGTGGGCATGGCCGATATCCAGCACAGTTGGCTGGTGATTCAACCAGGCAAGCGCCCGCAGTTGTACTTGTATGCGCCGGCAGATTTCTGGCATTTGCCTACTCGCCTTCCTGAAGAGCCATGGGTGACTGAGTTTGATATTCATCTATGTAGTGAAAAAACCATGCCAACGTTAGCCGGTCGCGCTGCCGTGATCGGCGATATTGAGGCCACCACGTGCCTCGCATTAGACGCACAGTACCAGCCCGAACCGCTGGTTAAGGCTCTAGACGAACTGCGCATGTTCAAGACTGCTTATGAAATTGCTTGTTTGAGCGAAGCTAACCGACTCGCCATGGCAGGTCATCAAGCCGCACAGGCGGCTTTTATTGGCGCGTCGGCGGAGTTAGATATTCAACTGGCCTACCTGGCTGCCAGCAGACAGCGTGAATCCGATGTCCCCTATCAGAACATCATTGGGCTAAATGAACATGCAGGTGTCTTGCATTACCAACACTATGGCCTAAAAAGTCCCACGCAACGACATAGCCTACTGGTTGACGCTGGTCGCCGTTTTCGCGGCTACTGCGCTGACATTACACGCACTTATGCAGGTCCTGACGCGCCAGCCCTCTATCGCGATTTAATTGACGGTATCCACCAGTTAAAAGACACGCTTGTCGGAAGCGTTGCTCCAGGCGTGGAGTTCATTGCGCTACATGAGCAAATGCATCGTTTGTTGGCAGATATTCTTATTGCCAATGATCTTTTTCAGGGTAGTGCAGAACAGGCAGTTGATGAGGGGATTACGCGGGCCTTTTGCCCACACGGATTAGGGCATTCGTTGGGGCTACAGGTTCATGATGTGGCAGGGCTTCGTCATCCAGACGGAACGCCCTCACCTGCTCCTGAACAACACCCAGCGCTACGTTTAACCCGTACACTGCGCCCAGGCATGGTAGTAACCATAGAGCCTGGATTCTACTATATCCCTATGTTGCTGAAACCATTGCGCGACAAGGCACTGCCGATTAACTGGAGAGCCGTTGATTCGTTAGCCAACTGTGGCGGCATCCGTATTGAAGATAACGTTGTCGTCACAGAGAGTGGCTTCAAAAACTTGACCCCCTGATAAGCAAAACGCCCGGCCCGAGGATTAATTCCCCGGGCCGGGCGACTATCAGATCGAACCGTTAGAAGCGGTAGGTAACGCCACCACCGATAGTGACTGGTTCCATGTTTACTTCACCGACCTTGTTACCACTTGCATTAATGTCGGCGTTCACGTCTGCGTAGCTAACGTAACCATTCAGCATGACGTTATCGGTAACCGCTAAATCAACCCCCGCCTGACCTATCGCGCCATAGCTTTCATCAACGCTTAGGCCAGTGGGCTCGCCTGAGAAGCGAGTGTAGTTCAAGCCAACGCCGACATAGGGCTGAACTTTAGAGTCCAAACCGCCCATCGGATAGTAGTTAACCATCAGATTAATTGGCAAACGATCTACGCTACCTGCGTCGCCACCAGGACTGGTGTTGAGGTCGTGTTCAAACTTCTCGGAGCTGTTAAGTTCAGCACCAAGCTTATCAGTGAACAGGTAACCCGCGCCAAACGTAAATCCTCGCGCGCTTTGTACGTTTAGATCTGCCGCGCCAACATTGCCATTTCCAGAACCCGTATCCGTTTGGGCGACACCACCACGTACGAAAACGTCACCTGCTTCGTAAGCGAATGCTGCTTGGCTGGCGATCAAGGCGCTAGCGGAAAGAACAGCAGCAGATACTAATTTTAATTTACTCATCAGGGTCATCCTCTTACATCTTACTGGGGATTGGTGCCGGTAACTCCAGCTACCTATACAATATATACCAATCGAACAGCGTTTCCAAACTTGTTGTGTTATTTTAATATAAGTTTTACATATCAAGCACAGCCGGCCAACAGCATCAGTTATAAAAGTCAGGTACAAATGACAGGCATAAAAAAAGTCCCCCGAAGGGGACCCAGGTGGAGCACGCCAGCTCACTCAGTGTATCGCTTACCAATCTCTGTCGGGGCGATATAGCAAAGAAGGAAGAGCACCCTATTTATCGTCTGGAACTCTGTTCATTTGCTTCTTACTTAACATTTAGCGAACTGCGTGCCATATTTAATTTTAATATTTAAAAACAACAACCTATGGAGAAAATACGGCAGAATGTTAATTGAGCGGCGTTGTTGCCAATGCCAAAGCGCACCATCCGTGAGCATGGCAGGATAGTTTTGCCTCATAACGAATCGCGCTATTGGCAAACCTGGTTACGCCCTCCTCGCTTAGCTCGGTAAAGCGCTTCGTCAGCTCGCACCAATAACCTATCTTGTTCACCTTCTGTCATATCAATGCTGCACACCATACCTGCAGATAAAGTGCAGCCAAACTCTTGAGCCCCTTGATTAAATCGTAATCTGGAAAAGTACTCACGAATATTTTCCAGCCGTTTGCGGCCATCTTCGGACGTGCAATGAGGCAATACCACTAGAAATTCTTCGCCTCCATAGCGGCCAATCATATCGGTTTGACGAAGACGCTGACGTAATAGCGTTGCTAAAGAAGCGATCACAACATCACCCGCAGCATGTCCGTGGGTATCATTGACCGCCTTAAAATGGTCAATATCAATCATCGCCACCGTTACCGGATAATGCTGACGAGCAGCACGATGCAGCTCATCAATAGCGGCACTTTTGATGCTGGCATGTTTCAGAAGGCCCGTAAGGCAATCTTTATTGAGCAGTGCAGACAGTGTTCGTGAACGTGATACCCGTGCGCGAACGGAGGCCACTAACTGAGCGGCCGAAATCGGCTTCGTTAGAAATTCATCCGCACCGTGGCTTAACGCATCTACCTGCTTGTTTAGATCCAGTTCAGCGGAAAGGAATACGATGGGAAGGCTGCTCCAGGCATCGTATTGCCTAATCATCGCGGCAATATCCGGGCCGTTATAGTCCGGCATATGCACGTCCATTAACAAAAGCTCAGGCCTGTAAGTGGTTAATTGCTCAATGACATAGCGGGGCTTATCCAACACCTGCACTTCCATACCAGCCGCTTCTAGCACCAACTGGTAGTAGGCAGCGAGCTGATAGTCATCGTCTACAATTAAAATCCGTGCGGGGGGCGCATGGCGCTCTTGAAGCAACTGTTCTAAACGATTAACAAGTTGTGGAATATTCAGCGGCTTTAAAAAATAGCCATAGGCGTTAAGCTGCGCAGCACGCATGCGCGCATCAAAGTCGTCCTGCTCGCTGATAAAAAACAGGGGGCAGGAAAGCGATTGAAGCGGAGAAAGGTAAGCAGAACCCGCAGCTGCATCGACAATCAGGACATCCGGTGGTTCACTGTCGGTATTAGCAATGGCAGGCACTGAAGAGAATAGTGTCACTTCATAACTAAAGTTAGCTAACTGCTCCAATATACGTTTTCCAAGCAGGGCATCTTCCTCTATTAGCCATATCTTGGCCACTGAACGTATATCACTCTGCTCAATTGTACATTGTGGTAATGGCTGAGCCTCCGGCACCAATGAGCGCTGCATCAAGGTCAACTGAGATTGCAGCAACGTAACCAAAGATGCGTCCAGCGACGACTTACCTTCTTTTAATGCGTTTAGTAAGGTCACTTCCAATGCCCGGGCCAGTTGACTGACATGCTCGAAGCCGAAGGTACCTGCAGAACCTGATACTTTATGTATCCGACGATAAATAGCATCTAGAGAGGTCTCGTCGTGCGCTTTATCATCAACCGATACTGCCGAAGAAACCACATCGGCTTCCGGGCTTTCCTCGCGTCGCTGTGCTTTTTTCAGCACATGGCACAACGATGTCAGTTCTTCTTGCAGATTATGCTGATAAGACTGTTTTAAAAGCTCAAGCTTTTGTTCTAATTTACTACGCTCACTCTCTACCACTTGCCTGCTCCCAAAGACTGCGGACTTGATGTGACAACGTCATCGGGTCGAACGGCTTTGCGATAACGCTAACAGCACCGAGTGCTGTTAATTATTGGATCTCATCGGGCTATATTTTCGCCGTCATAAACGCGACAGCTACACGCTGCAACGTATAAGATCCTACCCTGATTGGTTGACCTCCTCTTCGGCACACGCTGCTAAATCTTTTAACACCTGACGCTACTGGTCATTAAAACGGCGTGGCACGGAGTCAATGATACACAGCGCCCCTACCCTAAGGCCATCCGTCGTTGTCATCGGTATGCCCGCGTAAAAGCGTATGCCACGATGCGTTTTTACCAGAACATAATCTTTAAAACGGTTGTCCTGGCGGGCATCTTCAATCTCAAAAATCCCTTATCCTTGAATTGCATGGGCACAAAACGACTCTTGGCGACACGTTTGGGTAAGCGCTAACTTTAGTCGACTTTCAAGCCCCCTCTCTTCAGTCCAGTTAGTCGTTCTTTTTAAGATAGCTGATTACCATCAGCTAAATTTACTGATGCAAAGCTAAAACACTGGCAAACGCAATAAGATGGACTACGCTGAGTTTTAATACTTTTTAACCATGCAGAATTACCATAACCCTAATCGGTAGCTACTTAAGCCTGCAGAGGTAACTGTCTGATTAAACAGCTTGAGGCTACGCGTTTCGGATCACCTCATTAGGGCGAGGAAATTTTTATGTCTACTTAATTTCTCTTATTAGATTTTTTTGAAACACACAGAACACCTTATTTTCACTCAGTTATCTTCCCTAACAACTTTATCGCTTGCTAAAAAGCTAACTAACTAAGCGGTTGATTAATTTTACTTATTCCGTGTGATGAACAAAAAAAGAGTCGGTCAACAATAAAGGAGTATGCATGGATACCTATCAGTACGACTACTCTTATGCACTGACCAAAGACAAGGTCAATGACATCATGAGTACCAACCTTGCATCGGTTTCGATGCCTCTTGTCTATACAGACCATGACTCTGTCACAGGCGCTGTCACCAATATTAATGTCAACCTCGGCGTATGGAGCATGGCAGATGGGGGGCAGAACAGATTAATGAAGCTCAATATACCGATTAAAGAGGGTTTTATGAGTATATCGGGCCTGCCAGGCGTTAATGGTAGTTGGGATATGACCGGGGTTTCAATGCTGGTAGAAATCACACTCGGTTGGCTTGGCCCCGGGAATCAACAAGAACTCGATGGCGAAGGCTCGCTGACCAGCCTAGTTTTCTCTCCCTCCGAAGCCAGCACGCCCAACGATCCCGGCTATATTGCAGTTCTCACTGTAACAGACCCATCAGGACAGATGACAAGTGCCGCCACCGGCATGCTAAAACAAATTGCGCAGCAAGCATTTTATGAAAACCGGGATAATCTGCAGTACATCTTCGCAGGTGTAGTTCCAGTGCCTGCTGGGGCGGCCACATGGTTACGCCCGTATAAATGGCAATACTTTGTTGCATCCGGTGATATTGAAGCACTTTGCTTTCTATCGATGCTCGATGACTCGCCGTTTCCTTCCACCCCTGCATTTGATTCCACAGCGCTAACTTCTGGTTCTAACGCTGTTGCACTGATTTCTCAAGAAGCTTTTTTTAAAAACACGCTATTGCCCGGCGTTCAAGACACCTTTCCCAAGGGTACATTTGCTGTACATCAAACAAACCAGCATTCGGTTATTTCTAATAATGGGGCGTTTGATGCGCAGATTGATGGCGACAATATCAACACCGACTCCTTTTCCCTTTGGCCTTCCGATGCTGGTGACGGACTCCAGACATCCTCTGCTGGCGGCGGCCCGCTTACCTTCCTTTTTGGCCTAGCCGACCTGCCAGATGCCACCTATAGCTGGACGTCAAAAACTGTCAATCCGCTTTCTTTGAATTATTCGACCGGGGTCATGACTTTTGAAGAAGACCCTAGCCCTCAGACGACGCATGATCAGGATATTCCTTGGTATGACTACATCATCCTTGTTGGCCTAGGTTTAACGCTACCCGGTCTGATTGCCGATATAACCGATGCGGTCAACCATTATGGCGACCAAGTAAATGCTGTGGGCATGTCTAATATTAACGCCGCCGTGCAATCAACTTTTGATAACGATGTCGTCAACGTAGCCAGCCTTCTCGACTGGCAAATTGATGGGCAGTCGTTCAGCTTGACCGAGGGAGGCCTAGACGGAGCCCTCTATTTCCGTGGAAACCTTTCCTGACCACCCCACTTAGCTGATCTGAGCATAAATTGGAGTGAATACTCATACAGTGACTAAGGAGAAATACCATGACTGATAGCACCTCACTTGCCCCAGCTGCTGTAAAGGAAATTGACGCCCGTGCGGTTGCCGATACATACAATTGGGATACCGTTGTGGCGCTGCATTTTGACACGACCAACCGAGCACTTACTGACAACTGGAGTAGTGTTGATGATAGAGCCAAGAACATTTCACAGTCAGCCAGTGATGATCCCAGCTACCAGCTCACAGCAAGTTTGGACGCGTGGCAGTTGTCTACCGGTGGCGATGGCAAGAACATCAATATGAGCGTTCCAGTTTCTAGTGGTGTCTATCTAGCGGGGGGCGAAAGTTACTCACTGGACGGGCTGGAGATGAGCATCATTATCCAGATCAATATGGATTGGATTCCAGACCCAAATCAAAAGGCTTTCGTGATCAACGAAGGTGTTGGTGCCATCGTTGCCGATCTCGACAATAGTGTTGTGGACGCTGCTCTTATTGGGGATTTTGCAACCAACGGTGTAACGATTAGCAGTGATTCTACACTGTCAACTGTTACGCATGGCGCCGCTTGGGTGGTGACCGCAGCGGACGGCTCTTTCTATTACATGTTCTACAGTGAAGATAAGGATCAGGAGAAGTTTCTATCTGTTTATCAATACTCTGATTCCTTCAAGAGCCAGCTTCGTGCCCTTAGCCAGGAAGCTGGCGGAATACCCGCCGTAGTCGTTATGAACATCGTCAATCCGCCAGATGCTGGCAGCATCGGTAACGCGGAATTACCAGAGCTTCTTAGTGAGTGGTTCAACAGCAATATTGGCTATTTCAACTTCGTTTTCTCAGTGATAGATCTGACTCCCCAACTCAGCCAGTCTCCCAACTATACCTGGATTGATCCCACAGCCACCAGTTATGCCGTGGTGGACAAGCAGACCATGGAAAGTTCAGTGATGGGGGTACTGACGATGATTCAGAACAATACTCCCGGATCAAATCACCAAGTGTCACCCAATGCCATTCCAACAGGCGAGGATGCCAACGGTGCCGATACAGGCTTGCTGATTAGCGGCCCGAACTTTGTGAAAAATATGTTATTGGGTGGCGCCAAGCATCTTTTTGACGATGCGACGGACGACGACTTCACTATATTTAACGATGGTCTGTCTGTAAAAAACCTCAACAAGTTGACTTACGGCTACTTCAAGATGGATGAAGACCCGTATGCCACAACGGCAGACGACGGTTATTCCTCTCAACTAGACGAGGGAATTCTCCCCGAGGGGCTGGTGAATGCCTTCAGGACTCAGGGCCAGTACGGAGATACTTATAACCCTGACCTCCGAAACGATTCAGTTAAAGTCAATATCAAGGGAAGTCAATGGTTCCTCAGTGGTAACGGGGACGAATACATCGTAGATCTCAATAACGGCACACTCGAATTTTACACCGCCACCCAGGTCACCATTGAAGCTCACCAATTTGAAATGAACTTAGAGCACAGTTTTCTGGAAATAAAATTCATTGATTTGACCTATCACCAAAGCTGGCAATACGACGTTCATATTAACTATACCGAGCAGGTAAGCTTAGGCCTAAAAACGGTTACGACGTCTTCAGGAGATACGAAACAGATTTTTAATTTCACTGAGTCTGTACGTAACATGACCGTCAATGTCACAAAAACCCAAGCCGAAATAGATTTTGAAATTATCATGGGAGCGGTCACCGCGACCCTCGCATTGGTAGCGGTTCTTGGGCCGGTTGTGGATGGCCTTGCCGCCTCTGCAGATGTGACAGTTGCCAGTGTTGATGAAGGATCCGCCCTTCTTGATGAAGAAAGCTTTTTCAGCGCGTTGGGTGAAGACAGCGAGAGTGAAGAGCAAAATATCGTTAACGAAGAAGATGCACTAGCTAATGGCACCGAACAAGCCGCGGGGCGAATGACGCGGATAAAAAATGCTTTCAATTCCACTCGCTGGAAAGTCTTCGGTGGTGTCACAGCAGCTTTGACTGCGGCGTACGGGGTTGAAATGACCGTGGCGGCTATTTTGGAGTCTGTATACAAAAACGATTGGGAAAACGTGCCTGGTTTTGACGAATTTGCCAACGATGCTATCGAGCCTTATACCTTCCCTGGTGTCAGCGGATATGAACTCAAATCAGCATGGCTCGCCGATTCTTTACAAATTGGCCTGAAGACCAAGTAAACAGCGACAAAGGAAAGCAGCCCATGTCCACCCAAAATGCTGCCGCAAATACCTATAATTGGGATACCGCTTTTGCTATTCCTATTCCCGACGTAAATAAAACAATTGTGGATCAGCAATCATCGCCGCAAAACTTCTCGATGACGGCAGAAGGTTCTTACACAGCCTCCGCTGATTTCTCGGACTGGCAAGTCTGTATGGGCGGGGATGGCAAAAACATCCGTATTTCCATCCCCATGACCAACATCGTTGTTGACTACAGCAGTGGCAGTAAGGTTACCGTTGATGCTGGCAACGCAACGATAGAAATCAACCTTCACTACATTCCCCACAGCGCCGCGAATGACGACTCATCGAGTTTAGTTGCTTTGGTTGCAAAAACCAGCTCAGACAATACCTCAACCCCAGTAGCCGCTTTGGTGGGCGAGGTATCACTCACCCCCAACCCAGGAAGTGTCACTCAGGCCGTATTTGGTCAGGCCCTTTTAGACTGGATCTGCGCTAATTTAAGTGAATTCAACCATGTGTTTTCAGTGGTTGACCTCAACCGAATGATTGACCAGGGACAGTGGGGGTTCGTAACGCCAAATTATACAGAGTACGCTTACCTAGATGGCAATTCGCTTAATGACAGCATTCTTGGCGTGCTAACGATGACAGGTGATCGAACCGGGCAATCGTTGAGCGAGCAGGTTTCTCCAAATGCCATCCCAGCGAACAGCGAAGCCGGTTTTCTCGTCTCCCAGGAAAGAACCTTATACGATCTGGTACGACCAGCCATTATGGTTGCCTACCCAGGGCTTAACAGCGATAACTTCTTGATGAGTAATGATAAAACCAAACTTTATCTGGATCAGGGGGTATCAGTGGATATGCCTCCAGTTGAACATGATGGCTCGACTTATCACCCTAAGCTCACATCTCTTACATTAGAGACCGATGGAGAAACATTCATCGTAACCAGCACAACCAGAACCTACATCACGTTTGGCATTACATCAGAGACAACCGCAACCAACTGGTACACGCTAAATCTCGGTAGCTCAAATAATGGGCAGACCATCAACTTTGTACAAACACAACCAACTGACCAACAGTATACGGTTCACCAAGATCCGGGGATCGTCATTACCGAGATCATCATATCGATCATTGTTGGCCTAGTGGCATTGATTTGCGCCCCCCTGACTGAGGGTGCCTCACTCGTCATCGGCGGGCTTGTCATTGGATTGCTATTGGGGGCATCACAAATTGCGACAGGTGCTATTGAGTCGGTCAATAAAGATACATCGCCATCCGTGGATTTACTTCTGATTAATGCCGTTGATCCTATCAAATGGACCGGAAGTGACTCATTCAGGCTTGACTATGTACATCCAAATATTTCCTTACAGTTAGGCGGAGATCCGCTCTTTGTGTAACAACGCAACGCTAACCAAGGAGAAACATTATGGCTGATACTGAAAAAATTATTGATGTACTGATCGCAATTGATGCCGAGTCAGTCATTAATAAATACGGAACGAACACAGACCCAGACAACCCGCAACAGATCGCTGCCAGTGAGAACTTTATCTACATGATTGTACGTAGTGACGAAGCGGTTTCTGGAAACGGCGGAGCGGAGTTGACCATTGCGGCTCAGACGTTGGACGTCATTCGTTGGCGAGAAACGTCATTGACCCTAAACGGCACTTACTCAACCATACTTTATGAGTTCGATTCAACCAATAACGATGGGCTGATTACTCCACCTCAACCCATTATTGTCGAGGTCAATACACCGCTACCAGTTGCTTCTGACCCCCTTCAACCATCAACGCAAACGATCAATGACTATTTCTGGAACTGCACGGTCACCAGGCCCGGAAGCGTAACTTACCACTTCAAGTTCATGATTGTTGATCGTGATAATAATGTACAGGGTTACTATTGGTGGGATCCCTTCATCCAGATCACTGACTGATTTTATTCTCTCTGTACCTCTTGCAACCAAGAGAAAAAATACAATAAGGAGAATACTGTATGGGACGAAGCACGACACCTCAAATCATCGATATTCTGATGGCGGTTGACGCGGATACCATTATATCAAGCTACCCCCCTGGAACCCCATCCAAGCCAACGCCGATTGACGAAACGATGATTTACTTGATTGTACGTCAAGAAAATGGGGTCTTCGGAGAGGGAACGGGAGAGTTAAAAGTAACTGCTCGCACACTAGACACTCTCAGATGGCGAGAGACATCGCTTTCTGTAAATGCGACATACTCAGCAATTTTGTACAAATACGCCCCCGTGGGTGGAAAACAGAACATTCTGTCAACACCTTACCCAGTTGTTGCAGAGGTCAAAACCCCGCTTCCTGTTCCTGGCAACCTTCTTCACCCTGCGACTCAAACAATCAACAGTTATTTTTGGTCAGCACAAGCTATTGCCGAAGGGGAAATTACCTACGCTTTCAATTTTATGCTCACAGATCGGGACAACATTGTTCAGGGCTACTACTCATGGGACCCATTTATTCAGGTCACTGCTTAACAACTTCTGCAGAAGGATATTGTCATGGCAACTGATTCTACTCATTTCGTAAAATATCGATTAAAAAGCCCAAACCTGAAGGAGCAGTACATCACCTTCAGCTCTAGAGCGCCTATGACTCTACAAATTGGCCGAGATCATCCGTTAGTCCAGAAATTGGCAGAAACTGACTCCAAAGCAGCCAGCAATGTGGAGCAATTAATCCAGGAACTATTGACACATGAAAAGCGCTTTTTCGCATGGCTAGGGGCTAGTGAATCACACATGGAGCAATTCATGAATGATCCTGTCAGCGCATTGAAGCTAGCGATACCCGACCTACCAGACTCTTTCTTCAACCAGCTTGATTCGCTGCCCAAGGTATTCCAAAAAAAAGCGTAGCCGAATCAAGTTTTCGGTGACTACGCACTCTTTCCACGGTCGACTACTCTTTTGTAGTAAGGCCATCATCGGATGGCCTTTAGTAGATGTTCGCAACGATACTAAGGCGTTACGATTATTTTCACCTGCGCTTTATCGCTCAACAACGCCTCAAATCCCTCCTCCACGATATCCGCCAACGGGATACGCTGAGTCACCATGTCTTCAGCGCGAAAGTAGCCACGCTGCATTAGCGCCATCACCGCTGGATACACATGGCGATAGGCAATAATACCTTTCATGGTGCGCTCTTTAATGACCAGGTCATTAGGTTGAAAGCTCGCTTCTCCCTCCCAAATACTGACCACGACCACTTCACCGCCTTCATGGGTAGTGTGCAAGGACTGATTCAGTACGGCCGGAATCCCGGTCACCTCGAACGCCACGTCAACGCCGCCATTGCTTAACGTTTGCAGCTTCGCCACTGCATCTTCTTGCTGCGGGTCCACCACAATAGCACCAAGCGCTTCGGCCTTGGCTTTACGTGAAGGTGCTACTTCCACGGCGTAAATTTGAGCGGCGCCTGCTGCTTTTAGTGCTTCGATGGTCATTAACCCAATTGGGCCAGCGCCAAATACTGCCGCACTATCCCCCGCTTTCAAACTACTTTGACGAACGGCATGCAAAGCAACCGCCGCTGGCTCTACCAATGCCCCTTGCTCGAAGCTGAGGTCATCCGGCAGCTTATGCACCATGTGCTCCCCCATCACAGTGAACTCCGAGAAGCCACCGCCGCCGCCAGAAAGGCCATGGAAACCCAATAGCGGCGTGAGGTTATAGCGCTCCATTTGATAAGCACCGTTCTGGTGAGGTGAAAGAATCGGCTCTATGGCAACGCGATCCCCCACTTTCACCCGTGTTACTTTGTCGCCTACCTCAACCACTTCACCAGCGAATTCATGCCCCATGATAATCGGTGCTTGTTCACCGCTAATCGGGTGCGGCTTATCGACCGGAATAAAAATCGGCCCAGCAGCGTATTCGTGCAAATCGCTACCACAAATACCACAAGCCGCCACTTTGACCTTTACCTCATGAGGGTCGTTAATCGTCGGTATTGGCATTTGCTCAACACGAAGGTCTTTCGCTGCGTACCAAACTGCTGCCTGCATCGTTGACTGGCTCATATACTGCCCCTTATCTCATGCTCTGTGATGAACTGGCTGCAGGCCATAGACAGGAGTGTCTAGCCCTTCCATGCGTGCTTTTAACTGCAGCGCCAAATAACGTGAATAGTGCCGCGACTGGTGTAGGTTGCCGCCATGGAACCACAGTGCCTCTTGCTGAGTGGGCTTCCACATATTGCGCAGCTCACCCTCCCATGGGCCCGGGTCTTTGGTGGTGTCGGAACCTAGCCCCCAACACTTGCCCACTTTATCGGCCACTTCTTGAGAAATAAGCCGCGCCGCCCAGCCATTCATCGATCCATAGCCGGTGGCATAGATGATCAAGTCAGCATCAAGCTCGCTGCCATCAGTCAGCGTGATGGAGTGAGGATTAATGTGCTCAATGCCCACACCGCTGCGCAGCTTGATATCACCACTGGCCACCAAGTCGCATGCGCCTACATCGATGTAGTAACCCGAACCGCGGCGTAGATACTTTAAAAACAGCCCCGATTCATCGTCACCGAAATCGAGCATAAAGCCTGCGCTCTCAAGCTTTTGGTAAAATTCGGCGTCACGCTTTTTAATCGCCTCAAAGGCGGGGCGCTGGAAATCCGGCAGCACCTTGTAAGGGATTGAGGCAAACACCAAGTCGGCTTTTTCATGGGTTAAGCCACTCGCCACAGCCTCTTCCGAATAAAGCGGCCCCAGCACCTCCTCCATCAGCGAATCCGACTTCACAATATGGGTAGATGAACGCTGCAGCATGGTGACGTCGGCATCGTGCTCCCATAGTGCGGCGGCAATATCATGAGCTGAATTATTCGAGCCCAAAATGACACACTTCTTACCTTTATAGGCGTCCGGCCCTGGGTGCTGGCTAGAGTGCTGCTGCTCACCTTCAAAGTTTTCTGCCCCTGGGAATGTCGGTACATTGGGCATCCCAGACATGCCCGTGGCCATCACCAACTGTTTGGGTCGTAGCGTGATCTCTTCGCCGTTGCGCTTAACCTTAACCAGCCACTCACCTGCGACTTCGTCGTAGCTAGCATTCTGACACTCGGTGGAACTCCAATAATTGAGCTCCATCACTTTTGTGTACATTTCCAGCCAATCGCCCACTTTGTCTTTCGGGGCGAATACAGGCCAGTTATCTGGGAAGGGGATATAAGGAAGGTGGTCGTACCAGACTGGATCGTGCAAGCAGAGCGACTTATAGCGATTACGCCAGGAATCCCCCGCGCGCTCGTTTCGCTCAATGATGATCGTTGGCACACCCAGTTGCCTTAACCGTGCGCCTAAACCAATACCGCCCTGGCCACCGCCAATAATCACGCAGTAAGGCTGCTGGGTGTAGCCAAGCTCAGCTTCTTCGCGTTGTCGTGACTCTAACCAGGTTTCACGCTGCTTATTGGCACCGTGTTCAGCTCCTTTTGGGCGATGGTGATTGCACTGCTCAGGGTAGTCGTTCAGCGCTTGCATGGTGGTTAACAACGTCCAGCACCTGCCTTCTTTAAGACGCAAATAGCCTTTACCGCTGGCAACCGCTGTTTCAAAGGTAAACCACGCATCGTAGATATCGCCGTTTTCAGTGGCCTCGCCGTCTAACTGCCAGTTCGAAGGCTGTACGTTATTGAGCGTGGCATTGAGCATGGCCTGAATTTCGTCTTTGCCTTCACAGGTTTTTAAATTCCAGGTAAACGCAAGAAAGTCACGCCAGTAGCACTCGTCTCCAAACAGCGACAGCACTCGCTCAATATCCTGGGCTTGAAGGGCAGTATCGAAATCGTGCAGCCACGCTTGAACAGTATCCGTGGGGGATTGCTGGACTTGTGCCGTTATCTTAGACATAGCGGGTACTCCATGTGCATTTGTTATTGTTGAGTTAACTGTGATGCACCCAATACATAGCAGCCGCCGTGCCAAACCAATCATATAAAAAATAAGCAACTGAAAAATATATAATTTATCCACATACAGACAAATAGATAAGACAGCGAAAGTGCCGTACACCTGTCACGCCGTTTACAGCTTGACGTTACAGGTGTAACGCACGACTAACGGCGTAAGCAGCCCACGTTGACTCTGGGGGGAAAGCGCATAGGCTAAAAGGACAATAACAACAGCGCCCATTGAGTAACGCCATGCTGCATCACACGCACGCCACTAAACAGTTTCAGACAACTACACAGCTTCAGTCTGAACAGCGTCGACATATCGAGCATATTTTTCAGCTCGGTGAAGGGCTAGACACCCCCTGTTTACCTGCACAGGCCACCATTCGTCGCTCATGGCTGCGCTGCCTAAATGATTATCAGCTAGACCCCACTCACCCTCGCCCAGCACGAGTGGTGCCCCAGCAAACACTGATTGAGCACCGCGAGTCCGTCGATGAGTTACTGCATGTCGCCCGTGCCGGGGTCGATCAGCTCTATGGACAAATAGCCCAGCTTGGCTACGTGCTGCTGGTCACCGACCACCGCGGCATTACCGTTGAGTTTCGCGGTGATCCCAACCAGGACCAGCAATTACGCAAAGCAGGCCTCTACCTGGGGGCTGACTGGGATGAACGCTTTGCCGGCACCTGCGCTGTTGGCACCTGTTTACATGATCGTCAGGCCATCATCTGCCACCGCCAGGAGCACTTCGATGCTTCCCATATTTCGCTGACCTGCACCGCCGCTCCTATTGCTGACCCTCAGGGTAATGTGATGGCCGTGTTAGATATCTCCGCGCTGCAGTCGCCTACCCAGCACGAAAGCCAGAATTTCAGCCTATCGCTGGTAACGCTTTATGCACGCATGATTGAGGATGCCTATTTTCTTCAGCGCTACCGCGACTGCCTGATGGTGCGTCTAGATACTTCCCGGGAATTTGTGCACGTCAACGGGCGTGGTTTAATCGCCATTGAAGAGAATGGACAGGTGATCGCCGCCAACGCCGTGGGCCGCGAGCTAATCGCCGAACACCAGCACCGCTGGCCACCTTGGTCAGCGAATCACACCCCAATGCTTGGCGAACTATTTGAGTGTGAGATCGCCGATATACTGAGCATTAATAGCGGCACTGATGATCAATTACGCGCCTTCCGCGCTCGTGCCAGCAACACCATCCACTTTATTAGCCTGCTGGAACCCCGCCGCCCCCGCATGTCGCAACGGGCAACGCCGTCTGCTTCTGAGTTGCCGGAACCCTTAGCTCGGCTGGGCGCCGACGACCCCGCGATGCGCAAAGTACAAAAACTGGCCGAACGCTTGCGCAATGAAGCTAACGTTAACGTGCTGATTAGTGGAGAAACCGGTACCGGCAAAGAGGTCGTTGCACGGGCGTTGCACGAAAGCGGCAACCGCGCCAAACAGCCGTTTATTGCGGTTAATTGTGCGGCCATTCCCGAGTCACTGATTGAAAGCGAATTGTTTGGCTACGAACCTGGCGCCTTTACCGGCGGCCGCTCAAAAGGGATGCGCGGTCTTATTCCACAGGCCCATGGTGGCACGCTGTTTTTAGACGAAATCGGCGATATGCCATTAGCGCTACAAACCCGACTGTTGCGCGTGCTGTCCGAACGGGAAGTGATGCCGCTAGGGGCTAACACGCCGGTAAAGATCGATATTCGCGTTATTACGGCCACCCATCGGCATATCGAAGAAATGATCCAACAAGGGGAATTCCGTGAAGACCTCTATTACCGGCTAAACGGTGCACAGCTTCGACTACCCGCGCTACGCGAACGCGCCGATAAACTATTTGTTATTCGCCGCGTGTTTGAAGACGTCGCTGCCGAACGCGCCACGCGTGCCTCGCCGCGCCTGCGCGCAGATGCCATTAGTGCGCTGCTCGCGTATTCCTGGCCCGGCAATATCCGCCAGCTTAAAAACGCCCTCGCCTTTGCCCTGGCCACTTCGGAAAGCGACGAAATAACCGTTCACGACCTACCAGAACAATGCCTTAGTCAGCGCATTACCCGCAACGTGGCGGCCCAAATTGAAACGAACGCCAGCGAAGCCCTTTCAGGTTCACTTATCGATCTGCTCAAGCAACATCACTGGAATATCAGCGCGGTTGCCCGTGAGCTAGGCGTTTCGCGGCCCACGGTATATCGGCAAATGCAGCGCCAGGGAATTGTGCCCCCCAACTGGCAGGGCTGATAGCCAATTGCTCTATCCACTAGTTGGCCATGGGGTTTACCCTCACGTACACTTGTTTGAATCTATTTTTAAACAACTCGTTTCGACAAGCCGAGGCACTCCCCATGGCGTTTGATTCAACCTCTTCTTACATCGCAACTGATGCACTCAAACAGGCAGTCAATGCCGCGGTTGTGCTACAGCGTCCACTACTCATCAAAGGTGAACCTGGTACCGGTAAAACACTGCTGGCCGAGGAACTCGCTGAATCCCTGGGCACTAAGCTGATTACTTGGCATATCAAGTCCAGCACCAAAGCCGCCCAGGGGCTTTATGAGTATGATGCGGTTAGCCGCCTGCGTGACTCCCAACTGGGCGTTGAAGGGGTGGAAAATGTAGGTAACTACATCAAGCCCGGCAAGTTATGGGAAGCTTTCACCGCAGGTGAGCGCGTGGTACTGCTGATTGATGAAATCGACAAAGCGGATATCGAGTTTCCCAACGACCTGCTGCAAGAGCTGGATCGTATGGAGTTTCATGTTTATGAAACGGGCGAAACCATCCGCGCCGAACAGCGTCCGATTATCGTGATCACCTCGAATAACGAGAAAGAGCTACCCGACGCCTTCCTGCGTCGCTGCTTTTTCCATTACATCGAATTCCCCGACCGCGAGACCATGCAAGCGATTGTCGATGTCCACTTTCCGGATATCGCCCCCAGGCTGGTCGGCGAAGCCTTGGAAGTGTTTTTCGATCTACGCAACGCCCCAGGGCTCAAGAAAAAGCCCTCCACTTCGGAGCTGGTGGATTGGCTCAAGCTGCTCATGGCTGACGAACTGGCCCAGGAAGCGCTGTATAACCGCGACCCGGCCAAAGCCCTACCGCCGATGGCGGGCGCGCTGGTTAAAAACGAGCAGGATACTCACCTGCTAGAACGCCTGGCGTTTATGATGCGTCGCCAAAAGAGTACGGGGCGCTAAGCCATGTTTATTGGTCTGTTTGATGCCCTCAAACGTGCCGGTGTGCCCGTTTCTCTGCGCGAATTACTTGATCTTCACGCCGTGGTCGAACGTGGCGTCGTATTTGCCGATATGGAAGCGTTTTATCAAGTGGCGCGTACTGTCATGGTCAAAGACGAGCGCTACTTTGACCGCTTTGATCGCGCCTTTGCTGCCTGGTTTAAAGGCCTGGAAGACATGGATTCGGCAATTGAGGCACTCATTCCGGATGAATGGCTGCGACGCGAATTTGAAAAACAGCTCAGCGACGAAGAGAAAGCCAAAATTGAATCCCTGGGTGGTCTTGAAGAGCTGATCGAGACGTTTAAAAAGCGCCTGGAAGAGCAAAAAGAGCGCCATGCGGGGGGCAATAAGTGGATTGGCACGGGTGGCACCAGCCCTTTTGGAGCGTATGGTTACAACCCTGAAGGCATACGTATTGGCCAAGATGGCTCGCGCCATCGACGCGCCACAAAGGTATGGGACGAGCGGCGTTTTCGCGATTACGATGACTCGCTTGAACTGGGCACCCGCAATATCAAAATGGCCTTGCGGCGGCTGCGCAAATTTGCTCGCCAAGGGGCATTGGACGAGTTTGATGTAGACAGCACTATCCGCGAAACCGCACGGGACGCGGGGCTGCTTAATATCCAAATGCGTCCAGAACGTCATAATGCGGTTAAAGTGCTGCTGTTTTTAGACGTCGGTGGGTCGATGGATGATCATATTCGTGTCTGCGAAGAGTTATTCTCAGCGGCACGTTCCGAATTCAAGCATTTAGAACATTATTACTTCCACAACTGCCTCTACGAAGGGGTTTGGCGCAATAACATGCGGCGCCGTAACGAACGCATCCCAACCATGGATGTGTTGCACACTTACGGGGCAGACTATCAGGTGGTGATTGTCGGTGATGCCGCCATGTCGCCTTACGAAGTCACTCACTCAGGTGGCAGCGTGGAACACTTCAATGATGAACCCGGTGGCGTGTGGCTAAAACGCTTGGCTGATACGTTTCCACGCTTGGCGTGGTTAAACCCCATGCCACCCCGTGCCTGGGAGTACACCTATTCGACCCAGTTAATTCGTGACGTTATCGATGACCGTATGTATCCCATGACCATGGAAGGACTGGAAACAGCGATGCGCGAGTTAGCTAAGTAGCAATTTATCGGAAGGGACAGTATTACTATCTCATCTGAAATTTTAATTAAAAAAGCGGCGCGTTCGATGGAACGCGCCGCTTTTTGCAAACCTAATCGACTAACTATTCTCACTAGGCCATGCGTGACAGCACATCATGGTTGGTCAATTTACGGTGCAAAATTGCCATCACTACATGGCCTACAATCAGCGCCAGCAATGTCCAACCAAGTTCACCATGCAGCAAACCGCCAAGCTCTGTCATCCAGGCAATTTTTTCACCATCAAAGCCTGGCATTAGGTTGAACCCGAATACATCCAGCGCACGGCCTGAACCGTACTGGCGAATCAGTGCAATCGTGGGTACTGCGATCATCAAACCATACAGTGCCAAGTGCCCCAGCTTTGCCATCACACTAACCGAGGGCGGGCGGCGAGGTGCGTTCATTAGCGCCCAGGCACCTCGCATGACAACAAGCACCAGGAGCACCACGCCCACTTGGCTGTGAGTACCCCATAAAAAAGACTCAAGCGGAGTGTCCTCAAAAAACACACGCGCCGCAGCACTGCTGAATTGCCATACAAATAGTAGTGCCATTCCCCAGTGTAACGCCTTACTGACGACACCATAGCGGGTGGTAGTATCCATTATTGCTAGCGCCATACGCTTTTCCCTTTAATTAAAGATAAAACTTGCCTCTATTTTACCCAGGAAAACAGACAACATCATGACATCAGCGTGCAAGTTCGTTGCATAAAATGGAACGCTTCGTTGTTTTTTAGCCTACAGCGTGGCAGGAAAGTTGTTCAAACCTGACAAAAAAGCCTCTTTGGCCTCATTAAATGCAGCGGGGTCATGCTTAAATCGGCGTAGTATTAACGCCTCATCAAGACTCAAGGTGGGCGTCAGGTCATTACTATGCTTAGCAGGATGTCGGGCGCCTAAACCAATGCGCTGCCCCTGTGCACCATCAAACCAGCGCTTAAACCCGCACTGCTGATAGAACGCTTCTTGGGTGGCATCATTTACCTCAACGCGCAGCGGGGCCTTAAGACTTAACTCGCTAATTAGACGCGCTTTAGCACCATCAACAAACTCGCAAGCGTGAGTTACCGTCATCCCCTCGCCAGCCTCATCCAACACCAGCAATGCTAGCGCCAGGGGTTTACCATCGCCATCGACACCCGCTAACAAACGGGCTGCCTCTTGGTCAAACAACACATTTTTAGTGCCAGTAAAAATTACCAATGGCGTTAACCCAGCTTGCTGACCGTATACCTTGGCACACAAGGTTGCCAAACACGCATTACGCGGGGCGCTCTGACTAATATGAACTACCTTCATTACGCTCTCTCATGAGAATTTAAAATCACATCAACAACGGAAAAACTTTAAAAGTTCGCCAGCCTAGAGCAAAGCTTTCGCTAGCACCACCCTCTGCTCCCAAAGGAACTACACTCTAGTGGCAGAGTCGCACTAAGCGCGACTCGCTTATTTGTCGCTAAGGAGAGCCAATGCCACAGTATATCGACGATCCCACGTTACCCAAGCCAAGTTTCCCAGGCAGCCACATGGTGATCGATGATCACTATGTGTTTATTTCAGGGCTGACCGTTACTGATCTTTCTAACGGCAAAGCCACCCGTGGAGATGTCAAAGAAGAAACTCGCCTCGTCATGCGCGAACTTGAACGCATGCTAGAGCAAGAAGGTGGCAGCCTAGCGGATATTGTACGGGTAGACATCCACCTTGCTGACTTAAGGCAGATCAATGCATTAGACAGTATCTACGCGGAGTTTTTTGAACCTGGACGCTACCCAGCACGCACCTGTACAGAGTCACCAAATATTTGCGGGGGTAGCACCGTCGAAATCACCTTGATGGCAAAGCGTCCACCGCAAGAATAATCCTCAAGCATTCTGGGCGCTTAATGCGCCCTTACCATTGCCAAGATGGCCTCAATATCCAAGTGCGCTTCCAGCGTATCAGCCAGTCGCTCCAGCGCTTGCTCACGATGGGCGCGATAATCGACGGGTGTCGCACTTTCTAGGCCTAACTGAGTAAGCAGCGCTTGGCAGGCATCGGGGTGATCAAACAACCCATGCAGATAAGTCCCCATCACTTGGCCATCGATGCTGATAGCCCCATCCACGTGGCTACCTAAATCAAACAGCGGCCGATTGAGTGCAGCCCCGCTACTCACACCATTGTGAATTTCGTAACCCGTCACTGCCGCCTCTTGCCCTACCATGGTGCCACTGACATTACGCAACTGTTTGCCCGATACCATACGCGTGGCCATCTGCAATAGCCTCAAGCCTGCTACCTTTCCTGGCGCGCCTTCCAGGCCGTCTGGGTCATCAACCCACTCGCCCAGCATTTGAAAACCACCGCAAATTCCCAGTACCTTTCCGCCGTAGCGCAGATGACGGACTATGGCGTCTCTCCAGCCCTGGCGTGTTAGCCATGCCAAATCGCTGGCGGTGCTTTTACTACCGGGCAATATAATCACATCAGCAGGTGGAATCGGTTGGTCTGGCCCTACAAAGGTTAGCGATACCTGGGGGTGTAAGCGCAGCGGGTCAAAATCCGTATGATTGCTGATACGAGGCAGCGCGGGAACAATGACCTTCAGGGTGTGATTGGCTTTTTCAGCGTGAACTAGGCCAATGCTATCTTCAGCGTCCAGCAGCAGGCCTTGCAGGTAAGGCAAGGTTCCCAGTACCGGCTTGCCGGTACGGGCCTCTAACCATTCAAGGCCTGGTTCAAGCAAGGCAATATCACCCCGGAAGCGATTAACAATAAATCCTTTCGTGCGTGCCTGTTCGCTGTCGCTTACTAGTGCCAGCGTGCCTACAAGCTGAGCAAACACACCGCCACGGTCAATATCACCCACTAACAATACCGGGCAGTCGGCAGCTTCGGCAAAGCCCATATTGGCGATATCGCCTTTACGCAGATTGATTTCCGCCGGGCTACCCGCACCTTCAGCAATGATCACATCAAAGCGGTTTTCCAAGGCCTGCCACGCTGCCATGACGCTCTCTTTCGCCGTGTGCTTGAACGCATGGTAATCCAGTGCATCCATATGGCCATGCACCTTGCCGCGCAAAATCACCTGGGCACCACGATCAGTTTCCGGCTTTAACAGCACCGGGTTCATATCACTATGGGGAACCACCCCTGCCGCCTGAGCTTGTAGCGCAGTGGAGCGGCCAATTTCACCGCCGTCGCTGGTGACCGCACTATTGAGTGCCATGTTTTGCGGTTTAAATGGCGCGACTGAGATACCACGGCGCTTTAACACGCGGCAAAGCCCGGCAACCACCGTGCTTTTTCCCGCATCCGAGGTGGTGCCCTGAATCATCAATGTGGTCATAGTCTGCCAATCACCAAGCGTAAGTGTAATTTACCATCGCAGCGGAATCGCTTGGAGCATTAGCATCATGGCCTGGTTCAAGCGTATGCAAGAGATTAAATTGCCACAAGCTGCTGTCGCTAGTAGGGAATGTGTACCCCAGTTCGATATCCAGTTGACGTCCTGAAGGCTCAAGCGAGGCACTGCGAGTCTCGCGTACGACGCTACCATCTAAGCGACGTCCTACTGGTACATCGAAGAGTGCATTTGCACTTGCGATTCGTAGTGGCTGGCGGAGGGTAAATGCAGCGCGTTCATCAGCACGCTGACCGCTCCCAGACCACTGTAAGCCCAGCGCCATTTGCTGCGCCCTTATATCATCGATACGGGTCAACAGCCCGCTGCCGACAGCGTTGCCTCGCCCCTGTTCAAACTCTGCAAAACCACTAAAGCCATTATTGAATGCTGCCTGTAAGCCAACGCCTGCAAACGCCATTTGGTTTTGCTCGCCCAACCCCAAGGCCCCGCTGCCACTGGCCCCCAACAGGCCTTGCTGCTCATCTAATTGGCCTACATAACCACTAACACTAAGGGCGGGTGACACCTGAAGTGCCAGTCCTACGTCTGAACGGTTTGCACGGTAGTCGCTGTGACTTTCCGTGCTGTTTACACCACCGACCCAGTGGGAGGCCGTCAAGCTTAGCTGCTCGCCCAGCGGATAACGGGTTTTTACACCATTGACTGACTCAAATGCCTGGGTCAATTCAGACCCTGCTTGAAAGGAGATCATCGGCATCATGGCCGACTCCATATAGCCACTCATGGGGTCAGGCTGGTCACCAGCAAAGCTAAATGCGCTCAACTGTACGTCACCAAAAGTACCGTCGAAACGACTACCCAAGACATCACCCATACTGTTATTGCTAGACGTAAAACGGTAATTCCCCTGCTCGATGGATTGCGTCTGTTTCGCATAGGCAGATGCCTGAGACAGCTGCTCCATTTGATCACGGAGCTGTATAGCACGCCGTGTGCGCGGCTGAGCATGCAAACCAAGGTTGAGTTGGTAATCTCGCCCGAGCGTATCGAATACCGCTACATTATCAAGCACACCAGACGCCGCTACCGCATTGCCATAAGCACCAGACAGCTGCATAAACGAACCATCCGCCGACTCGCCGCCTTCCGATATACGCTGGCTTTGGCTTACCACCAGCTCACCTTCTGGTGCTAGTGCCGCATCGATATCTGCTTCGCCCTGGCCTAGATAAAAAGCACCGCAATTCAAGGTGCCTGTTTCGCCACAACTATTATGCCGGAATAGCTCATTATCCTGTCGAGCGGTATCCAACAGTCGCTGGCTTGCTTCTCGGGCCGTCAGGTGAGGCCATTGAGCAACAATTCCCGCCGCGTACTCGGAGACACGCGCTGCAGAAATAGAAGTACCTTGAGCACCTTTCTGACGATTGGCATATTCAGCGCCTAACGTGCGCTCTTGTAGGCGATTATCGTCACCAGGATAGCTACTGAGTGGATGAATCGAGCCATCTTCTGTCGTACCTACCGCAATGAGCATCATGCGATACAAATCGGGGTACCGATCATAAATAGCGTTGCCCTTGGTATCGATAGCGCTTCCACTGTTGCCAGCGCTAACCACATAAACAGCCCCTTTACCATCGTTGGCATTTACCACGCGTTGAAAAGACGCGGCAGATGACACGCCATTAAATGAAAGCCGAGGGTCGCTGGCCTCCAAGCGACGGGAGAAACTTGCGTTTATAACTCGCGCGCCCCTTGCTGCAGCTTCACCAATGGCATAATCAAGAGCGTTGTTTAAGGTAGCACCCTGGCTATCTTCTACTTTGAGCAGATCAAGGCGAGAGTTTCCCAACGTGCCCCCAGTAATCGTCGATGCCACCGCATTACCGTGCCATTCATCAACACCGCTGACATTTGTCGTGTTGGTATAGATATCTAAGCTATCTATTACTCGCTCAGCGTTGGTAATAGTGGCGATATCAAAAGCGCTGTCAGCCACTGCAACACGAACCAGCCCAGGCTCGAGAGGGGCAGGACTTGCACGAGATGGCGAACCGCCTGAAGCGTGCTGGCCACCGCCACCGCCGCTTGAGCTACATCCTGATAAAGACAGCCCAATCGCTATCCCCACTGTCAGGAAGAGAGGCCGCTGTTTAGGCATCATGGCCACCTTTTATATCAATATGAGGCTTTACGTACATGCCCCCTACAGGCGGTATACGAAAAGAGAAACTGCGTAGGCATTTAATACTGAGAGAACTCCGTACGCAAGGGATGGGGTTTCCAGCAGACAAGCATGCTAATTTCCGCTAGGGTAGCGCCTCACGCTGCCAAACGAATTCGTATTAGATGCAAGAATTACTCAATAATATTGTCGCCGAACTAGCCCTTGAAACCGAACGAGGCAAAGTGGCCGACTACATTCCCCAGCTTGCCCATGTGGACCCCAGCCAATTCGCTATCAGTTTGGCCACGGTAGACGGCCAACGATTCTCTGCGGGCTGCGCCACCACGCCGTTCTCAATCCAGAGCATTTCCAAAGTTTTCACGCTAACCATTGCGCTGGGAAAATGGGGTGACGGATTGTGGTCGAGGGTCGGGCGAGAGCCTTCTGGCGACCCGTTCAATTCAATTGTGCAGCTTGAGCACGAAAGCGGTAAACCGCGCAATCCGTTTATTAATGCCGGGGCGATTGCAATTGTTGACGCCATCATGATGGGTCACGAGCCTAAAGAGACACTTGCGGAAATTCTTAGCTTTGTGCGCTACATCGCCGACGATAACAGTATCTGTTTTGATCATCAGGTAGCGGCTTCCGAAATGCAGCACAAAGATCGCAACGCATCGCTGGCTCATTTTATGAAAGCCTTTGGCCGCCTGCGTCATGATGTCGACAAGGTGCTCGGCACCTACTTTCACCAGTGCGCGATTGCCATGAGCTGCGACCAACTTGCTCACGCCGGGCTGTTTTTGGCATCGGACGGTGTCAATCAACCGAGCGATTTACGCGTGGTATCGCCACAGCGAGCACGGCGGATTAATTCACTGATGATGATGTGCGGCCACTACGATGCGTCGGGGGAGTTCGCTTTCCGCGTCGGCTTACCTGGCAAAAGCGGCGTAGGCGGAGGAATTTTAGCTATTGCTCCTGGGCGTGGTTCGCTTGCCGTATGGTCACCGGGGCTGGATAAATACGGCAATAGCCTACTGGGTACACGTGCGCTGGAAATGTTTGTCCAGGACACTGGCTGGTCGGTATTTGGACACTAATTCAGGGTTAATGCGGCTCAAGCAAGGGGGAGTGCTGAGCCGCTTCCCACGCTTGCACCTGCTGCTTTGTTTCAATCCCCCAGCGATAGCCACCTAGCGCACCGCTTTGTTGGATTACCCGATGGCAAGGAATCCACAGTGCAATGGGGTTAGCACCCACCGCATTTCCGACTGCTCGAGATGATTTCGGCATGCCAAGTGCCTGGGCAATTTGCGAGTAGCTCGCCAACTGCCCTTCAGGAATAGTGAGCAGCGCGCGCCATACAGCAATCTGGAAATTAGTACCACTCACGTGGAGCGATAGCGTGGCAGGGGTCGCTTTTGTGGTCGTTTCTGCAGATGTTGTAAACAGTGCCTCTACCGCATAACGGGTGGCATCAGGGCGATGGCATAGCGTACTGCGTGGCCACTGTTTTACGAGTTCTGCCAGCAACGCTTCCTGGCTGGTAGATGCCACAAAGGCCATCCGACAAATTCCTCTCGGCGTCATCGCCACCAATATCTCGCCGAAAGGTGTAGGGTGCACGCCATAGGCAATCTCAACCCCCTCCCCTTGGCGCTTAAATTCACCCGGCGTGACCGCTTCTAGCTGCACAAAGTGATCATAAAGCCGCGAGCCACCGCTTAGTCCTAGCGCATGCACGGTGTTGGTAAGACTTTCTGACGATGCGATCAGTTGTTTGCCCCGCTCCAAGGTCAGCGCCTGTAAAAAACGCTTAGGACTGATACCCGCATAACGACAAAACAGCCGCTGGAAATGGTAAGCACTCAAATGCACCTGCGCCGCCACTGTTTCCAAACTTGGCTGGCTGGCGGCATTGGCCACCATATAGGCCATCGCTTTTTCGATACGGGCATAGTCATTCATAAAGACGTTCTCATCGGAGCTAAACGAGGAAAAGCACAGAGCCGAAACATAAGGTTCATAACACAGAACAAGCGTAACCACCCCATGTCACTAGGCCTACCCGAATCTTGCGCAATATCGTGGCATCTCAATTTTGTTCAATACACCTTTTACGCGTCATTCCAAACTCTTGGCTCTATTCAGGAGAATGACAATGAGCGTTTCACTACTGTTACCGATGTCTGCATTTGCCCTTGCCGCATCTATTTCCCCAGGCCCAGTCAACCTTATTTGCCTGAGTAGCGGCACCCACTACCCTATCGCCAAAGGGCTTATCTTCGTCACGGGTGCGACATTAGGGTTTCTGGCCCTTTTCCTGGCGATTGGAGCAGGGCTTTATTCACTGCTAAACGTAGTGCCATTACTGGAAGAAGTACTACGCTGGGCAGGGCTGCTTTTCTTACTTTACTTAAGCTACCAACTTTTCCAACATGATGGCTCGGTTCATGGCCAGGGCACAGACAAACCACCAGGTTTTATGACCGGCGCGATGATGCAGTGGCTAAATCCTAAGGCGTGGTTGGCGTCTGCCGCTGGCATCGGGGCTTACACCAGCAGTAGTGACCCCTATCAGCTATGGCTGTTCGCAGCTCTCTATCTACCCATTTGTTGGTTGTCACTGGCAAGCTGGGTTTATGCAGGCGCTTTTCTTAGACGCTATATTCACCGTCCGTTCGTTCTGCTTACCATTAACCGCACGCTGGCTGCTGGCCTAGCTGCCAGCGCTATTTTCCTGCTGTTTGAGTAGCGGATAGCGATACTGGTTGGGTGTTGCCGCCACTAACCGCTTAAATGTTCTCTGGAAGTGGGGTTGGTCGTTAAAGCCGGCTAATAAAGCCGCATTAACGATCGACTCCCCCTGCCTAAGCGCCCGCTGGCCAAGCTGAACACGGCGATTAATCAGATAAGCATGAGGGGTAAGCCCATAGTGCTGCTTAAACGCACGGATAAGATGACCAGCGCTATAGCCGGTTAACTGACATAGCGTTTCCAATGACACATCAAAAGCCGCATTCACGTCACAATAGGCAGCCGCAGCCTGCAAGCCATCCGGCGGCTGCGGCCTAGAGACGGTTGTCTCGTGCGCTAATGCCAGCATCAATGCGGTAAGAAACCCGGTAACCGACGCGTGCTTCATAGAGAGAGTGCATTGCTTATCCAATAAACAAGCCGCCATTTCACAATAGTGGGCATACAGCGCTGGCTGTGAGACCACCGCCGTATCAATATCACTCCAGGTTGGGGAACCAAGCGTGCCTATTTGATAGCGTAAATCCGCTAGCCATTGTGCATCCACATAGAGCATCAAATATGCCCAAGGTTCGTTCTCGATGGGGTTACAGGCATGCACCCAGTCAGGGTTCATCATAACCAAGTCACCGGCGCTAATCGGGTAAGTCGATTCCCGATAGAAAAACGTACTGCTGCCTGACGTAATAGCCCCTACCGACCAGTGAACATGGCTATGAGGGGCGTAGCACACTTGCCTCGCATCACTGATTTTACGCAGTTCGACATAAGGCAGCCGTGAGTCGCGCCAAAAAACAGGCGGCGACCCAACACGTGGAGACCCAGCCTGTAGAGACCCAGCCTGTAGAGACTTAGCATGTAAAGACTTAGCACTTGGAGACTTATGGCTCATCTTCTGCTCGCATCATCAAAAAATAGCGAATAGCCTGATGGCTTGGCCTACGCTAGACAATAGCACAACGCACGCACAGTATGGGCCGCCAGACAAGCTCTATATAAGCCAGATTGCGTAGGAATTCGCAATGCCATAAACGTCAGGAGGACACCATGGCCAATCGAATGAATAACCCAGATCATCGTGATGTGATTACCCTTTTCGCCCGAATGGGCTACGCTTCTCGCGGCATCGTTTATGTATTAGTGGGAGGCCTAGCCACCCTGGCAGCCTTTGAACAAGGCGGCCAAACGGAAGGCAGCCGCGGTGCTCTAGAAAGAGTGTTAACTGCTCCCTTTGGTAAAATCATGCTAGGTCTTATTGCTGTCGGTTTGGTCGGCTACGCTATGTGGCGCACAATCCAAGCTGTCAAAGACACCGACCATCATGGTAATGGTGCTAAAAGCTTAACTATTCGCGCAGGTTTATTAGCGAGTGCCATTACGCATATTCTTCTGGCATTTTTTGCCGCAACGCTCATCTTCCAATTTGCAGGCTCTTCTGGGGATTCCAGCGGCGGCTCGCAAGGCGTAGCAGGTTGGCTGATGCAGCAGCCTTTCGGGCGATGGTTAGTTGGCGGGGTTGGTTTAATTTTGATAGGTGTTGGTATTGCCCATGCAATCAAAGGCTACAAAGCAAAATTCGATAAACACTTTGCGATGCCACCACAAACTCAACAATGGGCCTACCCCATCTGTCGATTCGGCTTAGTGATTCGCGGTCTCGTCTTCGTGATCGTGGGCAGCTTTTTTATCATCGCAGCCTACCAAATTAACCCTAATCAAGCAGGTGGTATGGGAGAAGTGTTCAGCACGCTGCGAAGCCAACCTTTCGGTCAGTGGTTGCTTGCCTTTGTCGCACTTGGACTCTTTGCGTTTGGTCTCTACAGCCTTTTAGCGGCCGTCTATCGTCGCATTAATACTGAAATGTAGAGACATAAGATGCTTTCAACAACACGGACTAAACAGTGGTTTGAGCGTATTAATGGTTCGAAAAACATGCTGTGGTTACTCGGCACCCTGTCTTTTTTAGAAACCATTATTTTGCCAATTCCCATTGAGCTGGTGTTGATCCCGCTCATGGCGATTAACCAGCAGCGCATTTGGGCAATGGCCACCGCGACGACCCTTGGCTGCCTGATAGCTTCCATTGTGGGCTATACCGTCGGCATGGTGCTGTACCAATCTATAGGCACATGGTTTATCGAATTTATGGGTATGGAGCAGAGTTATCAGTCGTTCCAAACATTCTTCGAGCAGTACGGTTTTGCAGCGATTTTGGCTATTGGCATACTGCCGATCCCGTTTCAGGTGGCCATGATTACCGCTGGGCTTTCCGGCTATCCGATTATGTTATTTGTGCTGGCTGCCCTGCTAGCCCGTGGGCTTCGCTATTTCGGCCTTGCTTGGCTGGTACACCGCTTTGGCAACCGCGTAGAACTTATGTGGAAGCGTCACGCGCTTAAAACCAGCCTCGCGCTAGGTATGGTGGTACTGGTGGTGGTCGTCGGATTACAGTCGCTGGCTGGGTTAGTAATATCGCGTTAATCGCTAAACCGTAGGCCTTCTTCATCCCTCAACTGCCAGACTAGGCCTTATCGCTATTATCCAGCGGTAATGTGCCGTACTCTTTCACCGGCTGAATAGCAAAGTTGCTGCGAATATCGCTCACTCCAGGTAAGCGCAGCAACGTCCCCGTTAAAAACGCCTCGTACGCAGCCAAGCTAGGCACTACCACCTGTAGCAGAAAATCCGATTCACCAGATACCAAATGCGCAGTGACCACTTCCGGCAGTTTAACCACGGCTTCTCGAAAGGCATTAGCTTGCTCTTCATGGTGGCGTTCTACCTTAATGCCCACAAACACCGTTAACTCCAGCCCGACGCTTCGACGATCAAGCTCCGCGTGGTAGCCACGAATAATGCCGCTTGCTTCCAAGCGTCGCACTCGGCGTAAACAGGGAGACGGCGACAAATTTACTTTCTCTGCGAGCTCCACATTGGTTAAGCGAGCATCCCCCTGTAGCAACGCAAGAATGCGTCGATCGATAGCATCTAACTGACCAACTGGCATAAGTAAGCATTTCTCCACTCTTATTTGGCACAAAATACCAATAACTGATGTTCCATGAGCGCAAATGGCAAGAAATCACTCATCAGTTTAACGGTACCATGCCCTTTATGAAGTCACTACGTGCAATTTTGAGGGAGCGGCCATGGAAATCGGTCTTTTTATTAGTGCATTAGCCATTGTTTACCTGATTCCAGGCCCAGATATGCTGTTGGTGCTACATACCAGCAGTACGCTGGGCCGTGGGCATGGATTAGCCACAGCGCTAGGGTTAGCCATCGCCCGAGGGCTGCATGTGGCGTTAGCCGGTTTGGGCCTGGCCGCCCTATTTGTCGCCGCTCCGTGGCTTTTTGATGCTGTTCGTTATCTCGGTGCTGCCTACTTGATTTGGGTGGGCGTACAGCTGATTCGTACTAAACGGAGCACCGATACTAACCACCCGCAAGCATCGCTCACCGGTAGCTATTACCTAGCCTGGAGACGGGGTCTTTTAACGAACCTGCTGAACCCGAAATCGCTGCTGTTTTGTTCGGTGTTATTACCCCAGTTCGTTCACACCCAACAGGGTGACGTTGCGCTCCAATTTACTCTATTGGGGGCTGTGCTAGTGGGCGTGGGGCTTGTGTACGATGCGCTATATGCCTGCTTGGGAGCGCGGATGCAACGCTGGTTTGCCAGCCATCAAAAAAGGCAAACCCTGCAACGCTGGGTATTTGGAACACTCATTATTGGCTTTGCCCTAAGGTTAGCCTCTTAAACTTAATCAGCAAAAAGCCTGCCTAGGCTGCGTTGATAGTTTAAATACCATAATCTCGTTCGACTTTGGCAATGCGCGTCTTAAAGTGCTGGTACCACTGCTGATGGCCTAGTCGCTGAGCTTCCTGATGCTCAGCGTGGGCTTTCCACGCTTTTATTGAGGCCAAATCAGCCCAGTATGACACCGTCACTCCCACCTCATTTCGGGCAGACTCTACCCCCAAGAATCCCGGCTGCTGTGCTGCAAGTTCAACCATTCTTGTCGCCATTGCGTCATAGCCATTATCGATCTCGGTGCGTTGTGAGGTAAAAATAACCGCGTAGTAAGGCGGCTCGGGCGTATTAGCAATACTAGGCATAGCAGCACCACCTTGATTCGTATTGGTTACGGCATCAGTCATTTACAAAAACCTATTACAAAGAAGCACTACACAGAGCTATTACACAGAGCTATTACACAGAGCTATTACACAGAGCTATTGCACATAATAACCACTGACTCGCCACTCTCCATTTTCCAAATGAGGCGTTACGGTTTCGATCCCTCTCGTTTTATTTTCAAATCGAGTATGGAAGATAAAAACCATGTAGTCGCCATCCGGCGCACCGGGCATAGATTGATAATGGGAGACTTGCACTCGCTGACGTGATTCTACCGGGCCAAACTCATGGCGTGCTAATTCAATAATACGTCTGAGCATTCTAGGCGATAGCGGCGTTTTGAGTAGCGGCGATGAGGCTTCCCAGGCTTGTTCAACCTCACCATTATCAATTGATTCTAGCCACGCCAGCGCCGCTGCCTCTGCTGTCTGAACAGAGGCCTGAGCATAGGTGGTCAGGCTAAGCAGTATCGCGGCGAGAAGAAAAGCAGGTGATTTTGACATGGCAGACTCTTGTGGCGGTTTGGTATTTTCATACCTCTTACGTAATTATCGGATAATGACAGGACTTCTTTAACAGCAATATTTTCCCCGCTTCTAAAACCTTCTCAGCTCGTTTACTATGCGCCACCCAATATTTCAGCGCCCACCATTAGGCTACCATGTCCGCCAACGCACTCTATACCGACCTATCTGGCTACTACGATTTGATGTGTGTCGATATCGACTATCAAGCGCAAAGCAACGCCATTCATCGGCTCCATCAGATCTTCGGCAACGGCGGGCATACGCACCTTGATTTAGCCTGTGGCACGGGCCCTCATGTTCGCCATTTTATTGATTTCGGTTATCTCAGCAGTGGTCTTGATATTAACCAACCCATGCTGGATATCGCCGCCATACGTTGCCCAGAAGCGCTCTTTTCGCTGCAAGACATGAGTGCATTCGAAGCCAGCGAGCCCCTCGATTTGATCACCTGCTTTCTGTACTCGATCCACTACAACGATGGGATTGAAAAGCTAAAAGGGTGTATTTCCAGAGCCCATCGCACGCTAAAACAGGGCGGCGTTTTCTATTTTAACGCGGTGGATAAAAACAAAATCAATAACGATTTATGGGTTAAACACAGTGCCAAACAAGAAGACAGTGTCTTCACATTCCGCTCGGGTTGGCACTACGCTGGGCACGGCGAAAAGCAATCGCTTAGACTAAGTATTGAAAAAACCATCGCAGACGCCACGCAGATATGGAACGATGAGCATCCGATGGTAGCGGTCAGCTTTACGGAATTAACCGACCTACTGGCGCCTTATTTTGAGGTGCATGTATTTGAGCACAACTACCAGACCATCACCCCTTGGGATAACCTGTCGGGCAATGCGATTTTCGTCTGTGTGAAGCGTTAGCGTCGATAAGGCAGAGAGGCTTATGTTGCCTCTCTTGCCGTTACCGTGTGACATAAAGCGAGGTGTAAAGCGCTGAACTTGAACTTAAGACTCAGAACCTGCGTCGTTCGAGCCAGGCCGTAGCTGGCGTTGAATACCGAGCAAGAAATTACGCAGCATTTGATCTTTACACTCACGGTAATTCTTATGACTTGGCTTACGGAAGAAAGCGCTGAGCTCATGATGACTTAGCGGTAAGCCCACCAGTTCAAACACTGCCAAGATATCGTCTGCTTTCAGATTCAGCGCAATTCGCAGCTTCTGGAACACCATATTATTGTTTAATTGCGCTTCAGGCGCAGGCTGTGGGCCTTCACGCTTTCCACGTTTAAAGCTGATAAAACCATTCAGAAACGCCGCCAGCTCTCTATTTTTCATCGACACAAAAGCGTCATCTTCATCCTTTTTCAGCCAAGCAGTGACCTGCGCTTGGCTCACGCTGACGTCAGCTAGTGAGAAGATATCCACGATGGTGCTGTCTTTTAAATCAAAGGTGTAGCGAATGCGGCGAAAAATATCATTATTCGTCAAAATAGGGTTCCTAGTTGGTCGTTAGCGTTTCAAGCAACTGGTCGATTTCTGCTTTCAGCTCGTCATCTTCAATGCCATCAGCGCTGGCTTTCGCATGTTGCAATCTTTCGATAGCGTCATCCGTCTGACCTAACTGTACTTGCAACGTTGCCATGGAAAAACCAATAGAGGCCATGTGGTCTTTCGAGTGCTTAGCAATGGCTTTATCAAGCGCCTTTTGGTAAATCGGCAGCGCATCCTCTAGCTCTTCGGTAAAGTCAGCCAAGGTTTCCCACTGCTCTGGGTGGTCTTTATCAGTGTTCTCGTTATCGGTGCAAATCGCCTGCAACTCGGCATAGAGCGGAGCAAACGCCTCTCTGTCATCTTTAGCCGCGGCTTTCATTAGCCGTTCCGCCAGCTCATAAACCGCTTTATATATTTTGGTGTTAATCATTACCAACCACCTTCCTTTCATTAAAACAAACAACAAAAATTACCCAACAGGCCGACTTATCGACGTAATTTCGATAAAAAACTATAAAAGCCAACCCGATAGATAAAAGTCACGGTAGCGGCTTTCCACCATAATCACACTATTATAGCCTTTGATAGCGCACCATCGGGTGATCATTTTACAGCTTTCGTAATCAGCTAGGTGGCTTTTCATATCTGGCCGAAAATGACCGCTTTTAGGCCGACCAATGTATCGTTGGCTGAAATAGGAATAGCTAATCTGTAGCCTCACTTCAACACGATGAGATTAGCCATGACCCAGTCTAAAACCGCACTGCTATTAATCGACGTTCAAGCCTCCTTCCCCTCCCGCGATTACTGGCTAGAATCTCTGGCGCAAGCATGGCGCCCCAAACAGCGTGCGTTGTTAAATGCAGCGCAAGCAAGCGATATACCGGTTGTGCGCATTTTGCATGAAGAACCAGGCAGTCAAGGACCTTTTGATCCTGCTGTTGGCCTAATTCGCCCGCTTGATGGTTTTGACGATAAAACGGCGGTGACATTTCATAAACGTGTTCATAATGCGTTCAGCGATACGGAGCTTGAAAGCTGGTTACGCGAACGAGATATTACTCAGCTTGCAATTAGCGGTATTCGCACGGAGCAATGCTGCGAAACAACCGCACGGGTGGCGTCAGATTTGGGGTTTAGTGTCGATTTTGTCAGCGATGCAACCCTAACGTTTCCCATGACGCGCAACGGCATCACCTGGTCAGCAGATGATATTAAGGCACGTACCGAACTGGTACTTGAAGACCGTTTTGCGCGTATTATCAGTACACAAGACTTGATCAACGAATGGCAAAACACGTGTGAATGAAGAGCAACATAATAGCCAACCGCCCTCTCACAGAGCCAACACCTTGCGGATTGCGGTATTGATGATGCCTGGCCAAGTGCCGCTTGACTTGGTCGGGCCCCTACAGGTCTTGCAGTGTGCCGACCGGCTGTCAATAGATGTTGAGATTTGCTATGTCGGCCCCAACGCCGCTATGCCATGGTTAGGCCCTCTGACGCTTAGCGGCATTGACCCGTTACCGGAACAGCTTACCCCTCAACACCTACTGCTAATTCCAGGTCAGTATCGCAATAGCGTGGAGCCATTGGCGCAGCAAGAGTGTGTTAGTTGGCTTAAGGCAAACGCATGCTATGCGGACACATTGATGACGGTTTGCTCCGGTACGCTGTTACTGGCTGACGCAGGCTTGTTGGAGGGGCGACGTTGCACCACGCATCACACGTTAATCGAACAGTTACAGGCCAAAGCGCCAAAGGCTAAGGTGCAAAGCGATTGTATTTTTATTGAAGATGGCCGCTATTTAACCAGCGCTGGGATTTCAACCGGTATAGATACCATGCTGTACTGGCTCACCCGCGTTTGTGGCCACTCGCTGGCCCTGGCAGTTGCCCGAGAAATGGTGCTGTATCTTCGCCGCAGCGGCCAGGAACCACAGCTGGGTGCTTGGCTTGAAGGCCGAAATCATGTGGATGAACGACTGCATCGCGTTCAAGATGCAATATGTGCCGCCCCCTCGCAAACCTGGCGTATTGAAACATTAGCGACCCAAGCAGCCATGAGTGAGCGCCATTTTCGGCGCCAGTTCAAAAGTCTCACCGGTATGCTGGTAGGCGAATACATTATGGGGTTGCGCTTGCAACGCGCTAAAACATTAATGACCGAGACGACATGGACCCTAGCAAGGGTTGCCGAAGCATCCGGCTTCGGTGATGAACGGCAACTAAGGCGTATCTGGGCTCGCCACGAGAAAGTACCACCGAGTGTATGGCGCCGGGCCAGTTCTCAAAAGCTGCTGGATTGAGACAATACGAGCTACCATTAGGAAAACATATCGCAGGTTGACCCCATGACCGATCTTATCCTGCCAAGCAACGCTAACTATCTCAATTTTCGGCATCGCCTACCTGATAAGCGTTTAGCCCCGTGGGTACAGTGCTTTTGGTCAATGGGTGGCTCAGGGGATGTTACTGAACCCAGAACCGAAAAATTCTATCCCGATGCCGGCGCTAGTCTCAGTATCAAACTTGCTAGTTCTCACCCCATCATCACGCTCTGTTTTAACAGGCGCACATTAATAGAAACACTCGACGCCTACACTCCCTGCCTGGGGATTCGCTTTAAAGCAGCAGGCGTTCACTGCCTGTTGGGCTTGCTACCCGAAGCATTCACAGATAAACCTCAGCGCTTAGGTGACGAACTTGAAACACATGGGTTGCAAGGGTTAATGCCCGTGGTAGAGCACCTCTATCATTTGGATTCACAACAGGGTTTACGCCTGCTAGAAACATGGTTGTTACATCGGCTCGAGAGCCAGCCACCCGCCAGTAGTCGTATCACCACGATGGTTCAAGCCATTGGAAAACTACAGCTTCCACCCCAACAGTTAGGCGCCGCGCTAGGATTTACCAGACGTACCCTGGAGCGCAAATTAAAACGCGAGGTGGGCGTTACTCCAGGCCAATTAGTCGCCTATGCCCGACTAAACCGTGCCCGCCACGGGCTGCTTGAAACCACACTGTCCCTAGCGGAAATAGCGCTGCAATGCGGTTACTATGACCAGGCTCACTTCACCCACGCCTTCCAATCTCTCGCCTATGAAACACCCGCCGCCTATCGCAAGCGCAAACTGTCGCAAATTTACAAGGCGTAAAAAAACCTCGACGTTAAGCTGAGTTCTCAACTTACTCACCGAGGTCACTCACATGTCTACTCGTCTATCTCAGCAGTCGGTGTACCGCCTTGTCCCACGCCTAGCGAAACACCTGACTGCATTGGGCAACCTTGCTGTAGATTCAACACTTGATCGCACCATCGTTCACTTAGTCAACCTGCGTGTTTCGCAAATTAATCACTGCTGCTTTTGCCAGCATATGCATTCCCAAGAAGCCAGAGACGATGGTGAGCATCAGGTTCGCCTAGACGTATTGCCTGCCTGGCGGGAAGCACCCTGCTTTAGCACACAAGAACGCGCCGCACTCGCATGGGCCGAAGCACTCACACTCATCAGCCAACAGCCCTCTATCAGCGACGACACTTATCAAAACGCATTAACTGCCTTTGGTGAGCAGGGGCTAATTGACCTAACTGCCATTATTGTTCAAATCAACAGCTGGAATCGGATATCGGTGGGCTTTCAGTTTTCACCCGACATCAGTATCTAAGCTATCTTAGACACTTGAAACTAAAATTTCAGATGGGTAAATGAAATGAACAGTGTGACGAAACAACGTCAACAGCTACCTAATATTCTGGGTCTCTTATCCAGTTTATGTTTTTTCTTTGGCAGTCTTTTATTCCTACCGTCCGGCGCTTTCTATGCAACCGTAGGCGTATGGTGTTTTGTGATGGGTTCACTGATCATGTTTATTATTTACGCAATGAGTATTAAAAATACGGGTAAAAAGCACGTCTAGTTGAGCCAATACTCGAATTGCTATAGCCGCTAGGGTTTTAGCTACCTAGCGGCTTATAAAAGGCCATGTGACGAGCCCCCCCTATGCATGGCTTACTATCACTAGCACTTTCAGTTCTCAGTATTCGGCATAACCATCAAATACTTGCCACGTGCACATTATTTGCTTGCCATACGCTGTTATGGGTCATTCTAGTTAATAAATCTCGGATTAACTATTCTTGCAATCCTTATAGACATACTTTTATATTGTGATAATCCGCATTTAACTAATGATAATTAACAATAAGTAAAGATGTTACGCATTTAAAAAGGAAATGAAGGGAGACAGGGAGTGAGTAAAAAAATTGTAGTAGTAGGTGATATAGGCACCGATCACGATGGCTTTCCACCAACACCCGTCACCTCCGGCTCGCCGGATGTATTGGTGGACGGCAAACCTGTTGCACGGGTTGGCGACCCTTTGGAACCCCACGCTAAGCCCAAGCACCCTCCTCACCCGCGCACTATTGCCAGTGGCTCAAGCACCGTATTTATCAACGGCAGGCCCGCCGCCCTCACCGGCAGTTCAATCGATTGTGGTGGCGTCACTATAGGCAGTGGCAGTGTCATCATCGGCGATGATCGAAAGGCAGCGGCTGCACCAAACAATCCCGTGCTTCCCCGTACTGCCCGGCAGCCGGGAACCAGCGCACTGCACAATGGCCAGAAAAGCTTGACCAGTACGGGAGCCCCTTCCCAGGCGATGGCGGAAGAAGAAAGCTCACCCAAAACCCTTCGCCTTGGGGTGTTTTTCGATGGTACGGGCAACCATATGCAGAACGATCTACGGCTAACAGATCGGGATATTACCAATGTGGCTCGATTGTACGACCTTTACCGTGACCTAGGCTCTGGAGGAACCGAGCAAAGAATATATGTTGAAGGCCCAGGCACCGTGGACGGTGAAGAGACCGATGACGGCTTTGATGCCCCAGAAGATAAATGGGGGCTGGCATTGGGAATAGGAGCCACGGGAGGGCATGCAAGAATCGAGATGGCTCTGACAGATGTACGGACTATTGTTCAGCGTGAAGCAGCTTCCGACGTGATTATTGATGTATTTGGCTTTAGCCGTGGCGCTGCCCTGGCCAGGCATTTCGTCAATCTTATCAATTCCTGGCCTGCGACCATCCAGGTACCTCAACTTAACTGGTGGCGGCGCCCGGTCATAGAGTTTCGGGAAGTGGCTGCTTTTCCTCAAGGCGTTAACGCTCGCGTTGGGTTTGTCGGGCTGTTTGATACGGTGGGCAGTTTTTACTTTCCTGGTAACGAGCAGAACCTTGATTTCAACCTGCATCTGGGTGCCCATAGCGCCGAGCAGGTTGTTCATCTAACCGCCTTTCATGAAATTCGCACAAACTTTCCACTGTCAAAAATAAGCGGGGGTAACGGCCTGCCCGGCAACTTTATAGAAGAAGTCTTGCCGGGCGTACATTCCGACGTGGGTGGGGGCTATGAGAACCCTGAAACCGACTTCCAGAACTACGAGCGATTTGAAGTAAGACGGTATCAAGGGCATGGCCATAACCCTCGAACCCTCCGGTCTGCTCAGCAGAAGATTGCGGAACTTAACGCCGCAGACCCACGCAATATTCAACCTCGGGTTGAAGGCTCCGATGTAATCGCCGAGGAGCGACGCCCTACCCGCAAAGAGCTGTCTTACTATTCTTTACATAAAATGTACGACCACGCAGTTAATGCAGGCGTACCTTTTAGGCCCATGAATGACTCTTATAATATACCCAATAAGTTGCTAGAGGCCCTTGATCAGTGGCAAGTCAATGGCGGCGGCCTAGCTTACGCACGTGATTACCTTTATGACTATATTCATACCTCTCACCGCGATGGACCTATTACCAGTTTTGAGTCTATTGCCCATAGGCCAGAGCCGAATCGAGTACGGCGCGTTTTCCTAAGCAATACCCAGCGTGCAGCACAGCCCAGGAGCATAATAAACAATGACGACTAAACCTTCGATGCTTCGAGCTTTACTAGCCGCCCTGTGCCTAACCTTAACTACCGCCTGTTCCAGCGAACCCAATAAATATGATTTTGGCATTTCAGTCGCTGGTGGCCCTATCGGCTGGCCCATCTGGGTGGAAAAGCTAACATTTGATAATGTCTGGAGTGTACCGGCAGGCATTAAAGAAGGCGGTTTTGACCACGATCCACCGGGGGGGGGGCTCGTGGGGCTATTCGCGCCAACGGCGGTGCCAGGCTCAGTACAAGCTCGCTGGTTTTCGCACAGAACCCAAACGTTTTACCAGATTGACCTAGCGCTTCCAGAAGAATTTAGTGACCGTGTTGATGAGTGGTACCAAAAATACCCTGAACCCAAATATCGGCACTACTTCATTGTAGGTTTTTCCGGAAAAGGCGAAGCCCTTGTGTGGTGGGAAGCCTTCTGTTCATTATGCGATTATGATCGCAGTGAGGATTTCAGCACCCCCATCGTTGAAAATGCGCAAGCGAACGTAGTGGAAGGCGACCCAAGTCGATACCGAAGCCAAACCGAACAATTTATCAACGAGGGACTCTTTCCCAGCCCTGGTGAGTAATGACAGCTAAACCTTCGATGCTTCGAGCTTTACTAGCCGCCCTGTGCCTAACCTTAACTACCGCCTGTTCCAGCGAACCCAATAAATATGATTTTGTTGTTTCAGTGGCTGGAGGCCCTACCGGTTGGCCCATCTGGGTGGAAAAGCTAACATTTGATAATGTCTGGAGTGTACCGGCAGGCATTAAAGAAGGCGGTTTTGACCACGACCCACCGGGGGGGGGCTCGTAGGGCTATTCGCGCCAACGGCGGTGCCAAGCTCGGTACAAGCCCGCTGGTTTTCACACAGAACCCAGACCTTTTACCAGCTTGACCTTTCTCTTCCAGAAAATTTTAGTGACCGTGTTGATGAATGGTACCAAAAATACCCCGAACCCAAATATAACCACTACTTCATTGTAGGTTTTTCCGGAAAAGGCGAAGCTCTTGTGTGGTGGCGGGCAAGATGCATGGATTGTGGCTATGATCGCAGTGAGGATTTTAGCACCCCCATTGTTGAAAATGCGCAAACGAACGTAGTGGAAGGCGACCCAAGTCGATACCGGAGCCAAACCGAGCAATTTATTAACGAGGGGCTCTTTCCCAGCCCTGGTGAGTAATGACAGCTAAAACTTCAATGCTTCGAGCCTTGCTTGTGGCCCTGTGCCTAACATTGACCACCGCAGGTTGCTTGAAACCACACTCCCCCTAGCGGAAATAGCACTGCAATGCGGCTTATAAAAGGCCATGTGACGAGCCCCCTATACATGGCTCGCTAACACTTCCAGTTCTCAGTATTCGGCATAACCATCAAATACTTGCCGCGTGCATAGCATTGCTTTGTAATGCATACCATTGCTGCAGCGCTAACCGGTACAACCTCACTGAGCAGCCATGGAACTCAAGGGTATCGAACTCAGAAAACCCAGCTTTCGCTGCGACCTTAAGCGACGCACCATTCTCAGGTTCAATAAGAACGACCACGGAAGTGAGTTGCTTTTGACTAAAGGCAACGCTGAGTACCGCTTGCACTGCTTCAGTCGCCAAGCCCATGCCCCAGTATTGTTTAGCCAACCGATAACCTAGCCCGATTTCTTCCACACCATTAACCTCTTCGGGGCTAACACCGCAAAAGCCAACAAGCTTATCAGATCCCTTCTCAACCAAAGCCCACGGCCCAATACGGTGAGACGCATAGCACTCCAAACACCAGTCGATAAATCGCCGCGTTGCAGCTTCGTCGCAAACGCCTCGGATCGAGTGCTTCATGACGTCAGGATCACTGAGGATCTTGGTCAATTCAGGCACATCATTTAAGGTCAACGTTCGTATAACCAGACGCTCCGTTTCACAAATTTGCACCATTTCCTCCTTGTGCACGATGCTCAAAGCCGCTGCTTACGCAAAGGAAGGCGTAATCCTAACGGTTCCAGCGATACTCCATTTGTCGCGCTGTTTTCTCCGCAAGCTCGGTGCTGCGTAACTTGGCGACCAAGTGTAGGCACATATCGATCCCCGCCGAGATACCACCTGAACTAATGACGCCGCCATCGTCTACCCAACGCAGGTCTTCCACCACATCAAGCTGCGGAAACTGAGTTCGCAAATCACGCTGATCGTCCCAATGGGTAGTCACTCTTCCTTTCAAGCCAGGATGAGCATTAGCAAATAGGAAGATACCGGTACACACTGTGGCTACTTGCTGCACTTTAGCAGTTTGTTCTGCAATCCAGGCCTTTACCTTTTCGTTTGCCATTTCACCCGTGTGTACACCACCGACAATAATCAATACATCCAAAGGGGGGTGATTATCAATGGTGGCATTTGGCAAGACCTGGTATCCCGCCCTAGCAGTTACCGGGCCGTCTTTTTCAGCAATCAAAAATACTGAAAACGGCGCGTCTTCATCACTGACGCGGCTGGCCGTGGTAAAAACTTCAAAGGGGCCCGAGAAATCGAGCACCTCAGCTTGGTCATAGATATAGATGCCAATATTCATTTGGGGACGTCCTTAGAATATCAATTAGCTTCCTTCCAACATGTAAGAATGAAGCTGCTCCTCCTCGCCATGCTTTACAACGCACCACGATTCGGCAACTCATTAAATTAACAGGTGTTGTAGTGCGTGGTAAGCGAAGCGCACCCGCAGCGGCGGCCCGGCGCAAAAGCAGCCCGCAGCGGTGCCGGGTTACGGCACAATCGGCTGCTACCTTGCTAAGCATTTACCACCAACTTTGGCCAAGTTTGCAGCCACCGCTTGTTGTATACCCGAGCTTCAAAATCCGTTCGTTTTGGCCGTTTAGCATTTAATGTAACGGTATAGTCAAACAGTGGCTTAACGCCAAAGGGAGCCACAATAGTGACTTCTCCATCATCCAAAGCAGCGCCTACAGCAGTTTCCACTTCGACCCAGAAGCTCATCGCATCTTCAGTTGAGGTATACGGATAGTCCCTATTTCGCTCATGCATTCTTGCTTGATTCTTTACTGACCAGGGAAAGGTTGAGACGCCTCTTAACCCTTGCTCAATCTCACGATCACGAGAAACGCTTATGTCGTTCGAATCGAAGTAAATTAAATCAATGTCGTTCAATGGCGTACTCGCTGAAAAGTCATGCAGCTTGTCCCACACCAAATTTCTAACGAACCCAGCAGCGAGACACCAACCCGGCAGCTTCTGCGCAGCCGCGATAGTCAGCGCCTCCATACGATCAGGATCACTCATTATCCATTGCTTGATCAGCGCTTCATGATCCATCGCAACACCTTACCATGGCGTTTTATCATGGTTATCGAATATAAAACAGTGTATTCATCAGCTTGTGCGCTGTAATGCTTCATGAAGCGATTTTAAACTATCAGGGCCATCATCTAACCGAATACTGCTGCTGGACGCTTGTTCCCATGTCGCCGATGAAGACAAATGAAGATGCACAGCAACGCGTGATCCCGTCTCCCCATCGATCAGTCCAGCAGGGACCCATATCAGGTCAGTGTCTCTCAATTTATTTGGTACTGAGCTACCACAGGTCGAACAAAAGTCATTCCGATAGCCAGTTGGTTTTTGAAAAGAGCGAATATTGTCTTGACCAGAAACCCACTGGAAGCACTCTTCGCTTACAAACGTGGCGGCATTCGCTGAAGAACCTGTCGTTTTCCGACACAAAGAACAGTGGCATTGATAGAAATTTGGTAGTTCACCTTTGACACTGAACCTAACCTCTCCGCAGAGACACTCACCTTTCATTTAACACCCCAATAATTCTTCACATCAAAAAGCTAACACTAACGCTACATTGTGTTAGCAATAATACTCCATAACTAACTCTGGATGGCCAGTTCGCTCATCAACTTGCTCACCTAATGAAATAAATCCCTGCTTTTTATAAAAGTTGATACTGGGAGTATTTTCCTGATAAACCGTCAGTTGCAAGCACTCCCTTCTGCTCTTGGCATCATCAAGCATCGCTGACCCCACACCTTCGCCCTGTAATTTTGGGGATACAAAAATGGCAGCCAGTGTATTTCCGTACAAACTGTAGAATCCTGCTACCTGATTGTCAGATTCAAAAACAAACGTCTCCGATGCGGGGATATAAACATCTCGCATTTCGTTAACCTTTGACGCCCAAAATTCCGCCTCAACAAAAGCGTGCGCTTTAATCGATGCTGAAAGCCAGATATCCAAAATCTGGTCAATATCCGCCTCTCGGTATTTGCGAATCATTTAAATATTCCTTACTGATGGTCAGCTGAACCAATGCACTACAGAGACTCGTTTGATAACCGTTGTTTGTGCAGCACAGAGCGAAGTAAATCAGGAAGCCATTTGGGCTTGAAAAGAGCAGGGTCGTTATCGAGCAACTCGTCTAAGCTCCACCATTTCCACTTTTGAATCGTACTCTTTTCTTCATCGGTCCACTCTGCAGCAAATACGTCTCTATTAGCAGGCCATTCAACTAAGAAGTACTGTTCAAGCCACCGTGCTGGCACCGATCTCGCAACGGCATAGACGTCATTTCGCTCTCTAATCATTTCACCAACGTTTTGTATTAAGCCTGTTTCCTCATACAACTCACGTTCAGCAGCCTCAACATAGCCCTCACCGGACTTCAGCTCGCCGCCAACGGTCGCCCAAAATGGCGCATGATGCTCATCGTGATATAAAAACAGGAGTAAACGCCCCTCTTCATCGACAATTATTAGCCTGGATGATTTTCTTATCTCCATTTATAAAGCTCCATAACTCCTTTAGACATTGACACCGGCACACGTGACGGCTGAGATATACGCAATAGAGCTTACAAAACTTGTTTAAACTGCGTGGCGGTATCCTAATGCGCCTAGACGAAAACCAACACTCACCAGGGCTCGCTTTGTAGCACCACCTCTCCATCCGCGGTTAACTCGCCACAATGCATGAACTCGAAAGTAGAAAGTACTTTCTCACCTTGCTGTAGGAAATAAACGCCACCACGATGCCGCTGATAACCCTGTTTTGCATAGTACGAAACTAGTCGAGACGGACAAAAAAGCGTAAATACATCAGCTCCCAAACGCTTACTCGCCTGATGATGCACTTCATTAAACAGTAAAGCCGGTATGCCTTGCCCTTGATGTTCTGGCCGCACAACAACCCCACCAATACCAATTACAAAGCGTGGCTCGGCATCAATTAGCACTTCAAAACGATCAAAACCAATGTGACCAATAGGATCATTCGCTTCCGAGTAGGCGATGCTATGCCAGGAAACAGGCGACCACTCTTTGCTACGCCCCTCTTCAGGAAATACTCTCTCTTTCCATTGAGTTAAGTAGTGCCACTCGCTTTCCAATATCCCTTTTTGAGTTTCAACTCTCATCAAAATCTCCTGAATTTCAGCAGCTAATGTAATTTACATTATTTTTTACTAATTTAATGTAAATCTATCACTAGTCAGCACCTGCTGCACGCCCAGGTGAACAGCCCTCAAACCGTAAACTTCTTGCTGACTTGCGCCACCCGTTGGCCTAAATAACGCGCAGCGAGCAAGTCTGTTTCATTTAGCACGCCATCTGTTGAATGAGCGATAAGCCCAGACGGTGCTCCCAGCCGATTACACATTTCTGGATCGTAGTTACCCGGTATATCCAAGCCGACCCAGCACATGCCATGCTGATTCGCGAACACTTGCATGTACTGAAGGGTATTCAACTGGCCTCCGCTTAAGCTGGCACCAATAATAAAACCAGCGGCAATATTTTAAGTATTGATCTGGTTTGCGAAACCAGCATCATCCCTTATACCAACGCGGTTGCCATCGGGGTCGGCGATATTGATAGTTCTACCCCAAGCATTCTCGATAATGGTGGTTTGAATACCCCAAGACCTGATTACCCTTAGTGCCTCTTCCAAGTCATCAACGTTGAATCGCAATTTAAAACTACTTTCTTCTGGCGATTTGACGCCTTTCTTTGCCTTACCACCCTGTTCGACCATCAAATAACCATGACCAAACTCTAAACAGGTTAGCTTAAAGCCGCCTTCGTCTCTCTCAAACAGCTGATGCAAGCCAAATAGTTCCCGATAGAAAGCGACACACTCCAAGTAGTGTTCAGTATTAAGAATTACTCCGTAACGCATCACATTCGCCTTCATGAACCCTCCTCTTACATAGCGCTATGCTGTGCTGCCGCTCCAGCAGCGACAGCCTGCGCGAGTTGCTTAGTACTGCCCAAAGCAGAATGAAACACAACGGCAACGTTCATTACACTGACCCTTTCCGTTGCTGTACTGCTGGTTGCTAAGCATCACGGTTTAAATTTCGCTCGGCTGGGATGTCGCTCAGGTACTCGACAAACTCCACTTCAAAACCCGCCGGATCAACAAAATAGACATTTTTCCGAAACGGCTCTACAGCGCCAGGTTTGGCAATGGCATAGCCCGCGTTATTGAGCCTAGCAACAACGGCATCGAGGTTATCGACCACGTACGCAAAATGGGCCAGTCCAACGCTGTGACCTTTCAAATCGCGATTCGCCCCTTCACCGTGATCGCTTAACGCCAAGTAATTTTCATCGTCACCAAAGTGCACCCATTTACGCGGTTTGCCATACCACTCGCCATGGCCTTCATCCCGCACCCGCCAGTGTGGAAAGACTGCCCGGTAAAAATCCAGCATGGCATCCATATCCGCAACCACCAGATTAACGTGTTCTAAGTACATAAGAGTCTCCTTGCGTTAAGTGAGATGGCAGGATAAAACCTCAACTTAAGTTGAGGTAAAGTGGTTTATGGGAAAGAATGGCAAAAAAAGTCTGGGGTGAGTGATGGCAGAGGCTATTTGGAGTGTCGGAATGGTAGCGAAGCGCTGCGGTATTAAGGTTAGTACCTTGCACTACTACGAGCAGCAAGGGCTGATCCACAGCTGGCGCAATGCGGGCAATCAGCGGCGTTATAAACCAGAAGTGCTAAGGCGAATTTCGGTAATAAAAGCAGCACAGAGAGTTGGCGTCAGTCTGGAGGAAATCAAGCAGGCCTTTGAATCATTACCGAATAACCGCACACCAACAGTGGAAGACTGGCAGCAGCTTTCAAAAAACTGGCAGCAGATGCTTGATGGCCGAATTGCTTACCTGCAAAAACTGCGCGATAACCTAGCGGGATGTATCGGCTGTGGTTGCCTGAGCATGACTAATTGCCCACTCTATAACCCCGACGACAAGCTGGCAGAATCAGGTAGCGGCCCCGTACTTCTCGATCAGGCAGAGCAAAAAGCCAGAACCCGACAAGAAACAAACGTGTAATGAACAGGAGGCCTCTCGCTCCCCTCGAACTGCCAAGCATGCACGTCACAGCCATTGAGATTATAATCACTGGCTAAGCCAAACCCACTCTACTATTGAGCGCCAAGCCTCAGGCCTATTACTGTGAACACCCTCCATCGAAGTGAAAAAAGTCGAGCCAAGCCTGTTCGCAAAGGCCTGCACCCGAGGAATCGACACAACCAAGGCTATGACTTCCCGGCCCTCGTAAAAAGCCACCCAGCATTAGCCCCCCATGTGAAACCGAACGCGCATGGCGACCTTTCCATCGATTTCGCAGACCCATTGGCAGTAAAAACGCTTAATGCCGCGTTATTAAACCGGCACTACAACATTGTCGATTGGGATATTCCTGAGGGCGCGCTGTGCCCTCCAATCCCAGGCAGAGCCGACTATATCCATTACATAGCTGACTTGTTGGGGCGTGAACAGCGCAGTATCAAGCTGCTCGATATAGGGACTGGAGCCAATGGAATCTACCCACTACTGGCCTGCCAAATTTACGGCTGGCAGTGTGTCGGTAGTGACATTAACCCTCAGTCGCTTGAAAACGTAGCCACGATTATCGCCAACAACCCCACACTCAAAGAACGCTTCACGCTGCGCATGCAGCACGATAAAAACCACATTTTTGAAGGGATTATTCAAGCTGGCGAGTTTTTTGACGTCAGCGTATGCAACCCGCCCTTCCACGCCTCGCTTGATGAAGCACTTAAAGGTAGCCAGCTTAAACTCAATAACCTTGCTCGCAGTCGCGGTGAACAACAACCAAAAAACCAATCTCCTACTCTGAATTTTGGCGGGCTGGGAGCCGAGCTTTGGTGTAAGGGAGGCGAACAGCTGTTTCTTAAAAAGCTGATAAGAGAAAGTAAGGTGTATTCAACTCAGTGTCGCTGGTTTACCAGCCTGGTTTCAAAAACCGACAATGTTAAGCCTGCCAAGAAGTTGATTCATAAGCTCGGTGCCGTTGATGTACGGGAAATAGAGATGAAGCAGGGAAATAAGATCACGAGAGTGTTGTCCTGGACATTCATCTGAGCCACTTAGGAGGTTTACGCCTGCAGGCAAACACTGAAGTCGGCGCCAAACACATAACCAATAAACACCGAAGCCAAACGCTAATTGACTACTCCACGGGCAGACTCCGGTACAACGCGATATCCACGCTCCCCTTGAGCATTAAGGATAGTAGCCCTTATGTTTAATCTACATGAATAAACCACTTGGGTTTGATACGCCCAAAGTCTCGACGGATATTGGATTTCAAGGCTTTCTTGGAATCCAGCACCACGGCATCTTGCTTGGTTCTGACAAACACCACCCAGTGCCAGAAAGGCCTGCCCTGCTCTGTGCGCCATTTGATGGCCAACAACGCCTTGTCTGGAAGAGTCACCCAGGTGTCGAATGGCATCTCTGTTGGCGCAGCCATGATACCCAAAGCACGCAAGAGTTTACGGACGTACTCCGTATCTGACCAAAGCGCTGTATCTTCGGCATAAATACCCAAGGCGTTGGCTGTCTCTTTGGCCTGCGCATAGGTAATGCCCGCAAGCACTGCGCATGCTGCAATGCCACAGCCGGATATTTCTTCTTGAATGACGGGATTCATTTAGTTTCCGATTAACGCTTGAGCGTGCGGTGATCGCAATGAGCGAATTCACTGTATTATTTGGCTAGCTCACCCCTCACTAGCTGCCTCCCAAAGAACCAGTGCAGAACACTCGTTTAGTGGCAAGGTGGCTTGTCGGATATCATCGTAGGCTGATGCCCCCTTTCACAAAGTCATTTTAAAATAACACTATCAAGGCCTTTTGCCTCGATTCACACCGTAAGTACGCAGTGCTGCCTGAGTTTGTGATTCTTCCGAGGTCTCCGCGGGATAAAGTCGATAACTAGGCGCAACAATCGGTTCCACAGCAGTCGCTTTTATAACGAGCACACTATGAATTGGGTAGCGATCCCCCGCCATAGCCAGAAGTGGTGCAACCCAATGGGAATACTCTTGTGCTGTTGGCTTTAGCTCAGTGGCAGTACCAATAATCTTAAAGCCCTTCTGGACAAAGATATCAATAAAGCTAAGGCATACCTTCTGATTTATTCTGATATTTTTAGCTGACTTTGGTGATGCAATATTTGCCACTACGATGTGCTGGCTATCCAAAACAGCAAAGACTTCCTTTGGCGATACATTCGGCTGGCCACTTTCATCACTTGTGGCTAGCCAACAGAGAACACTCTGCTCCGCAGAGGCACACACTTCTTTAGTTAGCATTTCTGACGCCCCCTCCTCGAATGCCTAGCGCCCGCCACTCGATGAATTTTCTAGCTCCGCGCTCTTACGGATGGCGCAGATATCCTCAATATCCACCGGCCGTGCGAGTGCAGATTTATACCGAACCAGATCGTCCTTCAGCATAAAGGGAAGCTCAAGACCCAACAAATGCACGATCACATAGCGAGAAAAATCTATGTTGAGCGGTACCCAGGTCTCGTTACTTGCATCGAAAATTTGCGGGCCGTCGGCGCTACCTACCTCCACTTTAACGCCTTCATACTTAAACTGGACGTAGGTTAGATCCCAACCCTCTTCTTGACGGTGAGCGGCAGTTTTGGATACCAACTCCTGACCGGCCTGAACCACTGACGCAAAGTGCTCGCCGGGGACAAAAAGGTCAATGTCATTTAGATCACGCTCAGAACCATACCCCTTTGCTGCGAGTCCCCCGCAGATCAAAAAAGGAATACTCCTTTCTCTCAGTAATCCCACTATCCATTGGGCTGCTAAATGATGCACATCTTCTCCTGTCATATAACTAAGCTGATCCTACCAAGACTTAGACATCAAAGGGGCTTATCTACAGACTCAACGTAGAGGCCGCTTTTATGGATAGGAAGCGAAAAAAATCGGTCCGACTGACGCTAGTGGTTATAAGATTTCAGTCCAATCGCTTCTTCATATGGTAGAGAAAAGTACCTATTGGTCGATCCTCCAAAATACCAAAAACTTGGTAGCCGTACTTTTCGTAAAAGCCTTTGGCTTCTACAGTCTTTAGAAACGAGATGACCGCACCTTGCTCCTTTCCATATTGCTCAGCTTTTCCGAGCAGCTCAGCGCCCAGACCTGTACCCCTGTGGCTTCGATCTACCCACAAGATATCAATCTCAAGACCGTCCCAGTATGCGTTAGCCAATATCCCAGCAATTAACCCTTTGCCGCTGTCTCTCACGTTTATTATGAATTTCTTATCTGCTGACTCATCTGGCAAAGGAGTATTGGAATTTACAAACTCCTGAAACTTTTGGGAAAGTTCAAAGCTTTCCTTTTCAGAGGGAACCTCTATTAGCTCGTAATTCATATTCCCTTCTTATAACGCGGAGCCCAGCGGCGACCACCGGCCGCTTACTGCAGCGACTTGTTAATTTTAATTTCGGGCAGCACCGTAGCTCAGACTGACAACCTGCCAAGCACTACCCTTCCACTCCCAGGTTTCTATAAACGCTACCACCGGCCCTTTGGATTCACCAGTGAGAGTAACCCCCTTACCGGTTACTGTGGTGATGCTGCCATTAGATTCCTGAAAGCTTAGCTCAGTATCCTGTTTTTCCCCGCCTTGAGGAAACCAGCTCCCGTTCCGTTTGGCTGAAGCGATAGCATCAATTTGGGATTTCTTGGATTGGACACCACGCTCAGTGGCAACCGTAAAACTGTCTGCCTGAACTCGGACAAGGTACTCAATGTCACCAGCGAAATAGGCGGCGTACCAGTGTTCTCGTGCTTGTTTCAGATCTTCTCGATTCATGGACTGCTCCCTGTCTTTAGAAATTAACAGCGTATTAGACAGCGCATTCTGATATTGAATGAACGTACTGCGCTCTCCAACACGCTTATCGTGCGCGTAAAAAATCCCTAAGCATTTGATATATCATTTAATTGATAATAATTCGGCAGTATATAACCAAAATTTTCCCAAACGCTCGCTCCCGCTGGTCTAATCATACTTTATTAATAATAATTAGCTTAAGTCACGCAGCTTTGCTTAAAATTGCGCTGTGGCTATTTTGGGCGACTGCGCCACCATCGCGGGTGCCTTTTGGCTCGTTCCTCACCAAGCGTTACGCCGCGCTAAAAATGTGTAAACGTTGGGTTTTAATAGTTTTGTAGTGCGTGGTAAGCGAAGCGCACCCGCAATTGTGCGCTCGAAAATATGCGAGGGCTGAAGCGGCTCCGCTTCAGTAGTCGACTGCTTAGTAAAACCGAATCATAATTCAAAGAGACAGTATTCGAAATTAAAAATCAGACCATAAAAATCAAAACGTGCTATAAAAAAATCACTTATAATTCATTTAATTAACACCTTTAATTTCATCAAAAAAGTCGCCATTCGGCGCTATGAAGCTAATTGCACTATTCGAGCAATGAACGGCTGCTTTTACGCTATACTGCCTCATCTTTAATTTTCGACACACCTTACGACCATCTGTCTGAGCACCTCATGCCATTTTCAAAACTAGGCTTATCCCGTCCTCTTGTTCAAGCGATTACCGAACTAGGTTACAAAACGCCAACGCCCATCCAGGAACAAGCGATTCCTGCCATTCTTTCGGGCAAAGACTTAATCGCCACCGCACAAACAGGCACAGGCAAAACCGCTGCCTTTGTTCTGCCTCTGCTAGAGCGATTCAGCAACGCGGAAGCGTTACGCGGCAAACGCATACGTGCGCTGATTCTGGTGCCGACTCGCGAGTTAGCGGTTCAGGTCGAAGCCAATGTGGCTCAATACGCTAAACACACGCAGTTAACCTCTATGGCGGTGTATGGCGGTGTGGATACTGCGCCTCAAAAAGAGCGGCTAATCGAAGGAGTGGATATTCTGGTCGCCACGCCGGGTAGATTGCTGGATTTGGCACATCAGCGTGCGCTGCACTTTGATGAACTTCAAGTCATGGTGTTGGACGAAGCGGACAGAATGGTCGACATGGGTTTTGTCGATGATATCCACAAAATCTTAGTACGCCTGCCTGAAAACCGTCAGAACCTACTGTTTTCAGCCACTATGACCGGCGACGTTCGCGCCCTCGCCTACGGTTTTTCAGATAGTAAGATGACCGACCTGGCGGCTGACATCTCCATCTCTCCCAACATCCGCGCCGCCGCCAATATCAAACAGTGGCTAATCACGGTAGACAAAGACACCAAGTCCGCCCTGTTGAGCCACTTGATCAACGAGCAAGCGTGGGATCAGGCGCTTATTTTTGTCGAGAAAAAACACAGTGCTGCCAAGCTTGTTGCTCAACTGGAAAAACGCGGCATTCAAGCGGACTCCATTCATGGCGGCAGAAGCCAGGCCATGCGCGAGAAGGTGTTAGATCAGTTCAAAACTGGCGAACTGAAGTACCTAGTTGCCACGGGTGTAGCCGCTCGGGGGTTGGATATCGGAGAACTGAGCCGTGTGGTGAATTACGATCTACCATTTCAGCCAGAAGAGTACATCCACCGTATTGGCCGAACCGGCCGTGCGGGAGCCTCAGGTGAAGCCATCTCTCTTGTCGACATCAGTGACTTTAGGAACCTTTGTGCGATTGAAAAGCGGCTGAAAAACACGATTGAGCGCAAAGAAGTCGCAGGTTTTCCGGTTAAAAAAGCGGTACCCGCTTCCAACTTGAACCACGTTAAAAAAAGCAGTCGTTAAGCCGTAACAAAGAAGCTCACCTTTTAGATAAATATAAAGGTGGGCTTCACTGTTAAATACTTCTGGAATCAACGTCGCTTTTAAAAAACTTGCGGTCGTCAAAGATCTTTTCTACCGCTAGGCGGGTGAAAACGCATCTAACAGCTCGGCATTGGTTGGATATTTATCCAATAACTCAAACAACTTCTGCGCGCCTTCTGCTGGCTTAAGATGTGTCAACGCTCGACGCAATGCGCGTACTTTTTCAATGTCTTTAGCATCAATCAATAGCTCTTCTCGACGGGTACTGCTTTTGGCAATATCTATCGCCGGGAAAATCCGTTGACTTGCCACTTCCCGCGATAGCACGATTTCCATATTGCCCGTGCCTTTGAACTCCTCGAAAATCACCTGATCCATACGGCTACCGGTATCCACAAGCACGGTGGCCAGAATGGTGAGCGATCCACCGTTTTCGATCTTTCTCGCAGCACCAAACAGTTTGCGTGGTATTTCCATCGCACGGCTATCCAACCCACCCGACATGGTGCGACCATTGCCGCGCTGCTCAGCATTATGAACCCGCGACAGTCTGGTAAGCGAATCGATCACAATCATCACATTATGCCCCTCGCCTGCTTGCTTACGCGCCGTCTCAAGGAGCTTATTTGCCAAATGCACATGGTGTGAGTAGCTTTCGTCTGAAGACGATGCATGCACGTCTGCCGAAACGCTGCGCTTAAAATCGGTCACTTCTTCAGGGCGCTCATCAATCAGCAAGGCATACAGCTTTATGTCAGGATGAGCTTCTGCCACGGCCTGACAGATATGTTTTAACAGCGTCGTTTTGCCAGAGCCCGGCGGCGCAACAATCAACCCGCGCTGCCCCATCCCAATAGGCGTAATCAAATCCATCGCCCGCACACTACGCTGCGTAGAGCCAAGCTCTAAAACAATGCGTGGGGAAGGATGAATAGCCACGCCATTTAAAAAACGTTTTTCGGGATCATCAGAAAATGGATCTTCAACTTCGTCGGCGGGCTTGGAATCTGTCTGCCTTTTCGTTTTCAAACTGAGTGTTTTTCTCGCCATAATATCGGTGGATCGCCTTGAATAGCCTGGATTAATAGAATAATTGCATCTGAGCGCTTCTTCACTGAATGGCGCATTGGGTGGTGGGTTACGATAAGGCTCTTAAGACGGCTTGTTAGCTCTTTGGCGACGACATGCAACAGCGCCAAGACTGGCCATCACCACGTTCCCAATGCCTTAACGTGGCGACGCTAATACAAAATTTAGCTACAAATTCCATCTGGGTCATGCCCAATTTCTTACACAAAGTAGCTAAATCAACCAGCTCTGGCCGATGCGTTTTAGCCGCAACGTTGCGCCCGTGATTAAGGTCAATGGCTTCTTGCAAGTTCTAGGCAATACTCTCTAGGGACTAGCCATGATGCTTCTCCAATGCGGCATTAACAAGCATATTGACCAACTTCGAAAGCGCATTTCTATCTGCTTGTGAGAGATTTTCGCGCTCGAATGCTCGCTCCGAGGAGTATGAACCGATCCTCCTCAGCCCTATTATTTCCGCCCCATCTCAGCCCCGTCATTCCCGAGTGGGGTTATCGGGAATCCAATTTGACCTTTTCAGCCGAAGCCAAGGTACTTAAATCAAAATAGATTCCCGCTAAAGGCATGCGGGAATGGCAGCTGGAGAGAAGCATTCATTCCTGTCGCCTTATTAGGCACCGTGCCTCATCAGGCAACGCTGAAAGCCCAGTGTTAGCAGCGGGCAATTACTGGCCCTATCTGCTCGTTGCCTATTAAATCTTCCGTGATTCCTCTCAGTAGCTGAGTGTGTGCGATAGCCGCGATACTTACATCAGGATGTAGGTTGTAGCCGCCGATTAATGACTATTTTCTGTCTGTTATCCGACTATGCCAAAAACTAAGTATTAGCGGCTTTTACTTCAGCCACAACGCTTTGCTCACCGGTAAATTGCGAGCGCAGCGAGTAATTTATCCGTGTGCAGCAACTTGTTATATGCCGGAACCGCCACTTAGGGCAGAGTCCAAGCTTTCTAAAGCAGAAATCACCTCGTTGACTGTATGCTGATCGAACTCAGGCAAGTCAGTCTCGTCATGTGTACCTTTGTTCAAGTACGACCAATATGCATTTCTTCCATCTTGACCTAGCACAGCAGTGAGTGCAGACACTATCAGCTCTTTATTAGGTATATTTGACTGGGAACGATTCAGCTTAGATCTTAGATTTTCAGCTAATGCCCTTAGATCCCATGGCGCTGAAGGAGAACGACGAGAGACACTAATTAGGCTGTCCTTCTTATCACTATGCTTTCCGTAATGAAACCAAGTTTTTTCACATAGGTTCTCTAGCGCTCTTCTTGCCGACATCAAGGCGTCGCGATACTCCCCTTGTGCATACAGTTCGCGTGCAGCTAATACATAATTTTTGGGTCGCCTTAATGAGTCAACCTGAATATGGCCTTCACCAGCGCTTGATAAGAAAATATATGACTGAGACGCAAGTGACTGACTCTTACCTAGCAGTTGATGTGTGTTATTAAAGAACTCCTCACCATGCACTGCCAAAATGATCTGACAACCCTTGAAAAAATCATCAACAAATAGCGTTTCCCTGATTGCACGACGATGCTCATCATCAATTGCGTTCACTGGGTCATCAAAAATAAGCACCGAGCAACGCTCTTTTACGTTCTTAGCTAGCAGTATTGCTAGCCCAAGGCAACGGATATGACCCTCACTCAGAATATGGAGAGCATCAAATAAAGCAGAAGGGTCTTTCAAAAATGTAATGCCCAACCGTTGATTTTGAGATAACGGAAGTTGAACAGAAGCTAATTTATCTGCTTCGGAATCGTAACGATTAAAAGCATTGTAAAGTCTCACAACTAGGTCGCCAAGGTCAGCAATCAACTGGCTCGGCAATCGATTCTTATATGCATTCAACCTTTCAACAAAGCTCTTATAAGATACTGCAATCTCTTGATTTCTTTGCACTTTGGTATGTTCAGCTTCCACATCAGCTATAAGTTGCGCATTCTCCGTATCAAAACTAGTGATTGCCTTTTGCGCAGCAATAATTGCTTGTTTAGCTGTGTTTCTGCGTGTTTCTAAGACAGTGATTTGCTCTTTAAACCAGCGCAAACGATTTAGATCAGCTTGCTTAGTTGAACGTATCTGAGCTTCCTGATCAGTCTTTTTGTCGGCTTCCTCGAGATACTTTATCTGAGATTCCAGGTGCCGCCATGGAGTAAAACCATCCGCTAACTGTTGCTGCAAGGAGTACCACCACCCGATATCGATTTGTGAGCCAGGTGAAATATGGAAATTTCGGATAGCGTTGTTTTGTGGCAGAAACGTCAAACAAGCATTCAATATTTGCGAGAGGTCCAGCAACCATCTACTAACATTTTGTTGAAGCTGTTGTGCCGTTTTCTGAAGCTCTGCCAAGTGTTGCAGCTTTTGAAGTTCTTCATTAGCGTTACCGTAAGGGTTTACGGATACTTGGGTGAGCGGCGTTTTACACGCTGGGCAATGCTCTGGACTACTCGATTGTAGCTGAACAACGGCTTCGTATAGATTCTTATATGATACTTCCTGACTTGCATTTTCCAGGTCTTTTTGCTTCAACTCCAGCTCGCTGAGGCCGCTGCTAATGGAGCCGCCAAGTGTCTGCAATGCGTTAATTGTCAAGTTGTTTTTACTTGCTTGGGGCTGTTGCAAATCGGTTTCTATTCGGTGGATTGCTCCTGCATTTTCATCATCACCGTTTAGTTCAAAGACCAATTGGCCAAAGGTTGTTCCGTCACGGTACTGGGTAGCTAGTGTTTGCTCCTCAATATTTAGCCTTTGTAGCTCTGCATTGTTAGTCGCTATCTGCTGTTGAGAACCAGAAAGTGCCTGCCTTTTTTGCGCTAACTGAGCTGCTTTAAAACCAGTAAGGTCAATATATTTCGGGTCAAATTCAGAAGTAAAATTGCGTACAAACTCGTTGAAAGAGTCTAAGCCAAATAACGTTGATATAAGCTCAGTTTGCTTGGCGGGCGCCTGGGCGGCAATTCTAGAAAAGTTATCAATACGATTTTTTTCAACGAAACAAAATCTAAATAGTTCCTCATTTGCTTCAATTTCAACCTCAGCGCCCTGCTCGTTTAAGCCTATAACAACTGGCGTCGAAAAATGATTAACATGTGCGTTTTTCAGATAATTACCCTGATCTCGAAAACGCTTGCTCTCCGCTTCAGCTACGTTACCCAGAAGGCTATATTCAAGGGCTTCGCAGAAGCTAGACTTGCCAGTACCATTCGGTCCGTATATGAGGACTAAATGGCTTTCTAAATCAAAAACCTCTTGCCTAGAGAAACCACGAAACGGCCCCACTTCCATACTTTTTATCTGAGTAATGGGGGAAGTTTTCTCGGCGGTCATCTCGGGTAAAGACTGAATATCTATGCTTAAGGCATCCCAGTTAGCCTGGGCCAAGGCAACCATTTTCTTAACCCGCTGGCCTTGATAGGTGCCGAGAGAAGCAAGCTCATCAACGTTTGCCAGGACAAGGTTCGCTAACTTGCGCACTCCCGGAAGGACTTCGTCTGAATCCAGAGTTCGCAAAAATCGTAGATATTCAGGCTCAATCATAATACTTCCTTAGATTTTAGATTCTGGCACCTGTTAGCAAAGGCCGATGGTTCTCTCTAGAGACTTTTAAATACTAGCTCAATATGTAGAGTATCTTGGGTCGGAAATGGGTCATATTTTGCTCTAAGGGCGATATTTTCTGATCACTTGTTGGGCACTCCATTTTTCATGCTTTGGCATATAACGCCCAATTAAGGTGTGAGGCACGCAATACCGTTGCTTCCGCATACTACCTTAACCACTAAAACCAACGCATAGTAAAAATGCCACGCGTGCCGAATCACCCTTAATTTTTTTGTTAGGGCTATGGTTTACACAATATGTGAGCTTGCACCCCAAAATCTTTACATGAACTTATAAACGTATTTATTAGCCAGATTAACTGTACATAGTGTGGCTTACATTTTTGACCTAACGCCAATTTGTTTAATTCTACTGTCAATTTTGCCTTACTCAAAAAAGGTGTTGCAAGTACAATTTTCTTTATAGAGTTAGGGTTTCGATTTACAGCATCGAGAGCTACTTCTAAATCTTGCCAATTCTGGGCCCCTGTGACCCTACTAATATTGGTACTTTCATAATTCTTGTGCCACTCATTATAATATTTATTTTTAAATAGTTGCTTTTCAGCTTGAGTTCGACCAATGTTTTTTAGTGCTTGAGCAACTACGTCGTGGAAAGCACTAGCACCATAAGTATCTTTATTAGTAAATTTTGAATGTATAAATGAGATAGACGGAATATTACTATTACTATCTATAGCAATATGATCGGCCCATTCATCATTCATGTCATCACAGATAACAATATTATGAGGAGCACAATATTGATCTTCAACTTTCCGAAATAGAGAGTTAACAGGGAATCTAGTTAAATCTATTACATGTGGTTTTTCTTTTTCACTGAAAACATCATTAAAATTATAACTATCATCAAATATATTAAGTATCGAATGAACATTATTCAATAAATGCTTATCTTCAAAGCATGACTTCGAATAATATGAGTAATTCGGAGAGTCGAACACAGCAGAAAATGGTTTTTCTTTATTTATATATTTACCAAGCGTATAATTATTCGTGCCATTTTCAGTAACTAAAATATTATCGAGAACCTTATTTCTAATTATAATTAAGTTCTTTGAATATGAAACCTTACCGGATAAAGCTTTACCTTTAACTTTCAATACATCACCGTCAACCAAAACAGGGGATTTTAATTGATTAAAAATCTTATTTATCTCACCTGAACTTAACTGACTACCATCAACCTTACTTAAGACAACTTGCCCACCCAGAAACTTAGTTTCTATTTCACTCAAATCAATAAGAATCGCCACAACTTTATGCCCCAAATCTATAATATCTTTCAAACAAATAGGAGAGGCAAAATTACTAAGAAACTCACTTTGGTTTGTAGTTACCTTAATTTCATCTTTAATTCCAATAGCCCAGTCGATTAGTCCATCAAATTCTGACTTTTTATCTCTATGGCTTACTCTCGAAGTACTTGGAGTTAGAGTATATAAGTCTTCGCCTATTTTCATTCTGAAGTTGCTTGGGATTGATCGACTAGACGAATTAGATGAGACAATACCGTTCAAGCTTTTAGCTTCTAATGAACGGGATCTGATAACAGCATTTGATATGCTCATATTTTTCATGGTGACCCTTTCATATTCTGGGCTTTTATCACCATGAAAATGACAGAATTTTTGGTAATCAAATTCATCTATAAAAGAAGAAAAATGCTTTTCTGGTGAATCAACATATTTCTTCAAAATAGCTAAGGCATCATCACATTCTATTAATAGCAAATAGGCATACTTTTTTCTTTAACAGAAGTTCCTGCTAAAAATGAAGGCTCTGCTTCTATCTTGTATGCAACAATAGAGTATACAACTTGATTACCAGAAGCTGTTGTATAGTTTCTTTTAGACTCGTTTAGAAGGTAGTTACCTACACGTTCTTTAGAGATCTCTTTGAATGTATCTTCAATAGACTTCTTCGTAAGTGCTTTATTCAGCTCATAAAACTGCACATTCTTGCTTAGACTTAAATTACCAATCATTTTATTCTAATCCCTTCATGTACGACTAAACTCGCAAATAGCCCTAAAAGTGATTATATAGCCTGCTGCATAACACCCTTGAACATGTCAGCACGTTTATTGGTGTTATCTAGCCGTTCAAAAAATCATAAACCACTGTTTTTATAGTTTTATTTACCCAGCATGGCAACATATCCAAAATTCGCGTACCGGCTCGTTTTTACGATTTAATCATACTCTATTCATAAAATTGGCTTAGGTCACGTGCCTTTGTAGAAAAATTGAGCTGGAGCATGTTTTGGGCAGCTGACGCTGCCATCGCGGGTGCCTTTTGGCTCGTTCCTCGCCAAGCGTTACGCCGCGCTACGGGGTGGCTAGATTGCTTATGTGGCTGGGTCTTCGCGAGCTGAAGCTCCCTCCCACAACACCAGAGCAGAGTATCGATTCAGTGGCGGGGTTGTTTATGGAGTGGGATGGTCGCGCGCTAAAGCGCCCTCCCACAACATCACTAATGCAGTGACGGAGCGGGAGGCGCTGGGGCTTAGGCTTTTAGGACGTAGCGCAGCGTTTCGACGACTTGATCAGTAGTGGTGCACCAGGCCTGGGCTTGGGCGTCGACTTCTTTCAGCGGGTGAACGATGTCTTCGCTGTGCAGGGTGATGTAAGGCTTGGCGAGTGCGGCACAGTAGCCTGCATCAAACGCGGCGTTCCACTGTTTGTATTTGTCACCAAAGCGCACAACCACCAGATCCGCTTGCTCGATCATGGTACGAGTGCGGATGGCGTTGACCTTGGAAGACTGATGATCGCGCCAGAAGCCATTTTCCGGCTTGCCCAGGTGATCGCCTGCGGCGTCACTGGCGTCGTGGTCGGTGACCGGTGCGGTGAACACGATATCCAGGCCCGCTGCATCAGCGCCGCGCTGAATCTCTTCGCGCCAATCGGTGTGGATTTCGCCAGAAAGATAGACGTAAAAGCTCATAGTCGCTCCTGATAACTTGGTTATTTAATAGGCAGGATTATTTTATGGAAAAATATTCCATATTGATACCTGGGTTTATTTTTCCGGCTTTTTGGCGAGCAGGTAAATATCCATAATCCAGCCGTGGGTTTCGCGTAGTTCTGCGCGGTGTTGGATGATTTGGTCGCTAACCTCGCTTAGCCATCCTTTGATTAAGCACTGTTTATCCATGCCTAGGTAGGCGCCCCACCAGATGTAGGTGTCGTCAAACGGCAGCGTGGTAAACGCCCCGCCGCTGTCCAGCATCACCGCTACCGTGGCGGCATCGTTCGGCCAGCCACGCTCGCGTAGGCGGCGGCCGGTGGTGATTTGTACTGGCTCGGCGAGCGCGTTGAGGGGAATTTTATGTTCAGCGGTAAGCACCTGCAGGCTGGTGATGCCTGGCACGACCTCTACATCTACCTGCTTGCCCGCAGCGCTTAAGCGCTGGGTAATGCGCAGGCTGCTGTCGTAAAGCGAAGGGTCGCCCCACACCAGCATGCCGACCCGACCGCCATTGGGGAGATGTTCATCCATCAATTGCGCCCAAACGCTGGCAATGGCAGCGTGCCAGTCGTCTACCGCGCCCAAGTAGTTATAACTTAAGCGGTCATTACGGCTATCACGGCTGGGGAGATCGAACTCGACGATCTTGGAGGTCACCGGCGCTTCCAGCAGCCGTTCGCAGAGTAAGCGGCGTAGGTCGATCAAATCCGACTTAGCCTCGCCCTTGCGGGGCAGCAGAATCAGGTCGGCGCTATTGAGGGCGCGCACGGCGGCCAGGGTGACGTGATCAAGGTTGCCGGTGCCGATGCCTATTAGCGAAAGCGTGATCATGATTCGCTCTCTTGATCTTGGTTTACCATGGCAAAAGGCGAATCCGCTGATTGGGGGCGAAAGCGGCGGTCGTAGCCCACCGCGTAGAGGCTGCTTTCCTGGAAGTCATCGCTTTCAAGCACCGGCCCCACCAGGATTAGCGCGGTACGCTGCATGGAATCATCGATCAGCTCTTCTATAGTCGCCAACCGCCCACGCACCACTCGCTCATCGGGCCAGCTTGCCCGCCACACAATCGCCACCGGGCACTGCGCGCCATAGTAAGGCGTCAGGCTTTCGACTACTTGGGAAAGGTTATGGATGGAGAGATGAATAGCCAGCGTTGCCCCGGTGCGGGCAAAGTTGGCAAGCGTCTCGTTCCTAGGCATGGCACTGGCACGCCCCGGCGTGCGAGTAAGCACCACCGACTGGGCCACGCCGGGCAGCGTTAACTCTTGACCTAGAGTTGCCGCCGCTGCCGCAAAGGATGGCACGCCAGGGGTAATGCTGTAGGGAATTTTAAGCTCGCGCAGGCGACGCAGTTGCTCGCCCATGGCCGACCATACCGAGAGATCCCCCGAATGCAGGCGGGCCACATCCAGGCCTTCAGCGTGGGCGCGGCTGATCTCCTGCATAATCTCATCCAGCGAGAGCGGCGCAGTGTTAATCACCCTTGCCCCAGCCGGGCAGTGTTCCAGAATCTGCTCCGGCACTAAAGAGCCCGCATACAGGCACACCGGGCAAGCGGCGATTAAGTCGCGCCCGCGCAGGGTAAGCAGATCCGGCGCGCCGGGGCCTGCGCCTATAAAGTGTACGGTCATTCGGTGGCTCCTTCTGGTACTTCTGACAACGCCAGCGCGGCGGTGGCCTTGCGATCCGCTGAAATTATCCGAGGCCCTAGCAGCGTTGCCCCTGGGCCTGCGGCTAATAGCGCCACGGCCTCGGCAACGCTGCCTGTGCCGCGCGCCTGCATACTCTGGTTTGAATGGGTAAGCGTTGTCACTGTTGATAGCTCGGCATCCGCTACGGCGATGACTTCAATATTGCGCAGCCGGCCTAGCTCTTCTACCAACGGCAACATAGAACGCGCCGCCGCCAGCCGGTTGATAAGGCCGTACTTGTAGACAGCAGCGTACTGATCAATAAGCTGATCTAACGCTTGAATAAGTGATTCAAGCGTGGCTTCGCGGCGAAAACCAAACCCTGCAATTCTCAATGCCGATGGCTTCATCGAATGCCCCGCCACTGAACAATCGGATAGCTGGCTTTCCAGCCCCGTCGTGTGCCGATGGGGGCGGCGTTGGCAAGCTCTAGACGCAGCAGTTCGCCGCCTGCCTGCTGGTGCCAGTGCGCCAGCAGCGCTTCGGATTCCAGAGTGACGGCATTGGCGACGATACGCACTCCCTTGGGCAGGCGTTGCCATAAATCGTCTAGCAGTGCTTGGGATAACCCACCGCCGATAAATACCGCATCGGGCAGCGGCGTATCGTTTAGTACGTCAGGTGCGCGGCCCTGTTTTACTTCTAGCCAGTCAACGCCCAGGTTGTTTGCATTGCTGCGCGCTCGCGCCGCCCGTTCAGCGTTTTGCTCAAAGCCCACCGCCTGATTATCCGTATGGGCGAGCAGCCACTCAATGGCAACGGAGCCTGAGCCGGTGCCGATATCCCACAGCCGCTCGCCGGGCATGGGGGCCAGCGCCGCCAGGGTAATGGCGCGAATGGTCTGCTTGGTAATCTGGCCGTCGTGGTCAAAAAAATGATCCGGCAGGCCGGGCGTCTGCGGCAAGGCGGGGCCGTTACCAGCGACTTCCAGCCCTACCGCCACCGGGTGGGCAATGTCATCGGGCAAGCTGGCGTCGCTACGGCAATGGCGAATACGCTCGTTATCGCCGCCCAAAGATTCCAGCAGCGTTAGCTGGGTGTCTCCAAAGCCAAGCCTAGTTACCAGCGCCGCCAGCTCGGTCACCGCCGCGCCGTCTCTTACCAACACCAGCAAACGTCTACCGGCATACAGGGAGGGCCGAATACGGCTCAGCGGTTTGGCGTGCAACCCCAGGCAAGTGCAACGCTCCAACGGCCAGCCCAAACGTGCAGCCGCCAAGTTAAAGGTGGAAGGGGCTGGCAGTGCCTGCCACTCGTTTGCGCTGAGATGCTGCGCGAATGAGGTACCCGCCCCGAACCAGAATGGGTCGTTTGAGACCAGCATCACCACCCGGCGGCCGCGCTGATTTAGCAGCCCAGGAATGCCATCGGCAAAGGGCACTGGCCACTCAATCACCTCGGCGTTTAGCGGCGGTAAAAGGCGCAGGTGGCGGCGTGCGCCGAACACTACCTCGGCACTTTCCAATGCCTGTCGGCTTGCCGCTGTCAGCCCCTGTGTGCCACCCTCTCCCCAGCCTAAAAGGGTAAGCCAGGGAGCGTTGTTAACCTCAGCCATGATCAAAATCCTAATTCTCGGGGGAACCAGCGAGGCCAGCGCCCTGGCCAGCGCTGTTGCCAAGCGAGGTATTCCCGCCATTTTTAGCTATGCAGGGCGCGTTAACACGCCTAAACCCCAGCCACTGCCGACCCGCATTGGTGGCTTTGGCGGCGTTAATGGGCTGGTCACGTTTTTAGCCCAGGAGCGCATTACCCATATTGTTGATGCCACCCACCCCTTTGCCGCACAGATGAGCAGCAACGTGTTAGCCGCGGCGGCACAGTGCGGTGTAAAGGCCACCGCTTTTACCCGGCCTGCCTGGCAGCCTGTTACCGGCGACCAATGGCAAAGCGTGGCAAGTATTGATGAAGCAGTTAACGCCTTGGCTGGCCCGCCCCAACGGGTGCTGCTTGCGATTGGGCGAATGCACCTTAACGCCTTTGCCGACCAGCCTCAGCACCATTATGTGCTGCGTTTAGTTGACCCGCCGACCAGCCCGTTGCCACTGCCGGATGTTAGCAGTGTGATTGATAGAGGCCCGTTTACGCTGGAAGGCGATCTCGCCCTGCTGGAAAATCAGCGGATCCAACGCATCGTGTGCAAAAACGCTGGCGGCGAAGGTGCGTCTTCCAAACTCACCGCGGCAAGAAGGCTCGGCCTACCCGTGGTGATGATAGAACGGCCTCACCTGCCATCTCGTCTTGAAGCTCATACTGTTGATGAGGTTATCAACTGGCTAACTTAACCCTACATCAGCGGCACATCTTGGTAGCGAGGGCAGGCTCCTGCGAGGGCGCTGTAACCCCGTCCTTGGGCGCTACTTTTCCCATCCATGGGAAAAGACCCTCGCATCAACCTGCCCTCGCCCCTTTCATACTCACTGGGAGGAACGCGGCGTATAAACCAGCGGCACGCCACTGCGTTCAATCAAGCGCGTTTGCTGGGAACCGACAATCACCAATGTGCGCATATCCGCCATATCCGGCGTCGCTTGCTCTAGTGTGGTGACGCGAATTGCTTCTTCCGGAGTGGAAACCGCGCGGGCGAAGATTATCAACCGGTCCGGCCCGCAGGCTTCCCGCAGTACCTCTAGCGTTCGTTCAAAACCCGCCGGCCGTGCCTTGGAACGCGGGTTGTAAAACGCCATGGCGAAGTCGGCCTCGGCAGCCAGACGCAGGCGCTTCTCAATCAGCGCCCAGGGTTTGAGGTTGTCGGATAGATTAATGCAGCAGAAGTCGTGCCCCAGCGGTGCGCCGACGCTTGCGCTGGCGGCCAGCATCGCAGAAATGCCCGGTAGTACCTGAATATCCAGCGTACGCCACTGGGCATCACCCGCCTCCAAGGCTTCGAACACCGCGGCGGCCATGGCGAATACGCCAGGGTCGCCAGAGGAGACAACCACTACCCGCTGGCCCTCAAGCGCCAGCTGTAGCGCCTGCTCCGCCCGGCGAATCTCTTCGCGGTTATCAGAACCATGGCGGACTAATCCAGCCCTAGGTGCCACGCGATTAACGTAGGGGACATAGCCCACCACATCGGTGGCTTCCAGCAGCGCAGCCGAAACCTCCGGGGTAATCATGGCGTCGGCACCCGGCCCTAGGCCGACGATTTTCAGCCAACCGCTCATGGCCGCCTCCCGTTGCCATGGATCAGCACAATCGAGAAGTAAGGCACGCTTTCGCCAACCTCACTCAGTGGCAGCACACGCTGCTGGGTCATGGCGGCGTACTCGATCAGCCACGCTTCGCCTTCACGGCCAGCATGCGTCAGCGCTCTGCGCAGCTTGGCCAGGTTGCGGCCAATTTTCATCACCACCAGTGCATCGGTTTGGGCGATGCGCTCGGCCAGCGTCTCTTCCGGCAGCGTGGCCATCAGCACCGTCATGATGTCATCGCCCCAGGTGATCGGTTGCCCGGTGGCCGTCCAGGCCGCCGACATGCCGGTAATCCCCGGCACCACTGAGACCGGCACGCGATTCAGCAGCCGCGTGTAGAGGTGCATAAAGGAGCCGTAGAAAAACGGGTCGCCTTCACAGAGCACCACTACATTGCACCCGGCCTCTGCCATCTCGATCAGTTGGGCCACGCTGCGTTCGTAAAAAGCCGACAGCAGCTCATTGTAGCGAGGGTCATCAAACGGAATTTCCGTGGTGACCGGATACTCCATGGGCAGCTCGGTTGCGCCTGTGCCGATCAAGCCTTCCACAATGGTACGCGCATGCCCGCAGCGGCCCTTTTTACGAAAATACGCCACATGGGTCGCGCCGCGTATCAGACGGTCAGCGCGCACGCTCATTAGGTCTTGGCTACCTGGCCCTAAGCCAACCCCGTAAATGGTTCCTTGGGTCATTCGATACGATCCGCCATGGCGTTGATGGCCGCTACCGTGACGGCGCTGCCGCCCAAGCGACCACGGACGATACAGCTGGGCAGCGCGGGGTTAGCCAACAGCGCTTCTTTGGATTCCGCCGCGCCGACAAAGCCGACTGGGCAGCCAATAATGGCCGCCGGGCGCGGGCAGTCTGGATCTTCGAGCATATTGAGCAGATGAAACAGCGCGGTGGGCGCGTTGCCAATGGCGACGACCGCGCCTTCCAGGTGCGGCCGCCACAGCTCTAGCGCTGCCGCTGAACGGGTATTGGCCATTTCCTGGGCAAGGCCAGGGGTGCGTTCATCATTAAGGGTGCAGATAATGTCGTTATTAGCGGGCAGCCGTTTGCGGGTAATGCCTTCGGAGACCATCCGAGCATCGCAAAGAATCGGTGCGCCCTGCTCTAACGCTGAACGCGCTCGATTGACCACGTCATTCTGAAAATGAATATGCGCCGCCAGCTCCACCAGCCCAGCAGCGTGAATCATGCGTACCGCAACCGTTTCTTCTTCCGCTGAAAAGCGATCAAGCTCAGCTTCATTGCGAATAATCGCAAACGATTGCCGGTAAATCGCCGGTCCGTGTGTTTCATAAACGTGAGGCACCCAAACTCTCCAAATAGTGTAAAACGTCAGATTCACTAAGGCCGGTGGCCTTCGGTGTGCTATCGGCGCGACCGTTAACAATCACGTCAAAGCGCCCTTCGCGGCCGGTTAGGCACAGCGCTGCTGGCCGTTGGCGGGCACAGCCTTTGGCACACCCGGATATGTGTACGCTTGCTTCCACCCAGCCACTTAGCCGTTCGGCAAGCGGCTGGGTGGAAACACTCGCCTGTTCGCAAAAGGGTGCACCGGGGCAGGCATCCATCGCTAGCCGTGGGTCGCTATTATGACGGATTAAGCCGTCAACCGCTGGTAGTGTATCGCCGCCCTTCACCAGCAAGCGCCGCCAAGGCGTGACCTGCAAGGCACTGACATTTATTGGCGATACCGCAGCGCGCAACGTATTAACCGCTACCCGCCCAAAGGGAAGCCCCACCACCCGGCCTTCGCTATGTTTGCCCAGCGCTAGCTTCTCGCCAGGGGATGCGGGGGCAGTATCCGCAGGTGCCCAGTCGGGCAGCGGCGCTGTGTGCCGCCGCATGCGCCCAGACTCCCAACCGCCACTGTCCACAAACCAGTGGGTCAGGCGTATTAACAGCTCAACGGCGGCTTCGGGCTCGTTCACCGCCGTGCCACACTCATAGCCATCGGCGCGTACTATCAAACCACCTTCCACCGAGCGCTCAATACGAAAATCAGCGGCGCTATCGCAAAGCACCGGTGCTTTTCCCGTATCAATCGCGATGCCGATCTTGCCGGGCATGGTGGCTAATTCGCTGCCCCGCGTTTGCAGCAGGCGGGCAATGGTATGAGTGTCATCGCCCACTTGCCAAGCAGGTGCCAGCATCAGTTGCGGCTGGCGCTCTACCTGCGGGTCGTCGCTCACCAGCTGATGCTCAACCAGAAACGCCATCAGCGGCGGCCAGCTCGCGTCGGTGACCCCGCGCAGCTGAATATTGGCTCGGCTGGTTAGCTCGATTAAACCGCTACCGAAGGTCTCAGCGGCTTCACACAGTGCCACTACCTGTTGCCGTGAAAGCTGGCCCAGCGGTGGGCGTACACGCACCAACAGGCCATCGCCAGTAGCCATGGGCCGCCACGCGCCGGGGCACCAGCCTTTAATGCGCGGGATGGTGGTCATAATGCCCCGCCTCTTTGGCTTCATCCATTTCCAGCAGCAAGTCTTGTAGCGCCTGGCCATGTTCGCCGGGGGCTTGCCACATGCCTCGCTGGGCGGCTTCAAGTAAGCGTTCCGCCATTTCTTCTAAAGCTGCGGGGTTGTGCTCACGCAGAAACTGTTGATTAGCGGCGTCGAGCACCAGGGCATCACTCACCTGGGCGTACTGGTAGTCGGCGACTAGATCGGTGGTGGCATCGTAAGCAAACAGGTAGTCCACCGTAGCAGCCATCTCAAAAGCGCCTTTATAGCCGTGCTCGCGCATGGCATTGATCCACTTGGGATTCAACACGCGCGAGCGGATCACCCGCGCCAGCTCCTCTTTCAAAGTACGGATCTTGGGCACCGCAGGATTGGCGTGGTCGGCGTGATAAATGGTCGGTGCTTTTCCGCTTAGCGAGCGCGTGGCGTTGGCCATGCCACCCTGAAAAGCGTAATAGCTGTTGGAATCAAGAATATCGTGCTCGCGGTTATCCTGGTTCTGCATCACCGCATCCAGCCCTTGGAGCTGCTGCTCGAACGCCGCCCGCGCAGCAGTGCCGGAAGCCTTAAACTGGCCGTAGGCGTAGGCACCCGCGTCTAGATAGGCTTCAGCTAAATCGTCGGCGCTGTCCCAAGAGCGGTTTTCAATCAGCCGGTTTAAGCCCGCACCATATTCGCCGGGTTTGCTGCCGAAGATACGGTAACTTGCCTCTTGGGCGGCCATCTCTGGGCTTAGCCCTTGGTCTTCCAGTGCTTGCTGGCGAGCAAGCACCGCATCGCGGATGGTGTTGCTGTTACCCGGCTCTTCATAACTGGCCACCGCCTGCACGGCGGCATCAAATAGGCGGATCACATTGGGAAAGGCGTCGCGGAAGAACCCAGAGACCCGCAGCGTGACATCAACCCTTGGGCGATTAAGCAGCATCGAGGGGATCACTTCAAAATCACTCACCCGCTGGGAGCCCAGCGACCACTTAGGACGCACGCCCATTAGTGCCAGCGCCTGAGCGATATCATCACCACCAGTGCGCATGGTGGCGGTTCCCCAAATCGAAAGCCCCAACCGACGTGGATAGTCGCCGTTATCCTGCAGATAGCGCTCGACAAACGCCTGGGCGGATTTTTCACCCAGCGTCCAGGCGGCGGGCGATGGAATTGAACGGTTATCGACGCTGAAAAAGTTACGCCCGGTGGGCAGCGTATCAAGCCGCCCTCGGCTGGGCGCGCCGCTAGGGCCAGCAGGCACAAAAATGCCTTCTAGGCCGTCGAGCAGCGACTGAATCTCCATTTTCACGCCACGCTGCATAGCGACCCATAGCTGCTCGCGGGCGTAGCGAAGTTGCTCCGCCGTATCGGGGAAATCTCGGGCCAGTTCCTCCAGGCAACCCGGAGCTAATACGTAGTCGGCCACCCAACGCTCGGCCAGCAGTTCAAGGCGCTCGCGGGTATCCGCGCCGGTGCGCCAAGGGGTATCCAGCAGCTCTCTTAGAACAACGGGTTTAGGCGCCTGCCAGGGCTCGTTGCCAGCGGCTAACGGATCAAAGTCTAAACCCAGGTCGCTAGCCAGATTGTGCAGCAAACCGCGTTGGGACACGGCTTCGCCTCTGGGTAGTCGTAGCAGCGCCACCAACGTCCCCGCCCGCTTCTCTTCAGGCGGCAGCGTGCCGAGTATGTGCAAGCCATGACGAATCTGCGACTCTTTGATATCGCACAGAAAGGTATCCAGCTCGTTGAGAATGTCGGCATCATCAGCACTGTTTTCAAAACCGTCGACGGCGTGCGCCAGCTCCTGGTCGATGCCGGTATCTCGCAGGTGAGCGAGAATTTGACTGCGTATCAACGCTTCCCGGCGCGGGTCCATATCCAGCGCTTGGTAATACTCATCACATAGCGCTTCAAGCTCGGCCATAGCGCCGTAGAGTTCGGCCCGCGCTAGCGGCGGCATCAGGTGGTCGATAATCACCGCCTGACTGCGGCGCTTGGCTTGGGCACCCTCGCCGGGGTCATTCACAATAAACGGATAAAAGTGCGGCAGCGGCCCCAGGGCAATATCCGGCCAGCAGTCAGCACTCAAGGCGATGCTCTTGCCCGGCAGCCACTCTAAGTTGCCGTGCTTACCCACATGGATAACCGCGTCGACTTGATAGTGCTCGCGCAGCCAGTAGTAAAATGCCAGATAACTGTGGGGCGGCGCCAGCTCCATATCGTGATAGGACTGGGTGAGATCGTCGATAAAGTCGCGTTCCGGCTGAATACCCACGAAGGTTTCACCTAAGCGGATACCGGCGATCATCAAACGCCCCTGGCGGCATTTGGGGTCTTCGTGAGGCGTCCCCCAACGCGTCCATACGGTTTCTTGAAGCTCGCTGGGCAAAGTTCTAAACCAAGCAAGGTAGTCGTCAACGCTGATGCTCTGCCAGCAGGCGCGCTGGTCGAGGCTTCCGTGATCGTTGGTCACCGCGCCTTGAAGCTGGCGGATCAACCCATCGCCATTTTCCGGCAATTCGCTTAACGGATAACCCGCCTCTTTCAGGGCGCTGAGAATCTGCAGCGTCGAGGCGGGGGTATCCAACCCGACGCCATTACCGATCCGGCCATCGCGATTGGGGTAGTTAGCCATAATCAGCGCGATACGCTTCTGCCCATTGGGGGTTAGCCGTAGCGAACAAATGCGCCGCGCCAGCTCGGCGACAAAGGCGGCCCGTTCCGGATGAATCACGTGGTGGGTCACTGCCAGCTGGCAGCGCGGGTTATAGTGGGCTTCGGCTTTAAAGCCCACCGCCCGAGTGATAATGCGACCATCCATTTCGGGGAGCACCACCTGCATGGCCACATCGCGGCTATGCAGCCCGGCGGCCATGTCCTGCCAATCTTCCGAGGTGCTGCTGGCAAGAATCGCCTGGAGCACTACCGGACGCCCCACAAACAGGCTGTCGGGTAGCGTTTCACCCAGAGCATCCAGACCGTCGGCGTTGCGATTGACCGCAAAGCTGGTGGTATTGATCACCAGCATGGCGCCGGTTTGCTCAATCAGGTGGTTGATAAAATCAATGCATGGCCCCTCTTTCAAGGAGGCCACGGCAACCGCTAGCGGCTCTAGCCCTTTTTCTCTCAGCGCTGCCAGCAATCCGTCTGGGACAGCGGTATTCGCCCCCTGCAAGTGGCTGCGATAAAACAGCAGCAGGCACACCGGCCGCCCTGGCACCTGACGATCACGCCACTCGCTTAGGCTCGACGCCTGCTGGTCTTGCGACGCATAAATCACCGCGGCCGGAATAACTTTCGGCTCCTGCCATGCCAGAGAAAGCGATAAACATTCGCTGGCGATAAAGCGCAGCAGCTGCTCGGCGTTATCCACACCGCCCTCTCTTAAGTAGCGCCAAACGCGGTACGCATCATCGAACGCGATGCTGGAGTCTTCCAGCAGCGCATCATCCGGGGCATCGCAGCCCGGCACTAGAATCAGCTGGCGCTCAGGTTTGGCTGCCGCCCAGGCCAACAGGCGTTCATGGCCGTACTGCCAGTAGGCCTTGCCGCCCAGCAACGAAACGATGACCAGTTGGGCGTTTTCCAGCACCCGATCTTCATAGAGATCATAGGCCGCCGGTTTTACCAAATTCATCCAGTTGGCTAGCCGTACCGAGGGGTACGCTTCACCCAGGCGGTCAACCGCCTGGGCCAGCGCCGACAGATTACTATCGGCGGCGGAGAGTATCACGACCTCGGCGGGGCTCTGTTGCAGGTCGATAATGCCTTCATCATCGACAAAGCCCCCGGGCTTGGCGGCAAATAAGTGCATTAGCTAGCCGTTTGAACCTCTGCTTCCACTAGCGCTTCGCGCAGCGCAGCGCTATCCAGCGATTTGCCAATAATCACCAGCTGGGTTTGGCGCGCCTCGTCTTGGGTCCAAAGCCGGTCGAAATAACCTTCCAAGCGCTCGCCCACCGCTTGAATAACCCGGCGCATGGGTTTGCCCGGAATCGCGGCAAAGCCTTTGGCGCGATAAATTTCGTGGCTTTTCAGCAGCTGCTGCAGCTTATTGGCCAGGGCGTCGCCATCCACTTCACCCAGGGTAATCACGCAGGAATCAAAGTTATCGTGTGCATGGTCGTGATGAGCGCCTTCAGCGTGGTGCTTATCGTGGTGATTGGTGATGCTATCAATATGCGCTTCGCTGGCCGCACCAATGCCCATCAGTGCTTCCAACTGGGCGGTGTCGGTGATCTGGGTCTGATCGATAAACAGTGTTTTTACCGATTCGCTCACCCGCGACTGAATCACCGCTTCAACCTGCGTGCGCTCTTCCGGGCTGAGCAGGTCCGCCTTGCTGACCAGTACCAGATCCGCCGCGCTTAGCTGGTCATCCAGTAGCTCGCGCAGGCTGGGGTCGTGATCCAGGCTTTCATCAGCGCGACGCTGGGCTTCGACCTTATCCACATCGCTAGCATAACGGCCGGCGGCTACCGCGGGGCCATCAATCACGGTAATAATCGCATCGACAGTGCAGTGCTGACGCACGTCGGGCCAGTTAAACGCCTGCACCAGCGGCTTAGGCAATGCCAGGCCGCTGGTTTCGATCAGAATGTGGTCGATATCATTGCGACGGGCAACCAACTTCTTCATCACCGGCAGAAACTCTTCTTCCACGGTGCAGCAGATACAGCCATTGGCCAGCTCATAGATGCTGCCGTCTTCCCCGTCTAGCTGCCCGCCTTCGCTACCCTCTTCACACCCCAGCGCACAGCTGCGCAAAAGGCTAGAGTCGATATCCTGCTCGCCGAACTCATTGACGATCACGGCGATCCGCTTGCCGGTGACTTGGCGCAGAATATTGGCCAACAGCGTGGTTTTGCCGCTGCCGAGAAAACCGGTGACGACCGTGGCGGGAATCTTATTCAGCTGTACTTTACTGGGCTGCATGGGTAAATGCCTCGCTGTGCTGCAGTTCGCAGTGCGCCGGGCTGGCAGAAAAAAGCCTCGCCACAGCGTCAGGATTGTTGGGGAAAAACAGATGTAAATAGGTCGCCGTTAAGCGATTCTGACGGTAAATCGCTTCCCCCGGTGCGGGGTGGCGCTGGCGACGGCCATGAGCAATCGGCTCGGGAGTGCCTTCTGCCATAGAGCGGTGGTGCGCATGGCCGCGAACCGGGCCTTCTGGCAACTCGGCGGTTTGCATCCCCTGGCAGCCCCGCCGCCCGCGCATCGCCCCCTGCCCTGGCAACAGGCCGAGCATGGGGTAAATGGTATCGTCGTAGTCGGTCAGGGTTTCCAGGCAGTACAGCAGACCGCCACACTCAGCCAAGATGGGCTGGTCGGCGCGATAGAAAGCCTCAATGGCCAAACGCATGGCGCAGTTATTCGCCAGTTGCTGGGCGTGAAGTTCCGGGTAGCCTCCCGGCAACCACAGCGCATCGCATTCCGGCAGGCGGCTATCAGTGAGCGGCGAGAAGAAGCGCAGCGTGGCGCCCATCTGCTCCAGCAGATCCAGATTGGCCTGGTAGATAAAGCTGAAGGCGGCGTCACGGGCTACGCCAATAGTGCGGCCTTTAAGTGCAGGCTTGACGGCCGCAAGCTGCTCTTGCGGTGCGGTAAAGGCCACTGGCGGCAGCGCCGAGAGCGCCTCCAGCAACCCTGCCGCTTCCAGCGCTTGGGCGCCCGCTTCAAAGCGGGCTTCCAAATCCTCGCGAATCTCCGCTGCTTGCACCAGCCCAAGATGGCGTTCGGGGAGCGCTAAATCAGGGTCTCGTGGCACAGCGGCCAGCAGGGGAATCGTCGCTGGCAGCGCTGATTCGATCAGCTCGCGGTGGCGCTGCGAGCCGCAGGCATTGGCGACTAATCCAGCGATATGAATATCATCACGAAAGCTGGCCAAACCTGAGACTAGCGCGGCAGCGGTCTGCGCCATGCCTTTTACATCCATAACAATTGCCATGGGAATAGCAAATAAGGCCGCCAGATCGGCGCTAGAAGGCTCGCCGTCAAACAGCCCCATGGCACCTTCGACCAAAATCAAATCCGCTTCACAGGCGGCGTCATAAAAACGCTGGCGGCAGTAAGCTTCACCTGCCATCCATAGATCCAACTGATCCACCGGCTGGCCGGAGGCCTGGGCGAGTATCTGCGGATCCAGGTAGTCCGGGCCGGTCTTGAACACCCGCACCACCTTGCCCTGATTGCGCAGCAGCCGCGCTAGGCCCGCCGTGACGGTGGTTTTGCCCTGGCCGGAAGCCGGAGCAGCGATAAATAGCGCGGGGCAGCTAGCGGTTGGCATGCTCATTAGTATTCGATCCCCGCCTGAGCTTTGACGCCGCCGCGGAAAGCGTGGCGCTCATCTTGAACAACGCTAATGGTATCGGCGATTTCCTGCAGCGGCGTGGCCATAGTGCGCCCAGTAATGATGACGTTCTGGTGCGTCGGGCGACGTTTGAGCGCTTCCACCACTGGCTCGGGGTCGAGATAACCGTACTTGAACATATAGCTCATCTCGTCCAGCACGATCATATGATAAGCGGGGTTCTCCAGCAGTCCTTTGGCGACTGCCCAGGCGGCCTCTGCGGCTTCGATGTCTCGCTCGCGGTTCTGGGTTTCCCAGGTAAAGCCGTGGCCCATGATGTGCCAATCAAGCTTGGGATGATTGCGAAAGAACAGGTATTCGCCAGTTTCACGGCGGCCTTTAATAAACTGAATGACCGCGCACTGCTGACCGTGCCCTAGTGAACGCGCCATGGTGCCAAAGGCCGAGCTGCTTTTGCCCTTGCCGTTGCCTTTAAGCAGAATCAGCACGCCACGCTCTTCAGTGGCGCGGCTAATACGCTCATCGACCACGTCTTTTTTGCGCTGCATGCGGTTTAAATGGCTAGCGTCACTCATGGGCTTTCCCCAGGTTGATGTGCAAAAACAGAAGGTGCAAAAACAGAATGTGCCAAAGATGGTTTGCCAAACGAGGCTGGCCAATAACGGGCGCCCAGTTGCTGAGCGATGCGTGCGCCCTGCCCGCGTTTAACTCTCGATTGCTCGGTATCGATTAGCAGGCAGTCACCTAGCGGGGCGAGGTCGTCAACAGATTCCCGTGTGCGGCCATCGGTAATCAAATAAGTACGTACTTGTAAGCCAGGCTCGCGGCGTTGCCACTGTTGAATTAGCCGTTTGGCTTCAATAATCGCTTCCCGCAGCGGGGTGCCCCCGCCGCCCTTGGCACTGTCAAGCGTGCCCCGCGCGTTTTTGGGAGCACGGCGACGTGAGAGTATCGACACCACGCCACCATTACCAAACCCCAGCACTGCGACCTGCTCCCGCGCAGCGTAGGCTTGGGTGACCAGTGACTCAACCAGCCCTTTGGCTTGGCCTAACAAACGCTGCCCCAAGGTGGAACCAGAGGTATCCAGTAGCACCAGATGGGCTATCGCCTGCCCTGCGCGAGATTTGCGCATTTTTAACTGCCGCCAAGGCCACTGGCCACGATTGGCGATTAGCGTCGCGAACCCGTCTAGCTGCGAGGTTTCCGCCTGAGAACGCCCTCGACCGGAGACACTTCCTTTGCCTATGCTAGCCGCTGTATCGGCACGTTGCGCACGCGGGGAAAAGATATCGCTCTCAGGCAGGTTAACCGCTGGCTGGTGAATAGACGCCTGTGCCATGGGCGGCATAGCGCCCCACTGTCCTGAAGAGCCTTGTCCTGAAGAGCCGTGTCGTGAAGAGCCTTGTCCGCCTGATCTGTCCTCTGTGCCGGTTGCCTCACCACTTTCCTCACCACTTTCCTCACCACTTTCCTCACCACTCTTCCCGCTACTTTCTTCACCACCACTACCATCCCCACCACTGGGAGGATGCTCACGGGAAGGCGGTTTAGGGTCTGAAAGCGTACAGCGATGGGCAAGTACCCAGGGCGCTACCGTATCGATATCTTCTTGGCTGACGCTGTTCGCCCCCCGCCAGGCTGCATGAGCCTGGGCTGCTCGGTGCCAGGTAACATCGGCCCGCAGGCCTTCAACGCCGGCGGCTTCGCAGCGCGTCGCAATCGTCTCGTAAACCCAGCTATCGCTGGTCACTGACGCTAGTGCCTGCTGGGCATGGTGAATCTGCTGAGTCAGCGCTGCCTGCTCTACCGCAAACTGTTTTATGTAAGCCTCAGGGTCGCGGTCAAAGGCTTCGCGCTGCTGAACAATAGCAATACGCTGTTTAACGCTGACACGGTCAGCCTGTTCGATGCAGAGGCCAAAACGGTCAAGCAGCTGCGGGCGCAGCTCGCCCTCGTCTGGGTTCATGGTGCCAATCAAGCTAAAGCGCGCCGGGTGGGAGTGACTGATGCCATCGCGCTCAACGATATTGACCCCGCTAGCGGCCACATCCAGCAGCAGGTCAACCAGCATATCCGGCAGCAGATTGACTTCGTCCACATACATCACCCCGCCATGGGCTTTAGCGAGTAGCCCTTCATGAAAGGAGGCTTCACGCTCGGCTAGCACCTTTTGCAAATCTAGACTTCCCACTAGCCGGTCTTCGCTGGCGCCGAGAGGTAAGGTGACAAAGGGTGGCTTTTTGCCATTGGTATCTTTTGGCAAAACCGCCGCCAGCGCCCGCGCCAGAGTGGATTTCGCACTACCCCGTGGGCCGCTGATCAGCACACCACCAATGCGCGGATTAATCGCATTCAGCAGCAAGGCGGTTTTCAGCGCCTCCTGGCCGACAACACCTACGAAGGGAAACTCACTCACCCGCACCTCCCGTGCAGAGCATGCTCGGAACTTGAACTTGATTCATGAAAAACTGACAAGTAATGATAAAACCATTCATAAGGAAACGATGAAATAAAGTGTTGCAGTATAGAGGAAGGAACAGCGTCGAAGCCAGCTTAGCGGCCAGCGCCTCTATGAGGCAGCCCTCACTAGCACATGATCAGAACCGCATTGGATTAATTATCAAAGTCAATAGATGAAGATAGCCGAAAGATCATGCTTTCTGTTGTTCGCCCTTCACCCGCCACCTAGAATAGCCACGTCGGTGTTCCCCTCGGAACTTAATAGAGAATCCGCCGCGGCTTGCCCGCGAAACGGAACTGCCCCCGCAACTGTAGGCGGCGAGCGATGCTCAATGAGCCACTGGACGCATTGTCTGGGAAGGCGAGCTAGCCATGACCCGTCAGTCAGGAGACCTGCCGACCATGTTAATTAATCGAGCGCGACGGCTCGGCCAGCTATTTTATCTGGTCGAGCACGCCGCTCATCATGCACGGGAGTGTACATGATTGAGGTAACAGGACATGAAGAAAGCATCTGGGGCATTCAGTGCTCACCAAGCGACACCATGGGATTGGTCATGCGAACCCAGATGTGTGATCCCTCTGCTTCTGAGAGCAACCTACCCGGTAACCTACCGCCTGCCGCACGGCAACGATTTTTAGATATTTTGTCTGCAAACAGCTGAGACATGCTAGTGTTTTTCGCTCAGGCAAAAACAATGTTATAACATAACAAATGATCTAAAAATCATCTTCTGTAGGAACCCGAAATGAAGCATGTATGTTACTCACTGATAGCCGCATCGCTGCTACCTGCCTCATACGCGATGGCCAATGACACCATTTACCCTGTCACACTATCCAATTGCGGCACAGAAATAAGTGTGCCGTCAGCCCCGCAGCGAACGGTGACTATCGGCCAGTCGGCCACGGAGATCCTCTACTCCCTTGGTCTCGCTGACCGAGTGGATGGCACCTCGGTTTGGTTTAATCCGGTCTTACCACAATTTGCTGAGGTCAACGAACAGATCGAGCGAATCGCCAACGATGACCCAAGCTTTGAAGCCGTGGTCAATAAGCGCCCTGACTTAGTTGCGGTACAGTACGAGTGGCACGTGGGCCCCACCGGTAGCGTGGCCAGCCGGAATCAGTTCCATGAACTAGGCATCGCCACTTACATCATGCCCGCCGATTGCGACACCAAGGATAACTCTACCGGTGGCGATGGTACTCGCACTGCCGCCTTCTCGACGGAGTCGATTTATAAAGGAATCACTGAACTGGCGAAAATTTATGACGTTCAAGACGCTGGTGAAGCCCTGGTGGCCGATCTTAACGCCCGTGAAGAGCACGCTATTAACCTAGCAAGTCGCCTTGATTTACCAGAAGACCTCTCGGCAGCATTTTGGTTTTCATCAACGGATCTCGGGGTTAGCCCTTTCGTTGCCGGCCAACTTGGCGCACCGGGCTATATGATGGAAAAACTGGGCATTCGCAATGTCATTGAGTCTGATGAAGAGTGGCCCACCGTTGGCTGGGAAAGCATCGCCAAGGCTGACCCTGATGTGATTGTTATCGCCTCCATGGATCGTCGTCGTTTTCCTGCTGACGACATCGAAGCAAAACGTGAGTTTCTGCACAGTGACCCCGTCACTAGCGAAATGACGGCGGTTAGAAATAACCGCATCGTAGAGATGGATGCCCATGCGATGAGTGCCACCATGCGCAGTATTTACGGCCTTGAGTCATTAGCCGAGGCGCTATCGACGATGTCTTTCAACTGATATGGCTTTTAACGAATGAGCATAGCGCTATCACGGCCAACAACTAGGCGCTTCGGGTTGCGCTGGCTTTGGGTGACGCCTCTTGTACTGGTGGCCGCGCTCATCGCGGGCACCGCTATCGGCGAGACACCAATTCCCGTTGATACGATTCTCAAAGTGCTTGCCAATCAACTGCTTGGCGCCGATTACCCGGTTGACAGAATCGACGAGGGTATTATCTGGAACTACCGCCTCAGCCGTGCCGTTGTCGCCGCCTGTTGCGGTACCAGCATGGCGCTGGCGGGAGTGGTATTGCAGGCCCTGCTGCGTAACCCTCTGGCTGACCCCTATTTAATGGGCATTTCTGCTGGAGCTTCTACGGGTGCGGTTGCAGTGGCGGTTGCTGGGTTAGGCGCTGGCATGCTGTCGTTATCGTTGGGTGCCTTCGCTGGTGCTCTACTCGCCTTTGGCATCGTCGTAATGCTCGCCCATGCGGCCAACAGCGGTGTCGGTGGTGGACGTGGTGTTCAGGCAGCAGGAGCGATTATTCTGGCGGGGATTGCTGGCTCACAGCTGTTTAATGCACTGACTGCTTTTATCATTACCAAATCGGCAAGTGCTGAACAGGCACGGGGCATTATGTTTTGGCTGATGGGCAATCTCTCTGGGGTGCGCTGGGCTGATGCTACCCTAGCGGTGCCTGCCGCGCTGTTCGGGCTACTGGTTTGCCTATGGCACCGCCGTTCCCTTGATGCGTTTACCTTCGGAGCCGATAGCGCCGCGTCTATGGGCATTGCAGTGCGCCCGGTACGAGGCATGTTGATTATCGCGATGGCGCTGGTCACTGCGGTAATGGTTTCCATCGTAGGAGCGATTGGCTTTGTTGGCTTGGTCATCCCCCATGCGATGCGCTTTATTGTCGGCAGCCAACACACGCGGTTGGTACCCGCCACGGCGCTTGCTGGCGCGGTATTTTTAATCGGTTCAGATATTCTTTCGCGCACTCTAGTATCTGGTCAGGTGCTTCCCATCGGGGTGATTACATCTCTGATCGGCGCGCCCGCTTTTGCGCTTATTCTTGTCCGTGGCAAGAGGCATTAATGCAATTATCCGCAGAACAACTCACTTGGGCGGTACATGGCACGCCACTGGTCATTGACGTCAATCTCACCGTCGAGCCCGGTCAGACCTTTGGTCTGGTGGGCCCCAATGGCTCGGGGAAAACGTCCCTGCTGCGTCTGCTGGCCGGTTTGAACAAACCTAAGACAGGCCAAGTGCGGATTGATAGCCAGCCTTTACACGCCCTCAAACAACGGACTATCGCTCAATCTATTGCCTTAGTTGAGCAACAGGCTGATACCACCGATAGAATTACCGTACGCCAAGTGGTCGCGCTGGGCCGCACACCTTTCCTTTCCGCATTACGCGCCTGGTCAGTTGAAGATGATGCCATCGTGGCTAAAGCGCTGATAGATGTCGATATGGCGCATATGGCAGACAGGCTTTGGCATACACTTTCTGGCGGTGAGCGCCAGCGCGTGCATATTGCCAGGGCATTAGCTCAACATCCTAATATCCTGCTACTGGATGAACCCACCAACCACCTGGATATTCGCCACCAGCTTTCGATTCTTGAGCTGGTCAGGCAACTGCCAATCACCGTGATTATTTCCCTGCACGATCTTAACCAAGCCATGGAGTGCGACCGCATCGGCGTTATGGATAGCGGCCGCCTAATCGATAGTGGCCCACCCCACGACGTGCTCACTGCCAACAGGCTACAACAGACCTTTGGTGTGCATGCCCATGTGATCGATGACCCTGTCGATGGCAAGCAGGTCATGCGTTTTCGCAATGCTGTTTAGCTAAAATCAATAAGAAGCACAGCCAGAAGCCACAGTTCTGACTATTACTTCCGGTCAATGGCTAGCTCACCACCTTTTGCCCAATTCTCATGGTTAGTTTCAGAAAAGAAAATCTGCACCGCTTCAGGCGGTACCTCATAGGCTTGAACAAACGCTTCCGTAATCTTATTGGCCAGTTCACGCTTCATTTCAACAGAACGTGGCGACTGTTGGATAGTTACGATGGGCATACAGACACCTGCTAGCTAAGTAAATAAGGCTTGGCCGCAGAAACTGAGTGCAACACCTGAGCATTTCGCTAAGGTGTTGTCCCATGTCTTACCTCGAACTCAGTATTGAAGAACGTGCCAGCATCCAAGTGGGTCAAGCCCAAGGGATGAGCCTTCGGCATATTGCCCAGCTCCTGGGGCGAGCTCCTTCAACCATCTCTCGTGAAATACGCCGTAACCAAATGGCCCAGAACGGTTACTGCGCCCGGTACGCCCAACGTCAGCGAGAAAAGCGTCGAGAGGTCTGTCGTCCTGCGCGTAAGCTTTTGCCAGGCACCGAGCGGTTTGATCTCATCGTGCATATGTTGCGGCGACGCTTGTCTCCCGAACAAATTAGCGGCAAGCTCAAGACGATGAAACTACCTGATTTGCGCGATGCCTACGTCTGCCGAGAGACCATCTACACGGCCATTTATGCCTTGCCTGTTGGCCACCTTCGCAAGGAACTGATTCACTGCTTGCGACAAGGTAAAACCACACGCAAGCCTCGCCGTGGCGAAGTGGATCGACGTGGCCAGATCCCTGACATGGTCAGCATTCACTTACGTCCGCCCGAGGTCAGTAAGCGTGAAATGCCCGGCCACTGGGAAGGCGATCTGATCAAAGGTAAGAATAACGCGTCCGCGGTAGGCACCTTGGTAGAGCTTAGTAGTGGCTATCTGATCCTCGCAAAAATGGACGACGCCACCGCCACCTCCGCCGTAGCAGGCTTTAGTGCTGCTCTGAATCGAATGCCGACCACCGCTCGAAAAAGCATGACCTATGATCAGGGGCGTGAAATGGCACAACATGCAAAAATCACTCAAGAAACCGGCGTTGCGATTTACTTTTGCGATCCCCATAGCCCCTGGCAACGTGGGGCCAATGAGAATATCAATGGCCTTATCCGTCAATATTTACCGAAAGGAACGGACCTTTCAGTACATAGCCAGGAAGAGCTGGACGCCATTGCCTTTGAGCTGAATATGCGACCTCGAAAACGCTTTGGATTTAAATGTCCGATAGAAGTGATGAGCGAGCTGATGGCCAAGTACCATGAAAGCCCATCAACCATCCAATGAGTGTGTTGCACTCAGAGTCTGCATCCGCCAGGTTAATGTGTCGATGAGAGCAAGGTTGTTCATGGATACTGACTTCAAAGCCCCCCTGCCCCTCAACTAGCGAGCTTAACGCTAATTTACTGCGGATCCACATACCTAATCAAGATTAAGATAAATCAACCTCGACATCACTCCTTTATTGGCACAAACACCGGTGCGCCTTCAACCTCAACCACCGTCAGCCGCTGCCGGTAAAGGCTTTCCAACGCACTGGGCACTAGCATGGTGTCTCGCGGACCCCAGCAGGCCTCACCGCTTGGGTACAGCAACAGAATGTGGTCACACCAGCGGGCGGCTAGATTTAAATCGTGTAGGCACATCATCACCGCACTGCCCTGGGCAGCTTGCTGAGCCATCAACGCCATCACCGCACTTTGGTGGTGTAGATCAAGATGATTGGTGGGTTCGTCGGCCAGCCAGATGCTGGGTGCCTGAGTCAGTACCGTGGCCATCGCCACTCGCTGGCGCTCGCCGCCCGAAAGCGTACTGACAAGCCGGTGGCGCAGGTGCGCAACGTCCAACTGCTCAAGCGCTGCCTCGGCCCGAGCATAGTCGTCTGCGCCTTCCATCTGCCATAAAGAAAGATAGGGATGGCGGCCAATCAGCGCGGTTTCCAACACGGTCGCGGGAAAGCCGTCAAGGCGCTCCTGGAATACCATTCCCAGCATTTGTGCAATTTGCCGCCTACACAGCGTTTCAAGGGGTTGCTCCCCTAGTAACACTTGCCCAGCACGCGGCGCATATAGCCCTGCCAGGGTATGCAGCAGCGTGGTTTTACCTGCACCGTTGGGGCCAAGCACGCCCCATATCTGCCCAGGTTCGATGGCAATATTCATCGCCGTGCCATCGCGTCTTTCTGGCACGTTGATGATGAGGTCTTGCGTAACCAGGCGGCTCATCAGCGGCTCCGGTAAAGCAGAAAGAGGAACGTAGGTACACCCAACAGCGCGGTAATCACCCCCACTGGCAACTGTTCCGGGGCAATTATCGTACGGGCCAGCGTATCGGCCAGCACCAACAGGGTACCCCCAGCCAGGGCGCAGGCCGGCAATATCAACCTCTGATCGTTGCCCAGCAACAGGCGCAGCATGTGCGGCACCACCAAGCCGACAAAGCCAATGCTGCCCGCTGTGGTAACGGCTGCGGCGGTTAACAGGCTGGCCGCGATGTAAATCCCCCACTCCAGCGGTCGCACGTCAACGCCCAATGCCGCCGCTTGCTGTGGGCCTCTGGCCAGCACATTTAAGCTACGGCCCAAGGGAATCAAGACAATACAGGTGAGTAATAACAGCAGCAGCGGCGGCCAGGGAGTACGCGCGTAGGAGAGATCTCCCATCAGCCAATACAGCATACCCGGCAGCCGGTCAGCAGGGCTTAATGCCAACATCAGGGTAATCACTGCGCCCCAGCCTGCCGCCACGACTACGCCCGTAAGCAACAGGCGTGAGGGCGTCCAGCCGCCGCTACCATGAGCGAGGCCAAACACCAGAAACGTGGAGAGCAGCGCGCCTAAAAACGCCGAGCCTGATATAAACACGCCGCCCACGCCTGCCAGCATGGCCGCCAATGCACCGATAGAAGCACCACCTGAAAGCCCAAGTACATAAGGGTCTGCAAGAGGATTACGCAGCAGCACTTGCATCAGAGCGCCAGCTACCGCCAACAAACCGCCAACAGCAAAAGCTGAGAGCGCACGGGGAAGGCGTAAATCAATCACCATGGTCCGCGCCAGCGCATCGCCTTGCCCTTGTACCACCGCCCAAAGCTGTGCGGCGGAAAGCTGAGCACTGCCCACTGCCAGAGAGAACAGCATGGCGGCAATAGCAATGAGCGCCAGCAGGCTAAGGGATTGCCACAGGCGCGCTGTCATTAAGAGCTCCTGCTCATCGCTTGTGCTGCCGTGCGCTTTTGGCGGGTTTGCTCTAGTTTTTCACACAGCAACCGAGCACCCTCTAACAGGCGTGGCGTGGGCCGTTGAATAAGCGATGGGGGCACAAAATAGAGGCTATCATCCGCCACGGCGGAAAGATGAGGGTATTGCTCCCAGTGGGTCAGCCAGTGGCGGTTCTCTTCCCCCATACCACCGGCGATGATGGCTTCAGGATTGGCCACCAGCACGGCTTCGTCATCCAACCTTGGCACCAAGCGCGGCTGATCGCCAAACACGTTTTCACCACTGCAAAGTTGCACCACTTGGCCGATGAGGTGCTCATCATTCACACTCATCAGTGGTTGATCCCACACTTGGTAGAAAGTGCGCACGGGGTCACGATTATGATAGCGAGCTGCCAGGTCAGCCATGCCCTCTCTAAAATCATCAGCCACCTGCTGGCCTGCAGGCTCCGTTCCCGCTAATCGCGCCAGCCGTTCGATGGTATGAGCGACGTCGTCAACCGTTCGCGGCTCAATATAGAACACCGGCATCCCCAGCGCTTCAAGGGTTTCCATTTGCTCGGCAGGATTTCCGGTTACCCAGCCGATCACTAAATCAGGCGCCAGCCCCACTAACGTCTCTAAATCAATGCGCGTGTGACTGCCAACGGACGCAACGTCTTTGGCCTCTGGTGGATAGTCACTGTAGCTCACCACGGCGACCACTTGTTCTCCTGCGCCCGCAGCGTAGGTCAGCTCAGTCGCCCCAGGTGAGAGCGTGGCAATCCGTCGAGCAGCAGTGTGCAGACACACCTCACGGTCACGATCATCTACCGCGCAGCGGCTGTGGTCATCTGCCAATACGGAGCTGGAAATCACACCACTGAGCATTGATAAGCTTAGTATGAATCGACTTGATAACATTGCGGGGCCAGTGGCCCCGCAATGTTTAAAAAATCTCTGATTCGCTTTTTTATTGGCCATAGTGAACGCTTAAAAATCCTGCACGGCCTGCGTTAATATAGTCGGCACCATCAAAAGAGCGCGTTGTAATGTAATCTTGATCCAACGCGTTTTCCAACGTTACTCGAGCGCTCCACAACGGGGCAAACTGCCAACCTGCACGCAGGTTAACCAGCCCGTAACCGCTTAGACGGTCTTGATTCTGTGCATCACGGTAACGGTGGTTTTGAGCAATCCAGGACCCACCCACCGACCAGTCGCCAAGCTCACGGTCTACGTCTAAGCGCAGGCTTTGTGAGGCGCGGTTTTGCAGGCGCTTACCTGTTAGGCGGTTTTCAGGGTCGGTGTAGGTCAGCGCTGCGGCTAGCGTCCAATCGTCAAGTTCAACGCCAGCAGCCAGCTCAGCCCCACGAATACGGGTTTCGGGTACGTTAGACAGCAATCCCTGGCCAGTAATCAAGTTATCGATATCGGTTTGATAAAGCGCCGCATCCCAGAACCAATGGGCATACTGACCGCGCACGCCTACCTCAATGCTGTCCGACGTTTCAGACTCCAGGTCGGGATTACCAAAGCCTGGGAAATAGAGCTGGTTGTAAGTGGGTGCGTTAAAGGCTGTACCGTAGTTGGCACGCAAGGTGTGATGACCGTCTAGATCATAGCCCACGCCTACGCTGCCAGTGACTTCTTCGCCGTAAGCTTCATTGTCATCAAAGCGCAAGCTGGCTTGCAGAGTAAACGGTGCAAAATCGAGTAAGGCTTGGGTAAATACCGCCGCGTTGCTACGGCTGGTTTCATCGTACGCCGTGGTGCTATTGACTCGGTCTTCGCTGTATTCACCGCCCGCAATCAGCTCGTGGACGCCCGCCGTAAAGGTATTTTCCCAGCGCGCAGTCCTCACCTTGGTGTTAAACACTGAGTCACCAAAGTTATCGATGTTATCGCTTTCATCACGAGATTCGCTGAGTGTTAAACGGCTGCGCCAGTTATCGGTTATCGGCAGCTCACCGTAGACACCCGCCACCTGCTGAACGAAATCGTTTTCACCGCCATCGTATTCGTTGTGACCACGGGCACGAAGCGCCAACACGCCCGCTTCTGCACCGCTTTCAAAGGTGTGAGACACCCGTGCTAAAGCCGTGGTGTTGTCATAGCCCTTATCGTCTCCGTCGCGTCGAACCGGCTGACCCTCAGTGGTGAAGTGACCACCTGCAAAGCTATAGCGGGTGCCGCCTTCTTTACCGCTAATACTCGCACTTAAGCGCTGGGTATTAAATGATCCACCACCAACGGAAACACGCGGCTGCGGGCCGTCTTCTTCACCTTGAGGGGTAAACAGCTGAATAACGCCGCCAATCGCGTCGGCACCGTATAGGCTGCCACGCGGACCACGCACAATTTCGGCACGATCAAACATGCGCGGTTCCAAATGCTGCCAGGCTGCCCCACCACTGGTGGCAGAGCGAAGACGAATCCCGTCAATCAACAGTACATTTTGGCCGCTACCACTACCACGAATAAAAACGCTGCTGTTTTTGCCAAAGCTGCCGTTCGTGGAAACATCCACCCCAGGCTGGCCGCGCAACAAGTCGGTAATACTTACCGGATCTTGGCGGCGTAACGTTGCCTCATCCAGCACAGTCACCGAGGACAGGCTTTCGTTGGCAGTACGCGGAGCAAGTGCGGCGGTAACAACAACGGGGTTTAACATATTCGCAGCAGGCTGTGCGTTCGATTGGGCTTGAACGGCCATAGGCAGTGCAGCCATCGCAAACGCCGCCAGCGTGGCGGTGGAATGAAAACGGTAAGGCATGAGGAGGTCCCTTGCTCACTGTGCTCACCCGCACAGCGTGTTTTTTTGACCGGGCAAAGGGAACTTAAGGGAGATTGGTAACCAAGCAGCTACCTATATCACCCTGAGCACGCCCTCCGCGTCTCGGTATGTTGTGGTCCTTTAGAACCATTCCTCTTAGGCCGGTCTCCGGGCTGACGAGCGAAAGGCGGGTAACAGAAACCATGCCTTTCCGAACGACCACCTTCCCATGCATTAGCACAGTGGCGTCTTTAGCCGTTCTTATCTCGATCACCGTTGCGGGGGCAGCGTTGGATTCACGTAAGTGTTCACCAACTTCCCGTTTAACTGATGGCGATAATGGCCACCAGCACCTGAGAGTGCGCGTAAACTAGCAACTTGCCGTGTGGAGGTCAATTCATGATGAGCTGCTAGAGTAAAGGCACTGCACGGAACAGGAGACGGTCATGATCGAGTCCTCGGCAGCCGGTGTACCCCGCTGGTTAAAGCTGGCTTTTACACTGTGGATCCTGGTCTGGGCACCAAGCTACGTAGTGCTGCTGGGAGCGCAGAACTTCTTTTGGCTGTGTAACGTGGCGAGTTTTCTGCTGCTGGTGGCACTGTGGACAGAGCAGCGCACTCTGATGTCGATGCAATGGCTAGCAGTGGCACTGGTCGGCAGTTTATGGAGCCTGGACGTCGCCACGGCGGCACTCACTGGCATACATCCTATCGGCGGCACCGAGTATATGTTTGACCCAGAGCATCCTCCCATGGCACGAGCTATGTCGCTCTACCACGTGGTGCTTCCGCTGGTGGCGGGTATCGGTATCACCAAGCTTGGCTATGCCCGCCGCGCCCTGATGTTGCAGACCCTGCTAACTTGGGTTGTGGTGCCATTGACCTATCTGCTAACCGAAGCCGAGCGCAATATCAATTGGGTCCATGGCCCCTTCGGCCACCCCCAGGATAGCCTCGACCCGTTGCTCTATCTGTTGCTACTCACGCTGCTCTGGCCCGTCATAGTTTACCTGCCAGTGCATCTGCTGATGATTGGCTGGCAGCGTTGGAGGAGCCAAGCCTAGCCCACTACTTAACCGCCTGCACTAACCCATGCCGTACATGCCAGACCTGCTCGGATTGGGCGGCGGTATCTTGGCTAAACCAGCCGCTTAAATCGCGCAGGCGACGCTGGTCTCGGGCCATGGGTACGATACCCCGCCCTAACTCGTTCATGATGATGACCAGCGTTACGCCATGGGTTTGTGCTGCAGTCTCCAGGCTGGCCAGATCTTTCCGCCATTGGGCCCGCCACGCATCGCTGCCCCTATCCGAGCTATGCACTGCCGCTAACCACTCAAATACACCGTGAAGCACAAGAGGCACATTGGGCTGCATGATGTGGGTCGCTTCGTGTAAACGCTGCCCTGGGGAGAGCCGCCACCAAACAGCACTGGGAAAGCGTGCTTTTACAGCGTCGCGCTTACCTGCACAGGCACCGCCGATGAACAGCTGCATTGCCACTCTCCTTTGCCATCTTCACGTTCTTGATACGTCAGTTGCCAACGCCGCCCCTGCGCTTGGTGAACGATGCCTTCCCAAAAACCAATGGTTTCGAAACGACGCCGTAACTCACGGATTACCCCGCCGTGAGTTACGACCAGCACTTTCTGATAATGATGTTCACGCGCATGGGCGGCCACCTGTTCAAGCCAAGCATTTAATCGATCACGTAGCTGGCCGGAAGATTCGCCGCCTGGAATTTGCAGCTCACCCACACTGTCAATCCAAGCGCGATAATGGGGCAAGTCTTTTAACTCATCATAAACTTTACCTTCATAGTCACCAAAATCTAGCTCCCGTAGCCGTGGCTCTAGATAGAGCGGCACACCCGGCTTTGCCGCCTGCGACCATCCGAGGGTTTGCTGACAGCGGTTTAAATCGCTTGAATAAATAGCGTCAAAGCGCTCTTCTGCCAGTGCGTCACGCAGTGCCAGCAACCCCTCTTCCGCATCAGGAAACAGCAGCGGAATATCGCGCTGCCCTTGGTAACGGCGCTCTAAATTCCAGGCGGTGATACCGTGGCGAACTGCCACCAGCTCCACATTAAGACCAGTAGCCAAAGCTCTCCTCCTTCAATGGTGGCACCAACCATATCGCCATTGATGCCGTTAAATAGACACAGCAGTAACCTTCTGGCGATTACCACCCACACGACGATGGCTACCCCCCAGGCAAACAATGCAGGGGACGCCGCGCCAAGCAGCACCAACGGTAGCAAAGCATAGCCAGCATCACGGGGGCTAAGCGACTGCTGCCAGCTCCATGCGAGACCTTTCGAGTGAGCGCAGGGGGTAAAAATCAGTAGCGCGACCCCAGCAAACCGGCCTAATGCAGGCACCGCCACCAGCCACCACAGCGGTGCTTGATAAGCCAACAGTGCCCACAGCAAAACGCCCTTCCAAGCCAGCAAAAACAGCAATGCCAGGATACCGAAACTGCCTATCTGAGCGTCCTTCATGATTTCCCAACGCCTCTCAAGGGGTTGGTTACTACCTAACGCGTCGGCAAGGTCCATTACACCATCGAGATGCAAACCACCAGAAAGCGCTACCCATAAACTAAGTAGTAACAACGCAGTGATGGGAACAGGCGACGCTATAAAACTTAATAGCAGCGCGCTTAACGCCAGCACGCTGCCAATTAATAAACCTACCAACGGATAGGCGCGGATTGCCCACCGACGGGTGGCAGGTGTCCATGGGCAGGCAACAGGAATCGGAATTCGGGTTAGAAATTGTAGCGCGAGCATCAGGCCGAACAGCGCATCTTTCATCGTTTCCACTCCATGGCACAGCCCGCAATGACTTCAAGCACTGAGTCAGCTTCCGCCGCTAACCAACGGTGCAGGCACTGGATAAACTCAACGTAGCGCCAAGTAGCCGGCTGATCAGGAATCAGCTCTTCGTTGAGATCGTTCGACACAATTACTAATGTCAGCCCCCGTGCTTGTGCATCACGTAGGCAGCGAGCCAGCAGCGCCAGGCCTTGCTCATCACTGAATTCTTCATTTGGCTCAGCGCCAAACAGCACTTGTCCTGCCCAGAGAGTTAAACAATCGAGCAGCACCGCGTGGTGATCGGGTACTTGGGCAATGGCTTGGTCAATCGCAAGTGGCGTCTCTAGCGTTACCCATTGGCCTTCCCGGCGTGCCTGATGGCGAGATACTCGGTCGGCCATTTCTGCGTCGTAAACACGGGCGGTGGCAATGTAATAGCAGTTGGCGTCACCCGCCGCACTGAGCACACGCTGCTCCGCTACTTGGCTTTTTCCAGAGCGAGCCCCCCCACTAACAAAGACAATCATGCAACACCTTTAGCAATCGGTTATTTGCCGACTCATCACGCAGTGCCAAGCGTAACCAACTGCCCTCAAGCCCCTTAAAACTATGGGTATGTCTCGCCAATAGTCCTTTATAAAGCATGCGTTCAAAAAGGTCTGCGCTGGTCACGCCGTGTTCACGCTGTAAAACACCAGGCCGCACAAGAAAAAAGCAGCTATGACTAGGCACCACCTCAAGCCCTAGCGTTTGCAACGCCTTGCCCATACGTGGCTGCTCACTGGCCAGCCACTGCTGGGTGAGCCGTGCAAATTCACTATCCGCTAACAGCGGCGCCACCAGTTCGGCGGCAAGGTGGTTCACACTCCAGGGCGGCTGGTGGTGGCTCATGGTGGCTACTATGTTTTCCGAAGCCAGCACGTAGCCTAGGCGCAATCCAGGCAAGGTATAAAACTTAGTCATTGAGCGTAGCAGCACTAAATGACAGTAACGCTTAAGCAGCGGCGTCAACAACTCAACGTCTATCGATAGGTCGATAAACGCTTCATCAACCACCACCTGGGTACCGGTTGTCTGCGTATGCGCTAGTAGCGTCTCTACTGCGTCAATGGGTATCAGCGTGCCAGTCGGGTTATTCGGGCGGCACAGAAACACCACGTCGGCGCTTGCCGCTTTCTCTAGCAGGTCAGCCACCTCACAAGCAAAATGCGGCGCGGGCAACACGTGCTCGGTTGTTTCAAGGCGGTGGGCAGAACAGGCTCTGGCGTATTCACCAAAGCTGGGAGCCAGTAATAAGGCTCGGCCACCGGCATGCAGCGCCGCGGCAAGAAAAATGGCTTCCGCCCCACCATTGGTCAGCAGTACTTGTGCTGGCTGAACACCGTTGTGCGCCGCAATGGCCTGCCGGGCTGCAGCGTAGTCTGGCGAGGGGTAGCGGCTAAGCCCACCAAACCGCGCTACCAGCCAGCTTGCTACCCACTCGGGCGGCCCAAGCGGGTTAAGGTTAGCGCTCACATCGTCAACCATATGGTCGGCAGGTAATCCAAAACGCTTCAGCAGCGACGCAGCCTGGCCACCATGGCTTGGCCAATCAGCCGCCTCGTAAACAGTGGTTTGACGACTCATAACCATACGCCCCTCGCGCCTGCCGACCCCATTAATACGCCCGCTAATACACTCATCAACACGGCCATTAACAAGAAAAACAGCAGCCAAGCACCGTGCATCAATTTAATCGTGACGTTGATATGCGAAAACGTCAGTGTTTCCAGCGGGGAGCCAAGGGTTGCTCGATGGGAAACCGCGCCCTGATAAACATTGGTGCCGCCCAGTTGCACACCCAACAGATTCGCGACCATGGCTTCTGGCCACCCCGCATTAGGGCTTGGGTGACGGGGCGCTTCGCGGCAGGTAGCCGTAATGGCTCGACGCCAATATAGCGCCGACGAGTGCCAGCTGATCAGCACCCCGGCAGCCCACAAACAGAGCGCGGTCAGCCTTGCGGGCAGCCAGTTAGCCATATCATCGAGCTTCGCCGAGGCATAACCGAAGTCGCTGTAACGTTTGTTTTGGTAGCCCACCATGGAGTCCAGCGTGTTGATTGCTTTATAAGCCAGCGCCAGCGGCGCACCGCCGATAAGAGCGAAGAAAAGCGGCGAGGTGATGCCGTCCACCGTATTTTCTGCAATGGTTTCCACCGCACCGCGGGTAATTTCCGCTTCATCCAGTTGCTCGGTATCACGCCCCACCACCATGGCAAGTGCATTTCGCGCCGATGCAAAATCACCGTTAGCCAGCGGCACGGCAATGGCGCGCCCCGCTTCAGCCAAGCCTTTTATGGCCAGCGTTGTCGCCAGCAGCCATAGCTCGGCAGCTAGCCCAAGCCAAGGATGCACCCAAGTCAGTACCACCAAACTCAGCCAAGCAAGGCTAAACGTGCCCAGCACAATGGTTGCAGTGAGTAAAAAGCCCAGGAGCCGACGGCGCTTATCACTTCCCTGGTTCCAGCGCTGCTCAAGTGCGCTGATGGCACGTCCTATTATTACCACGGGGTGCGGTAGCGAGCGGGGGTCGCCAACGACTAAATCAATGACAATCGCAATCGCTACTAAAACGACAGACGCTAACCCTAGCATGGTGAAGCCTGCTGCGATTTCGTCAGCGACCCCAACGTCGCCTGATAAACTGCTTGGCCAATCGCCCGCCCAATAGCAGTGCCAGAGCCTGCATAAGGTGTTGGATCGCCACGCTGCGTAGCGGCGATAGACAGGCTATCGGTTGATGTGCCGGTGGCGGGCGTTCCGCTGAATGGGTCGATAACGCCTACTTTTCTCAGCGCCTGAACTTTCGCTTCCGTTGCCGAGAGAGAGGCATTAACCAGCGCACCCTCAGTTAAATAAGCATCTAAAAAAAGAAACGTATTAATAGTGCCCACCTTTGGTGTGCTTCGCAGCTCTAAACGAGGGTCTGAATCGCTTGAAACGCTAATATCCACCGCGTTGCCAACGCCTGCCGTAACCACCGCGAGCACGCCATTGGGTGTTTCAGCCAACGGTACGCTGACGGCACAAACGCTGTGCAGACGCACTGCAGTCATCATCGCAACAGCGGATAGCGGTAGCCGCTGATTTGCCAGCCAACGTAGCAGGTCGTCTTTTGGGTGATGGCCGTCGTAGTCTTTATCGACGTGGAAATTTGCGAAGTGTTGGCGATGACCAAACCCGCCCCCCACAAGCGCGCTACTCAGGGTATACAGTGGCTCAGCAGCAGACACCACCAAGCAGTGTTCGCTTTGCGACCACATTAGCGGCTGGCTAAATGAAAGCGTATCAATCTCGCTCATGGGGCAGCATTATCACTAATGCCCGCATCAGCAAAGGTGGCCATTTCACTGAGCATCGCGGCGGCGGCTCGCAATAAAGGAAATGCCAACGCCGCGCCACTGCCTTCTCCCAGGCGCATTCCCAGGGCTAGCAGCGGCGACGCATCAAGCGCCTCAAGGGCCGTGGTATGGCCAGGCTCTTCAGAACGATGTCCAAAAATCAAATAACCGCGCACCGCCGGACATAAACGGCAGGCCGTCAGGGCAGCAACCGTAGCAATAAAGCCATCCACAATGGCCGGCAAGCGATTGGCCGCCGTGGCTAAATAAGCACCTGTCATGGCGGCGATCTCTAACCCGCCTAGCTTGCTTAACACCTCCATGGGGTCTTCGGCATTAGCTTGGCGTGCGCTTAGCGCCCGCTCGATCACCGCTACTTTATGAGCCTGCTGGTCGCTACTAATACCGGTGCCAGCGCCCACTAACTGGGCCACTGGTTTACCTGTCAGTGCCGCCAGCATGGCGCTGCTTGACGTGGTATTAGCAATGCCCATTTCACCAACAATAATGCATTTCGCGCCCGCCTGAACGGCTCGCTCAACGGCTTCGCAGCCTACCTGTAACGCAGCCAGCGCTTCGTCACGGCTCATGGCATCTTCAAGCACCATATTGGCGGTGCCCGCGCGCACTTTGGCATCAATCACGCCAGGCATTGCCAGCGGTGACGCAACACCAACATCCACAACCTCAACCTGGGCACCAATTTGTCTGGCAAAGACGTTGATCGCCGCCCCGCCATGGGCAAAGTTAGCCACCATTTGCGCCGTCACTTCTTGTGGAAAGGCCGAAACGCCCTCTTCAGCAACCCCGTGATCAGCAGCAAAGACAATGATCGCCGGTGGCGTGATGCTTGGCTGACATTCACCAGTGATCTCACTAAGCGTAACGGCCAATGCCTCTAACTGGCCGAGGCTGCCCGGCGGCTTAGTGAGCGTATCAATATAGCGAAGCGTTAATGCGCCAGTGTGGCTATCAAGTGGCGTGACTTGGTTAACGATGGGATGCATAGCAGCTCCAGGGCAGCAATCGAATTCATTTTGCGCCAGATGGTAGCAAAAGCGCGGCTGCTATACTTGCGCTTTAAGCTGCTTCAACACGCAACAACCCCTTCCGGGGATGGATTGCCCTGTTAGCTGTAATGTTCATAAAAGCATCATCATTTACGACGATAGTTGCTATTAACCAGGGGTAATAAAACTACAAATATGGTTTTTATTGCCGTAAAGTCTCTTATATCGACTCAAAAAGATGTAAAATAACTACAAACTTGACTCACCGTCTCTACCATGCAGAGGTCTCTATGCCGAGCTCAACACCCGCTACTTTAAATCCTACCGTTGCTGAGGTTACCCAACGCATTCGTGAGCGCTCTGCTGAGCGGCGTGCTCTCTATGAGCAACGCATGGCGGACCAGCATAAGCGTGGTGTGCACCGTGCAGAGCTATCCTGCGGTAACCTGGCCCACGGCTTTGCCGCGTGTAGCCCCCAAGAGAAAGACTCCCTGAAGCTAATGAACAGCGCCAACTTGGGGATCATTTCTTCTTACAACGATATGCTGTCGGCCCACCAGCCGTTTGAAACCTTTCCGGAAACCATCAAAGCCGCTGCTAGCGCCATGGGCTCAACCGCCCAGTTTGCCGGTGGTGTTCCTGCCATGTGTGATGGGGTTACCCAAGGGCAACCGGGCATGGAACTGTCGCTGTTTTCCCGCGACGTGATTGCGATGGCTGCTGCGGTTGGGCTTTCACACAACATGTTTGATGCTGCCCTTTATCTGGGCGTGTGCGACAAGATTATCCCTGGTCTGTTTATCGCAGCGGCACGCTTTGGTCACCTGCCTGCCATGTTCGTACCCGCCGGCCCAATGCCCAGCGGCCTACCGAACAAAGAGAAAGCGCGCATCCGTCAGCTATACGCAGAAGGCAAAGTGGGCCGCGAAGAGCTGCTGCAAGCGGAGTCTGACTCCTATCACAGCCCTGGCACCTGCACCTTCTACGGCACAGCCAACTCAAACCAGCTGATGATGGAAGTGATGGGTCTTCACCTGCCCGGCACCTCGTTTGTGAACCCAGGCACGGAAATGCGCGAAGCCTTGACCCGCTACGCGACCGAACAGGCTATTCGCAACACTGAACCTGGCGGCGACTACCGCCCTTTCTATAAGCAGATCGATGAACGCGCCATCGTCAACGCGGTGGTAGGTTTATTGGCATCTGGCGGTTCAACCAACCATACGATGCATTTGATTGCCATGGCCGCTGCGTCGGGTATTACGCTGAACTGGGACGACTTCACAGATCTCTCCGCCGTAACGCCCAGCCTGATGCAGGTATACCCTAACGGCCAAGCAGACATTAACCACTTCCAGGCGGCAGGCGGCATGAGTTACCTGTTCCGCGAACTGCTGGGTGCTGGCTTACTGCACGGCGATATCCCGACGGTGTTCGGCACCGACCTGACGGCCTACACACAAGAGCCCTTCCTGGAAAATGGCAAAGTGGTTTGGCGCGAAGGTCCAGAAAGCAGCTTAGATGAAAACGTTTTACGCCCAGTCGCTACCCCCTTCGCAGCGACTGGCGGCCTAACGGTAATGAAAGGCAACCTGGGACGCGGCGTGATCAAAGTATCCGCCGTTGCCGACGAACATCGTGTAGTAGAAGCACCGGTGAAAATCTTCGCCGACCAGAACGAAATGAAGGCTGCGTTTGAGTCTGGCGACTTAGATCGCGATGTCATCGTTGTGGTGCGCTTCCAGGGGCCAAAAGCCAATGGCATGCCGGAACTTCACAAACTGACGCCGTTCCTGGGCGTACTGCAGGACCGTGGTTTCAAAGTGGCACTGGTGACCGATGGGCGTATGTCCGGCGCGTCGGGTAAAGTGCCTGCTGCGATCCATATTAGTCCAGAAGCACTGGACGGCGGCCCGCTATCGAAACTGCGCGACGGCGACATTGTGCGCCTGGACGCCAACGCCGGTACGCTGGAAGCCAAAGTAGAGGCGGCTACCTGGGCAGATCGCGAACGCGTGGTGGCTAATCTGGACCACTATCACGTAGGCCTGGGCCGCGAACTGTTTAGCGGCTTCCGCCACTTAGCCATGCGTGGTGAAGAAGGCGCAGGCTCGTTGGGCGGCTTTGAAGCCGACGACCTTGCCCGCCAACAGGACCAGATTCTTCAAGAGGATGCCTGATGCGACCGGCATTAATTGGTGATATTGGTGGTACCAATGCACGCCTGGCGCTCGTCACGCCAGGTGAGGTGACGCCCCACGATATTATTAATCTTCCCTGTGCTGACTACCCTGGTGTTATCGACGCGATTCAGGACTACCTGGAGCGCGTGGGAGCCACCGGGGAAAATGCACCGGTGGAAGCCTGTCTGGCGTTTGCCTGCCCGGTTCACGCCGAGCGAGTCAAGATGACCAATAATCACTGGGATTTTATGAAAAGCGATGTTCAGCAAACGCTGAATCTGTCGCTATTCAAAGTGATTAACGACTTTACCGCCCAGGCGCTAGGCGTCCCCCATGTGGACACCGACAATTTGGTAGAAGTGCAAGCGGGTGTGGCTCAGTCTCACTCTACCCGCCTAGTGATAGGCCCCGGTACAGGCTTGGGTGTTGCTGGCGTTTTCCCCGGCCAGCATGCTTGGATACCTCTCCCCACTGAAGGCGGTCACGTCACGTTTGCCCCCACTGACAGCACCGAGCGTGCACTGCTGGATGTGTTTCTACAACATTACCAACGAGTCAGCGTGGAACGCATTTTATGCGGCCAGGGCCTACTGGAGCTGTATCAAGCCCATTGTGCGCTGAACGAGCAAGCGCCTAGCTACACGACGCCAGCAGAGGTTACCCAAGCCGCCAACCAGGGTGACCCTACCGCCACCGCCACCTTGTTGCGCTTTTTAAAAATCCTCGGCGATGTATGCGGCGACGCGACCCTAACAATGGGAGCCAGGGGCGGCGTTTATCTATGCGGCGGAATTTTACCGCGCCTGCTGGAGTGGCTACCCAAATCCGAGCTACGCGATAGCTTTGTGAACAAAGGCCGGATGGGCGCTTATAACGCCGATATTCCCGTGTGGATTGTTACTCACCCGTGGACAGGGCTGCTCGGAGCCGCCGAAGCGCTGCATAACGAAGAAGTCTTTTAACTTATTAGGAATATCCATGCCTGCTCACACTTTCGATGTGCCCTTTGTTCTCGGCATGATGCGCCTGCATGAAGCACCTGAGATGCACCAAGCGAATCACCTTGCCGACTGGATCGAAGCCCGCATCGAGCAGGGGTTGCACTGGTTCGACCATGCCGACATTTACGGGAACGGTGCGTGTGAGACACTGTTTGGCCAAGCGCTGCGCACCCGCCCTAACCTGGCCAAGCGGCTTCACGTTGTGACCAAAGCCAGCATTGCCAACGATAACCCAGCCCACGGCTCTGGCAAGGTGAAACACTACAACGCCAGCCCGGATTATCTAAGCCGCGCCATTGACAATGCACTTAACCGCCTTGGCGTCGAACGACTAGATCACTTTTTAATTCATCGCCCTGACTTATTAATGAACGCAGAAGCGACTGGCCGTACTCTTGATGACGCTATCAATGCAGGCAAAATTGGCGCTGCGGGCATTTCTAACCACTTGCCAAGTCAGTGGCGTAGACTGCAAAACGCCATGCATCACCCTTTACGAGCCAACCAAATCGAGCTTTCCATTAGCCATAACGCCCCCCTGTTTGATGGCAGCTTTGATGATCTTTGCGCCGACGGCCATGCGCCAATGGCCTGGTCACCGCTAGCGGGCGGCACACTAATGCAAGGCGATGTCGGCAACGTTCTTAACCGCGTAGCCCAAGAGCAAAACTACACCCCTAATGCGTTAGCGCTGGCTTGGTTGCGGTCATTGCCTAGCCGGCCGATTCCCGTAGTAGGCAGTGTAAAGCCTGAGCGTATTGCTGACATGCTCGACGGGCCAGAGACGCTTTCAAGAGAGACATGGTACGAGCTTTTAGAGGCCGCGCGAGGCTACTGCGTCGCGTAACCCCTTCATCAACATTAATAATATAATGATAAGGAATGACTTATGACGCCGGTGATTGCTTTCGGTGAAGCCTTGGTTGATATGCTGTCCAGCCGCTTAGGCGATGACACTGGCCAAGAAACCTTCACGCCTTACGCGGGTGGCGCGCCTGCTAACGTTGCGGTTGCCTGTGCCCGACTTAACGTACCCAGCCAGTTTTTAGGCATGGTGGGTGACGATACGTTTGGCCACTTCCTGATTCGTGAGCTGAAAAGCCATGGCGTGGATACTCAGGGCGTGGTGCTGACTAAAGAAGCACGCACTGCGCTGGCGTTTGTCTCCAGAGACAGTAGCGGCGAGCGCACATTTGATTTTTATCGCCCACCGGCAGCCGACCTGCTTTATCGCCTAGAGCATCTGCCACACGGCGTGTTTGAACAACCGGCGATTGTTCACTTGTGCAGCAACAGTTTGACTGACCCCGAGATTGCCGACACCACCTTAGCGATTGCCGCTATGGCGAAGCGCGCAGGCTGTTTAGTCAGCGTGGATGCCAACCTCCGCCACAACCTGTGGACCGAAGGGTCAGCCGACCTCTGGCTGGTAACTGAGCTATTGGATAACGCCGATCTCGTTAAAGTCTCACTAGATGAGCTTGATTATCTTCGTGGCGACCATTCACAGGAAGCGTGGCTATCTCAGCGACTAGCCGCCGGGGTAAAAGTGATTTTAATCACCGACGGCCCTAACAACGTGGCGTTGAAAGGCGTTGGCCTTGACCACACCATCACACCCCCTCCGGTGGCCGCTGTCGATACCACTGCTGGCGGTGATGCGTTTATTGGCGGCCTACTCGCTGAGCTTTCACGGCACGGCATTGATGATAACTGGCACCAAGACAGTGCCTTTCTAATCCGCGCAGTAGATATTGCCTGCCGCTGTGGCGCTCACGCAGTGACACGCCCAGGTGCCTACGCCGCACTGCCGACCCATAGCGATATTGAAGCGCTAAGAAATACGTAACGCCTGTAGTGAAAAGGGCGTGCAACAGCACGCCCTTAATCACGCATCCTACGTACACGCTAAATCCCACTAATGCGCTACCGCACCTTTACTCGATACCACACTGCCGCCAAGCAACTCAGCGCTGCCTTCCAAGACGCGCACATCAATCGAGCCTGTCGTTAGGCCTGTATAGCTAACCTGAGTAATCGCTCGCTGTTGCGTATCGCCGTTAACCAGGATCTCCAGCGAGCCATGATCACACCACCACTCTACCGTGATCGTTAAACCATCAACGCTGCCCGCTGCATGGTCACAGGCGAAATGGTCATCGAAAGCTGCTTGTCCGTTCACCCCATTACGCGTGTAGCGAAGTGCAACGTCCTCCTCTCCCGCTTCAAGAGTAAGTTGTTGATGATCTCCCTGCTGGAGCGACAACGCTACTCGGCTGCCAGCCGTTAAGGTCAGTTCAAGCAAACCACGGCTTACCGATGGCAAAGAGGTTAAAACGCTATATTGCCCAACACCCAGCATTGCCTGTGGCGAGATAGTATGCGGTACGGCTGTCAGCGCCTCATGGCACTCGCTGGCGATACGCTGGCAAAGCTGAATGCCGCTCGATGTCGCACGCAGGGTTAACTCTCTGGGCAGGCTCATCATTCCCCGCCAGCCAGCTTCAGGCGCATGATTGGCATACTGCCAATTATTCAGCCAAGCCACGGCTAAACGGCGCCCCGGAATATTCGACCAGCTCTGCACGGCGTAAAAATCACGCCCTTCGTCCATCATCATGACGTCATCTGGCGAGTGGTCGTTAGTAAAACGCTGCCCGTCAAACTCGCCCACAAAATATTGTGTGAACGAGCCAAAAGCATTATCTGGCGTAGCACCAATGCCTACGATTAATACCCAACGGCTAGTCGCCTGGCAATTTTCAGCGCCATCCACAGGTAGTTCGAACAAATCGGGGCATTCCCAGGGGTGTTGAGTATGCGCCCCATGGCCCTCGCCAAACGCACTGGCAAATTGCCAGTGCAATAGGTTTTCCGAGGTGTAAAAATGAATTTCCTGACCACAAGCCAGCGCCATTACCCAACGCTGGGTAGCGGCATGCCAGAACACTTTTGGGTCGCGAAAATCTTTAAACCCTGGTGCGGGCAGCAATGGGTTATTGGCGTATTGATGCCAAGTGCGCCCCTTGTCGCGGCTATAAGCCAAACACTGTGACTGCTCATAATTTTCAGGGTCATCGGAAAGCACTCGGTGACAGGTATAAAACGCCAGCAGCCCCGGCTGGCCGTCAAACAGCCCCGTCACATCATGCTCATCCACGATGGCACTACCTGAAAAACACGCGCCTTGGGCATCTGGCGCCAGCGCAATAGGCAAGTGTTCCCAATGGCAGAGATCGGTGCTCACTGCATGACCCCAGTGCATTGGCCCCCATACCGTGTCATGGGGATGGTATTGATAAAAGAGATGATACTCTCCTTCGAAATACACGAGCCCGTTGGGATCATTCATCCAGCCGGTAGGCGGCGTAAAATGCAGCGTTGGCCTGAGAGGAGTAAATTTGACGAGATTCAATGTTAAAAACCCTTACTTAATCGATTAAGTTGAGGCTAACACGCTTTTTTCTTCTCTGCCTTACGCCGTTAGATGGAGCGCACAAAAAAGCCCGAGCATGGCAATATGCTCGGGCAAATGACTTACCCACACGACCCGATATCAGTGAGGCAAGTAACGAGAGTGCTCGTGTCGATTTACATCGTATTCTTTAGTGGTGAAAACGCTCAGCGGCCTGACGGGCCAGCTCGCGAATGCCGTCCCAATCTTCTGCTTCAACCATGGCTTTCGGCGTTAGCCAAGAACCACCTACACACATAACATTGGGTAGTGAAAGGTAGGTTTCAGCGTTATCAACCGTGATACCGCCGGTTGGGCAAAAGCGTGCTTCGGGAATCGGCGCGCCAAAGGCTTTAATGGCTTTGGCACCACCGCTGGACTCAGCCGGGAAAAACTTGAAGCGGCGATAGCCGTACTGCCAGCCGGTCATCAATTCAGAGATCGTTGATACGCCGGGCAGCATCGGCACAGGGCTCTCTACGCCATAGCGATAAAGGGCCTCTGTCGCGCCCGGTGTCACTACAAAATCCGCACCTACCTGTTCAGCTTGGCGGTATTGCGCGGGCGTTAACACGGTACCTACACCGATGCTGGCTCCCGGCAGCGCTTCTTTCATGCGTTTAATTGCTTCCAGCGCGCAGTCAGTACGCAAGGTAATTTCAAGCACGCTTAAGCCACCTTCCACCAAGGCGCGGCCCAACGGTACCGCATCTTCAAGACGGTCAATGGTAATCACCGGAATGACCTCAGCTTTTAAGCAAATGCTATCAAGCTCGGCGGTGCGCGTTGAGGGTAGCTGTTTATCGATTGTCATCAGTGAGTCTCCAAGCAATTTTTACTGGCAAACGTTTTATTGGCGAAAGCCCAGGCGTTACGGCGCCCAATAGATCGCTAACGGGCAAGATAAAAACGCGCGAATCGGCAGCTTACGGACATCATCACCATTCATGGCGTTTGCCAATACGCTGCGCTTATCATCGCCAGTAATATGTAAAATATGTCGATGCGCCTGATGCAGGCGATCTGCCGAGAAAGTAATACGCGGCTGCGGCTGACTAGGCGTGCGTACCGCGACAAGCGGCTCATCGGTGGAAAGTGCTAAGCCAAGCTCCAGGCTGTCGGGGAATAGCGATGCCGTATGGCCATCGCCTCCCATTCCCAAAATCACAACGCTGGCGGGCCAAGGCAGAGATGCCGTGCGTTTAGCAACCTCTTCAACACCCTCTTCCGGCGTTGAGTCATCTGAGGTTAGCGGTACAAAGTTAGCCTTTGCGGCAGCCCCTTGAAGCAGATTTTCTCGCACCAACTTGGCATTGCTATCGCTACTTTGTTCATCCACCCAGCGCTCGTCGGCCAGGGTAATGTCAATGCGCTCCCAAGGTAGCGGTTTGGCTGCCAGGGATTTAAAAAATGGCACTGGTGTAGAACCCCCCGATACGACTAATAACGCGCGATCCTGGCGGCTTAAGTCTTCAGCTAATGCCTGAAAGACCGCTTCTGCTAACTGCTCCGCTAGCGCTTGACGTGCTTCGCTCATATCAATAATCCTCGTACCAACTGCGGCCATCTTGGGTAATCATGGCGATGGAGGCAACCGGCCCCCAAGAGCCTGCCGGGTAACGGCGCGGCGGTGTTTCGCGTGCTTTCCAACCGTCGATGAGCTGATCGCACCAGCGCCAGGCGTGCTCGACTTCATCACGACGTACGAACAAATACTGTTGTCCTTTCATGACTTCCAGCAGCAGGCGCTCGTAGGCATCGGGGATACGCGATTTGGGGAACGCGCTATTAAAATCCAGGTGCAGCGGGCCAGGCCGCAGACGCATACCTTTATCCAAACCGCTGTCTTTGGTGAGCACCTGAAGCGCGATACCTTCATCCGGCTGCAGGCGAATGATCAGCTTGTTAGACGCAATCCCCCGCTGGTCAGGGTCAAAAATATAGTGTGGCTGCTGGCGGAAGTGGATCACGATTTGGGATAGCTTTTCAGGCATGCGCTTACCGGTACGCAGGTAAAACGGCACCCCCGCCCAGCGCCAGTTAGAAACCTCGGTTTTCATTGCCACAAAGGTTTCGGTCTGGCTTTCAGTATTCGCCCCTTCTTCTTCCAGATAGCCAGGTACTGGCTGGCCGTCGTTGGTGCCCGCTGTATATTGGCCGCGCACCACGTCGCGCCCCAGCGCCTCACCGCTAAAAGGCTTAAGCGCTTTCAACACTTTTACTTTCTCATCACGAATGGCGTCAGCATCCAGATTGGAAGGCGGGTCCATGGCAATCAAACACAATAGCTGGAGCAGGTGGTTTTGCACCATATCGCGAAGCTGTCCGGCATCATCGAAGTAGCCCCAGCGCCCTTCAATACCGACCTTTTCTGCAACGGTAATTTCTACGTGAGAAATGTGGTTCTGGTTCCATTGCGTCCCAAAAAGCGGGTTAGCAAAGCGCAGCGCAATCAGGTTCTGTACCGTTTCTTTACCTAAATAGTGGTCAATACGGTAAATACGCGACTCAGGAAAAACGGCCCCAATAGCGTCGTTAACTTCTTCTGATGACACCAAATCGTAGCCAATGGGCTTCTCAACAATGACCCGCGTTTGCTCATCCAGGCTGCCACTCGCCTCAAGGTTGCGGCAAATATCGCCGTAGATCATTGCGGCAACAGATAGATAGACGACCATAGGTTGATCGGAGCCTTCGCGCCATTCACGTACCTGCTCAAAACCCTCGGCTTTTTTGAAATCCAGCTGCAAATAGTCAAGCCGGTTTAGAAAACGCTCAAGGCTCTCTTTATCCTGCTCATCTTTTTTCAGCCGCTTTTGCAGTGCGCCGCTGACTAACTGGCGAAATGCCGCGGTGTCATGCGCTTGACGCGCCAGCCCCATAATCCGCGTGCTTTTGGGCATTAAGCCCTCACGGTCAAGGTGATAAAGCGCAGGAAACAGCTTGCGCATCGCAAGATCGCCAAGCGCCCCAAACAGCGCTAAATCAATAGCGTGATTCTTATCGCCCAGCGGGGAATGTGACTGGCTCATCTCAGCTCCTATTTATAATTAGATGATCTAATGTAGTTAGATTACCTAAAATCTATCTGATACGGGGCATTATACGCAACATTTCATGTAATTTTACTACAAAAAAATAGCGTTGCCTCCCCATTTACGCCTTTTACTGTCATTTACTTCTTTCTCTGCAAAGTGCCGTCTCTGCGTAGCACCGATCCCGGCACCAACCGTTATAGCTCTTTATTGTTACCTTTTATTCCACTCTACGCCCCTTGGATACGCCATCGCTACGCCCTCTGAGGATGAGGTGACATTGCCTGGAATTGGCGACGCTGGCACTGACTAAAGCGCTGCTCATCAAAACGCTCGCAGCACTCTATGACAACAACAATGAGGTATTCACATTATGGCAACGTATCGTCCAATCATGATGCCACTGCTAGCCGCCACGCTGGCTGCCAGTGTCACCCTGCCCGCCTTTGCGTTTGAGGATGATCGCCTCACTATCTGGATGGGTGATAATAAAGGCCAGGAAGGCATTCGCGTGGTTGCCGAGCAGTTTCTTGAAGACACAGGAATCGAAGTTGAGGTGGTCTTCCCCGATAACCTTACTGACCGCTTTCAGCAAGCGGCGGGGAGTGGCCAGGGGCCGGACATCGTCATTTGGGCTCACGACCGCATGGGTGAGTGGGCACAAAGTGGTTTATTGAAACAAGTCGCCCCAAGTGACAGCTTCCGTGAGGCGTTTTACGACTTCACCTGGGAAGCTGCGCTGTGGAATGGTGAAACCTACGGCTACCCGATATCGGTAGAGTCACTGGGCCTCATTTACAACAAAACCCTGATAGAAACACCGCCAGAAAGTTTTGCCGAGCTGATGGAGCTTGACGAAACGCTCTCTCAAGTCGGCAAAAAGGCCATCTTATTTGATTACAGCGAGCCGTATTACGGCTGGACCTTGCTAGCGGCCAACGGCGGCTACCCTTTCAAGCAGACCGACAGCGGCTATGACGTCAGCGATATAGGCGTTAACAACCAAGGTGCCCTACAAGGGGCAGAACTGTTGGTTGAGCTAATCGAAAGTGATGTGCTACCCCGCGGCACTGATTACAACTTGATGGATACCCGCTTTAACCAGGGCGAAGTAGCTACCATGATTAGCGGCCCATGGGCCTGGCCAAACCTAGAGCGTAGCGGAATTGACTACGGCGTCGCGCTGCTACCGAAAGTGGGTGATGAGCGTGCTAAACCCATGTTTGGTGTGATGACGGCAATGATTAACTCCGCCACACCCAATGATTTTCTCGCCGTAGAGTTTTTAGAAAACTATCTGCTTAGCGAAGAGGGCATGCACACATTTAACAGCGACGGCTCACTGGGGGCGGTAGCCCATATCGATTATCAGGCTAAACTTGCTGATAACCCCAACATTGCCGCGACGCTTGAAAATGCGGAAGTCGGTATGCCCATGCCGAACATTCCTGAAATGGGTGCTTTCTGGGCAGCCATGGAGCCCGCACTGCAAAACATCGGCAGTGGCCGCCAATCGCCCAAAGAAGCGCTGGATGCGGCTGCGCGGCGTATGCGCCAGTAAGCTTTTTCTGCCCTTCTGCCCGGTAGCCAATGCCACCGGGCAGCTTTCAGGATGTCACTATGTATACCACTAACGCCTCTCGTGGCCTTCCCCGCCACCGCTCTCGCCATCTCACCGAACGTTACTCCCGCTGGGCACTTCGCTGCGTTATTGCCACCTTGGTAATCGTGCTGTTATGGCTAGTACTGGCATTCCACCTTAACGGCCAGTGGATGTTTGCCTTACTCTTTTTATTGCTGGGTGCCTCGCTGGGGGTGGTGTTTACTAAACGTACGTTAATGAGCCACCGCTATATTTTTCCTGCCGTGGCGGGACTTGGCGTGTTTGTTATTTTCCCGCTGCTTTACACCATCGGCATTAGCTTTAGTAATTACAGCTCAAGCAACCTGCTATCGGAAGAGCGCGTTCGTGGCCAGCTAATGAGCCAAACCTATCAACAGGAAGGCAACGCGTTTGACCTAACGCTGTACCAGGAAGGTGAGCTTATCCGCTTATACCTGGAAAACAGTGAGGCAGACACGACCCAGCGTTTCGTTTCTTCACCGCTCAACTTCGCCAACCATGAAACCCGCCAAATAGGTATTCAGGCAGTAGACGCTTCGCCTGCCCAAGAACCACTGGGAATGCGCGCTATCATCCAGGCACGTGATTCTCTGCAAGGGCTTAGGCTGCTGACACCGGATGGCGCGGAGCTGCGTATGGCAGGGTTACGCCAGTTTGCCCCTATGGTAGATCGCTATGAAGCTCGTGAAGACGGCTCGCTTTATGATCGCCGCGATGACCGCATTATTACACCCGACCCCGCTATCGGATTTTTTGTCGCTGATAACGGCGAAAGAATCACGCCGGGATGGCCAGTCAATGTAGGGTTTACCAACTATACGAAGATATTCACCGATCCAGACATTCGCGGCCCGTTCATGCAAATTTTTGTGTGGACCTTTGTGTTTGCATCACTGACGGTGGTCTTTACCCTGGCCGTTGGCTTTGTGTTGGCGTCATTGCTGCAGTGGGACCAACTTAAGGGCAAAGCCGTTTATCGCACGCTGTTAATTCTGCCCTACGCCGTGCCCGCCTTTATCTCCATCCTGATTTTTAAAGGCATGTTTAACCAACACTTCGGTGAAGTAAACATGATTCTGGACACGCTGTTTGGTGTTCGGCCGGAGTGGTTTACCGACCCGTGGCTAGCGCGTTCCATGCTACTGATTGTCAATACGTGGTTGGGCTACCCCTATATGTTGCTGCTGTGCATGGGGCTAATCCAGGCAATTCCTCAAGATCTTTACGAAGCCTCAGCGGTAGATGGTGGCGGCCCAATTACTAACCTGTTCAAGATTACCCTGCCGCTGATCATTAAACCGCTAACACCACTGTTAATTGCCGCCTTTGCATTTAACTTCAATAACTTTGTGCTAATTGCGCTATTAACCGGCGGCAACCCTGACATTTTGGGCGCCAGCACCCCAGCAGGCACCACCGATCTATTGGTCAGCTACACCTACCGCATTGCCTTCCAGGATGCCGGACAGAACTTTGGGCTGGCAGCCGCCATCGCAACGCTCATTTTCCTCTTGGTTGCGGGTATGTCGTTGCTTAATTTGCGCCTTTCCAAGGTTAAGGTTTAGGAGGTTACTCATGGCCATGGTTCAACCCCGTTCTGTGGGCGCGCGCCGCTTGGGCGCACACCTTGCACTGATCTGCTTTGTTTCGCTGATTGTCTTCCCGCTGTTGTTGGTGATTTCAATCTCATTTCGCGAGGGTAACTTTGCCTCTGGCAGCTTAATTCCCAAGAATTTCTCGTTGGAACACTGGTCACTAGCACTGGGAATTCCCTGGGAACGCCCGGATGGCAGCATTGTTCAACCGCCCTTTCCCGTGCTGTTGTGGCTTTGGAACTCGATAAAAGTGGCGGTAGTTTCTTCGGTGCTGATTCTAATGTTAGCGACGACGAGCGCTTACGCCTTCGCACGCATGCGCTTTAAAGGCAAAGAACCGCTTTTGAAAGGCATGCTGATTTTCCAGATGTTCCCAGCCGTACTGTCACTCGTGGCGCTCTACGCCCTGTTTGATCGACTGGGGCAGTTTGTTGGCTGGTTAGGCATCAACACCCACGGCGCGCTGATCGTGGCATCACTGGGCGCGGTCGCGCTGCATATCTGGACCATTAAAGGCTACTTTGAGTCGATTGATGGCTCGCTGGAAGAAGCGGCTATGGTCGACGGCGCCAGCACCTGGCAGGCGTTCCGCTACATTCTGCTGCCGCTGTCGATTCCCATTTTGATGGTGGTTTTCATTCTGGCTTTTGTGATGAGTATCATGGAATACCCCATGGCCTCAGTACTGCTGGTGGATGAGCACAAACTCACTCTAGCGGTAGGTGCCCAACAATACCTTGCCGACCACAACCAACGCTGGGGCAACTTTGCCGCCGCCGCCGTGCTTTCCGGCCTGCCCATTACCGTTGCGTTCTTGATCTGCCAACGCTGGATTATTGGCGGGTTAACCGCAGGGGGCGTCAAAGGTTAGTCCTAATTGGCACACTAATTCCTCGCTTGAGCAACTTGCTCCTTACCGGCCCTATTGATAGGGCCGGTTTTTTTTCATTACTTCCTTCACTACTTGGGTGTTTTTTTAGGGAAATTTTACGGACTTTTTGTGGTTGCCATGGTGTTATATCGCGATAAACATTAGGGCAATTTAAGAGCGGATCTATGACCATCTTTCCCAGCGGAATTTACTATCGAGACGCTTACCGCAATTGGGCACAAATCTTTAAAATCATGGCAGTATTATGGTTAGTGCTTGCCATGTTTATGGCACTGCCTTGGATTGTTCTCGTTATTGAAAAAGATCCTGACGCTCCTGCGTTCGGAATGTCGCTTCTCATTATTCTCAGTGCCACGCTTATTACTTGGTTGCTAACCCGCCGAGTATCACTGGAGCTGAAGCCCTGGCAAATGTTTATATTGACGGCGGGCAGTTGGACCAGCATTAGCTGTTTTGCCAGCCTTCCGCTTATTTTAGGTGCGCCCCAACTCAGCGTCACTAATGCAGTCTTTGAGTCGGTCTCCGCGATTACCACCACCGGGTCAACCATATTATCTGGGATCGAAGATTTATCCGACGGCCTAAAGCTGTGGCGAGGCTTAATGCAGTGGATGGGCGGTATCGGCATTATCGTCATGGGCATCGCCATTCTTCCGTTTCTTAAAGTAGGCGGCATGCGGCTATTCCACACCGAATCATCGGATTGGTCCGATAAAGTAATGCCCCGCACGGGCGGCATTGCTAAAGCGACGCTAAGTATCTATGTGGGGCTGACACTACTGGCCATGCTGAGCTACTGGGTCGGTGGAATGCTGCCACTAGATGCAGTGGTTCACGGAATGACATCACTGGCGACCGGTGGCTTTGCTAACTCTGACGCCTCGTTTGGTGCCTACGCTGAGCAGCCGTGGCTGCTATGGATGGGTAGCTTTTTCATGCTCAGTGGAGCACTTCCCTTTGTCTTGTATATTCGCTTTATTCGCACTTCTCGCAGCGCACTGTGGAAAGACCAACAGGTCCGTGGTTTGTTAAAACTGCTGCTAACAGCGATCTTGATTCTCAGCGCGTGGCGTTTTTACCAAGGCGATGACTGGTTTGTCTCGCTCACTCATGTCACGTTTAACGTCATTTCAGTCGTGACCACTACGGGCTATGCATCCGACGACTATACCCTATGGGGTTCATTACCCATTGCAGCGTTTTTCTATCTTACGTTTATGGGTGGCTGTAGCGGCTCTACCAGCGGTGGTATGAAAATTTTCCGGTTCCAAATCGCTATGCTGATGTTGCGTAATCAGTTGCGCTATCTGATTCACGCCAATGGTGTTTTCACAACGCGCTATAATCAGCAGCCAGTGACCAGCGATATTTCCCGCAGCGTAGTGGCCTTCTCTTTCTTCTTCTTTATTACGATTGCAGTGCTTGCATTGGGCCTTTCAGCATTAGGTTTGGACTTAGTCACTGCCCTTTCCGGAGCGGCCACTGCGGTAGCGAATGTAGGCCCTGGTCTCGGTGATACCATTGATCCGGCAGGTAACTTTGCAACACTACCCGATGCCGCTAAATGGCTATTGTGCATCGGTATGTTAATGGGTCGCCTGGAAATTTTAACGGTCGTGGTACTGCTCACGCCGATGTTCTGGCGACGCTAACCTTGTTAGAGCGGCGCTACGTTCCAGGGCGCAGTGCGGCTTCTACCAATAATCGATACCCGACGCCTGCTTCTGTTTGAAGCAGGGTGGGGGTTTGTGGGTCATCCCCCAGTTTCTGCCTTAACCGGCTGATCACGATGCGCAGATAGTGCGTATCATCAACATGCGTTGGCCCCCAAATTTCTTTTAACAACTGAGTCTGTGTAACGACTCGCCCGGCGTAGCGGCACAGGCGCGCTAACACAGCGAACTCTTTTCGCGTTAAATGCACATCTTCTTGTTGTAGTGTGACACGCCTTAGTTCCAGATCAATCACTAACCCCTGACTGACATAGTAGCTTGATGTTTGCTCTCCCCTAGCTTTCTGGGCCAAGCGCAATACCGCCCTTATACGCGCTAGTAACTCTTGAATGCCAAAGGGCTTAGTAACGTAATCGTTGGCACCGTTATCCAACGAAAAGACTTTCTCTTCTTCCCGATCACGAACAGATACCACAATGACCGGCACGGTACTGTGTTCACGTATCCCCTGCAGTACTTCGTGGCCGTCCATATCAGGCAAGCCTAAATCGAGCAGCACGACGTCAGGGGCTTGGGTATACACCATGGCTAACGCTTGCTCGCCATTCTCTGCTTCCAATACTCCGTAGCCCTGAGAAGCTAAACTGATACGCAGAAAACGTCGAATCTGCTGCTCATCATCAACAATTAGAATGCGACCGCTGCCTTCACTCTTCATCACCCCTCCTGATATCTGCACCTAACAGTGGCAGCGTTATAATAATCGCGGTACCTCGTCCTCTTTCGCCGGTTTCAGCCATAATAGTGCCGCCATGGGCACCAATCATGCCACGACATATGGCTAAACCAAGGCCGCTGCCGTGGGCACTTCTATCACCGTCGCCACCACTGTAAAACATATCGAATACCTGCTCGCGCAACTCTGGAGAAATGCCCGGGCCTTGATCTTCAACAGTAATCACCAGCGTTGCGGGATCACCTTCGTTAAGGTGCGCCTTTATGCTCAATTCTCCGCCTGGTGGTGAAAAACGTTGGGCGTTATCCAAGACATTCACCAACGCTTGTTCTACCAGCGCAGGGTGGACATAAAGTAGCGGTAACGAAGGAGGCCAAGACTTGCGGACAACGACATGCTTAAGTGACTGACCCAAGCGCTTGAGCGCTGAGTTAATAACGTCGTCAAACGCTACCCAGTCTCGCTCAATTTTTAACGTGCCGTGCCCTAGTCGGGTCATATCCAACAAGTTTTGTATGTATCGATTAAGGCGCTCGCTTTCAGACAGGATGCCATCAAGCAGCTCACGCTGGTCGCTATCGCTTAGCTGCGGTTTGAGCTCGATCAGCGAACTGGCTGAGCCAATAATAGAGGAAAGTGGTGTACGTAGATCATGAGACACCGATGAGAGTAACGCAGAACGCAGACGTTCGTTCTCCTCGGAGACACGGGTTGTGTTCAGCTCTGCCACTAGCCGAGTGCGCTCTAGCGCCATACTAAGCTGACGCACCAGCGTATCCATTAACGACTCTCGTTCGTAGGTGAGCGCCTTTTGGCTTTCCGATAGTTTAAGCGCCAGCATCCCTACTTTTTCTCCCTGCACTGCCAGGGGTATTAAGCGCCAAGCCTGTTGACTCAGGGTGTCTGTGCCTTGACCACTGGGCTTTTGATGCTGCCAACTCCACACCGCAGCTTGCTTAGCGGCCATGTCTAAGCGCACCGAATCCGGCAGCGCATGAACAACCCGCACTTCATTCGCGCTTTCGGCGCTTTCAATAAATACCGTGGGCACCGCAAAGCACTGCACCAATGTATCAACGCCAATTTTTGCTGCACTGGCGCTGTCTGTCGCGGTTGATAGCTGTTCGGCATAACGCAACAAAAGCTGAGTCTGATCGCGGCTAGCACGCAGTGCAATTAAACGCCGACGTCCCCTGCCTGCAAGCTGCCCAACCACCACGGCAACGAGCAAGAAAAATACTGCCGTTAGCAACTGCCCACGCTCCACCATGGCAAAGGTGAGACGCGGCTCGGTAAAGAAGAAGTTAAATGCTAAAAAGCTCGCGATGGCGCTGAACATTGCCATCGCGGTACCCGCCCATACCGCACTGAACAGTACGGCCACTAAAAACACTAATGATAAGTTAGCTAGCTCAAGCCAGGGCTCCAGCATGACAGCCACCCCTAGGGATGCCATAACCGCCAAGCTAGCGGCCAGTAACTGGGGAGGATGCAGCTTCCAACCATGTTGCCATTGATTGGCGCGTTGTTTCAAAGCCCCTTTAGCCACTACAACAATATCGAATGCCTCGGCATGCGCCATCAAGCGTTGGGCCAATGGCCGTGACCATTTCCACCAGCGACGCTTCGCTTCGCGACCCACCACAATAGTGGTCGCATTAATTGAACGTGCATAGTTGAGAATCTCACTTAGCTGGCTATGCCCCTGTAAACGTATTGAATCGCCACCCAGCCGAGCGACCAGGCTGAAGACTTGTTCAACGGCCAGTTGCTGCTGTGGAGAAACAATTCCTTTATCAACATAAACCGCTCGCCATACCGCTAAGCGCCGCTCTGCCATCCGATGAGCCGCGCGAACCAGCGATACGTCGTCTTCACTTCCATTAATGACCACCAACAGATGCGGTCTCACCGGCCAGGGGCCTGCCCTGCCGCCAGCATCCATTGCCACCTTCACATCGGCATCTACGCGCTCGGCCATAGTTTGAATCGCCAGCTCACGCAGCGCGTTGAGATTGGATTCATTAAAGTAGCCTTCCATGGCGGCACGGGCTTGCTCGGGTATATAGACTTTGCCGCGCCTTAAGCGCTCAAGGAGCTCGTCAGGCGTTAAGTCAACAAGCGATACATCTCGGGCGCGCTCTAACAGCGCATCGGGCACCGTTTCACGCATGCGAATCCCAGTAATCCGCGCGACATCATCATTCAAACTTTCGAGATGCTGGACGTTAACGGTTGTCCACACGTCAATACCTGCATCTAGCAGCTCTTCAATATCCTGGTAACGACGCGGGTGCCGACTGCCGGGGATATTACGGTGGGCAAGTTCGTCCACCAGCAAAATAGTGGGGCGCCGCGCCAGGGCCGCGTCAATATCAAATTCATAGAAGGTTCGGCCATGGTGCTTTAAAGGCGCTAACGGAAGCCGTGCCACCCCATCACACAAGGCTTCGGTATCAGCGCGTCCGTGTGACTCCACCACGCCAATTACAATATCGTCACCTTCCTCTGCCCGTTCACGGGCGGTGCGAAGCATGGTGTATGTTTTACCGACACCGGGCGCGGCTCCCAGAAATACACGCAAACAGCCGCGCGCCTCTCGGCGCGCGGCTTTTAGCAATGTATTGGGATCGGGTCGCTGATCCGCTGAATACATTGGTTTACTCCATGGTGTCTGAAGCCGTCGGGGTGACGGGTGCTGGGGTTAATGGCGCTGCGGTGGTTGATGATACTGGAAAACGATCATCCAAACTGACATTCAGCCGCAACACATTCACCACCGGTGAGCCCAGCCAGCCTGTGTTTTCAAGTGCTTGATCAATTAGCGCCGTCACAGTAGCTTCGTCGATGCCGCGTGCTTGCGCTACTCTGGCAACCTGTAGCTCAGCCGCCTCTAGTGAGATATGCGGGTCGATACCTGACCCAGACGCGGTAATCAGATCAACTGGAATTTGATCGACACTTACGTTTTCACGTTGAGCAATGGCATTTGCATCTGCCTGGGCACGCTCGCGCAGCGATACGTTGCTCGGCGCCAAGTTAGATCCTGAGACATCACCTGCGTCATTGCCCGCCGCTGATGGGCGGCCAATAAAATACTCATCGCTGACAAACGTTTGGGACACCAGGCTTGACCCGACCACCCGACCTGAGACGTCTCGAACTAAACTACCTTGCGCCTGCTCGGGGAATAACCAGCCGCCCAGTGTTGTGGTAACCAACGGGTAAATCAGCCCCAGCAGAACTGCCATTACCACCATAAAGCGAAGTGCATTGCCCCAGGAAGCCTTTGCCTGCAGCACATCGTCATTCGCAGCGATCTGGCGTTTCATATCTACATTCATCACGTTTCTCCTAGATAAATAACGCAATCAGCATGTCGAGAAGCTTGATGGCGGGGAATGGCAGTAGCAGCCCACCCAGGCCATAAATCAGCAGATTTCGACGCAACAACTCCGTCGCCGATGCCGCCTTCACAGACACACCGCGCAAGGCAAAGGGAATCAATGCCGGAATGATTAACGCGTTGAATAGCACCGCTGCTAGCACCGCCGTGGTCGGCGAGTGCAAATTCATAACGTCGAGCACGCCAAGCGCAGGGAAGCTGGCGGCAAACAGCGCTGGCAAAATAACAAAGTATTTAGCCACATCATTCGCCAGCGAGAAAGTCGTCAGCGCGCCACGGGTAACCAGCAACTGCTTGCCAATTTCCACCGCACTAATCAGCTTGCCGGGGTCAGAGTCCAGATCCACCATATTGGCCGCTTCACGGGCTGCCTGGGTGCCTGAGTTCATTGCCAACCCTAGATCAGCTTGAGCAAGAGCGGGAGCATCGTTAGTACCGTCACCCACCATGGCAACCAAGCGACCACTGGCCTGCTCTTCGCGAATCAACGCTAGCTTGCGCTCTGGCGTGGCTTCAGCAATGTAGTCGTCCACGCCTGCCGTCGCGGCAATAGCCGACGCCGTAATCGGGTTGTCACCCGTGATCATTACGGTTTTGATACCCATGGCACGCAGTTCAGCAAACTTCTCCGCGATACCGCTTTTAATCACATCAGACAGCGCCACCACGCCCAAAATCTGTTTGCCTTCTGCCACCGCAATGGGGGTTGCGCCATCCCGTGAGATACGTGCAATGACCTGCTCGTAATCGCTGGGTATGTCACCGCCCTGGGCTTTTACCCATTCAGCGATAGCATTCGGTGCCCCCTTGCGCAGCTTTTTACCACTGGTCAGGTCAACGCCTGACAGACGTGTTTCAGCACTGAACGCTTCAAAAGTTGCACCATCGGCTTCTTTACTAAGCTGGACATCGACGCCTTGTTCAGTGGCTAGCTCAACAATTGAGCGCCCTTCCGGCGTAGGGTCTTCCAGTGACGTTAAAAACGCCACGTCACGGACTCGCTGGCGCGGAACCTGTTGGCAAGGAGCAAACTCCGTCGCACGGCGATCGCCAAGCGTTATCGTGCCGGTTTTGTCCAGTAGCAAGGTGTCGATGCTGCCAGCAATCTCGACGGCTTTACCTGATTTAGCCACCAAGTTAGCCCGCATAGCGCGCTCCATACCCGCAATACCGATAGCAGGCAAGAGGCCGCCAATAGTGGTGGGAATTAAACAGACCAGCAATGCCACAAGCATAACCGTGGAGGTTTCAACGCCCACGAAAGCCGCCATGGGTACCAACGTGACGACCACGATCAAAAACACCAGCGTTAGCATGGCCAAGAGTACCGATAGCGCCAGCTCGGAAGGTGTCTTCTGACGGTTGGCGCCTTCTACCAAGGCAATCATGCGATCTAACAACGATTCGCCAGGGTTAGCGCTGACTTCAATAATCAGATGATCCGACAGTACTTTGGTCCCGGCACTGACACCGCTGTTATCAGTGCCCGCTTCACGCAGTACGGGCGCAGATTCACCGGTGACAGCCGACTCATTGATCGAGGCAGCTCCTTCAACGATATCGCCATCGGCGGGAATCAGCTGTCCCGCCACAACCTTCACACGATCGCCTTTGCGGAGGGAGTCGGCCGTTACATTGCTAGTCGTACCATCAGCGTTCAGCTTAACCGCCTTCAGCTCTCCCTTGGTTTTACGCAGCGCCCCAGCGTGGGCTTTACCACGTGACTCTGCCAGCGACTCGGCACCCGTGGCGAACAGAACGGTGGCCAGCAACAACAACGCTATGGCCAATGCAAAGCCGCCGTTTTCTCCCTGGGCAAAAGCCATGGGCGTCAGCCCAAAGCACACGACGGTACCAATGGCGACCACGGCCATCACCGGGTTTCGCGCAAGTTGTTGAGGCGCAAGTCCTTTCACAGCCCCAGCGACGACCTGGCCAACGGGTAGCGGACGACGCGGCTGTTTAGCAAGCTCAGTATGTGACATCTCGTTTCTCCTAGAAGCCTTGCGTCACGGCTTCAGCAATCGGGCCAAGCACTAACGCCGGTAAGAAGCCCAGCAGGTTAACAATCACAATTACACCGGCGGTCAATCCCATAAATGCCGGGCTATCCATCGGCAAGGTGCCGCGTCCTGCGGGTGCAGTGCGCTTCGCTGCCAACCATCCGGCCACCGCTAATGGCACCAGCATGGGCAGGAATCGGCCGACCATCAGTGCAATAACACAGGCGAGATTCCACCAGGGCGTATCATCGCCAAGCCCTTCAAAACCAGAGCCGTTATTGGCAAATGCAGAGGTAAATTCGTAAAGCACTTGGGATAGGCCGTGGAAACCAGGGTTTGAGGTTCCAGCAGCGTTAGGCATCGCTACGGTAAGTGCAGAAAGACCAAGAATGACTAACGGCTGCGCCAGGATTGCTAGCGAGATCCAGCGCATTTCACGGGTTTCTAGCGGCTTACCAAACAGTTCTGGCGCTCGACCGACCATCAATGAGCCAACAAAAGCCGCCAACATCAGATAGAGAAAGAAACCGATAAGCCCAACACCTACGCCGCCAAAGGTGACGTTCACAAACATATCCATCAACACCATCATGCCGCCCATGGGATTGAAGCTGTCGTGCATGGCGTTAACTGAGCCGTTCGATGTTTGTGTCGTCCAACTGCCCCACAAAGCGGAAAGATCGGTGCCAAAACGCAGTTCTTTGCCTTCCAGATTAGCGCCGGGTTGAGAAAGCTCGACAAGAGCAGCATTCGGCATCCGTTCCGAAGAAACCACCACAGAGGTGGAAATCAGCGAAAACGTCAGCATCACAGCACCAATACCCATCATTAATCGGCGTCGGCCACTAATAAGTGCAATGGCAATCAGTAATGCGAAGGGAATGATCGTCAAGGAAGCAGTTTCAATCACATTGGCCAACGGCGTTGGGTTTTCAAGCGGAACGCTAGAATTTGGCCCATACCAGCCACCACCATTGGTTCCCAGCTGCTTGATCGCGACCATGGACGCAACCGGCCCTAAGGGTATCGACTGCACCTCTTCCACTTGCGAATCCAGCATTTCCACCTGATGCGCCGCTTGGTAGCTAGAAGGCACTCCTTGGGACGTCAGCAACAACGCCACCACTGCTGCCAGCGGCAACATGACGCGCACTACCGTGCGGGTCAGGTCATGATAATAATTGCCAACTCCTTTTAACGTTCCTGCTGGCCGAGCCACTAGTAAGGTACGTGCTATGGCGACCAGTACGGCAAGCCCCGTGGCAGGTGTTAAAAACTGCAGCGTTACAATGGCAAAGGTTTGGCTTAGGTGGGAAAGCTGCGCCTGGCCTGAGTAGTGCTGCTGGTTGGTATTGGTGGCAAACGATACCGCCGTATGGAGCGCTGTATCCCACTTCATGCCGGGTATGCCATCAGGGTTCAGGGGCAGCAAGCCCTGACACATAAACACCAACCATGCCAGTAGTATCAAGCCTACATGCAGCTTCAGAATGGCGAGTGCATAGACTTGCCACGTCATCACGCTTTGACTGTTAACGCCTGCTAATCGATAAATAGGCGTCTCTATCACTCTGAATAGCGTGTCGATTCGACTGGGCTGAGTACTTAGCGCGCGGGCAATGTATATCCCTAGTGGCACACCAAGTAATGCCACGATGGCATAAATGGCGATCATGTCGTTCATGGCAATCTCCTAAAAACGCTCGGGGCAAACTAGCGCGTAAAACAAGTACGCCGCAGTGCCGGTCGCGATTATCAACAGTGCAATATTCATCGATGTGCCTCCTTTGATTGGCACCTTGAGCTTAGAGATTGCCTGCGTAAAAAATCGATGGCGTTTAAGGCGTTAGCCGTCAAAAAGGTGTAAAAAAATGAGCTTTTGGCTCATTAATAGCGTTTCCTACCACTGCTTCACTCGACAGCTTCCCTATAGATAGGTGACTATCTTTGGTGACATGTCGCCAGAGTGATCTAATCACCGATGAAGATTATTATTTTGGGTGCCGGCCAAGTCGGTGCCACCCTGGCAGAGCACCTTGCCCGCGAAGAAAATGACATCACCGTTGTCGATACCGATGGTGCGAAACTGCGCGAACTGCACACCAAACTGGATATTCGCACCGTGACGGGCGCCGCTTCGTATCCCATTGTGCTACGTCAGGCGGGCTGCGAAGACGCCGATATGTTGATTGCGGTAACCAATACCGACGAAGTCAATATGATCGCCTGTCAAGTGGCGCATACGCTGTTTCGTACCCCTACCAAAATTGCCCGCGTACGCTCAACCGCCTACCTCACCCGTAAAGGCTTATTTGCCAACGAAGCAATTCCGATTGATGTATTGATTAGCCCCGAACAGGTGGTCACAGATCATGTGCGTCGCCTGATTGAGCATCCCGGCGCACTGCAGGTGTTGGAGTTTGCCGGTGGCGTGGTACAGCTGGTGGCGGTAAAAGCATTTTACGGTGGCCCACTGGTTGGACAGGATTTAGCCTTTTTAGCCAAGCACATGCCCAATGTGGAAACACGCGTGGCGGCGATTTACCGCCGCAACCGGCCGATTATTCCCCGTGGCGATACGGTGATTGAAGCTGATGACGAGGTGTTTTTCCTGGCGGCACGGCGCGATATCCGCGCGGTAATGAGCGAGCTACGCCGCGTTGAACGGGATTTTCGCCGGGTGGTCATTGCCGGTGGTGGCAATATCGGTGAACGCTTGGCCGAGCACCTCGAGCACAGCCATCAAGTTAAAATTATCGAGCACAGTTTAGAGCGCTGTACCGCGCTTTCCGAGCGGCTTGACCGCACAGTAGTGCTCCACGGCAGCGCCACCAGTAAGCGGCTGCTGGAAGAAGAGAACATTGAAGACTGCGATATCTTTTGTGCTCTGACCAACGACGACGAGGTGAATATTATGTCGTCGCTGCTGGCCAAACGCCTGGGAGCCAAGAAAGTACTAACGCTGATTAACAACGCTGCCTACGTGGACTTGGTTCAGGGGGGCGAAATCGATATCGCCATTTCACCCCAGCAAGCGACCATCGGTAGCCTGCTTACTCACGTCCGCCGGGGCGATATCGTCAATGTACACTCGCTACGCCGTGGCGCTGCAGAAGCCATTGAGGCTATCGCCCACGGCGACAAGCAGTCTTCCAAGGTCGTGGGACGCACCATTGCAGAGATCAACCTGCCTGAAGGCACCACCATCGGTGCCATTGTGCGGGGAAAAGAGGTCATCATTGGTCATGGGGATGTGATGGTCGAAAGCGGCGACCACGTCATTCTGTTTGTGATCGACAAGCGGCGCATTCGTGACGTGGAGCGGCTATTCCAAGTCGGTTTAACGTTCTTTTAAGCCACTCGGAACTAGCCTTTGATATCGTTACCGTCGTTAATAACGCTATGCGTTAAATCTCCACCGCGCGGCCAATAAACTCAATGGGGCCCGTCGGTAAACCGGTGGGCGAACCGGTGTCATCTTCTAGCGTGAGTTCAAAGAGTTGGTTATCTTCAAGCGGCGGTAACTGGTCTAAACGCAAACGCAGCGGTTGCCCTGGCTCTACTAGGCCAAGTGAAACCGGCGCTTGCCAGTCATCCGCCTTGGTCCAGAACTCCAGTGCTTTTCCTTCGGGCACTTCAAAAGTGCCCAACGGGATCAGTTGAATTTCCTGGCGGTTGGCGGCCTGCACGACCCACCCTGCTGATTGAGTTTGCGGCGCTAACAGCACCACCATATATTCCGGCGTTGTTGGTGCGCTAGTGACATTGGTCAACATCACCCCCATCGTCACCGCAGCAGCCAAACCAAGGCCGGTGGCGGCGCGCCAAAATGGCAGGCTATGCACCAAGCGTCGAGACGTTGGTACCGACCTGGGAACGCGCGCCGGTCTTTTCGATGCAGTTTGCATGCTGCGCTCTATGCGCGGCCATAAATAATCTGATGGGGTAACAGGATCAACGATCGCGGTGTAGGGGAAAAACTGCTCTTCCCAGGCAGCCACGATGGCTTGTAATTTGGAATCATTGGCTAAACGTGCTTCAAAGGCTTCTCGCTCAGCGATGGGTAACACCCCCAACACGTACTCCCCTGCAAGCGTATGAAGGTCATCGTTTTCGTTTGAACGTGTCATGACATACACTCCCGCAGGCGAAGCAAGCTTCGCTTAATCCAGGCTTTGACAGTGCCTAGCGGCGCGCCAGTGTGTGCAGAAATTTCGGCATGACTTAACCCATCCACGTAAGCATGTAACACACAGTTTCGACGCTCGGTTTCCAACTGCTGCAAGCACTCATCCATCTGCTGGCCAGTCTGCCAGTCAAAGGCCTCCGCCGTCGTCGATAATGACTGTTGGTAGGTGTCATCATCGGCTAGCTCGCCTGGGTCGTTGATATCCACCCTGATTTCTCGGCCGCGCTGGCGAATAGCATTTAATGCTAAGTGGCGGGCAATACTGAATATCCAGGTGCGGGCAGAGCCCCGCTCAGGGTCGAAACTATCGGCACGTTGCCAGATGTTCAGACAAGCATCGTGAACAATGTCTTCAGCCATACCGCGGTCTTTCACGATACGCATGACAACGCCAAGCAGTCGGGCACCCTCTTGACGATAAAGCTGCTTTAGCGCCGTTTGCTCACCGCGTGCGCAGCGGGCGAGTGCATCGGCATAATCGAAGTCGTTGGCTATCGTAGATACGCCTATATCAGACACATGCTAGCTCCCTGGTGACGCGCCGATATTATCCACCAATATATCGCCGATACGGTCATTGTCGCTCTTTTGGCTAGCATAGCGGCTAGAGACTCGCGAGACGAGCCTCTAGCCTTACTTAGATATGTTTCTTGAGAAAAGTTTTGCTTAACAAAGGTGTTACTAACAACTAAGCAATTAGAGAACTTAGTTAGCTGTCCAGAAAATATAGTCTGCTTGATAGGTTACAACTGCGGTGGCACCGTCGTGGGCGTCATCGCAGGCCACATCCGGTGCGACACCACCTTGAGTATTCAGGCGTTGGATATAGCTAACGCCAGTCATCGCTCCCTCACCTTCAGCAGGATTCGCTTCAACGAGCTGCAACGGAATATTGCCATCACCATTCGCGGCAGTTGCCAGCTGAGTGCCGGTTATTTTAGAGCCATCCAGTGCTTCCCAGGTAGCGGGCGGGCCATAATAGCTGCCAACCTGCATGCCTTCGCTATCATTAAGCGCCGCATGCGGGCCTTTAAATACCCAGCCCATAGCCCCGTCGTCTTTGGCTTCACACATGTAGGTAATTGCGCCAACGCCGACGGTTTCCAGAGCGATAGTATTGCCGTCTGGCACTTGAACGTCGGCAGGCGCCATATCGGCCAGCGCAACGTGACTGAAGGATGCAATCAAAGTAGCGGCGAGTGCTGCACGCGTAAGAGGTTGGATGGTCATTTCAGTCTCCTTGGGTTTTGTATCAACCACTGCAAAGTGTGGCTGTATAGGGGATACACACGAGGAGACGTTTTGGATGCACTCTTATTTAAAAAAATTAAAAAAAAGCGCCCCAAAAAAATTTGATGCGCTTTATTTCCATATAAATCAGCTTATTAATTATTGGCTAACGCCGTCTACTTCAACCTGCCGGGGGCAAGCATTGCCGCGCTGATCAAATAGGTGGCAGTGCTGACCCGCTAGCCCCAGCCTCGCCGTTTGGCCCTCTTCTAGGTGAGTCAAACCATCTAAACGCTGAGTTAGCGGAGCGTCGATACCTGCTACCTGCCAATGCGCCAGCGTTTCGTAACCCAACTTTTCCGCCACCATTAAGGTCGCACTCAGCGTGGCTTCTGCCTCCTCGGCTGCGACAAAATCTTCCGCCCGTAGCCCAAGCGTTGCGCTATCCCCTGGCTGAAGGTGCTTGCCATTGACCGCCACTGTCAGCGCGTCACCGCTATGCAGACGCACTACTGTTTGACGCTCGCCTGGGTCTACCACCGTGACGGTGAAAGTATTAATCCGCGGCGAGCCGATGAACTCAGCTACTTCAAGGGTTTTAGGGAAGTGGTAGAGCGAGAGCGGCGCGCCGACCTGGGCGATACGGCCACGTGAAAGCAGCACAATACGGTCAGCCAGAGTCATCGCTTCCACTTGGTCGTGGGTCACGTAGATCATGGTGGCATTCAAGCGCTTATGCAGTGCCGCAATCTGCACCCGCATATCCACCCGCAGCGCGGCATCCAGATTAGAGAGCGGCTCATCGAACAGAAACACCGCTGGCTCTTTTACCAAGGTTCGGCCAATAGCCACCCTCTGACGCTGGCCACCGGAAAGATCTTTAGGTTTGCGTTCAAGCAGCTCAGTTAAGTGCAGCATTTCAGCGGCATGCTGTACACGGTGACGAATCTCGGCTTTATCAGTACGCGCCAGCTTTAAGCCAAAGGCCATATTTTCCGCCACGCTCATGTGCGGGTAAAGTGCATAGGATTGGAACACCATACCGATATCCCGCTCTTGGGGCGGGATCTCATTGATCCGCTGACCATCAAGCTGCATATCGCCTTCGGTGATGTCTTCCAGGCCGGCAATCATTCGCAGCAAGGTGGATTTTCCGCAGCCAGAGGGGCCAACGAAGACCACAAACTCGCCATCTTCAATGGTGAGATCGATATCCCGAGAGATTTCAACGCCGTCAAAGGACTTACCGATGCCGCTAAGCGTTAAACGTCCCATGGTGCGTCCTCCTCGGTTTGTGAGCAATGGGCAATCGCCACGCCGTAAGGTGGTAGCATTAACTGGCCACCCTGCCACTCACCGTTTAGCCATGCTGGGGCGGCGTTGAGCGACTCCGCATTTTCTGGGGCTGAGCGAGTGACAGTTTGATTGCTAAAGTTCAGCGCAATCAGCAAGCGTGTTTGTTGATAAGTGCGCTCTAAACAGAGTACATCGTCACGCACGCAGTGATAGCGCACATTGCCTTTTACTAGCGCAGGCAGGGTACGGCGGAACGCCAAAAACTCGCGATAAGCATTGAGCAACGAACCGGCATCGTTATCTTGCTGGTCAACGGCGAGGCTGGCGTGAGAATCGGGCACTGGCAGCCAGGGCGCAACATCGCTAAAGCCAGCGTGTCGCACGTCGGCTTGCCAAGGATGTGGCGTTCGGCAGCCGTCGCGGCCTTTATAGGCAGGCCAGAAGGTAATGCCTGCAGGGTCTACCAACTGTTCAAACGTCAGTTCGGCCTCTGGCAAGCCCAATTCTTCACCTTGATAGAGACACACGCTGCCACGCTGGGTAAGCAGGAACACCATATAAAGCCGCAGCTTATCCAGCTGCCCTTCGGCCTGCCAGCGGGTGGCAAGGCGAGTAACATCGTGATTTCCCAGCGCCCAACAGGGCCAGCCATCGCCAATTCTAGCCTCCATTTCGGTGAGCGTTTCATGCAAATAACCAGGGTCGGCTTTATCGGTCAACAGATTAAAGGAGTAACACATGTGCAGGCGATTACCGCCTTGGGAGTATTCAGCCATCACGCCCAGGGCGTCGTCATCACCAACTTCACCAACGCTCGTCGAGCCAGGATACTCTTCCAGCAAGCTGCGCAGGCGCTCTAAAAACACCACGTTTTCCGGCTGAGTTTTATCGTACTGGTGTAACTGGTAGCCATAGGGATTGTCTGGGCGAACGCCTAAAAAGCTTTCAATGACTTCTTCGCGCGGGGGATTATCGTTAAGTTCACCGTGAGTGCAGAAGTTCACCGCATCAAGACGGAAACCGTCTACGCCCCGCTCCAGCCAAAAGCGTACTTCTTCCAACATGGCGTCCACCACGGCGGGAGTGCGGAAATTGAGATCCGGCTGACTGGCCAGGAAGTTATGCAGATAATACTGGCAACGGCGCGTATCCCACTGCCAAGCGCTGCCGCCAAACACCGACTGCCAATTAGTCGGCGGCGCACCATCAGGCTTGGGATCGGCCCAGACGTACCAGTCCGCTTTGGGGTTATCACGGCTTTGTCGGCTCTCTTCAAACCAAGCGTGCTGGTCAGAGGTATGCGACATCACCTGGTCGATGGTTACCTTCAACCCTCGCGCATGAGCGGCTTCTACCAGTCGATCAAAATCTTCCAAGGTGCCAAACATCGGATCGACGGCGCGATAGTTGCTGATATCGTAGCCGAAGTCTTTCATGGGAGAGGTGAAAAACGGCGACAGCCATATGGCATCGACGTTTAACGAGGCGATGTAATCAAGCTTGTCGATCACTCCTTTTAAGTCACCAATACCATCGCCACGGCTGTCTAGAAAGCTGCGCGGATAAATTTGGTAGATCACGGCCCCACGCCACCAGTCGGCGCCTTGGCTGCCAACGTAGTGAGGGGTAGAAGATGCCTGCATCATTATATTGTCCTTGTCGTTGCCTGTTGATTGGCATGATGCAGCGTTGATCGCTAGATAAAATCCTCCCCTAGAGGTAGCGATGGGCGTAGGCGTTAGGAGTAGCTCCCCGAGTTAGTTATTCCCCTTGAATATGCGCCAGCAATTGCCCCGCCAGCGCAATGGCTTCGTCGCGCCGTCGAATATTCTGTTTTTGATAAAGACTACGGATATGAGTTTTGATCGTGGTGGGCGCCACCGACAGCTGTTCGGCGATCTGCTCATTAGAGAGCCCAGCATGAATCAACCCCAGAATTTGCCACTCTCGGCGGGTCAGTGGCGATGTACGTATCAGTTCAGGCACATCGGGCCGTGCCACAATGTCGGCAATCACCGTCTCATCCAGCATCAAACGCCGGGCACTGCCAAAGTCTTTTTGGCGGCCTGCCAAGGTTAGCAGCCGCTCCGCGCGAGCCTGCTCAAGGGAAGCTAAAGTGTTACTTGCCAACAGGGTCGACAACAGCTCCCCCAGCGGCTTGCCTAAGCGTAAAAAGCTGCCTACCAACGCGGTGCGGGAAGCCAAACTGAGCGCCTGCTGCATATGGCTGCTTGCCTGAGCAGTTTGTCCCTGATGCCAAGCCACCGCAGCTAAGCAAAGTTGATTGCGGTTCGCGTCAGTCACTAGTCCCAGCCGCCGGGTGTGGGCTTCAAGGGCATCCAGCAGTTCGCGGGCCTCTTCGTAGCGTCCCAATAGTGTTAATGCACGGGCATGGTTACGCACGTTGCACTGGGAAAAGTGATTGGTGGCATGCTCGGTAAGGGGTTCTGGCGCTTCTTGGCGCCAACGCTCAACCGCATCCATATCGTGCGTCGATTGCCACCACGCCAACAGCGTTGCATGGGCATTCGCTACCCAATCAATGTGATAGTCACCTTCTGCGAGAATTTTACGCAACCTTCTAATATGGTCGGCACACTGGGCTTGGTCGCCCCGGCTCTGGGCGACTTTAGCGAGCTGAATATGGCACTGAAGCGTCCAGCGCTCGCCTTGATTGTCTAACACCGCAATACCTTTCAACGCAGCCTGCTCGGCTTCGTCTAAGCGATGCCACTCCCACAGCACTTGGCTACGAATGCGGTACAAAAACTCCGCGACCGGCAAATGTTCAAGTTCGGCGCGTTCTAGATGAGCAAAGGCACGCTCTTGAATATCGTAGGCGGCCTGCAAGCGTCCCTGAGCCACCAGGTTTTCAGACTGATGACAGTATGACCACAGCAGCAGCTGATGATCGTTGCGCTGACGAGCTTGGCGCTCCACTTCTCGCACCCGCTGCAGCGACTCCTCTAAATAGCCTTGTACGAAGCGCGATTCGCTTAGAATGGCCGTCGCCGTCAATGGTGTTGACGCTAAGTAGCGAGCAGGCACCGCTAGTGCCTGCTCAGCGAGTGGCGCAGCGCGTTCGGCATTACCGTGGTTAATCGCCAACTGGGCACGCAGCGTTGCAAACTCAGCATTCAAAGCCTGCCACTCGCGCGCACCTAACTGCGCTTCTATCCATCCGATCACTCGCGCCGTCACATCGAACTGAAATTGCCCGTGGGATACCCAGCCATAGAGCAACGTATGCTCAGGGCTTGTTGAGATCCGCGGCTCACCTAACAGCGCAAAACCTTGCGCTAATAACGCATAAGCTCCGCTGGCTAATAGCGCAGGCCCCTGGGCGGTCAACAAACTGGCAACGTCCTCTTGCTCCTCGGCTAAGATTGCTTGCCGTAACGCCATCACCGGATCATTTAGTGCTAACCACGCCTGGCTTGCCCGCTGATGCAACCTTCGCTGAGTGGATAAATTAAGCTCGTGTCGGCGGTGGCGAAGATACTCGCCAAACAGCCGTTGAAAGCGAAACCACTGGGTATGCGGGTCTGGTCGCTCAATAAAGAGCCCAGCTTGCTCAAACGCTTCCAAACGCTGAGTTAGTCGCTCCCCTTCCAAAAGGCGCGCCATTAACTCAGGTGAAAAGCGTTCTAACACTCCCAACTGAAGCATCAGCTCGCGCTCTTCAGGGGGAAGTGCGGCGGCGAGCAGTTCATCAAACCAAGCGACAAAATCAGGGTGCGCACCGCTTAAGCGCTCTACCAGCGCGTCGAAACCCGCACGCGTAGTGGTTCGCTCAACCAGCCAGTTAAGCGCCACGATCCAACCACCGCTTCTACGCAAAGCACGTTCAAGGCTTACTCGAGTGGGCGGAAAACTTAGCTGTTCAGCACACAGAGTGTGTGCTTCTTCGCTATCAAAGGCCAAGTCGTGAAGGTCTATCTCTTCAAGCTCCCCTCTCAACCGCAGGCTCGCCAAGCCAAGCGCGGGGCGCGAGCGGCTCGCTAGCGTCAAGGTCAGCCAGGGCGGCTGATGACGGAGCCAATGAGCGATGCCAGCCAAAATGTCGGGATGGCTCAGGTGTTCAAACTCATCTACAACGAAACGGCACGGCGAACGCTGCTCGGGCAACTCACCCAGCCAGCACTCAAGCTGCTCTACACAGTCAGCATTGTCTGCCATCGGTGAGAGCACACCGGTTTCATCGAGCAGTGTATTCAACGCTGCCCGCCAGTAGGTTAAAAACCGTACCGGCTGGTTGTCACGCTGATCCAATCGTAGCCAAGCGGCCTCCTGCTCCAGCGCGGGCAACCGCTCGGCCAGCAGTGTCGTTTTGCCATAACCCGAGGGCGCTGCCAGCACTAGCAGGCGGGTACGCTCGTTTAAGGCGAAATGGTCATTAAGGCGTGGCCGGGCCACCACACTCAGCGGCAACGGCGGTGCCTTTAGCTTTTCTTGGAGTAACGACATCAGCGCCTCCCGATATCAGTGCTTTTTAATAACAAAAAGCCCGCGACACGGCGCGGGCAATCAGCATTGGCGAAACAGTTTTCGCTAGAGAGCAGCGGCTTGCGCTTAGAACCATACCTCGGTTTGTACGCCAAAGGTAAACTCACCGCCAGTAAATCCATCGCTACCTAGAGAGCTTGCACCGTAGCTATTAAGGCTATCGTCCCAATCGCTGTAAGTAGTGAACAGACGGATCTCAGGACGCTTCCAGAAACCACCTACTTCGGGCTTGAAAGTCGGTGCGATAGTGAACTTCATATAGTCACCATCAACCGCGTTACGGTCACTGTAACCTTGTGGATCTAAATCCATCCACTGGTAGCTAGCTTCGTACTGCATTTCGAAATTCTGATTAATTTCATTCGCTAGCCGCACGTTTAGCGTTGCCCAGTCATAGCTATCGCCATTGGCGAAACGATCTTCACTGGTTTCAGCCAGTATAGACGGTGCAATACGCCACTTCGGTGCAATGTAGGTCGTGCCATATAACGCTAGGCGCGTTGAGGTCGCATCATCCGTCAGGTCGCCGTTGCTACCCAATCCTTTTACTTCGGCTCCTAAGCCCTGGCCGTGCAGTACTGCGGCCTTGAAGTTACCTTCGCCCATACCGAAGAAGCTGTCGCCATGGTAAGCCACCATGGTGTGCCAACCGCTGTCGGCCGCGGTTTGGCCAACGCCGATATCACGTTCATCGTTATCCGCAGCAGACATACCGTTAACCATGACCTGCCAATTGCCAAAGTAATTATTGGAGGTCAATACAAGGTTATCTGTATCGCTATTTTCTCCATCTAAACCGGGATTCTCACGGTTGACGATCGGGTAGTCGCTAAAGCTGCGGCCATATACTGAAAGGTTACTCTTCCAGTTATCGGCTAGCTGCATGTCGTAAATACCGCCACCGGTACCGGCCAGGAATACGACATCGCTATCGAGCCAATGGATATCAAAGTTATCACGGTCAAAACGCTTACCGGCCCAGATAGAGGCGTTTTCAAACGCACCGGTAAAGCTTGGCAAGTCGCTAAACTCAGCATATACCTGGCGTACGTTCAGGTTGGTATCATCACCTACCCAATCATTGCTGGAATTAGTACCGGCGGCCAGCATGGTGGTGTAACGGGCTTTTGCACCGTTATCAAACTGCATGCGGTAGTTAAGAATGGCTTCGGAATAAGTATCCGGTTCGTTGCCCAAACGACCAACGGCGCCGCCATTTCCACCTGCGGGTGTCAAGTAAGGGCCTCCTGGCGCGCTTTTACCGTCTTCGCCAATTAGCAGGCCAGAACGAGCATAGACATTAAAAGAGAACCCTTCTTCACCATTGGATTGACGCTCTACACGGGCAAGGCGTTCTTCAATGTCAGCGTCAGTAACGGTGGCAGGTGCACTTGACGAGGGCGTGGCATGTCCCTGCTCCGCTAACTCAGCACGGCGCTCTGCGGCCTCGGCACGCTGCTCGGCAGCCGCAATACGTGCTTCTAATTGCGCAAACCGCTCTTCTAGTGTTGTGTTGGCGTTAGCAGTACCACACAGCCCAAAACTGGCAGCGGCGATGGCAATGGCGAGAGGTGTTTTGAATGTCATTTTGTGCATTGTTTTAAACCCTAATTTATTAAACCCTTGTTTTTAAAAGCTGTATCTTTAAAAGTCATATTCTTAAAAGCTGTGCTTTAAAAACCGTTTTAAAAATCGCTTTAAAAACTTGGCTTTAAATCTTTTATTTTTGAGATTTTCCAAAGCCCCCATCTGATGCCTTACTGCGCTGATAGCATTCACTCCCACTAAGTGGTGCTGAGCGTGGGTGCCAAAAAATGGCGCTAAACGCTGTACAGCCAAGCCAGATAGAGAAAACTATGTTGCAAAGCAACTACGTTTCACTCCGTAAAATAACGGAAGACAGAACTTAATCGATTAAGAGCTAGTAAACCAACAAGAAATAACAAATTATCGACCAATGTCTAAACTGATCCTTAGGTTAGGAGAAAGTAATACAGCGGCATTAGACAAAAGTCGCTATTGAACTTGTCACGAGGAGACGGCTAACTGGCACCTTACTTAATCGTTTAAGTAGGCGCTACGAGCGCTTTGAACACTCATCACCCACAACAATAAATGCCGAGGAACGCCCTATGAAAAAGACATTACTCACTTCTGCCATTGCTTTAGCTAGTATCGCTAGCGCCACAGGCTCTGCTCAAGCGGCTGAGTTAACCATTTCTTGTGGAGCTGTTGGTGCGGAGCTTACCCTTTGCCAAGAAGGTGTAAGCGCCTGGGAAGAGAAGACTGGGCACAGTGTCGATGTGGTTTCAACGCCAAACTCATCTACTGAACGCTTGTCACTCTACCAACAAATTTTGTCCGCCAATTCTAGCGACATTGATGTTATGCAGATCGATGTTGTCTGGCCTGGCCTACTGGCTAATCACCTGCTCGATCTAAGCGAAGTGCTTGGTGAAGACGCCGCGGCAGGCCACTTCGACACCATTGTCACGAACAACACTATCGATGGCCGCCTAGTTGCGATGCCCTGGTTTACCGACGCAGGTGTTCTGTATTACCGCGAAGACTTGCTGGAAAAACATGGCCATGACGTACCTACTACGTGGCAAGAACTGACCGACATCGCGCGTGATATCAAAAATGCCGAGCGTGCGGAAGGCAATAATCGTATGCAGGGTTTTGTCTTCCAGGGTCGTGCTTATGAAGGACTTACCGTCAATGCACTGGAGTGGGTTTCAAGCTTCGGTGGCGGTACCGTGGTAGATCAGAATGGCGAAGTAACCATTAATAACGAGAAAGCTGCTGAAGCGCTAGATTTAGCAGCTTCATGGATTGGCGATATCTCTCCAGAGGGCGTGCTGAACTACACCGAAGAAGAAGCCCGTGGCGTCTTCCAGGGTGGGAATGCCGTGTTTATGCGTAACTGGCCATACGCATGGTCACTGGCTCAAAGTGAGGATAGTGATGTACGTGGCAACGTCGGCGTCACCCAATTACCAGCAGGTGGAGAGGACGGCCAAAGTGCAGCCGGTTTAGGCGGTTGGAACTTAGCGGTATCCCGCTACAGCGAACATCCCGAGCTTGCCGCTGATCTGGTCGCTTTCTTAGCCGGCGAAGAAGAGCAAAAGCGTCGTGCCATCCAATCTTCCTATAACCCCACCATCGATGCGCTTTACCAAGATGAAGAGGTACTTGAAGCCGTGCCCTTCTTCGGCACTCTTTACGACACCTTCACTAACGCAGTCGCCCGTCCGTCAGCACCTACCGGTGATGCCTATGGCCGTGTCAGTAACGCCTTCTTCAGCACCTCACATGATGTGCTTTCAGGCACTAAAACTGGCGCCGAAGCCGTCGCTGACCTCGAAGGCGATCTACTCCGCCTGAAGCGTCGCAACTGGTAACCGCGGAGACACCTATGTCGACCTCTTCTAACAACAGCGCGCCCCTGGAGGCGCGCTCAGCCGCAGCGCCAGCGCGTCGGCATCGCGGCACTAAAGTACGCCGTCAGCGGGTCAAAGCGGCTTGGCTGTTCCTGGCCCCCATGCTCATTGCATTAACGCTGGTTGCTGGCTGGCCGTTAATGCGTACTTTTTTCTTAAGTTTTACTGATGCCTCACTGTCTGATCTAGGGGCAGCCAATCTAATCGGATTTGAAAACTATCTGGTCTACGAAAATGGCCGTTGGTTCGGAGTTCTTGCCGACCCAGTCTGGTGGCAATCTGTTTGGAACACCGTTTACTTTTCGGTGGTATCTGTCTCTTTAGAAGTCATTTTCGGTGTCATTGTGGCGCTGATTCTAAATGCGGAGTTTAAGGGTCGGACGATTGTTCGCGCAGCGGTGCTAATTCCGTGGGCAATCCCCACCATCGTTTCCGCCCAAATGTGGGCGTGGATGCTCAACGATCAGTTCGGCATCATCAACCACCTGCTAATGACGGTTGGGATAATCGACAATCCTATTGCCTGGACCGCCAGCGCTACTTACTCCATGTGGGCAGTCATCATGGTCGATGTCTGGAAAACGATTCCGTTTGTCGCTCTATTGGTGCTAGCCGCCCTACAAATGCTGCCAAAAGATTGTTACGAAGCCGCAGAAGTAGACGGTATTCACCCCGTGCGCGTGTTCTTCAAGGTGACCCTGCCGCTAATTACGCCCGCTTTGATGGTGGCGGTTATTTTCCGCCTGCTGGATGCGCTGCGGGTGTTCGACGTGATCTACGTACTGACCTCTAACTCGACCAGCACAATGTCGATGTCAGTCTATGCACGTCAGCAATTGGTTGAGTTCCAGGATGTTGGTTACGGCAGTGCCGCCTCTACGCTGCTGTTCTTAATCATTGCACTTGCCACCGTTGCTTACCTTTATTTAGGCCGTAACAAAATACAACTAGGAGGTGACTGATGAACCAACGTCAGTTAGCCAAAATTGCCAAGCGCGTCGGCTTTTGGGCCTTAATTGCGCTGATTATGGTATATGCCGTTTTCCCGTTTTATTACGCGGTCATTACCTCACTCAAACCTTCTAGTGACTTATTCCAGGTTGAGCTTTGGCCCTCAAATTGGAACCTGGATAACTATGCGCAGATTTTTAGCCAGTCGAGCTTTATACGTGCGATTTTTAACTCGGTAGTCGTAGCATTTAGCGTTGTTTTCATCGCGCTTCTATTGGGTATCACCGCCTCCTACGCGCTGGGCCGGGTTCGCTTTCGTGGTCGCTCGACCGTCATGCTGGTCATTCTTGGGGTTTCCATGTTTCCTCAAGTCGCGGTGCTCTCAGGCTTGTTTGAAGTGATTCGCGCACTAAATCTCTACAACAATCCCGCGGGCCTCATTCTGAGCTACACCATTTTCACGCTGCCCTTCACAGTGTGGGTACTTACCACCTTCATGAAAGAACTGCCCATGGAGTTGGAAGAAGCCGCCATCATGGATGGCGCTACGCCCTGGATTACGATTACCAAAGTCTTCCTACCGCTTATGTGGCCTGCCATGGCCACGACTGGCCTGCTTGCCTTTATTGCTGCGTGGAATGAGTTCCTGTTCGCCTTAACCTTCACACTCACTGATGCCCAACGCACCGTGCCTGTTGCCATTGCACTGCTGTCAGGTGGTAGCGCCTACGAGCTGCCCTGGGGGCCAATTATGGCCGCGTCGGTCGTCGTCACCGTGCCACTGGTTATCCTGGTCATCATTTTCCAACGTCGCATTGTTTCAGGCTTAACTGCAGGTGCAGTTAAAGGCTAAGCGTGGGTGTTATTTACGTTTTATTAAGGATTTATTCATGCAAGACAATCTGACCTGGTGGCGCGGCGGTGTTATCTATCAAATTTACCCGCGCAGCTTTTTAGACAGCCGTGGTGATGGCATTGGTGATTTGAAAGGTATTACCGAAAAGCTCGACTACGTGGCCTCTTTGAACGTTGACGGTGTCTGGCTTTCGCCCTTTTTTACCTCACCCATGCTCGATTTCGGTTATGACGTCAGCGATTACCGCGACGTTGATCCGATGTTCGGCACCCTGGATGATTTCAAGGCGCTGCTCGACAAGGCCCATTCGCTAGGCCTGAAAGTAATGATTGACCAAGTCATCAGCCATACCTCTGAACAGCACGCTTGGTTTAAAGAGAGCCGCCAGAATCGCACCAACCCCAAAGCCGATTGGTTTGTGTGGGCGGACCCAAAGCCCGATGGCACGCCACCTAATAACTGGCTATCTATTTTTGGCGGCCCTGCCTGGACCTTTGATTCACGCCGCCAGCAGTATTATCTGCACAACTTTTTGACCAGCCAACCAGATGTCAACTTCCATAATCCGGAAGCCCGTCAGGCACAGCTGGACAACATGCGCTTCTGGCTAGACCTTGGCGTTGATGGTTTCCGTTTGGATACGGTCAACTTCTATTTCCACGACGCCGAACTGCGCGACAATCCACCAGTGCCAAAAGGCGAATCTAAGACTCTAGGCGCTCCAGAGGCTAACCCATACACGTGGCAGCGCCATGTCTACGATATTAGTCGCCCTGAAAACGTAGATTTCTTGAAAGACTTACGCGCGTTGATGGATGAGTATCCCGGCACTACGACCGTGGGTGAAATCGGCGATGACAACCCACTTGAGCGAATGGCTGAGTACACCGCAGGCGGTGACAAACTGCATATGGCTTACACCTTTGACTTGCTCAATAAGCCACGGTCCGCTAGCTATATTCGTCATGTTATTGAGCGCTTTCAGCGCTTAGCGGGCGACGCCTGGCCCTGCTGGGCAACGTCTAACCATGATGTTGAACGCAGCGCATCGCGCTGGGGCACTGAAGAAGATCCCATTGCTTATCCTAAAGTGATGCTCGCCATGCTGTTTTCCCTACGCGGCAGCGTCTGCCTTTATCAAGGGGAAGAGTTAGGGCTTCCGGAAGCTGACGTGCCCTTCGAGCGCATTCAAGACCCTTACGGAAAAGTGCTCTGGCCAGAGTTTAAAGGCCGAGACGGGTGCCGCACGCCAATGCCATGGACAGATGGCACCCAGGCAGGTTTCTCGGTCATTGAACCATGGCTACCCGTAGAAAAACGCCACCTGCCATTGGCGGTTAGCCGACAGCAAACAGACCCGGACTCAACGCTTAACGGTGTGCGTCGGATGCTCGCCTTCCGTCACGCTCATTCAGCGCTGTTTGACGGTGATTTACAGCTCATTGACGTCGGTGAGGAGCTGTTGGGCTTTATTCGTCAAAATGACCAGGAGAAAGTGCTGTGTGTCTTTAACCTGACGGGCAATGAGCAGCAAACAGCGCTCCCCGCAGACGTCATCAGTGACCTGGAAGGACACGGTTTCAATGCGGCACGTAAAAACAATGTGCTGACGCTACCCGCTTATCAAGCCGCCTTTATGCGCGTTGCTTAGTCACACTAATAACAACATTCAATAACGATAGTCGGCCCGATACGAGGAATGCTGCATTGAGGCCGACAAGGAGCTAACCATGGCAAGTGTTACGCTTGAAAAGATCAACAAAGTATTTGGTCGCGATCACATTATTAAAGACGTTGACCTGACCATTGGCGATGGTGAATTTGTCGTCTTTGTTGGCCCATCCGGCTGTGGCAAATCCACACTGCTGCGCCTTATCGCAGGTCTTGAGTCAATCACCGACGGTGACTTAAACATTGGTGATACGTTAGTTAATGACCTTCCCCCACGTGAGCGTGGTGTGGGCATGGTGTTCCAGTCGTATGCTCTTTACCCGCACATGACCGTTTATGACAACATGGCTTTTGGTTTGAAGCTTGCCAAAACGGACAAAGAGACGGTTCATGAACGGGTAATGAGTACCGCTAAAATTTTGCAGCTTGAGGATCTATTACACCGCAAGCCGAAAGCACTGTCGGGCGGTCAGCGCCAACGTGTTGCAATGGGCCGCGCGATGGCTCGGGAACCTCGCATTCTGCTTTTTGATGAGCCGCTTTCTAACCTGGATGCGTCGCTGCGAGTACAAATGCGCAACGAGATCGCCAGGCTGCACAATCGCCTAGGCTCTACGATGATTTATGTGACCCACGACCAAGTCGAAGCAATGACCCTGGCAGATAAAATCGTTGTGCTTAAAGGCGGCCATATCGAGCAAGTTGGCAGTCCACATGAGCTTTATCAACGCCCAGCCACCAAGTTTGTCGCAGGTTTTATCGGTTCACCTACGATGAATTTTATGCCCGCTGAGCTTGCCAGCGGTTCAAAAGATGGCTGCCGGGTGACTGCGAAAGGCTTAGGAGAAGTCGCGCTCCCCCAAGCCGCAGATGCCTATCCCACGGGCAGCTCGCTTACGTTAGGCATACGCCCAGAGCACCTACGTTTAGAGGCACCCAGTGGCGATAACTGCTTTGAAATTTTCAATGTCGAGTATCTGGGTAATGAGGTCTATGTCTACCTAGAACCAAAAGAGGGCGATACACTGCTTATTCACCGCAGCGAAGCCCCTAGCCAGTGGAAAGCAGGCCAGAAAGTATCCCTGGTGCCTGACATTGAGCATGTGCACCTATTTGATGAAAACGGAGCAGCATTGATGCTTTCAGAGACACGCTCTGCGGCTTAACGAACACTATCGACTGCGCTGTTGCTGAGCGAACAACGGCCTTTGATGCTGCTACCTCTTTATGCAAAGGTAGTGGAAACAACGTCAAGGCCGTATTTTTGTGCGCCAGATTCAATTCATTAGCCTGCGATGTAAAATAACACTCAAATAATTAAACAGGATAGGAAGCCCGTGACAGCCCATCGTAGAATGACTCTCAAGGATCTTGCCACAGAACTCGGCGTTTCCACCGCGACAATATCAAATGCCTTCAACCGCCCTGACCAGCTTTCGCCACTTCTGCGCGATCGTATTTTAAGTGAGGCAAAACGACTGGGGTATAACGGCCCAGATGCCAAGGCCCGGAGTCTGCGCACTGGGCGCTCCAGCATTGTTGCGGTTATTCTTGCCGAAAGCCTGACTTACAGCCTCAATGATGCTGTCGCCAGTGAATTTTTATCAGGTGTCGCTGAAGTACTCGATGCCCATGGCCATACCATGCTGCTACTCCCCGGGCGCGGCCATGCCTCACAGCCGCCAGGGTCCGCAAACATTGCCGATGGCTTTATCGTTTACGGCCTGATGCCTAATAACAAGCTTCTAAGCGAGCTGCCTTCGCAGCGGCCACTGGTGTCTGTGGATTTCGACATTGACGGCAGCCCGACTGTTCATATCGATGACCAAGACGCGAGCTACCACCTTGCCCAACACGCATTAAAAACGCGGCCACAGCGGCCTGCGGTGATCAATCTTCGCCTGACAAAAGAGCATTGCAACGGCCGAGTCACCAAAGCGCACACCCTACTTCCGGACAGTAGCACCATCAGCCGTGCGCGCCTGGCCGGATTTCATGCCGCACTCACCGAACATGGCTTTGATGCTGAACAGATACCACTGTGGAATATCGAAGAGAACGTGTTTGATGTGTGCTCACCGGTAATCACAGAAATCCTTGACTTGCCTGCCAAGCAGCGCCCGGATCTGTTGCTGTGTATGTCAGACCGTATTGCGCTTACCGCGCTTACGCTAGCCGAACAGCGCGGCATTCACGTACCTGGGGAGCTAAGAATTACAGGCTTTGATGGCATTGCTGAAGGGCAATATAGAGCACCGCGTTTAACGACCGTGCGCCAGGACAGTGCGGGTAAAGGCCGCGTGGCGGCAAAAATGATTCTAGGTCGGATACCAAAAACCCAGCAGCTACTCAAAACAGAGTTGCTGCTGGGTGACACTTGCCCATAAAAGTCGGCCAGGTATTATTTGACCGTTTTCTGCATGGCAATGGCGGTATCTAGCATCCGGTTAGAGAAGCCCCACTCATTGTCGTACCACGCCATAATTTTCACCAGACGGCCATTCACCCGAGTGTGATTGGCATCAAAGGTAGATGAGTGCGCATCGTGGTTAAAATCAGTAGACACCAGCGGCTGTGCGTTAACCGCTAGCACAGTCGAGTTCGCCGCCGCTTTCTCAACAATCGCGTTGATCTCTTCTTTGGTGGTATCGCGGCTTGCCGTAAACGTTAAATCTACCAAGGAAACGTTGATTACCGGTACACGCACTGCCAAACCATCGAACTTACCCGCCAGCTCCGGCAATACCAAACCAACGGCCGCTGCCGCGCCTGTTTTGGTCGGAATCATCGAGTGCGTCGCACTACGCGCGCGGTAAGGGTCGGAGTGATAAACATCCGATAGGTTCTGATCGTTGGTGTAAGCATGAACCGTAGTCATCAAACCATTTTCAATGCCTACGGCATCGTTTAACGCTTTGGCGACCGGCGCCAGGCAGTTAGTCGTGCACGACGCATTGGAAACCACCGTGTGCTCGGCTGTCAGAATGTCGTCATTGACACCATATACGATGGTGGCGTCAGCATCAGGGCTGGGCGCAGAGATCAACACACGCTTAGCACCCGCCTCAATATGCTTGGCAGCAGCCTCACGCTTGGTAAACAGGCCTGTACACTCCATGACGAGGTCAATGTTCATGGATGCCCAAGGAAGTTGACTGGGATCACGCTCAGAAGAAATTGCAATGCGATCGCCATCTACACTGATACTTTCGGCATCGTGTTCAACCGCAAACGGGAAATGGCCGTGAACCGTATCGTGGCGTAGCAGGTGCGAATTAAGGGAAGGATCGCCCAGATCGTTAATCGCAACGACTTGGACGCGATCTCGGTAGCTATTTTCGTACAGCGCACGCAGTACATTGCGGCCAATCCGTCCAAATCCGTTAATGGCAACTCTTATTGTCATGATGGCACCTCAATCAAGCAGTGGTAGTAGATGGCGTATCCAGTAAAAAAATTACTAAAAATACGTATTTATTCACCTTTAGGTCAATTTATACCTGTTTCAACCGCCCTTAAAGGCTAATAACGCTCCAATATGTAGTAAAATTACTATATAAACGCTATCGTAGTCCAATAATTAATCACCGCCAAGACGGTCAATAGGAGTAACTTTTATGACTCGCTCAACATCTCCCACCCCCCTTCGCCGCACAAAGATTGTTGCGACGCTTGGTCCAGCAAGCGACCGTCCTGGTGTGCTGGAAGCTATGCTAAAAGCGGGCGTTGATGTCGTGCGGCTAAATTTCTCCCATGGTGCGGCAGACGACCATCGCCGCCGCTTAAAGGAAGTACGAGAGATCGCCCAGCGACTTAACCGCAGTGTTGCCGCACTAGGCGATTTGCAAGGGCCGAAAATTCGTATTTCACGCTTTGCCGAAGGTGCCATTCATCTGGATATTGGCCAAGCCTTTGTGCTCGACATGGCGTTAGATGCCAACAGCGGCACCGCCGAGCGCGTCGGCTGTGATTACAAGTCGCTGATTGAAGATGTTGCGCCGGGTGACCGGCTACTGCTGGATGACGGGCGTGTCGTGCTGGATGTCATCTCAATTAGTGGACAAGAAGTGCACACCCGCGTTCACGTAGGTGGCAAGCTTTCCAATAATAAGGGCATCAACAAGCAAGGCGGCGGGCTGTCTGCCACAGCGCTTACTGAAAAAGATAAAGAAGATCTAAAAACCGCGATCGATATCGGCGTGGACTATCTGGCGGTCTCGTTCCCGCGTAGCGCTGCCGATATGCAGGAAGCTCGCGAACTGCTTGGCGAAGCAGGCAAGGAAATAGGTCTGGTTGCCAAGCTTGAGCGCGCCGAAGCGGTTGCCGATGATGAGACACTGGATGGCATTATCGAGGCCTCTGAAGCCGTGATGGTCGCCCGAGGCGACTTAGGCGTAGAAATTGGCGATGCTGCACTGATCGGCACTCAAAAACGCATCATCAAGCATGCTCGCACGCTTAACCGCGCGGTTATTACCGCCACACAAATGATGGAGTCGATGATTGAGTCGCCACTGCCCACCCGCGCGGAAGTCTTCGACGTGGCTAACGCAGTGCTTGATGCCACCGACGCCGTCATGCTTTCTGCGGAAACCGCCGCAGGCGACTATCCAGTAGAAACTATTCAAGCGATGGATCGGGTATGCCTAGGCGCTGAGCGCGAACGTATTGCTCAGTCATCAGGCCACCGTATTCACGAAGGCTTCGAGCGCATTGATGAAACCATTGCCCTCTCTGCCATGTATGCCGCTAACCACCTGACGGGGGTACGCGCCATAGCCTGTATGACCTCGACAGGTTATACGCCGTTAATTGCTTCACGCATTCGCTCTGGCCTGCCGATTGTTGGCCTTGCACACAGCCCGATTGCCCAACGGCGCATGGCGCTTTATCGCGGCGTCGTGTCGATCCCCTTCGACACAACCCATATGGACCCTAAAGAGCTCAATCAAGAGGCCGTCAAACTACTGCAAGCTCATGGATTGGCACGCCCTGGTGATCATGTCATTCTTACCCGCGGCGACCACATGAATGCCCATGGCGGTACCAATACCATGAAAGTGCTTGCCGTTGAAGAATCGTAAAACTGGCAGAAACCTGAAATGTGACTGTGACCTGGAGAGCCATGCCATGACCGACGCACGCCCACCCCGCCAAGCCGTTCGTACGCTGCAACCGCGTAAGCGCATTGCACTGATTGCTCACGACGGCAAAAAAACCGAAATGCTGGAGTGGGCAACGCGCTGGCAGGAAACGCTCAGCCAGCACACCCTAATTGGCACGGGCACAACCTCTAGCAAGCTGAAGAGCGCCTTAGGGCTGGAAGTTGAAGGATTGATGAGCGGGCCACTAGGTGGCGATCAGCAAATTGGCGCGCGTATTGCTGAGCAGCAGTTGGACGTGCTGATTTTCTTCTGGGATCCGTTTGCCCCTCAGCCCCACGATCCTGACGTCAAAGCGCTGCTGCGCTTAGCCGCATTATGGAACGTGCCGGTGGCGTGCAATGCGGCGAGCGCCGACTTTTTACTGTCTTCGCCCTACCTTAGTGAACGCTACGATATGTCTATTCCGGATGCAGAAGCCTGGGCTCAGGCCCGCACGGTCTAAGGCCGCCCGACCATATGGTTTTACCGGGTACGCAGGTGGCGCGCCACGACCTGCTGCCCGCACTGATAGTCACCGCTCATGGCATTCAGGGCGCAGTTTAGGGTGAGTTCAGCAATGCGATCATAATCCTGCAGGGCTGAATTTACCGGTTGCGGCAGAAAATCCAACAAGCGGTGGTCGCCAAAGGTGGCTAACCGCATCTCTTCCGGTAGCCCGCCGCGTTCCAGAAACACATCAAAGACCCCTTCCATCAGTACATAAGACGCAGTAACCAGCGCATCAGCTCCACCCTCTTCATCCAGCAATTGGGCAGCAAGACGAGCGCCTTCGCTACGCTCATAGTGCGTGCCGCTAAGCAAAATTGGCTCAATAGGGCTGCTTTGCAGGGCCGTCTGAAAGCCCGTCCGCCGCTCGCGGCTGATCGACAAACTTGGCATCGCCTCCAGCCACGCCACTCGCCGCGTACTATCAGTAATGACCGATCGCGTTAGCGCATAAGCCGCGTCCTGATCGTTGCTGACGACACTGGCAAAACGTTTCGGAGCAAGCCCGCGGTCCATTCCCACAACACACCAGCCCTCATCTACCAACTCAGAATAGAAGGCGTCATCTTCGGCTAAGCAACTGGCGGTAATAAGCACCTCACAGCGTTGCGCGCGCAGCGCCAATGCCAAGGTGCGCTCGCTATCGACGCAGTCATCTGAGCTAACCACCAACAGTTGATAGCCTCTCTCCCGCGCGCCACGCTCTAAGCGTTTAGCCAGCCGTGCATAGCTGATATTTTCAAGATCGGGCACGATCAAACCAATCAGCCGACTTGCCCCACGACGCAGCGCCGCTGCCTGCGGATCAATGTGGTAGCGATACTGACGCACCACCGCCATGACTTTCTCGATGGTGGCATTGCTAATGCGCCGCTGCTCGGCCTGGCCATTAATTACATAGCTCGCCGTGGTGCGCGATACGCCCGCAAGCCGGGCAATGTCGGCAAGTGTCATGCAATTCTCCCTCTGGTTGCCGGTGTAGTTTATCAGCCGTTTCGCCCCACCCCGACTAAAGTCTAGAAAGACAACCCTTGTGTCTTTAAGTGAATCGATTCAGCATACAACTAATCATAGATGACTCGATTCATCCAGCTAAGCTTAACGCCCTAAGACTAACGTTTAAGCACGATCACGCCGCTCATTGCAGATATTACCGTTGCCTGACAGCGTTTACAGGAGAACCTTATGTTAACACTCGGCCCAGATGACATCTTGCTCGACCGCCATGCGGACGACTGGCAAGCTGCACTCGACATCGCCGCTAAGGCGCTAACGGATGCGGGCTTAGTTGAGGCCGAGTACCGTGATGGCCTCCATGCTCGTGAAGCGCAGTCGTCAACATACCTTGGTAACGCGATTGCTATTCCACACGGTACACCGGAAAGTCGCCAGCATGTAAAAAGCACCGGCGTACGAGTGCTGCAGTTCCCCAAAGGCGTTCAGTGGCATGACGGCCAGACGGTCTATGTTCTGGTAACTATTGCGGCGCAAAATGACGAGCACCTGGATATTCTGCGCCAGCTGACCCATGTGCTGGACCGTGATGGCGTCGCCAACCAGCTCGCCAACGCTAGCTCAGCTGTCGAGGTATCGCGCTTGCTGTCTAAGCCTGCGCTTGAACCGCGCCTGGATGCCGATACGCTATGCATTAATTTCCCCGCTCGTGACCCTCAAGAACTCGCCCTGGCCGCTGCCGCACGGCTTCGCCAAAGTGGCTGTGTTGATAACGCTTTTATTAGTGCCATCGCCAGTGCTTCCCCCCAATGGCTGGGCAAAGGATTTTGGTTGGCAAGCCACGTCCAAGGGGTGACACAACCCGCTCTAGGCGTTGCCACGCCAGCCGATCCTAAACTTGAGCATGGCGGTCACCCAGTCCATGCACTGTTCTGTTTAGCGGCCAGCGGCGATGCCCACCGTCCACTGCTGGAACAGCTATTAGCCGTGTTGGAGAACGGCGAAAGTGATAGCTTGGTGGGCAAAAGCAGCGCACAGCTGCTGGCCACGTTGGCGGGTGAAACCGCCAGCACTCAGACTCGGCGCGTGCGCGTCTTGAACCCCCACGGCCTGCACGCTCGTCCAGCGAAACAGCTGGTACAAGTCGCCCGCGCGCAATCAATGCCGATTAACGTACGCCTTGAAGAAGGCAGTGCCTCCACGGTTTCTGCCGCCAGCCTCACCAAAGTGATTGGCTTGGGAGCACGGCGTGGCCAGTGGCTGATTCTTTCTGCCGAAGGTGAGCAGGCAAGGGCTGCACTGGACGCCGTTTCCGCTGCGGTCGAAGAAGGCTTGGGCGAGAAAGTAACGCAGTTCGACGGCGGCTTTGATGCCAAGTCGGTTACTAACACGAGCAAGGCCGTTGAGCCGTTAGTCGCCGATGCGCCCCACACCGGCGTTGCCGCCTCGCCGGGCTTAGCCATTGCACCGGTGTTTGTGATTCGTCCAATGCAGTTCGACTATGCTGAACACGCCAGCGACCCCGAACAAGAAATTAGTCGCCTGAAAGTGGCACTCAAAGAAGGCGCCGCTCAATTACAGGCACTGGTGCACAACGCCCCTGGCGGTGAAGTGGCCGACATTCTCTCAATGCACGAAGAGATGCTAGACGACCCCGAGTTGCACCACGCTGCCATTGATGCGATTCGTGAAGGTCGTTCAGCAGAAGCCGGTTGGTGGAATGCCATTGAAACCGCCGCCCACGCTCAGGAAATGCTCGCCGACCGCCTGCTGGCCGAGCGCGCCGCCGACCTGCGCGACGTAGGCCGCCGCGTGCTGGGCGTATTGTGCGATGTTCAACTGCCCGAGCCACCTGACCACCCATACATTCTGGTGATGGATGACATCGGCCCTTCCGACGTTGCCCGCTTGGATACCTCACGCGTACGCGGACTTTTAACCGTGCGTGGCGGTGCTACCGCTCACAGTGCCATTCTGGCTCGTGCGCTGGGCATTCCCGCTGTTGTCGGCGCCGGTGAAGCCGTCATGGCGTTGCATAACGGCAGTATGATGATTCTGGATGGTGAACGTGGGCGGGTTACCTCCCAGCCTTCCGAAGAGCGCCTGCAGCGCGCGGAACAACAGCTTCTCGACCAGCAGCAGCGCGAAGCCGATGCCTGGGAGCTACGTTTTGAGCAAGCCCAAACCCGCGATGGGCATCGGGTAGAAGTGGCAGCCAATCTGGGTAACACCGCCCACGCCGCCGATGCAGTAGAACGGGGTGCCGAAGGCGTTGGCCTGCTGCGCACCGAGTTCCTGTTTATGGCCTACTCAAGCGCACCGGACCTAGCCACCCAAATTGCCGAGTACCGCGAAGCCACCGACGCCTTGGAAGGCCGCCCACTGGTCGCGCGTACTCTGGATGTAGGTGGCGACAAGCCGCTGCCCTACTGGCCTGTTCCCCAGGAAGACAACCCCTTCCTGGGCCTACGCGGCATTCGCTTAGCGCTGACCCAGCCGGAAGTGCTGGAAACACAAATCCGCGCGCTGCTGATGGCAGCTGTCGGCCGTCCGCTACGCATCATGCTGCCGATGGTTAAGGATGTCGCTGAATTCCGCGCCGCCAAAGTCATCTATGACCGCCTGCTTAGCGAAATCCCACCACAGCAGCGCGCCACTGATGTGCAACTGGGCGTGATGATCGAAGTGCCCTCCAGCGCACTGCTAGCACCTACGCTGGCGGCCGAGGTGGACTTCTTCTCCGTCGGCACTAACGATTTAACTCAGTACACCCTGGCCATCGACCGCGGCCACCCAGAGCTTTCTGCCCAAGCCGATGGCTTGCACCCCGCCGTGCTGCGTTTGATTCAAATGACCGTCGATGCCGCTCATGCCCACGGCAAGTGGGTCGGCGTATGCGGCGAGCTAGCCTCGGACGCCATGGCCGTGCCAGTACTGGTAGGGTTAGGCGTTGATGAGCTTTCCGTCAGTGCGCGACAAATTCCGCTAGTCAAAGCGCGCCTGCGTGAATTTGATCTTGCCGATGCAAAAGCCACTGCCCAATTAGCACTGAGTAAAGCCACCAGCGATGAGGTGCGTGACGCCCTGGAGGCCCGCTAATGGCCCAGGTAGTGTGCATTACACTCAACCCCGCGCTGGATTTAGCGTTCAACCTTGAAACGCTGACACTCGGTCATGTGAACCGCCCCCACAGCGCCCAGTTAGAAGCCGCGGGCAAAGGCGTTAACGTAGCACGAGTGCTGGCCAGTTTAGGCCATCAAGTGATTGTTAGCGGCTTTCTCGGCCAGGATAACGACGCGCCGTTCAGCTTGGCATTCCCCCACTACGGCGTGGAAGATGCCTTTGTACGAGTACCCGGCAGCACGCGCATTAACGCCAAGCTGGCGGAACAGAGTGGCCGCGTCACTGATATTAACGGCCCCGGCATGCCGATTGAGGCTGCCCACTTAAATGCTTTACAAACTACCCTAGACGATTTGTTTCAGCGCCTCGCTCCGCCCCAGGCGGTCGTCGTTGCCGGTAGCCTTCCACCGGGTATTGATCAGCCGCTGTTTGCTGAACTACTGACCACCCTAAAAAGCTATGGCGTACCACTTTGGATAGACACCAGTGGCCCGGCACTGCTAACCGCCATTGCCGCTCAGCCTGCGGCTGTAAAACCTAACGAAACGGAACTCGCTGACTGGGCTGGTGGCAATCTTGAAACTGATGCGCAACGCCAAGCCGCCGCTAAACGCCTGCACGCCAGCGGCATCGAGCAAGCGCTGATTTCCGCAGGTTCAGAGGGCGTTTTATGGGTTAGTTCACAGGGCACTTGGCAATCTACCCCACCTAGCGTCAACGCCACCAATACCGTTTGTGCGGGCGATACCTTTTTGGCTGGCATGCTTCATGGGCTGCTCAGCGACTTCGCCCCACAAGACACCCTTCGCTTCGCAACGGCACTCTCTGCCGAAGCGGTTCGCCACGTCGGCGTGGGCACCCCCCACGCCGACGACTTTGACTTACTCCAACAACAGACTTTGGTACGGCGTCTTGACGACACCATCACCGAGGGAGCCACGCGATGAACCTGATTCTGATTACCGCCTGCCCCAGCGGCATGGCGACCACCTTTTTGGCCGCCAAGCGCCTTGAACAAGCGGCCACACGGATGGGCTGGAGCGCTCATGTGGAAATGCACGGCGAGATTGCGCCGCTGCAGGCTGCCACCGCCGAGCAAATTGCTAATGCCGATTTAATTGTGGTGGCCGCCGATCACGTTCCCGCCCCGGAGCGTTTTGAAGGCAAACGACTTTTCCAGGCCCCGATTGCCAGCGCCCTGCCCGACCCCAGCGCCTTTTTAGCTCAAGCCAAGCGTGAAGCACCGATTTACACTGCTCCTGCAACCCCTACAGCTGCTGCTACTCCGGCGAGCAACACGGGTGGCAAGAAGATTGTCGCTGTTACCGCTTGCCCCACCGGCGTTGCCCATACCTTTATGGCCGCTGAAGCGCTAGCCGAAGCAGGCAAAGCCATGGGGCATGCCATTCGCGTGGAAACCCAAGGCTCAGTGGGCGCTCAGGATCATTTAACCGAACAAGAGATCGCCGACGCCGACGTGGTCGTACTGGCCTGCGATATCGACGTTGACCCAGCGCGGTTTGCAGGCAAGCGTATTTACCGCACCTCAACCGGCAATGCACTAAAAAAGCCACGTCCCACTCTGGAAGCCGCCCTTGTTGATGCTAGCGTAGAAAACGCCAGCAGCGGTTCGGGCAACGCCAATAAGAGCGTTAAAGAGAAAGGCGTTTATAAGCACCTACTCACTGGCGTGTCGTTCATGCTGCCTATGGTGGTAGCGGGTGGCTTGCTGATTGCGCTCTCGTTTGTCTTCGGTATTGAAGCCTTTGAACAGGAAGGCACACTGGCCGCTGCGCTTATGCAAATTGGCGGTGGTACCGCCTTCGCGCTAATGATTCCTGTGCTGGCAGGCTACATTGCCTACTCCATCGCTGACCGCCCCGGCATCGCCCCAGGCATGATTGGCGGGATGTTGGCGGCCAACATTGGCTCCGGGTTTATTGGCGGTATTTTGGCAGGCTTTCTGGCAGGCTACGTAGCCCTCGCGGTTACCCGCTACGTTAAGCTGCCCTCCAGCGTTGAATCGCTCAAGCCTATTCTGATTATCCCGCTGGTGGCCAGTCTGGTCACCGGCCTGACGATGATCTATGTGATTGGCGAACCTGTCGCTGCATTGCTGAATGCGCTGACCAGCTTCCTGGCCTCTATGGGCTCTACTAACGCGGTACTGCTGGGCATTCTATTGGGCGCAATGATGTGCTTCGATTTGGGCGGCCCCGTCAATAAAGCAGCTTATACCTTTGGCGTGGGCCTGTTAGCTTCGGAAACCTACGGCCCAATGGCAGCGATCATGGCGGCAGGCATGGTGCCAGCAATTGGCATGGGCATTGCCAGTTTCGTTGCACGCAATAAGTTCTCTGCACCAGAGCGCGAAGCAGGCAAGGCATCATTTGTACTGGGCATGTGCTTTATCAGTGAAGGGGCCATTCCCTTTGCGGCGAAAGACCCGTTGCGGGTTATCCCAGCGTGCATAGTGGGCGGTGCGATTACCGGCGCGCTTTCCATGCTGGTAGGCGCGAAACTAATGGCACCTCACGGTGGTATCTTTGTTCTGCTGATTCCCAACGCCATTACCCCTGCACTACTCTACCTTGGCGCGATTATCATCGGCTCGCTGGTAACCGGCTTAGGCTATGCCTTTATTAAACGCGGCGCCGCTCAAGTTGCCGTTGCAAGCTAAACTCGCAAACATCAGCGCGGGGTAAATGCTTAACCATCAATCACAAACGCTGGGTAGGTTTCTGCCTGCTCAGCGTTTTTTTCTCCACACATGTCCTTCAGCACCCAATAGCAACGGTTTATTACTTATTTTTAAGCTATTAATCGCTTATTATTTGCTTAAACTGGGGTTTTATGTAGTATTTTTACACAAATAGTCTCATAAATAGAACAAGGCACGAGCCAGAACACAGTGTTCGTCACTTAATAATGATCTAAAACAACAGGACCGCCTTCTATGTTTCAACTCACCCGCAGCGTTACCTGGCAGGCACTTGAACGCCTGCGTGACAAAACCGCCAACGACCGCATTCGTGATTACTTCACCAATGACCCGCAGCGCTTTGAAAAAATGAGCCTACGGGTGGGCGGCCTGTTCCTGGATTACTCCAAGCATCACGTCTCTGATGAGGTACTCGCCAAACTGTTGGAATTGGCTGACCACTCTGCCTTGGTTCAGCGTCGTGCGCAGATGTTCTCTGGCGACATTATCAACGTCACCGAAAATCGCCCGGTACTGCATACCGCACTGCGCAATTTAAGCGATGAACCGGTACATGTAGACGGCAACGATGTGATGCCGGAAATCAATCGCACCCGGGAACAAATCAAGCAGTTCTCAGAAGCGGTTAGAAGCGGTGAGTGGAAAGGCTATAACGGCCAACGCATCAAAGACGTGGTCAATATTGGCATTGGTGGCTCAGACCTTGGCCCCAACATGGCCGTACGCGCGCTACTCAAATACCGCCACCCGGAACTGCACTTCCACTTCGTCTCCAACGTCGATGGCACCCATATTCAGAAGGTGCTTTCACGGCTAGACCCGGCGACCACGCTGTTTATCGTTTCCACCAAAACCTTCTCTACCCAGGAAACCCTGCTTAACGCAAAAACCGCACGGCGCTGGTTCGTGGAAAATGCCGGTGAAGATGCCGACGTAGGCGCCCACTTTATTGCCGCTTCCACTAACCGCAAAGCGGCGATGGAGTTCGGCATTCGTGAAGAGAACGTGTTCGAGTTTTGGGCCTGGGTAGGCGGCCGCTACTCCATGTGGTCATCAATCGGCCTGCCGATTGCGCTTTCGGTTGGTTTTGAAGGGTTTATCGAGCTGCTGGAAGGCGCTCATGAGATGGATCGCCACTTTATAGAAGCGCCCTTCGCGCAGAATATGCCAGTACTGATGGCGCTGATTGGTATCTGGTACATCAACTTTATTGGCGCCGAAACCCAGGCCATCGTGCCCTACGATCAAGCCCTCAACCAACTACCTTCGTTTCTGCAGCAGTTGGATATGGAGTCTAACGGCAAATCAGTCGATATTTTTGGCCACCCGGTTAACTACAAAACCGGCCCGATTGTTTGGGGGCAAACAGGCTCCAACGGTCAGCACGCTTTCTTCCAGCTACTACACCAGGGCACCCGCTATGTGCCGATTGATTTTATTGCCTCGCTAAAACCCGAGCCCGGCGTGGAAGACCACCACTTCGCCTTGCTTACCAATATGCTCGCCCAAGCCAACGCCTTTATGGAAGGCAGCCAAGGGGACAGCAAAGAACTTAGCCAGCACGACCCCTACAGCTGCCCCGGTAACCGCCCTTCCAGCACGCTACTGCTGGACGAGCTAACGCCGAAAAACCTCGGCGCGCTAATTGCCCTCTACGAGCACAAGGTGTTTGTGCAAGGCGTTATCTGGAACATCAACTCGTTTGATCAGTGGGGTGTGCAGCTTGGCAAACGCATTGCCGGTGAAATCAGCGAGCGTATCGACACTAATGCCGCGGACTTCGATACCTCTACCCAAGGTTTGTTGGAACTGGTACGCGCCCACTTTCCCAGTGGCGATAGCGCAAAGGAAAGCGCGCCAGCCAGTGCTGATAAAAAGCCAGCCAGGAAGAAGCGTTAAGCGGAGGGTTGGGTAAACGTTAGATAAAAAACGCCTTGGCTTTTCAGCCAAGGCGTTTTTGGTTTGATCTTTGATGCCAGTATCGACACTGGCTGGAGGCAATCAGAAGCCCCTAGCCGCCTAAATTAATCCGGCGTGAATTGCTCAAAGACCTGCTGTCCGGTCATTTTTTCTGTTTGGTTATTAAACTCGTAATAACCGGGCTTCTCATCAATGAATATTTCGCTGATAAGCTGGAACGCCTGATCCTGGAACAGGCCTGCCGGAAGAATATACTCATTGCTGGGTAGCAGGTGATAGAACAGATGCGTCCCGCAGGTTGCGCAGAAGCCCCGCTCCGCCCAATCAGACGAACGGTAAGCGGCAGGCTCAGCACCAGAGAATTCCACCGAACCACCGCAATGCACAGCGAACATAGGCCCACCCGACCAACGCCGACATAGAGAGCAATGACAAACACTGACCTGCTCGTGGTTAGGCGCAGTCACTTCGATGGAACCGCAAAGACATGTGCCTTTCATTGCAAACTCCCTTACCGTTAGCCCCCCATTACAGTTGCTCTTGTGATGCCGACGAGAGCTAAGCTGCTGTAGGCTCATTGAACAATATTCTGTTGGAAAACGGATCTACCACTTCAAACACCCTATCGCCCCACGGAGCTGTGGTTATTTCCGGTCGGCTAAACTTCTAACCACGGGCTAAAATCTCGCGGTACAAGCCTTCAAGATCATCAGTATTCACAAACGTTTTAGCGCCAGGGGAGCAATCCCCAGAGTGTTCACTGAGATGAAAAACCAGATCACCTCGGGATACCTGCATATAGACAGGAAAGTCTGCTTCGAAGCGATGCTCCCAATCAAGCGACATCCCCAAAAACTCAAGATAGAACGCCTTGGCTTTAGATTCATCAAAAATTCGTATAATCGGAATGGCCTGAAAATGCATTTATGCTCTCCTTACAAACAGCGCTTTAACGAATGGCTAGCCAGCTCTGGTTAGAAAGCCTAAAGCCCTCTTTACCCTTAGGCGTTCGATTTAAACAGGAGCAGAATCGCTCTCTACGCCATAGGCATGGCGAATATACTCAACGGCTTCAGCCATGCCATTAAGAACCGCTGTCGCTGAATGAAAGTTTTGCTGTTTAGACATTTCCGTGGGTAGTGCCAAGCAGCTTATGCCAGCTCGAAAGGCGGCTTCAAGACCATGTTGTGTATCTTCAATGGCGAGACATTCATCCGCAGCAACGCCAAGCCGTTGAAGAGCCAGAAGATAGCATTCAGGTGCGGGCTTGCTGTCTCGGACATCATCGCTAGAAACAATCGTAGAGAACTTATCTTCAAACCCATTGGCCTGCAGCGTTTTTTGAACACCATTTGCACTAGCGCCTGTCACCACTGCCAGCTTCAAACCTTTACTGTGGAAGTAAACAATAGCCTCTCGTACGCCAGGCATTAGCGGGAATGCTTGGTTAGCAAGGTAGTCCTGCGTCGCGGCGTTCTTCGCTTCTATAAGTTGATCAGGGGACGCATCAATCCCAAACCTCTGCACCATATCCAGGGCATTGGCACGCGTTGGCAGGCCTGCATAGTAGGTTTTGTACTGCAGCTCGGACAATTCAAAGCCATATTGGCTCAGAATGTGTACCCACATTTGAAAATGGATGTGTTCAGAACTGACGATCGTCCCATCGTGATCTAGCAAAATTGCGCGAAGTGCCACAAGACCTCCTAGAAATAGAGCGTTTAAAACCCAAGGCAAAGCTACTATCGCATGAGCTGCAAGATTGAAAATATGACAAGCTAATTGTTTTGTACTTCGAGTCGGAAACCACAAGGGTGTTTACGAGTAAGCTATTCACTCACTGCCCTGAAAAAACGAAAACATTAAGACTCCAATCTTGTCCTCAGCAACTCCTTAGCGATTGCTTTGGCTTTTACGGCAGCTTTTAAATCCCCCATCACGTGGGCCTGAACAGTCGCCCCTTCTTTTAAAGTAGCTACCGCTTCCGACAACGTAGTCACCGTTTTTTCATCAACGAATATTTGTGAAATATACCCGCTTATCAAGCCAAGCATGGCTCTTTTATGGCTAGCGCACTGTTGATGCACGGGATGACTTAAGTCACTGAATTCAGCACTGACATTGATGAAATAACAACCATGAAAAGGATAAACTAGCTTCTCTCTCTCATTAAACCAATCATCTAACGCATCGAACAAAGCAAAAATTGCGCTTTGTCCATCAGGTGCGCCCTGCGTGCGCCCTTTAATCCAGGAAGAAAATTGTCGGTCACGATAGTCAACCGTTGCAGCGATAAGGGCTTCTTTACTGGAGAAATGATGATATAGCGTTTTTTTTGCCACACCAGATTCAGCAATGATCCGGTTGATACCAATGGCATGCACCCCATAGCGATAAAATAGGCCAAAGGCGACCGAGACTAACTGCTCTCTTCTTTCCACGGCAAAACCTCTCTTTCATTTTAGTGCAACATATTGACGCGCAGAGACCGATCTGTCTACCATACCCAGGTAGACAGATCGGTCTCCTTTGTTTCAATTTTTAGCCCTAGGGTGCATCCATGAAAATTTCCCAGTATTTACCTGTTCAACAGAAAGCAGCCCTGCTCGCTGGCATTGGAGCGACCGGGTGCATAACAGCGCTCAGCTTTCTAAGTTCACACAGTGACGCGTTATGGCTAATGGCCCCCTTTGGCGCCACCATGGTGATACTGTTTGGATTACCCGCCAGCCCATTAGCCCAACCACGCAACGTGATTGCGGGTCACTTAATAACAGCGGCGTTAGGACTGATGGTGGCTCATTTCTTTGGTGTGTATGAATGGACACTGGGCTTAGCAGTCGGTTTATCGATAGTCGCTATGATGCTTACCCACACCATCCACCCGCCTGCAGGTGCTAATCCCCTACTGATTATGCTAGCGGGAGAGCACTGGCATTTTTTGATCACTCCCGTAGCGTCTGGAGCCCTTCTGATTGTGGGATTCGGATACGTGTTTCACCGGTTTATTTCAGGGCAACCGTACCCCAAGCAATGGTTTTAGTAGAAGAGGATCGTAGTGCAGAACCAGTGTTCATAAGCAATAATCTTAATCCGTTTGTTCGTGGCATGCTTAGCTGTGCTTTTGAGTGCTTTTATTAGCACTCAAAAACCACTGCCCGCATACTTTATCTTCTTATATAGTTCACCGATAAGTTTGACTCCCACTATCAAGCCCACACCAAGTACAATGACGACGAGAGAACCATAGGCAATACTACCTGACCAGATCCACTGACTAATCGCTGCGCCAATATGTTGCAAAGTGAGATAAACACCTATCAGAAAACTACCTGCACGGACTAGGCCTAGTTCGTGCAGTGATAACTGAGAGTCAGCGTTATTAGCTGGATGAATTTTATTAGCCAGCGGTTCTGCCACTAGCCAAAGTACAGCGCCGACAATAAGAGGCATAACCATCATTGCTATCAGGGTGGCTAACCACTCGTCATAGGATTCTGTCGAGCCTGGGCCAAACAGCATCGGCGCTAGGGCAAGTAGCGGATTAAGCGCAATATACAGCGCTAAAATGCGTAACAAGATAATAGAGAAAGCTTTCATAGAATATGTTCACACTCCCTGTGACTTACATCGATATAAACGCCACATGATGAATAACGGCGGCTGACGATATTATCCTAGTTATTTACCACCACTATTTCACTTAAAACAGTGACCTCTCTTCAAGCACACTTAGCCAAAGTGCACCTGAGACATAAAAAAATACCCCTTGGCACTTTCGGGCCAAGGGGTACCAGTTACGTCAGCAACATCGCCTCGTTTTTCAGTTCGACGCACAGACCTACTACCCGGTCGATGGCTTGCCGGCTGAAGAATGCTAGGCTTGAACATATCGTCCAGGCGATTGGCGAACAGCACATCACGCATTCAGCCTTTCAACTGGTCATGATCGGCTTGCACAAGTTGCGCTTTTACCCAGTCAGGCACCTCACCAAACTGTAAGGTAAGCAACCGCATAGTTTCACGTGCTTCAGCTAAGCGCCCTTCTTGCCGACCTTCTTGACGCCCTTCCAAGCGTTCTTTCTTGACCAAGTTTTCTAAGTTCTCTGCCAACATGTCTTTATCCTCCATCAGGCTGTCAAGCCGATCCAGTTTGACCTCTGTGCCCAACCGGTACAAATGTCGCTTGAGCCAGCGTGGCGGCGCTACCCCTTAACACACCACTCAGGGGGTGACATCGGTGGTAGAGCCATCGGGGAGCTGTACGGTTTGTGTGACTAGCCAGACGATATCGTTGGTGAGCTGGGCGGTTTGCGATGCTGACAACGCAATACGGTACCACTGACAGTCTACTGCCATGGATATCCATTAAACAGAAACATAACGCCGTAACCAATAATAGCAAAGGTGATTACTATTCCTCTTGCCACAGGCCCATCCGATAAATCAGCACCACCTCCTCCAACATTCATATTTTTATCGTATAAAAACGCCACGATTAACTGCCAAAACAATCCATGCCCAATACAAACGCCAGAGAAAAGCTCCCACTCCCCCCAACCCCCCAAAACTTAATGACAGCATTTATCATAGCCACTATAGCCAAGGTAATTGAAATATATAAGCGGTAGCGATTACGCCACTGACCCCATGCTGAGTTACTGTCTGGTTTACTCATCTTCCAGCCCCAGCATGTCTTTTCCATTATTTAAAACCGTATTCCAAACCCCAATCAAATCAAAGGTTGCATTCAACCTGCTGGCCTCCACCTTTGATACCCCCCTAGCCTTTGCATACGCTTCAAAACCAAACATCAAAGCTTCTTTCGAAACTGCATCAGTAATTTCTCCTTTTAAGTACCCTGATAACAAACTTGCCCCCATACCCATTGTCGCAACCCCAGCACCTACAGCTCCAGCAGGGTTCATTACCACCCCGACAGTAGCCACCGTACCTAAATCACCCAACGCCTTGGCATCCACGGCCCTCTCCCATGCCTGCGCTGCAGGGTCGCTATGGTCAATGTTAGCGTTCCGTCTGACGCATTCTGCATCTCCACATGAAAAATGCGGTACGTGGTAAATCTTGCCATCCACCACATAGCTGACCGTGTAACGGCCTTCTTCATCCAGCGGTCGACCCGTCAGACGGTCTCGCGGCTGACCAGGGGCTGCCTCTTCTGGTGGTAGCTGATAGACAAGCGCCCGATAGGGCGAGCCTTCCCCACCCGTCTGCTCGATGATGTAGCTGATCAGCTCAGGTGGCGTGTTCTTCGGTATTTGCTGGATCAGATAGCGCGTCGTGCCGTCCTCTCCGGGGGTTGCCATCCAGTCGACGTCACCCCCAGATTGAGTAGCGCTACACTTTAGAGTCCGATCCTATGCTAAGGAGATTGGACATGAAGAAGCGTTTCAGCGAAGAACAGATCATTGGCTTCTTGGGCGAAGCGGAGGCGGGACTCCCCATCAAGGAGCTATGTCGTCGGCACGGTTTCTCGGAAGCAAGTTATTACCTTTGGCGCAGCAAGTTTGGCGGCATGAGCGTCCCCGATGCCAAGCGACTGAAAGAGCTTGAAGCCGAAAATGGACGCCTGAAAAAGCTGCTCGCGGAGTCGCTATTGGAGATGGAGGTCACTCGCGAGGCGCTGAGAAAAAAGTGGTGAGCGCCCCGGCACGTCGAGACGTGGTGCGTTTTATGGTGTCACGTGGCCTGAGTGAGCGCCGAGCGCTCCGTGTCATGCGTATGAGTGCCAGTGCATTGCGCTACCAACCGGCTCCTGACCGCAATGAGACATTACGTGAACGCATTGTTGCCTTGGCACACCGACATCGTCGTTACGGCGCGGGCATGATCTACCTGAAGCTGCGTCAAGCCGGTGAACAGGTCAATCACAAGCGCGTCGAACGCCTCTACGCGGCGGCTCGGTTGCAGGTAAAGCGACGCAAGCGTAAGAAGATTCCCCTGTCTGAACGCAAGCCCCTGGGCCGCCCTGGCGCTGCCAATCAGGTCTGGTCAATGGATTTTGTGTTTGACCGCACGGCGGAAGGGAGAGTGATCAAGAACCTCACTATTGTCGATGACGCCACCCATGAAGCCGTGGCTATCGTGCCTGACCGTGCCATTGACGGGCTGTCGTTAACACGGATTCTGGATCATCTAGTGCTACAACGTGGCCTTCCAAGTGCCCTTCGTACGGATAATGGGAAGGAGTTCTGCGGACGCGCCATGCTGACGTGGGCTCATCAACGTGGTGTTGCCCTGTTTTTAATCGAACCTGGAAAGCCCAATCAAAACGCCTACATCGAATCGTTCAACGGGCGTTTTAGAGACGAATGTCTAAATGAGCACTGGTTCACCAGCCTGCATCACGCGAGAGTCATCATCGAGGCGTGGCGACGGGAATACAACGAGGAAAGACCGAAGAAAGGACTGGGAGGATTAACGCCTTCCGCCTATGCCGAGCAACTGGTTTTAAAACACGATAAAGTAACGTCAGACTCTAAACCCGGGTGCTACTGAAGATGGGGTGACGTCGCAGTCACCGCCATAGTCAAAATAGGTGTCATCAACGGCGGTCACATCCTGTAAGTCGACGATGATGTTGGAACCTGGGCTTTCCTCCAACTCGTCGTTGTACATGGCTCTGAGGGCATCGGCGATCTGTTCTGGCGTGTACTCGCTGCCTTCGGCCAGCTGTTCCGCCAAGGATTGCTCGAAGCTATGCAACTGGCGATTATTGACATCAAGATTGAACGCCATTGCACCACCTTGGGCGCCGCCTGTCGCCGCACCGGCCAGGGTGGCAGTGAGCGATTCAAGCCCTTGGCGCGCCTCGTCCGGTAGATTCAGCTCATCCGTGAGACGTTCCACTTCTGCCATGAGCACTGAACTGGTCAGTGCTCCCGTCGCTCCGTCCACACCGCCACCGGCCAGGCCGAGCAACGTATGGCCCGAGGTGCGGTAAGCGCCACCTTCCGCCCAACGTGCCGCTTCTTTCAGCAATGCAGCACGTGTTTCAGGATCATTGGCGTTTTGTGCCTCACGCCATAACTGGGCTTCCTGCTGGCTGGCGTAATCCCCCCATTCTTGGCTCGACCGCGACCCAAACTCTTGGGTAATCGTGGTTTGAGCCTCAACGTCTTTTCTGACGCTTTCTGCATCGAAGATCGGGGCAATGCCGGTGTCTGCGTCGCCGGTGCGGGCGTCCTGATTACCTGCCAGGCCGCTGATGGCGGCAACCGTGGTGCTGCTGGCGTCGCCGTCGTCGCGGCCGGTGCCGATGCCGGAGAGACCGGTGCTACCTTCGCCACTTCTGAGGCCAACGCTGGTGCTTTCAGCATCAAACGTGGCGTTGTTGGCGATATCGCTAACGGTGAGCGCACCACTTTCTATTGCCTCACTGGCGGTTTGCCCGGCGGTGGTGAAGCGGTTGCGGTCTTCATCTATCGCGGTTTGGGTGCTGGTGATAGCCCCGCCCGTTACCGCCGACATTGACCTGGAAGCCGCCGTCGCCGGCGCGCAGGCCGCTTTGCTCATTGACGCTTTGGAAGTCGCTATTGAGCTTGGTGCGGCTGGCGTTGAGGCTGGCGGTGGGCTGCCCTACGCCGATCAGCGGTACGCTGAGACTTCCGCCACTGCTTTGGTGGCGTTCGCTGTGAGTGGCGGTGTCTTGCAGGCTTTCAATGGTCAGGTCGCCGCCGATGTTGGTGGTGATTTGCGGGGCGCTGACCACGGCACCTTGCAGGGTGGTGTCGCCACCGCTGGTGAGGATGACTTGGCTGCCTGCGCTGACCTGGGCCCTATTCCCATAAGTTTTTCTCTTAATCAAGTCATTTTTTTCACCACTGCTAAAAACTCGCAAAGTGTTTCTCTAGCATCATTTTTATATTTTTCCTTCCAGACCACACCCCACTCCTTAGGTCTGCCATTTTGCTCCCACTCTGCCAAAGCCAATGAATTTACCAACTCCATCTCAAACCAAGCGCGGTCGTACTGTTCTTGTAATTTCACATCCACCTTATCGGCAAAAAACTCTGTCTCTGCGACAAAATCAGCAAAGTTAAAGATGCTATTCAGAGCAGTTTCAGAATTAGCTTCAATGTACTTTCTACTCATATCATCGACCATACCTAGTTGTCACAACATCACCCTGACGATTAATTACAACACTTATATTATTCTCAGAGCTATGAAAAACTGTGGTTCCTCCTCTGCTGGGGTAGGACTGCCCATTCCGGATCGTATTTTCCACTACTGACGGGAGGATACCTCGATCCTGCATACGATCAAGAGCATGACCAGAGTATTCACGTCCACCAATGTTTGTCGATTCATTTCGAACAGGTTGGTAAGAAGGATTTTTGGGCTGATTCAACTGGAGGCGCTTACTGCCTAACGGTAACGCTCCCGCCGCCACAGCAGACAAAACTGATGCCTGCTCAACATCCAGCCCATGCCGTTCCTGAAGGTACTGCGCAAAGCCTTCCTGCGAGACAATGGCTTCAGCTTCCATATATTGGCTAAGGAGCGGCCCAGCATCTAATCCTAACTGCCAGGGAATATCTCGGCCGCTAAAGCCATCCAGTGCATCACGGAACTGTTCCCCATCCTCGACTAGGCTCTGATAGTTTGCCGTACAAGCCTCTGCATCAGTAGCACATAGCGCAATCAGTTCATCTTGCTGGGCGATACTGAGTGCCCGGAATTTTTCTTGAACTTCGTCACAATCACCACGTGCTACACAGCCTTCAAGCTCATCGATATACGCATCGACTTGATCATGCCGCAGATAATTATTCACCACCTCATTAAACGCCGCCGCGCCGCCTTGGGTGCCACCCGTGGCTGCACCGGCAGCGGTGCTGGCCAGTGCCGTGAGGCCGTCGGTGAGGGTGTCGTCGAGGCCGGCGTTTTTCAGGGCACTCGCGATGGCCGGGGCGCTGAGGGTACCCACGGCGGCCCCCGTGGCACCTTGCGTTCCGCCGGTCAGTGCGCCGATGGCGGTGTGGGCGGCCAGGCGTTTGGTGCCGTTGTCACCCCAGTCGCTTTGTAGCTGATCGGCCTGGGCGTTGAGTTGGTTGGCGCGTTCTGTGTCACCCGCGGCCTGAGCTGCGTCGGCTTGCAGGCGTTTGAGTTGCGCTTCCTCGAGCTTGGCTTGGGCAGTGTCGCCGACTAACTTGCTCGCCCGCGACCCAAATTCCTGGGTAATCGTGGCTTGGGCCTGCACGTCTTTTCTGACGCTTTCTGCATCGAAGATCGGCGCAATGCCGGTGTCTGCATCGCCGGTGCGGGCGTCCTGATTACCTGCCAGGCCGCTGATGGCGGATTCGGTGGTCCTGCTGGCACTGCCATCGTCGCGGCCGGTGCCGATGCCGGAGAGACCGGTGCTACTTTCGCCGCTATCATTTCCACCACTGCTTAAGCTAACACTGATACTTTCCGCGTCATAGGTGGCGTTGTTGGCGATATCGCTAACGGTGAGCGCACCACTTTCGAGTGCCTCGCTGGCGGTTTGCCCGGCGGTGGTGAAGCGGTTGCGGTCTTCATCTATCGCGGTTTGGGTGCTGGTGATAGCCCCGCCCGTAAGATTGGTGGTACCGCCCACGTTGACCTGGAAGCCGCCGTCGCCAGCGCGCAGGCCGCTTTGCTCATTGACGCTTTGGAAGTCGCTGTTGAGCTTGGTGCGGCTGAGGTCAAGATCGAGCGAGGGCGTACCGCCGGTCAGCGGGATGCTGGCACCGAAGCCGCTGCTTGAGTGGCGTTCATCGTGGACGGCAGTGTCCTGCAGGCTTTCAATGGTCAGGTCGCCGCCGATGTTGGTGGCGATTTGCGGGGCGCTGACCACGGCCCCTTTGAGGGCGGTGTCGCCGCCACTGCTGAGAATGACCTGATTGCCTGCGCTAACCTGGGTGTTGTTGAAGAAGGTGCTGTCACCGTTGCCGTGGCCCTTGGCACGGCTGGCGTCCAGGTTGAGGGCAATGCCATTCGTGCCGATGCCCAGCCCAATACTGCCACTGCTGCTGTTGTGGCTGTCGCGCTGGGAGACGGCATCGGCGCTGGCCAGCAGGTGGATATCCTGAACGGCGTTGAGCTGGAGCTGTTGGCCCGCGTCCAGCTGGCTGCCTTGTACGGTGATGTTGCCTTGGCCGTCTCCTTGGCCGAGGGCGTGAATGGCGAGGTCGCCACCGGCGGTGATCGTCGAGCCGCGGGCAGTGTTGCTGCTCGCTTCACTGTTGCTGCGGCTTTGGCTGGAGCCCAGGCTGATGTTGAGGCTGAGGTCGGTGGCGTTGCCGTTTGTTATCTGCTGCTGAATATCCTTCACTGCCAGGGCGGTGTTGGCCGCTGCCAGGGCTTGCATCCGCGGGCTATCGGTATTGCCAGCCGCGTCAATCTGGCCCTTGATGCCTTGGGCGCTGTCCATCACGGGGTTGCTGAGGGAGAGGCTCAGCCCGCTCTGTTTGAAGCGCTGTTCGGTTCGGCTGTTACTGGTCTCACGGCCTTCGAGGATGTTGACCGTGTTGGCCCCGATCAGGATATCGCCGCTGGGGGCCAGCACGTCAGAACCGATCTGGGTGTAGGTGTCACCCGCCGTGAGGGTGACGTTGCCGCCGATGCTGCCCACGGTGGTGGGGGCAACGAAGGTGGCGGTATTGGTGGCATCGGTCATCTGCCGCTGGCTACCGAGGTTAATGCCAAATCCACCGCTGAACAGGCCACTTTTTTTGCTGCGGCTGAAATGGCTGTTGCTCAGGGTGTTCTGTTCGGCATCGAGGGTGAGGTTGCCCCCGGCATGCATACCCAGATCCTGGTCGGCGACGATGTTGGCACCACTGACGCGGATGTCTTCCCCACTGATAAGGCTGACCGTCTGGCCGCCCAGCTCGCTGGCCAGTGCCTGAGTGCTGGCATTGTGGGTGCGGGTGACCTTGGTTTTGCTGGAGAACAGGCCACCGCCGCTTGAGCTATGCCCTTCGGCCAGGCTCTCGGTACGCTGCCCGGCTTCCAGGGTGATATCGCCGCCAATGGCGTTCAGGGCCAACGCGCTTTGAGCGTCAACGGTGGCGGCGCGCAGGTTGATAGCCTGCCCGGCGGTGAGGTTAATCGCCCCGCCGCCAGTGATCACGCTGCCGATCTCTTCGCTGTGGCGCAGGACTTCAAAATCAACCTTTAGAAGGATAATCTGCAGATATATCAACAAATGGGTTTCTAGCTAAGGTTTCTTCTATTTCTTGTTTTCTCCAAAGCCGCCATTTAGCTGACAATCCCCCTAGAAGTTCAAGTTGCTTGTCAAACATAATGCGCCGAAAATCTTGATCATTCTTCCTGTTTTCACACTCGTAATCTTGAGCCATTTGAGCTGTCACATCTCTAAATATCCAATAAAACAACTCATCCAAACATGCAGTTCTTTTTTCATCAAAAACCACTCCCCGCTCTTCCGTCACGTATCGATATTCACCATTAGTTATCTCAACATGCGGCTTGCCATTTTGAGGAGAAATATTCGAGATCACAACAAGTGAATTGGGAGCATTAATTCTCTGACCCAATGTGAAAACTTTATTTTTAATATCATTGATTTGGCTAGTCATACTAGTTCACCTTCCTCAAATAGCCCTCGTTTATCAGCCACTGTACATTCACCCTGTCAGGAAGGTTGGGCAACATCTGCGTTCCTCCGCCGGGCTGACCGAAGGCCGGTGCAATTTCACCCTGTATAACAGGTAAGGGCTTTTGAACCTCATATATATGATGCGGCTCTGCCAAGCTTCCAGGTGCCATAGCCCTATGATCAATTGGAGTTCCCTCCGGTGACATAAATGCACCATTAGGCGAGCCATATCGATCAATGCGGGTTCCGACAGGTAAAGTTGATTCAGTTGGCTTTTCAGAAAAGCCCATATTTTCAGGCCAATCCCAGCCACTGCCATCAGCCTTTCTATATTGATCATAATATGAAGCGCCGCTCGCCTCTGCATCTGTTGCACCGGGTCTTACTCCGTGGTTGGGCACATCTTGCGTCACACCACTCCCATCCAGCCCCACTCTCCCAGGCCTGCTCGCAATACTACTCGCCACCTTCGGCAAACTCGCCGCTAGGCCGCCTGCGCCCATAATCATCGTCTGGTTTTCCAGTGCGACGCGCATGCGCAGCCTGTCGGCTTCGTCTCGTTGCCCGGCTTGCTCTAGGGCATCGGCGTGGGCGAGTTGCTCTCGGTTGTTCTCGCTGATGTGTTCTGCGGGGTTGGCCGCAAACGCTTTGATCTCGTTGCCCATCTCGCGCAGGATCGCTCGGGATTCTTCGTCTCCCAACGCGGCTTGACCGGCTAACTGGCCGAGGATCAACGGGGCGGTGGCTGAATCGACCACCATATCCGTCAGCGCTTCAGCGCCAATATGCTCCATGCGTTGTTGCTGGTGTTCTCCCCACAAGGTGGCGGTGTGCTGGTAGTCAGAATAGGTCTCTCGGTCAACATCACCGGGTTGCCAACTACTGAAGGCGGCCTCTAGCAATGAGCGTTCGTAGCTACACGCAGCCGCGCTACCACCTTGGCCACAAGCGGTTTCCAGTGCGTCATCTCGCGAGCGGTCCAACTGACGAATCGCTAACCGTTCTTCCTCCAGGGCTTGGCGCTGAGTCTCTGATAGCGCTTGCTCATCGTCCTCGAGCAGTTGATCAATCTCTTGCAACCGCTGCGATTCCTGATGACTCAGATAATTATTCACCACCTCATTAAACGCCGCCGCGCCGCCTTGGGTGCCACCCGTGGCTGCACCGGCAGCGGTGCTGGCCAGTGCCGTGAGGCCGTCGGTGAGGGTGTCGTCGAGGCCGGCGTTTTTCAGGGCACTCGCGATGGCCGGGGCGCTGAGGGTACCCACGGCGGCCCCCGTGGCACCTTGCGTACCACCTGTCAGTGCGCCGATGGCGGTGTGGGCGGCCAGGCGTTTGGTGCCGTTGTCGCCCCAGTCGCTTTGTAGCTGATCGGCCTGGGCGTTGAGTTGGTTGGCGCGCTCTGTGTCGCCCGCGGCCTGAGCTGCGTCGGCTTGCAGGCGTTTGAGTTGCGCTTCCTCGAGCTTGGCTTGGGCAGTGTCGCCGACTAACTTGCTCGCCCGCGACCCAAATTCCTGGGTAATCGTGGCTTGGGCCTGCACGTCTTTTCTGACGCTTTCTGCATCGAAGATCGGCGCAATGCCGGTGTCTGCATCGCCGGTGCGGGCGTCTTGATTGCCCGCCAGGCCGCTGATGGCGGCAACCGTGATGCTACTGGCGTCGCCGGCCGATGCCGGAGAGGCCTTTGCCGGTGCTTAGTGTGCATCGTAGTTGGCGAGGTCGGTGAAAATCGCGTCGTTGGCAACCTACCCCCATGGGTATCCATTGAACAGGAATAACGCAAAATAACCCGTCAGTGCCAAAACAAACGCTATCAATCTTGGCATACTCCCATCCTCCACTCTCACCCCACCGCCACCAAACGAAATATATTTATCGTAAAAATAAGATTGTGCCGCCTGCCCAAAAAAAAGCTGCCCAACCAATACACCAACAAAATACTCCCACTCTCCCCAAAAACGTAAAGCAGCGTTTAAAAAAGAAAGGAAAGCCATAAACCAAAGTATATAGACGCGATATTTTTTTATCACCTCTAACCATGTGCCCTTTGAACTCATAAGCCTTCCCCCAGTTTAAAGGCACTTATATCAATCGATAATGTTAGTTGCATTGTCCGACACCTCACCCCATACTCCCGCCAAATCCAACGCCGCAGTAATTCTTGCAGCCAATGGGGCAGGTACACCTCGAGCTATTGCGTATCTTTCGAACCCTGCACTCGCCACCTCCTTCGTTGCTGATGTAACAAATTCGTCTTTTAAGTAGCCAGATAACAAACCTGCCACACTCCCCGAGATAGCAAGCCCTTGCCCTAAAGCACCAACCGGCGTCATTACTACCCCAGCTGTCATAGCCTTGCTGGCATCATCCAACGCCTTGGCATCTACAGCCCTTTCCCATTCCTGTGCGGCAGGGTCGCTATGGTCAATGTTAGCGTTCCGTCTGACGCATTCTGCATCTCCACATGAAAAATGCGGTACGTGGTAAATCTTGCCATCCACCACATAGCTGACCGTGTAACGGCCTTCTTCATCCAGCGGTCGACCCGTCAGACGGTCTCGCGGCTGACCAGGGGCTGCCTCTTCTGGTGGTAGCTGATAGACAAGCGCCCGATAGGGCGAGCCTTCCCCACCCGTCTGCTCGATGATGTAGCTGATCAGCTCAGGTGGCGTGTTCTTCGGTATTTGCTGGATCAGATAGCGCGTCGTGCCGTCCTCTCCGGGGGTTGCCATCCAGTCACCGCCATAGTCAAAATAGGTGTCATCAACGGCGGTCACATCCTGTAAGTCGACGATGATGTTGGAACCTGGGCTTTCCTCCAACTCGTCGTTGTACATGGCTCTGAGGGCATCGGCGATCTGTTCTGGCGTGTACTCGCTGCCTTCGGCCAGCTGTTCCGCCAAGGATTGCTCGAAGCTATGCAACTGGCGATTATTGACATCAAGATTGAACGCCATTGCACCACCTTGGGCGCCGCCTGTCGCCGCACCGGCCAGGGTGGCAGTGAGCGATTCAAGCCCTTGGCGCGCCTCGTCCGGTAGATTCAGCTCATCCGTGAGACGTTCCACTTCTGCCATAAGCACTGAACTGGTCAGTGCTCCCGTCGCTCCGTCCACACCGCCACCGGCCAGGCCGAGCAGCGTATGGCCCGAGGTGCGGTAAGCGCCGCCTTCCGCCCAACGTGCCGCTTCTTTCAGCAATGCAGCACGTGTTTCAGGATCATTGGCGTTTTGTGCCTCACGCCATAACTGGGCTTCCTGCTGGCTGGCGTAATCCCCCCATTCTTGGCTCGCCCGCGACCCAAACTCTTGGGTAATCGTGGCTTGGGCCTGCACGTCTTTTCTGACGCTTTCTGCATCGAAGATCGGCGCAATGCCGGTGTCTGCATCGCCGGTGCGGGCGTCCTGATTACCTGCCAGGCCGCTGATGGCGGATTCGGTGGTGCTGCTGGCACTGCCATCGTCGCGGCCGGTGCCGATGCCGGAGAGGCCGGTGCTGCTTTCGCCGCTATCATTTCCACCACTGCTGAGGCCAACGCTGGTGCTTTCGGCCTCATAGGTGGCGTTGTTGGCGATATCGCTAACGGTGAGCGCGCCACTTTCTATTGCCTCACTGGCGCTTTGCCCGGCGGTGGTGAAGCGGTTGCGGTCTTCATCTATCGCGGTTTGGGTGCTGGTGATAGCACCGCCGGTAAGATTGGTGGTGCCGCCGACGTTGACCTGGAAGCCGCCGTCGCCAGCGCGCAGGCCGCTTTGCTCATTGACGCTTTGGAAGTCGCTGTTGAGCTTGGTGCGGCTGGCGTTGAGGCTGGCGGTGGGCTGCCCTACGCCGATCAGCGGTACGCTGAGACTTCCGCCGCTGCTTTGGTGGCGTTCGTTGTGGGTGGCGGTGTCTTGCAGGCTTTCAATGGTCAGATCGCCGCCGATGTGGGTGCTGATTTGCGGGGCGCTGACCACGGCACTTTTGAGGGCGGTGTCACCGCCGCTGTTGAGGATGACCTGATTACCGGCGCTGAGCTGGGTGTTGTTGAAGAAGGTGCTGTCACCGTTGCCGTGGCCCTTGGCACGGCTGGCGTCCAGGTTGAGGGCAATGCCATTCGTGCCGAACCCCAGCCCAATACTGCCACTGCTGCTGTTGTGGCGGTCGCGCTGGGAGACGGCATCGGCGCTGGCCAGCAGGTTGATATCCTGGGTAGCATTGAGCAGTAGCTGATCACCAGCCTCTAGTTGGCTGCCTTGTACGGTGAGGGTGCCTTCGCCATCTCCCTGGCCGAGCGCGTGAATGACGAGGTCGCCACCGGCTGCCAGGGTGGAGCCGCGGGCGGTGTTACTTTCAACCGTGCTGTCACTGCGGCTTTGGCTGGAGCCCAGGCTGATGTTGAGGCTGAGATCCGTGCCCTGCCCGCCTTGCAACTGTTGCTGAATATCCGTCACCGCGAGGGCGCTGTTGGCGGCCGCCAGGGCTTGCATACGCGGGCTCTGGGTGTCGCCAGCCGCTTGGAACTGGCCCTCGAGGCGTTGTGCGGTGTCTATCACGGGGCCGCTGAGGGAGAGGCTCAGGCCGCTTTGTTTGAAACGCTGTTCGGTCTGGCTGCTACGGGTCTCTCGGCCTTCGAGGATGTTGACCGTGTTGGCACCAATCAGGATATCGCCGCTGGGGGCCAGCACGTCAGAACCGATCTGGGTGTAGGTGTCGCCAGCGCTCAAGGTGACGTTGCCGCCAATGCTGCCCACGGTGGCGGGGGCAACGAAAGTGGCAGTATTGGTGGCATCGGTCATCTGCCGTTGGCTGCCGATGTTAATGCCAAACCCACCACTGAACAGGCCACTTTTTTTGCTGCGGCTGAAATGGCTGTCGCTGAGGGTGTGTTGGGCGGCATCCAGGGTGAGGTTGCTCCCAGCATGAATCCCTAGATCCTGGTCGGCCAGGACGTTGGCACCGCTGAGGTGGATATCTTGACCGCTGGTCATAGTGACCGTCTGGCCGCCTAGCTCGCTGGCTAGTGCCTGAGTGTTGATGCTGCTCGTGCGGGTGGTGCGGGTGCGGCTGGAGAACAGGCCACTGCTGCGGGTTTGGCGGCCTTCGGCCAGGCTATCAGTACGCTGCCCGGCTTCCAGGGTGATATCACCGTCAATGGCGTTCAGGGCCAGGGCACCCTGGGCGTCTACGGTGGCGGCACGCAGGTTAATGTCTTGCCCAGCGGTGAGGCTCACCGCCCCGCCGCCGGTGATCACGCTGCCGATCTCTTCGCTGTGGCTCTGGTGATGGTAGTTGTTGGCATCCCAGTTAAGGGCGTGGCTTTGGCCAACTTCCAATGTATCCAGGTTGATATCGCTACCTGCAATGAGCTGAGTCACGCCACTGCCAATGTTGTGTAGTTCGGCAGCGGAGAGGTTAATCGCACCGCCCGCGCTGGCCAGCAGGTTGCCCGCCTCGCCGTTGACATAAAGCCCGGCCATCCGGTCAATGCCTTGCAGGCTGAAGGTATTACCATCAACCTCGTTGGTGGCGCTGTGGAGCGTACTGGCGATGTTGATATCCCCGCCCGCTTGCAGCGCCATGCCGGTCGTGGCGGCAATGCTGCCACCGTCGATATTGATGTCCTGACGGGCATCAATTAACGCGATATCGCCTTGGATGCGGCCGCTGTTGTTGAGGTTCTGGGCGCTGATATCCACCATGTTGCGCCCGGCAATGGTGCCGCTGTTGTTGAGGTCGCCACTCAGGGCCAGGTCGATATCACGGGCGCTGATCAGGGTGCCATTATGGCCACCCAACAGCTCGCCATTGGTGGCCAAATCGCCTTCGCGGGGGGCCAAATAGACCTTTGGCATCAGGGCGGTGGTGGTAGAGCCATCGGGTAGCTGTACGGTTTGTGTGACTAGCCAGACGATATCGTTGGTGAGCTGGGCGGTTTGCGACGCTGACAACGCAATGCCGGGGCGCAGCTTGTGTTCATGCGCAAAGGTCGCCCCCGCGTTCATCAGCGCCGCGTATTGCGCATCATCCGTGCGGTAATCGCCCAGGAAGCGGTAGCCGGTGAGCGCAGCGACTTGGTCACGAATGAGCTTTTGCTCGTAAAAGCCGTCACCCAGGCGTTTTTGAGCATGAGCCGGATCGTAGGCCAACGCTGAAAGTAGATAGTCACTGGAAAGCCACTGGCGGTGATCAGTAAAGTCGGGGTCCGTCGCCACCAGGTAACGCGCGTTACTACCAGGATCAATGGTGAAGAGGCTGCTGGTGGGCAACAACAACGGTGGGGCTGTTTGCGTGCCTAAATCTGTTGTCGCCTGGGCACCCTGGCTGGGGTTGGCATGGTCAAGCAGCCAAGTATCGGTGGAGAACGCGGCGGTGGATTGGGTGCTACTTGGGGTAGTGGTATTCAACGAGGCGCTGTTAGCCCCTGGGGTGTCAGTATTGACGCCATTGGCGCTGCTGGTTGCGCTGCCCTGGCTGGCACTGAAGGATGCCTGAGTAGCGCCCTGAGTATGTGCGTTCACACTGTTGGTGGTATTAGTAGCATTGCCTGAGTGAGCCACATTAACCGAGGCACTGTTCGCCCCACGGGTATTGGTATTAACGCCGTTGGCGCTGCTGGTCGCGCTGCCCTGGTTGGCACTAAAGGATGTGTCAGTGGCACCCTGGGACGCTGTGTTAACACTGTTGGTGGTATTAGTAGCATTACCTGAGTGAGCCACCTTAACCGAGGCACTGTTCACCCCATGGGTGTCGGTATTAACGCCATTGGCGCTGCTGGTCACGCTGCCCTGGTTGGCATTAAAGGATGCCTCAACGGCCCCTAGAGTCTCTGTGTTCACACCATTGGTACTGTTGGTGGCACTGCTGGAGCCGTCCAAATCAAACGATGCGCCATCTGCTACATGCATTTCCGTATTGACGCCGTTGGCACTGTTGGTGGCATTGCCTGGCTTGTTGGCACTGAATGATGCGCTGTTAGCCCCCTGGGTATCCGTATTAACCGCGTGTGTGCTTTTGGTGGCGCTGTCTGAGCCAGCGACATTGACCGAGGCGCCGTCAGCACCATGGGTCTGCGTATTGATGGCCGCGGCGCTATTAAATACATCGCTCTTGTTGGCACTGAATGATGTGTCAGTAGCACCCTGGGACACCGTGTTCACGGCATTGCCGCTAGTGGTCACACTTCCCTGGTGAGCACTGAACGATGTATCAGTGGTCCCATGGGAGTCGGTGTTCACGGCATTGGCACTATTCGTCCCACTGCCTGGGCTGTTGGCTTGGCCGATGACGTCAGCATCTACCACTGACTGAGTCACTTCGGTGGTCTCAGTGTTGACTGCGCTGGCACTATCACCGGCACCAGCAACCTCCTGTGCGGTAGTGCTGATGCTTTGATTGGCAAGCGTCGCGCCTGCGACATCTGAGCTACCAGAGCTAGTGCCACTGGCTGTTCCAGGGCCAGCTTTGCCACCAATGCTGGTGCCACTACCCGTGATGGCCGTGTTTTGCCTTACCTCGCCAACGCCAAGCTGGTTGTCTGTGAAGACTTCTTCGAGTGGGCCGATATGTTTTTTGTCTATCCATGCACGATCTAGCCAATCAGCAACACCTGCGTCGGTCCCCTTTGTACTTGAGACCCTGCGTACTATAGCTGTTGCCTCATCCCATTCTGTAATTACGCGGCGTTCGCCTATTGCCTCTCGGTTTTCCAGGTTAGCAATATCCCCTTGCAGCGTTCGGCCAACGATAATGCGACTTTTATCATTGAGTAGGTCATTCCCTATCAGGGTCAGGTTTCCTCCCGCCCTGATCAAGCTGGGAGCGCTGGACACGACTTTGCTTACATACTCATTACGCTTAAGACGGTACTGCGTCCAGTTTGAAATGGTCGTAGAAGCAGACCCATGATAAAAAGTGTAGCGTCCCTCATAATTAAGGTAAGGATTCCAAGTGGAACCCGTAGTATTTTTCTCCTTCCAAGTTTTTTCATTCCGTTCCCAAGTAAGCCTCGTCCCGTTGTCAAATTGCTTACTCCAGCCATTAGGAAACAAGTCTACCCAGCCATTTTCGTGAATGGTCAGTTTATTCTCCCAGCCTTGGGGCTGGATCATGGTTACCTTGGTTTCGCCAAGGTATTCTTCCTCCATTACAAAGTGCTCGTTGGTATTGCGCAATGTGTCTGCCGCCAACGCCATGTCTCCTAAGCTTTCAATGGTGGCGCTGTTGTTGTTGAGTGTTGCTGCATTGCCAGTGCCGTCTGCCACGGCCTGATAGTTAGAGAAGAGTGAGCCACCGATGGCCATATCGCCGCCGCTAAAAATCAGCGCACCCTCACGGTTGGTAATATGCTGGGCGCCAACATCCAGCCGCTCTCGGGCAGCAATCGTGGCGGATTTCGTCTGTCCTCCCGCCGTTTCTTCACGATTACCAAGGTGACTAACGGCTATGGCGATACGGTCACCATAGAGTCGCCCAGTACCTACGTTATCCAACGCGTGGCCGTTGATTTGCGTATCCGCTCCATCGATCAAGCCTCGGTTGATAACGCTGCCATTATGCGCTTGTGTGGTGTCCAGCATGGTGGTGCCCAGACTCCGCAGCTCACCACTGGGCTGGTTGCGAATCTCATCGGCATGCACAGTGAGGCTGCGCCCCCCCTGCCACTTTCCGGCATTGGTAAAGGTGTTACCCCCGGGGGCACCATGCAAACGTAAACTCAAACTTCCTTCTGAGATCACCTGCTGATCACTGGCGGTATTGAGGTCTCCTACCAGGTCCAGCGCCATATCGCTGCCACTTTCTAGCTTTCCGCTTAGATCTACGGTGTTGGCAACTACCGTAATGGAAGCGGCTTCAGTGGCGTTGTCATTATTGGCGACAATCTCACCCTCTTTATTGCTGATCTCCAGATTGCGCTCGGCGGGAGTGGTAGCGCTATCTTGTAGCGTCAGGGCACGCTGAGCGTTGAGCGTGCCGCTATCGTTGATAATTGATGTATCAGCGGTGATGATGAGGTCGAGACCAGCCAACACTTGACCAGCGGCATTGTCGACGTTGCTGGCGGTGATCTGTACGTGCTTGCCGACAATGCCTTGGGTGCTCTCACTGGTCTGGCTATTGTCAACAGTGTCAGCGATTAGGCTGACCAGCGCATTGGACTGCACAATGCCACCCGAGTTGAGGATATCGGCATCGGTAGACAAACTCACATTGTCTTGGGCCAGTATCTCTCCATGGGTATTGTTGATGTCTTTTCGGGCATTGATATCGAGTTCCGTGGCCGCCACCATCAGGCCGTCCGTGTTGCTCACACTGTCAGCATCCACCAGCAGATTACCCGCTCTGGAGGCCAGAACACCGTCGGTATTGTTAAGCGTATCTTCGGCCTGAAGCGATAACCCCGCCTGGGTGACAACATTGGCTTGCCAAGTGTCAAGATTGCCCTGCGCATTAATGTCGGCATTGTAAGCACTGGTCTGGCTGTTGCGTAGATCGACATGACCACCTGCTACCGTCAAGCTACCCGCCGCCAGATTGTTGCCAATGGCCCTTAGATCGCTGGTAGCAGTAATGCTGAGCGCACCGCCATCTTCACCCAATGCCTTCAAGCTGCCATCTTTATTGAGGCCAGCGGCAAGGGTGCCCCCGCTGTCAACACTGGTAGCATCAATGGTCAGATTATCGGCCGCCGCAAGGGTGCCCGTGCTGGTTAATGCACCAGTCCTAAGGAAAGCGTCTTTGCCTGCGTAAACAGTACCGCCCATGTTATTCAGGCTCTGCGCATCAATAAGGATATTGTTTTGGGTAATGAGATTTGCACTGACCGTGCTTAACGCACCTTTCGCCGCAACATCAGCATCGTAAGCGCTACTCTGGCTATTATTCAGGTCAACGCTATCACCTTCGAGCGTCAAGCTGCCCGCTGCAAAATTGTTGCCGGTGGCTCTTAGGCCGTTGCTGGCAGTCACTCGCAATGCAGCACCGTCAGCAGCAAACGTAGCGAGACTTCCGTTGCTACTCAAGCCAGCGACAAGGGCACCCTCGCTGTCGACGCTGGTGGCATCGATGGTTAGGCCACCTGCCGCGGCAATCGTGCCGGTGTTGGTGAGCGCGCCGGTATAGAGGGTGGCATTTCCTCCCGCGTAAAAAGTGCCGTCGGTGTTAGCGAAGACCTCGTTGAGGCTGACCTCAAGATCGTTGCCCGCTAACACGGATCCCTGCCCACTCGTTAGGCTCTGCGCTTGTATGCTCAGGTCACCTACCTGGCTGGATAGCATGCCCTGGGTGTTATCCAACGCGCCGTCGCTACTCAGCGATAGGCTATCCCGAGTGACAATGGTGGCTGCTTGAGTATCAAGATCACCTCGGGCGGCAAGTGCTGCGCGGTAAGCACTGGTCTGGCTATCGCTTAGATCAATATTGTCTCCGTCTAACATCAGTCTGCCTACGGCCAGATTGTTGCCAGTGGCGGTTAGCTCATCTGTGGCAGTGACGCTAAGGGCACTGCCGTCTTCAGCAAACTCATTGAGCTTGCCATCGCTATTCAGCCCTGCAGCGAGCGTGCCACTGCTGTTAACGCCGCCAGCGTTAATGGTTAGATCATCCGCTGCCGCAACGGTGCCGGTGTTCGCCAGTGACCCTGTGTCGAGAGTGACATTGCCGCCTGCGTAAACAGTGCCATCGGTGTTGGTGAGAGATTCGTGAAGCGTGATATCAAGGGCGTTGCCTGCTAACAACTCACCCTGCTCGTTGTTCAGGCTGAGCGCCTGTACCGTCAGGTCGCCTTGCTGGCTAGCCAGAGTACCCTCGGTGTTATCAAGCCCCCCCTCTGCCTGAAGGGTTAGCTTCTCCTGGGTAACGACATTGGCCTGCCTGCTCGCCATATCACCACGGGCGGTAATATCAGCATTGTAGGCGCTCGTTTGGCTCCCACTCAGGTCAATATTACCGCCGTCAAAAGCAAGGCTGCCTGACGCCAGGTTGGTCCCGGTAGCGACCAAGTCACCAGCGGCAGTGACGCTAAGGGCACTGCCGTCTTCAGCAAACTCATTGAGGCTGCCATCGCTATTCAGCCCTGCAGCGAGCGTGCCACTGCTGTTAACGCCACCAGCGTTAATGGTTAGGTTGTCTGCTGCCGCAACGGTGCCCGTGTTGACCAGCGTCCCAGTATCGAGGGTGGCATTGCCGCCTGCATAGACAGTGCCATCGGGGTTGGTGAGAGATTCGTGAAGCGTGATATCAAGGGCATTGCCTGCTAACAACTCACCCTGATTGTTGTCCAGGCTGAGTGCCTGTACCGTCAGGTCGCCTTGCTGGCTAGACAGGGTACTCTCGGTGTTATCAAGCCCCCCCTCTGCCTGAAGGGTTAGCTTCTCCTGGGTAACGACATTGGCCTGCCTGCTCGCCATATCACCACGGGCGGTAATATCAGCATTGTAGGCGCTCGTTTGGCTCTCACTCAGGTCAATATTATCGCCGTCAAACGCAAGGCTGCCTGCCGCCAGATTGGTCCCAGTAGCGACCAAGTAACCAGTGGCAGTGACGCTAAGGGCACTGCCGTCTTCAGCAAACTCATTGAGCTTGCCATCGCTATTCAGCCCTGCAGCGAGCGTGCCACTGCTGTTAACGCCGCCAGCGTTAATGGTTAGATCATCCGCTGCCGCAACGGTGCCGGTGTTCGCCAGTGACCCTGTGTCGAGAGTGACATTGCCGCCTGCATAGATGGTGCCATCGGTGTTGCTCAAGGCGTCAATGACGGAGACTGCCAAGCTGTTGCCCGCCAACAGGGTGCCCTGTTCGTTAGTCAAACCGAGAGTGCTCACACTTAGATCGCCCTGCTGGCTTGATAGGATGCCACCGGTGTTATCTAGCCCCCCGTCGATTTGCAGCGTTAGGCTTTCCTGAGTGACAACATTGGCTTGCCAAGTGTCGAGATCACCACGGACAATTACATCAGCACTGTAAGCGCTGGTCTGGCTCTCACTCAGATCGAGATTCTCACCGTCCAGAGTAAGCGTGCCTGCAGCCAAGTTAGTGCCGGTGGCACTTAGGTCGTTACGGGTGCTGACGTTTAGCGCGCTACCATCTTGGGCGAATCCCTTGAGAGTGCCATCTGCGTTGAGGCCCGCAGCCAGCGTCCCTGTACTCTCAACGCCGCCAGCGTTAATGGTTAGGTTGTCTGCTGCCGCAACGGTGCCCGTGTTGATCAACGTACCGGTATCGAAGATGGCATTGCCGCCTGCATAGACGGTGCCGTCGGTGTTGCTGAGGGATTCGCTAAGAGCCAGCTCTAGGGCATCACCTGCCAGCAGTTCGCCCTGTTCGTTGTTCAGACTCAACGCTTGTACGCTCAGGTCGCCTTGCTGACTGGACAGGGTCCCCTCAGTGTTATCAATCGCACCTTCAGCTTGCAGGGTTAAGTTTTCTTGAGTGACGACATTGGCCTGCCAGGTGTCGATATCACCACGGGCGGTGATACGCGTATCAAAGGCACTGGTCTGGCTCTCACTCAGATCGACATTACCACCCTCCAGGGTCAGCGATCCCGCAGCTAAGTTGGTGCCGGTAGCACTCAAATCACCACTGGTGGTGACACGCAGTGCGGCACCATTTTCGTCAAACGTGTTGAGGCTGCCATCGCTATTCAGACCAGCGGCCAAGGTGCCGCTGCTATCGACGCTGGCGGCGTCGATAGCTAGATTATCAGCGGCGGCAATGGTGCCAGTATTGGTCAGTGCATCAGTGTCTAAAGTGACGTTTTTGCCGGCGTAGACGGTGCCATCAGTGTTGCTTAGGGTTTCGTTGAGAGCAATCGACAGGTTCTTACCAGCCAATAACTCACCCTGCTCGTTACTCAGGCTAAGTGCCTGAACACTTAGGTTGCCCACTTGGTTAGACAAGGTACCTGCTGTGTTATCCAGCGCACCACTAGCTTGTAGCGACAAATCTTCCTGGATAACTATGTTGGCTTGCCCGCTCGCCAAATCACCTCGAGCCGTAATATCAGCGCGGTAGGCACTGGTCTGGCTCTCACTCAGATCGACATTCTCACCGTCCAGAGTAAGCGTACCTGCAGCCAAGTTAGTGCCGGTAGCACTCAAATCACCGCTGGTGGTGACACGCAGTGCGGCACCATTTTCGTCAAACGTGTTGAGACTGCCATCGCGTTTCAGGCCCGCCGCTAGAGTGCCGCTGCTAGTAACGCTGGCAGCATCAATAGTCAGGTCATCCGCTGCGGCAACGGTACCAGTATTAGTAAGCACACCGACATCGAGGGAGGCATTGCCGCCTGCATAGACGGTGCCGTCGGTGTTGTTGAGGGATTCGCTAAGAGTCACCTCTAGGGTATCACCTGCCAGCAGTTCGCTCTGTTCGTTGTTCAGACTCACCGCTTGTACGCTCAGGTCGCCTTGCTGACTGGACAGGGTCCCCTCAGTGTTATCAATCGCCCCTTCAGCCTGCAGGGTTAAGTTTTTCTGAGTCACAACATTGGCTTGCCAGGTGTCGAGATCACCACGGGCACTGACATCAGAACTGTAAGCGCTGGTCTGGCTCTTACTCAGATCGACATTACCACCCTCCAGGGTCAGCGATCCCGCAGCTAAGTTGGTGCCGGTAGCGCTCAGGTCACCGCTGGTGGTAACACGCAGTGCAGCACCATCAGCATCAAACGCGTTAAGGCTGCCATCTTCGTTTAAGCCCGCGGCCAACGTCCCCGTGCTCGCAACGCTGACAGCGTCAATGGTCAGATCATCCGCTGCTGCAATCGTGCCAGTGTTCGTCAGTGATCCTGTGTCGAGAGTGGCGTTGCCACCCGCGTAAACAGTGCCACCGGTGTTGGTGAGAGATTCGTGAAGCGTGATATCAAGGGCGTTGCCCGCTATCAGCTCACCCTGATTGTTGTTTAGGCTGAGCGCCTGTACCGTCAGGTCGCCTTGCTGACTTGATAGGATGCCACCGGTGTTATCAAGCCCCCCCTCTGCCTGAAGGGTTAGCTTCTCCTGGATAACCACATTGGCTTGCCTGCTCGCCTGGTCGCCACGGGCGATAATATCAGCATTGTAGGCGCTCGTTTGGCTCTTACTCAGGTCAATATTATCGCCGTCAAACGCAAGGCTGCCTGCCGCCAGATTGGTCCCAGTAGCGACCAAGTCACCAGTGGTAGTGACGCTAAGGGCACTGCCGTCTTCAGCAAACTCATTGAGCTTGCCATCGCTATTCAGCCCTGCAGCGAGCGTGCCACTGCTGTTAACGCCGCTAGCGTTAATGGTTAGGTTGTCTGCTGCTGCAACGGTGCCCGTGTTGATCAGCGTAGCGGTATCGAGGGTGGCATTGCCGCCTGCATAGACAGTGCCATCGTTGTTGGTGAGAGATTCGTGAAGCGTGATATCAAGGGCGTTGCCTGCTAACAACTCACCCTGGTCGTTGCTCAGGCTAAGTGCTTGAACACTTAGGTCGCCCACTTGACTGGACAAAGTACCTGCCGTGTTATCAATCGCGCCTTCAGCCTGCAGGGTTAAGTTTTCCTGAGTCACAACATTGGCTTGCCAGGTGTCGATATCACCACGGGCGGTGATACGCGTATCAAAGGCACTGGTCTGGCTCTCACTCAGATCGACATTCTCACCGTCCAGAGTAAGCGTGCCTGCAGCCAAGTTAGTGCCGGTAGCACTCAAATCACCACTGGTGGTGACACGCAGTGCGGCACCATTCGCGTCAAACGTGTTGAGGCTGCCATCGCTATTCAGACCCGCGGCCAAGGTGCCGCTGCTATCGACGCTGGCGGCGTCGATAGCTAGATTATCAGCGGCGGCAATGGTGCCAGTATTGGTCAGTGCTTCAGTATCCAAGGCGGCGTTGCCACCTGCGTAGACAGTGCCTTCTGTATTAGCCAGGCTGATCGCCTGCAGACTCAAATCGCCCTGTTCGCTGTATAGCGTGCCTCGGCGGTTATCAATGGCCTCCGCTGCTTCGAGGGTGGTATTGCCACCCGCATAGACAGTGCCATCAGTGTTGTTGAGGCTAAACACCTGCACACTTAGATCACCGTGTTCACTGGACAAGGTACCCTCAGTGTTATCCAGGGCACCGCCTGACTGGAGTGATAAGCTCTCTTGAGTGACGATGTTGGCTTGCCCGCTCGCCAAATCACCTCGAGCCGTAATATCAGCGCGGTAGGCACTGGTCTGGCTCTCACTCAGATCGACATTCTCACCGTCCAGAGTAAGCGTACCTGCAGCCAAGTTAGTGCCGGTAGCACTCAAATCACCACTGGTGGTGACACGCAGTGCGGCACCATTTTCGTCAAACGTGTTGAGGCTGCCATCGCTATTCAGACCAGCGGCCAAGGTGCCGCTGCTATCGACGCTGGCGGCGTCGATAGCTAGATTATCAGCGGCGGCAATGGTGCCAGTATTGGTCAGCGCAGCAGTGTCTAAAGTGACGTTTTTGCCAGCGTAGACGGTGCCATCAGTGTTGCTTAGGGATTCGCTAAGAGTCACCTCTAGGGTATCACCTGCCAGCAGTTCGCTCTGTTCGTTGTTCAGACTCACCGCTTGTACGCTCAGGTCGCCTTGCTGACTGGACAGGGTCCCCTCAGTGTTATCAATCGCCCCTTCAGCCTGCAGGGTTAAGTTTTTCTGAGTCACAACATTGGCTTGCCAGGTGTCGATATCACCACGGGCGGTGATACGCGTATCAAAGGCACTGGTCTGGCTCTCACTCAGATCGACATTCTCACCGTCCAGGGTAAGCGTACCTGCAGCCAAGTTAGTGCCGGTAGCACTCAAATCACCACTGGTGGTGACACGCAGTGCGGCACCATTTTCGTCAAACGTGTTGAGGCTGCCATCGCTACTCAGACCTGCCGCTAGGGTGCCGCTGCTAGTAACGCTGGTGGCGTTAATGGTCACATTATCAGCAGCGGCAACAGTACCAGTGTTGGTAAGCCCACCGACATCGAGGGAGGCATTGCCGCCTGCATAGACGGTGCCGTCGGTGTTGCTTAGGGTTTCGTTGAGAGCAATCGACAGGTTCTTACCAGCCAATAACTCACCCTGCTCGTTACTCAGGCTAAGTGCCTGAACACTTAGGTTGCCCACTTGGCTAGACAAGGTACCTGCTGTGTTATCCAGCGCACCACTAGCTTGTAGCGACAAATCTTCCTGGATAACTATGTTGGCTTGCCCGCTCGCCAAATCACCTCGAGCCGTAATATCAGCGCGGTAGGCACTGGTCTGGCTCTCACTCAGATCGACATTCTCACCGTCCAGAGTAAGCGTACCTGCAGCCAAGTTAGTGCCGGTAGCACTCAAATCACCACTGGTGGTGACACGCAGTGCGGCACCATTTTCGTCAAACGTGTTGAGGCTGCCATCGCTATTCAGACCCGCGGCCAAGTTGCCGCTGCTATCGACGCTGGCGGCGTCGATAGCTAGATTATCAGCGGCGGCAATGGTGCCAGTATTGGTCAGTGCATCAGTGTCTAAAGTGACGTTTTTGCCAGCGTAGACGGTGCCATCAGTGTTGCTTAGGGTTTCGTTGAGAGCAATCGACAGGTTCTTACCAGCCAATAACTCACCCTGCTCGTTACTCAGGCTAAGTGCCTGAACACTCAGGTTGCCTTTCTGGCTAGAAAGGGTACCCTCGGCATTGTTGAACGCCCCCTTAACTTGCAGCGTTAAGTTTTCCTGGGTGACGACATTGGCTTGCCCGCTCGTCAAATCACCTTGAGCCGTAATATCAACCCGGTAGGCGCTAGTCTGGCTCTTACTCAGATCGACATGGTCGCCGTCTAAGGTCAGGTTACCTGATGCAATATTCGTACCAGTGGCGCTGAGATCACCATCAGTGATGATGCTAAGGGCGCTACCGTCTTCGGCAAATGCTTTTAAGGTGCCGTCTTCGCTGTTCAAGCCAGCTGCCAACGTGCCCGTGCTATCGATGCTGGCGGCGTTAATGGTCACATTACCAGCAGCGGCAACAGTACCAGTATTGGTAAGCTCACCGACATCGAGGGAGGCATTGCCGCCTGCATAGACGGTGCCGTCGGTGTTGCTGAGGGCTTCGCTAAGAGCCACCTCTAGGGTATCACCTGCCAGCAATTCGCCCTGTTCGTTGTTCAGACTCACCGCTTGTACGCTCAGGTCGCCTTGCTGACTTGATAGGATGCCACCGGTGTTATCAAGCCCCCCCTCTGCCTGAAGGGTTAGCTTCTCCTGGATAACCACATTGGCTTGCCTGCTCGCCTGGTCGCCACGGGCGATAATATCAGCATTGTAGGCGCTCGTTTGGCTCTTACTCAGGTCAATATTATCGCCGTCAAACGCAAGGCTGCCTGCCGCCAAGTTAGTGCCGGTAGCACTCAAATCACCACTGGTGGTGACACGCAGTGCGGCACCATTCGCGTCAAACGTGTTGAGGCTGCCATCGCTATTCAGACCCGCGGCCAAGGTGCCGCTGCTATCGACGCTGGCGGCGTCGATAGCTAGATTATCAGCGGCGGCAATGGTGCCAGTATTGGTCAGTGCTTCAGTATCCAAGGCGGCGTTGCCACCTGCGTAGACAGTGCCTTCTGTATTAGCCAGGCTGATCGCCTGCAGACTCAAATCGCCCTGTTCGCTGTATAGCGTGCCTCGGCGGTTATCAATGGCCTCCGCTGCTTCGAGGGTGGTATTGCCACCCGCATAGACAGTGCCATCAGTGTTGTTGAGGCTAAACACCTGCACACTTAGATCACCGTGTTCACTGGACAAGGTACCCTCAGTGTTATCCAGGGCACCGCCTGACTGGAGTGATAAGCTCTCTTGAGTGACGATGTTGGCTTGCCCGCTCGCCAAATCACCTCGAGCCGTAATATCAGCGCGGTAGGCACTGGTCTGGCTCTCACTCAGATCGACATTCTCACCGTCCAGAGTAAGCGTACCTGCAGCCAAGTTAGTGCCGGTAGCACTCAAATCACCACTGGTGGTGACACGCAGTGCGGCACCATTTTCGTCAAACGTGTTGAGACTGCCATCGCGTTTCAGGCCCGCCGCTAGAGTGCCGCTGCTAGTAACGCTGGCAGCATCAATAGTCAGGTCATCCGCTGCGGCAACGGTACCAGTATTAGTAAGCACACCGACATCGAGGGAGGCATTGCCGCCTGCATAGACGGTGCCGTCGGTGTTGTTGAGGGATTCGCTAAGAGTCACCTCTAGGGTATCACCTGCCAGCAGTTCGCTCTGTTCGTTGTTCAGACTCACCGCTTGTACGCTCAGGTCGCCTTGCTGACTGGACAGGGTCCCCTCAGTGTTATCAATCGCCCCTTCAGCCTGCAGGGTTAAGTTTTTCTGAGTCACAACATTGGCTTGCCAGGTGTCGAGATCACCACGGGCACTGACATCAGAACTGTAAGCGCTGGTCTGGCTCTTACTCAGATCGACATTCTCACCGTCCAGGGTAAGCGTACCTGCAGCCAAGTTAGTGCCGGTAGCACTCAAATCACCACTGGTGGTGACACGCAGTGCGGCACCATTTTCGTCAAACGTGTTGAGGCTGCCATCGCTACTCAGACCTGCCGCTAGGGTGCCGCTGCTAGTAACGCTGGTGGCGTTAATGGTCACATTATCAGCAGCGGCAACAGTACCAGTGTTGGTAAGCCCACCGACATCGAGGGAGGCATTGCCGCCTGCATAGACGGTGCCGTCGGTGTTGCTGAGGGCTTCGCTAAGAGCCACCTCTAGGGTATCACCTGCCAGCAATTCGCCCTGTTCGTTGTTCAGACTCACCGCTTGTACGCTCAGGTCGCCTTGCTGACTGGACAGGGTCCCCTCAGTGTTATCAATCGCCCCTTCAGCCTGCAGGGTTAAGTTTTTCTGAGTCACAACATTGGCTTGCCAGGTGTCGATATCACCACGAGCGGTGATACGCGTATCAAAGGCACTGGTCTGGCTCTCACTCAGATCGACATTCTCACCGTCCAGGGTAAGCGTACCTGCAGCCAAGTTAGTGCCGGTAGCACTCAAATCACCACTGGTGGTGACACGCAGTGCGGCACCATTTTCGTCAAACGTGTTGAGGCTGCCATCGCTATTCAGACCTGCCGCTAGGGTGCCGCTGCTAGTAACGATGGTGGCGTTAATGGTCACATTATCAGCAGCAGCAACAGTACCGGTGTTGGTAAGCTCACCGACATCGAGGGAGGCATTGCCGCCTGCATAGACGGTGCCGTCGGTGTTGTTGAGGGATTCGCTAAGAGCCACCTCTAAGGCATCACTTGCCAGCAGCTCGCCCTGGTCGTTGTTCAGACTCACCGCTTGTACGCTCAGGTCGCCTTGCTGACTGGACAAAGTACCTGCCGTGTTATCAATCGCGCCTTCAGCCTGAAGGGTTAAGTTTTCCTGAGTCACAACATTGGCTTGCCAGGTGTCGATATCACCACGGGCGGTGATACGCGTATCAAAGGCACTGGTCTGGCTCTCACTCAGATCGACATTCTCACCGTCCAGAGTAAGCGTGCCTGCAGCCAAGTTAGTGCCGGTCGCGCTCAGGTCACCGCTGGTGGTGACACGCAGTGCGGCACCATTCGCGTCAAACGTGTTGAGGCTGCCATCGCTATTCAGACCCGCGGCCAAGGTGCCGCTGCTATCGACGCTGGCGGCGTCGATAGCTAGATTATCAGCGGCGGCAATGGTGCCAGTATTGGTCAGTGCTTCAGTATCCAAGGCGGCGTTGCCACCTGCGTAGACAGTGCCTTCTGTATTAGCCAGGCTGATCGCCTGCAGACTCAAATCGCCCTGTTCGCTGTATAGCGTGCCTCGGCGGTTATCAATGGCCTCCGCTGCTTCGAGGGTGGTATTGCCACCCGCATAGACAGTGCCATCAGTGTTGTTGAGGCTCAACACCTGCACACTTAGATCACCGTGTTCACTGGACAAGGTACCCTCAGTGTTATCCAGGGCACCGCCTGACTGGAGTGATAAGCTCTCTTGAGTGACGATGTTGGCTTGCCCGCTCGCCAGATCACCTTTTGCGGTGACATGAGCATCAAAAGCGCTGGTCTGACTCTCGCTCAGATCGACATTGCCACCCTTTAGGGTCAGCGAACCCGCTGCCAAGTTAGTGCCAGTAGCGCTCAGGTCACCGCTGGTGGTGACACGCACTGAAGCACCATCCGCGTCAAACGTGTTGAGACTTCCATCGCGTTTCAGGCCTGCCGCCAGAGTGCCGCTGCTAGTAACGCTGGCAGCATCAATAGTCAGGTTATCGGCCGCCGCGATAGCACCAGTGTTCGTCAGCGCACCAGTATTGAGAATAGCGTTACCATCGGCGTAGACAGTGCCGTCGGTGTTGCTTAGGGCTTCGCTAAGAGCCACCTCTAGGGCATCACCTGCTAGCAGTTCGCCCTGTTCGTTGTTCAGACTCAACGCTTGTACGCTCAGGTCGCCTTGCTGACTGGACAGGATCCCCTCAGTGTTATCAATCGCGCCTTCAGCCTGCAGGGTTAAGTTTTCCTGAGTCACAACATTGGCTTGCCAGGTGTCGAGTTTTCCCTGGGCGACAATGTCAGAACTGTGAGCGCTGGTCTGGCTCTCACTCAGATCGACATTGCCACCATCCAGCGTCAAATTACCCGACGCTAGGTTGGTACCGGTAGCGGTTAGATCGCCGGCGGTCGTTACGTCGAGAACCCCGCCGTCGTTGGCGAATGCCTTCAGGGTGCCATCTTGGTTCAGGCCAGCCGCTAGAGTGCCGCTGCTGAGCACATTGACAGCACTAATCGTCACGTCATCGGCTGCAGCAACAGTCCCCGAGCTGGCGAGTGTGCCGATATCTAGGGTGACGCTTCCACCTGCATAGACGCTACCATCGGTGTTGTTAAGCGTGTCGCTAAGAGTGGCCTCAAGACTGTTGCCTGCTAACAGCTCACCCTGATCGTTGTTCAGACTCAGCGCCTGCACTCTTAGATCACCGTCTTCACTGGACAAAGTACCCTCAGTGTTATCCAGTGTACCGCCAGACTGTAGCGATAGGTCGTTCTGGGCAACCACATTGGCTTGCCCACTCGCCAGATCACCACGCGCCAGAATACCAGAGCGATAGGCGCTGGTCTGGCTCTCACTCAGATCGACACTCTCACCGTCCAGAGTAAGCGTGCCTGCAGCCAAGTTAGTGCCGGTGGCGACTAGGTCATCAGTCGTGGTAACGCGCAGTACAGCTCCATTAGCATCAAACGGCTTGAGACTGCCATCGCGTTTCAGGCCCGCCGCCAGAGTGCCGCTGCTATCGATGCTGGCGGCGTCGATAGCTAGATTATCAGCGGCGGCGATGGAACCAGTATTGGTCAGCGCACCAGTGCCTAAAGTGGCGTTTTTGCCAGCGTAGACGGTGCCATCAGTGTTGCTTAGGGTTTCGTTGAGAGCAATCGACAGGTTCTTACCAGCCAATAACTCACCCTGCGCGTTACTCAGGCTAAGTGCCTGGATACTCAGGTCGCCTTGCTGGCTAGATAAGGAGCCCTCTGTGTTATCCAGACCGCCACCGGCCTGGAGCGATAAGTTTTCCTTGGTAACGACATTGGCTTGCCAGGTGTCGATGTCACCACGGGCAGTGATATGCGTATCAAAAGCACTGGTCTGGCTCTCACTCAGATCGACATTGCCACCGTCCAGCGTCAAATTACCCGACGCTAGGTTGGTACCGGTAGCGGTTAGATCGCCGGCGGTCGTTACGTCGAGAACCTCGCCGCCGAAGGTGAATGCCTTCAGGGTGCCATCTTGGTTCAGGCCAGCTGCTAGAGTGCCACTGCTGTGCACATTGGCAGCACTAATTGTCACGTCATCGGCTGCAGCAATAGTGCCAGAGTTGGTGAGTGTGCCGGTATCTAGGGTGACGTTTCCACCCGCGTAGACGGTGCCGTCGGTGTTGTTAAGGCTCAACACCTGGACACTTAGATCACCTTGCTCACTGGACAAGGTGCCATCAGTGTTATCCAGAGCACCGCCCGACTGGAGCGATAAACTCTCTTGAGCAACAATGCTGGCCTGCCAAGTCGCCAGATCACCACGCGCCGCAATATCAGCGCGATAAGCGCTGGTCTGGCTATCGCTGAGGTCAACATGGTCACCATTAAGAGTCAACGCGCCTGCAACCAAGTTAGTGCCGGAGGTGCTCAGCTCTCCAGTGGCGGTGACGCGCAGCTCAGCACCGTTAGCATCAAACGGTTTGAGACTGCCGTCGCTATTCAGACCCGCGGCCAGGGTGCCGCTGCTATCGATGCTGGCGACATCAATAGTCAAATCATCAGCTGCCGCGATGGTGCCGGTGTTGGTCAACGTAGTGATGTCTAGAGTGGCGTTTTTGCCAGCGTAGACGGTGCCATCAGTGTTGCTTAGGGTTTCGTTGAGAGCAATCGACAGGTTCTTACCAGCCAATAACTCACCCTGCGCGTTACTCAGGCTAAGTGCCTGGATACTCAGGTCGCCTTGCTGGCTGGCCAGGGTGCCCTTGGTATTGTCGAGCGCCCCGTCAGTACGGAGCAATAAGTTTTCCTGGGTGACAACATTGGCTTGCCAGGTGTCAATGTCACCACGGGCAGTGATATGCGTATCAAAAGCACTGGTCTGGCTCTCACTCAGATCGACATTGTCACCGTTAAGGGTCAGCGTGCCTGCAGCCAAATTAGTACCGGTGGCGACCAGGTCATTAGACGTGGTAATGCGAAGTGCAGCACCATTAGCATCAAACGCGTTTAGGCTGCCATCTTCGTTTAAACCTGCAGCCAGGGTGCCGCTGCTATCGACGCTAGCTGCCTCAATATTCAAGTCATCAGCTGCCGCTATCGTACCAGTGTTAGTGAGGCTAGTAGCGACTGAAATTTGGGATTTATCACCGGATTGAATTTCACCAGCATTGCTCAAATACTCAGCATTCAAGTGAAGCTCATCCTTGGCATAGAGTTGCGCTGCCGAACCTTGAATATGCTCTATACTATTGAGCGTAACGGTGTCAGCCGATACCGACCCACCCGTTAGTTTTACTGTATTTACTTTTACATTGAGCCGATCCGACTGCAATGTACCAGAGGTGTTTTCAAACCAGTCACCGCTGGATTGCACATTTTTGGCGCGCACGTGACCAGCATTACTAAGCGATTGCTCGGCACTTACATAAAGGTCACCCTCGGCGGCCAAAGTGCCCTCTGCATGATTTTCCAGACGACCACTAACATTCACAACCCCTGATTCTAATGAGGCTGGAGGTGGCTCCGTGCCCACATCGGGCTGCGATGGTGATTGGCTATCGGGGTCTTGAGGGCTACTTTTTATATCCCTACCGGGTATTTGTACAGAGGGCTCTGAAGGCTGTGAGCTGCTAAGAGCGTCTTGTGCCGGGGTGGTGACTGCACGCCCTAGGAACCCATCTTGCTCGTTGCTAATGTGATTAGCTTGAACATTGAGATTTTGTGCACCGCTTTGCCATAAATCACCACTATTGCTGAGGTTGTCTACTTCAATATCTAACCGCTGAGCGTCTACCCGGCCGCTATTATTTAAATCGCCCGCACGCAAATTAGCTTCTTGGCCAGCACGTAGAACCCCGCTGTTTTTAATGGTACCGAGTTTGCTATCACTGTATTCATTCTGGTGATTGCCGCCACTATGCAGCGTCAGGTTTTCTCCGGCTAGCACGCTTCCACTGTAGCTTTGGTCTTGCGCGGTACGGATAGCAATATCACCTTGATTTGCTTGGATAGCACCTGTTGAACTCAGTTGACCGTTGGTGTCGATATGAATATCGCCTGCGCTAGCAGCCATCGTCCCGTGATGACGGACACCTACTCCCACTTCAGTTCCTACCAAGCGAATTTGCCCAGCGTACATGCCGCCCAGCTCACTTACATCCAACGCAAAGGCAGGAGCATTGTCTGCGCCAGAAATTTGCTGAATGTTGCTGGAGTTTGCATCAACCGTATTTTCACCCGTAATCAAGTCCAGCTCTTGGGCGTGAATATTCGCATTAACTTCGATGGCCCGCGCTAAGATGCCTGTATAGTCAACCAGACTGGCATCAAGCCCTTTGCCACCGATACTAATGGTGCCGCGCTGCACACGATAACCTTCAAGACTTCCCCCGTTCATTAAAGGGCTGCCTGTCGTGAGAGTAGCGCGGCTGGCGTTTATAAAACCTGCGCCATCCACCTCAATACCGGCAGGATTGGCAATAATAATTTCGGCGCGCTGCCCCCCAATTTCAATAAACCCTTGGAGTTGGCTAGGGTTATTGCTGTTAACTTCGTTGAGAATGATGTGCGCTTCACCTTTGGCCAGCCACGGATTTCCCTGCACCCACCCCCCAAGTTGGGTCTGCACATCAGTGCGGCTGTTATTGAGTACGGCTCCTGGCGCACCCACATCAAATTGTTCATATGTATTACGACTTACACCAGCAGCACTTGGGGTTTGAATATTGACCAACGGCACCTCATTAGAGGTGCTTAGCACCGTAGGGCGTTGGTTGCCCGGTGCTGCAGGATCAGGCATGATTTGCGCCTGAGCCAAAGCGCTACTCAAAGTACTTAACCCCAAGGCGAAAGTAGCGGCCAGACGCAGCACCACAATTGCGGAACTCCCCATACCGGCGCCCTGCCTCCGTCCAGAGCTCTTGTTTTTTCGCAGAGCACTTTCTGATACCGCGACAAGACAACCGCGCGAGGCATTAAAGACGAGTCGGTAGAGTTTTTTATTCATTGTTTTCTCGTATCAAAATTGAATATGAAAACTAAATCCGTAATCCTGACTGGCGGTTCTGAACCCCTCAGGTTTATGAAGTGGCTGACCTAAGAAAAGATCGATATTGCTTTGCACTGGCCCTGTGTTCCATCGCGTACGCAGACCCACTACCGCCCCAGCCATTTCGTTACCCAGTTGCATTTGATTAGAGGGTCCGCTGACCCGTCCCCAATCTAACCCTGAGTACACGCTGTAGGGGCTTTGACCAAGCTGCATGGAAACTTCGTTACGCAATAAAAGGCCACTGTCACCACTGAGCATGCTCACACCATCAAAGCCGCGCACGGAATAACGTCCACCGATAGAAAATCGATCTTGGGGAGTTAGAGGGGTTTCATGCCACTGTCCACGAAAGCTACCGTGGTAGTTCCAACGCTGATGGACAAAATCAAAAGGAATACTCACACTGGCATTCAGTAACCACATTCGCATACGTGACGTGCCTTCACCGAATGCTTCTTCGGGGGCGGGCAATGCCCCCCATGCACCGATGCCCCTACGATGAGTGAGGACTGCTTCCCACACCCCCGAACCAACGCTACGACGATGACCAAGACTGATATCCACCCCAGATACAGCACGACGCTGCACCTCAATTTCCGTATCATCTATGTAGTTGTTTGAGCGCCGGTGAAATGCACGTATAACGCCTGTGGTTTTACCTGCCTGGTCACGCTGAAGGACACGTGAAAGCTGTGCATCGTATTGATCGCTTGTACCCGAATAAACATAGTCCTGAAAAGCACCAGCAATAGTTTGATGATATCGAGTGCTAGAACTATTGAATGATAGGAGACTGTACCCCCAGGGGACGGAGTAATGTAAAGCATGCCCAGAGTTGCCTCGGTCTCCAGGATCTTTACCTCCTAATTCAGACTGCAGAGTAATGTAGAACAGGTCGCTTAGTGTCAAAAGGTTATCGTAGCTGAGTGTAAAAGCCCCTTGGTATTTTCCTGTGCTTTCATTGCCTGAATCATCAACCGATGCATGTACTCTGAAAGGAAAAGCCTGCTTGTGGCGGATTATCAGTTCGCTTTGACCTGGTTCTTCACCAGGCTCAATCGAGATATCAGCTTCAACTGTTGGCACACGTCTGAAATTTTCAAGTCCCTGTTCAATATCGCGCAAATTGAGAACCCGACCAGCATGGGTTGGAATGGTGTTGAAAAGAGTCGCGCGCTGACCATATTCCTCCGCAAAGCGAATATCACTAATCACGCCTTCTAAGATATCTAGGCGCAACTCTCCAGACGACAAATCTTGCGGGGGCGCAAGAATGCGTGTGGTTGTCCAGCCCTTCTGAACCAACGCTTGCTGCAGGCGAGCCATAATGACGCTCACTCCCTGAGCTCCTAAGCAACGACTAAGCGCCGGCTGACTATCTTGAGGGTCGTTAACATAGTCATATAGCCAATTCCAGTCCTGACTCCCCCTGTTAATAACGTTTAGATAGATACTGCTGATTTCAAAACAAGGCGTCTCTGTCGCGGGAAAAACAAGCGGAACTTTGGGATCATGCAGGGGAGATAGTCGTACATCGCTCTGAGGCTGAAGCTGCTCGCGCTGCTGCCTTAGTCTCTCTTGCTCCTGCCGAAATTGGCGCAGGGACTCGTTGTCAAGATCCACTGAACTCTGTGCGACGGCATTACTCGCAATACACATCAAAAACAGGCACAAACAAGCCCTTCCTAAGGACACAGGCCAGCAAAAACTCAATTTTTGATAATTATTTTTAACAGAGATATCCCTATCGTAAAACCAAGCATCAGCAGCCTTGAAAACTACTTTTATCTTAATTTTAGTTATAATTAATCTATCCCTAACAGACATATCAAGGAACTCCTTTTCCAGATACTGAAACACTAATGCATCACTTATTCTTTCTTACACTCTATTAATAAAAATAAATTTTTACTGATTTTAACAAACGCCCAGAAAGCATTTAACAACAGCAGATGCTTTAATAAAATTTAACGCTATAAAAAATCAACCAAACCTATCTTAGCCAATATACAACATATTTCTCCAACACAAAAACCAAGAGACATACCAATACTGAAAACAATAGTTAATAACAACCAAACTGTCACAATACATATATATAACTATATTTAAAAAATGACATATAGTAAAAAATTAACCACTTATAATATTAATAAGTATTAACACCTCTGTGCACCACCCAATAATAATGTAAAATTCCAACAAACAATCACTCGATTAAAAACCACTGCTTCACAAAAAATAATGGCGTCCCTCTTCAAGCACACTTAGCCAAAGTGCACCTGAGACATAAAAAAATACCCCTTGGCACTTTCGGGCCAAGGGGTATCGGTTAAGCCAGTAGCAGTGGTTGGTTTTAGAAGTGCCATTCCAGATTAAAGGTCATGGCATCGGTATCGACACCCGGTTGGCTGTGGTTTCCGAATTTGTTGCGCCAATACTCATAACCGACGCCCATCCATAAGGAATTTTCCGTGCCCCAGGCAACTTGCCCGACGTCTAGCATCAACGAGGTGCGCATTAACTGCTCAGGCTTGGTCGCTTCCCCAAAGTAATCGTCTCCTTTTTCGCTGTTGTAGTTATAGAACCCTTGGAATTTTAGCGGTAACGCCGCAGCTTCAAACGGCAGCCCCCAGGCCAAGTTAATTTGGTAATAGGGATCAAACGAAATGCTGTTCTGATTTTCTGGCAGTCCACAAGGTGGCAAGCCGCAGTGGTTCCATTCACGGCTATAGAAGAGACTTAGATCCACAAAGCCTCTCGGCACATCAAATTTAAACGTTGGCCCCACTACTAGCTGACGTTTACGTGGTGCAAAGCCAGTATTTTTGGTGTTTAGGTCAAACCCAAACGTCAGCGCCATGTCTTTGACGGGTCCGAAAGCGATGGGCTCATTGAACACTCCGCCCCCATGGAGTTGATGCCGATATGCTAAATAGGCTTCAGTCGCCCCTGAATCACTGTTATTGGCGGGGTCTTGGCTGCTGGACTGAAGCACGTCCAGATTTAAAAAGTTTTGGCCCAGTGAGTAACCACTAACATGGGTAAACTGAAGAATATGCTTCTCTATGTTCTCTGGGTTATTCGGCTCGGTAAACTGCGTTCCATAGCGATAGCCCACAAACGTATCACTCCATGTCGCCGCTTGGGCACTTACCGAGATAGCGCCAAGAGAAACGCCTATCGCCAGATACGCTGTCACTGCTCGTTTGCTCTTCAACATGCAAAACCCTTTGTTGTTTGATTTTGTTTTTAGACATCTTTCTAAGAGCCCCTCTGTAAAGGCCCTCCTATAGAGATCTTGCTATAAAGACCTTTCTATAAAGGCCTTTCTAACGCCGTTATGCCCGCTTCCCGCGGATGCGATAGCGATTTTTTTGCGGAAACGGCACCTCTTAGAGTACATTTAGCAATATTTATTGTATACAATAAAACTGATAAACAAATACAAGAGGAGAATACAATGCCGCATATTTTAAAAGCAGCTCGCCCCAGCCGCCTTGGCTTAGACGCCTTTCTTGAGCATTACGGGGACGTTTTTGAACATTCACCCTGGGTAGCCGAAACCGCCTGGAAACAGGGGTTTACCGACCAACACGATGACCCAGATGTGCTAGCTGACTGCATGGGCAATGTGCTTAAGGGTGCTGATATTGATCAGCAAATTGCTGTCATCCGCGCTCACCCAGACCTTGCCGGGAAAGCAGCGCTGGCGGGTGAGCTAACCCAGGATTCCACCCGTGAGCAGGCAGGTGCGGGGCTAGATCAGTGTTCAACCGAAGAGTTTGAGCGCTTTCAACGCCTGAATCAGGCCTATCAAGATACGTTCGGCTTCCCCTTTGTGATTGCTGTTAAAGGGCTTGATCGACACGCCATCCTTTATGCGTTCGAAAAGCGTCTTGAAAACGACGCCGCTACCGAGCGTCAAACCGCTATTGAGCAAATCATCCAGATAGCGCGCTTCCGCCTTCACATGCGTGCGGCCGAGTCAGCGTAATTCTCACGCGCTTAGCGCTTGTATTTTCCTTTCAGCCTGACCTGTGGTGCTCGGCCCTTCAGGCTGTGAGGCTTACCTTTTATCGTCATTCGGAGAGACCTCTATGAGTCTGGAGACAAGAGAAGATCTCGATCCGCTCGAAACCACGGAGTGGCTAGAATCCCTGGAATCAGTACTGGATCGTGAGGGCGAAGATCGTGCCCGCTACCTGATGACCCGCTTGGCGGATCGCCTGCGCCGGGACGGGATGAAGGTGCCCTTCTCGGTGACAACCCCGCACCGGAATACGATCCCTGTGCATCGCGAAGCACCGATGCCCGGCGATCTGTTTATGGAGCGCCGCATTCGGTCGTTGATCCGTTATAACGCCATTGCTCAGGTCATCCGTAATAACCGCGCCAACCCCGGGCTGGGCGGCCACATTGCCAGCTTTATGTCGTCAGCCACGCTGTACGATGTCGGCTTTAACCACTTCTTCCGCGCGCCCAAGGGTGATTTTGAAGGCGACCTGATCTACATTCAGGGCCACGTTGCCCCGGGGATTTACGCGCGTTCTTATCTGGAAGGCCGTCTGTCTGAAGAGCAGATGGACAAATTCCGTCGCGAAGTCGACGGCGATGGTCTGTCTTCCTACCCGCACCCTTGGCTGATGCCGGATTACTGGCAGTTCCCCACGGTGTCGATGGGTCTTGGCCCGATTCAGGCCATCTATCAAGCCCACGTGATGAAGTACCTGCATCACCGTGAGCTGAAAGACATGTACGACCGCAAGATCTGGTGCTTTATGGGCGACGGCGAGTGTGATGAGCCGGAGTCACTGGGCGCGATTTCTCTGGCGGGTCGTGAAAACCTCGATAACCTGATCTTCGTCATCAACTGCAACCTGCAGCGCTTGGACGGTCCGGTACGCGGCAACTCCCGCGTCATGGACGAGTTCGAAGGCGTGTTCCGCGGTGCTGGCTGGAACGTCATCAAGGTCGTCTGGGGGCGTCACTGGGATCCGCTGTTCGAGAAGGACAAGAAAGGCATCCTGCAAAAACGCATGGATGAAGCAGTCGACGGTGAGTACCAGAACTACAAGGCCAACGGCGGTTCGTACACCCGTGAGCACTTCTTCGGTAAGTACCCCGAAACCGAAGCGATGGTCAATGACCTGTCTGATGAAGACATCTGGAAGCTCAACCGCGGTGGTCACGACCCGTTCAAGGTCTACGCGGCCTACCATGAAGCGGTCAACCAGACCAACGGTAAGCCCACGGTCATCCTGGCGCACACCGTTAAAGGCTACGGCATGGGCAGCGGCGATGGCGAAGCCGCCAACGAAGCCCACCAGGTCAAGAGCATGGAGTACGAAGCGCTGCGCAAATTCCGCGACCGCTTTGGTATTCCGATCACCGACGAACAGCTCAAAGACGTGCCCTACTACAAGCCGGAAGAAGACTCTCCCGAGCTTAAGTACATGCACCTGCAGCGGGAACGCTTGAACGGCTACCTGCCGGCCCGCCGCAGTGACTTTGAGGCGCTGGAGATCCCCAGCCTGGACGACAAAACCTTTGCCTCGCAAATGGTTGGTTCCAAAGGGCGCGAAGTCTCGACCACCATGGCATTCGTGCGCGTCCTGAACGGTCTGGTCAAGGATAAGAAGCTCGGCAAACATGTCGTACCGATTATTCCTGACGAAGCGCGTACCTTCGGCATGGAAGGCATGTTCCGTCAGCTCGGCATCTACACCTCGGAAGGTCAGAAATATGAGCCGGTCGATAAAGGCCAGATCATGTTCTACCGCGAGGATCAGAAAGGCCAGATTCTCGAAGAAGGGATTAGTGAGGCTGGCGCGATGTCTGCGTGGATTGCCGCCGCGACGTCCTACAGCAACAACAACGTTACCCTGCTGCCGTTCTATGTCTACTACTCGATGTTCGGCTTCCAGCGCATTGGTGACTTGGCCTGGGCCGCAGGTGACCTGCAAGCCCGCGGCTTTATGGTCGGCGGCACTGCCGGGCGTACCACGCTCAACGGTGAAGGTCTGCAGCACCAGGATGGTCACAGCTTGATTCAAGCCTCCACCATACCCAACTGCCGCAGCTACGACCCGACCTACGCCCACGAAGTGGCGGTCATCCTCCAGGATGGTTTGAAGCGCATGTTCTCCGACAAAGAGAACTGCTTCTACTACCTGACGGTGATGAACGAAAACTACGAGCACCCAGCAATCGACAACGTGCCCACCGACGATATCGTCAAAGGCATGTACCTGCTCAACGAAACGAAAGGCGACAAGGGCCGCGTGCAACTGATGGGCTCCGGTACCATCCTGCGCGAAGTCGAAGCCGCCGCAGAGCTGTTGGCCAACGACTGGGGCATTGGCGCGGATATCTGGAGCGTGACCAGCTTTAACGAGCTGCGTCGCGAAGCGCTGCTGTTGGAGCGTGAAGCCTTCTTGAACCCGGACGTTGAGGGCAACAAGCCCCACGTGACGAAGTGCCTGGAAGGCCGTGACGGCCCGGTGATTGCCTCCACCGACTACATGAAGCTCTACGCCGACCAAGTGCGTGCCTGGGTGCCAAGCGAGTACACCGTGCTGGGTACAGACGGCTTTGGCCGTTCCGACACCCGCGAGAAGCTGCGCTACTTCTTTGAAGTAGACCGCTACTTCGTCACCGTGGCGGCGCTACGTGCGCTGGCGGACCGCGGTGAGCTTGATCGCAAGCATGTCGGCGAGGCGCTGAAGAAGTATGGCATCGACGCCAACAAGCCGAACCCGCTGACCAGCTAAACCGCTGCCCGGCGGGCAAACGCCCGCCGGCTCGATCCGATTTGGAAGGAGCGCGACCTTGAGTAGCGAAATCATCAAAGTTCCCGATATCGGTGGTGATACCGATGTCGAAATCATCGAGATTGCGGTGTCAGAAGGCGACGTCATTGAAGCGGAAGACACCCTAATCACCCTGGAATCTGACAAAGCCAGCATGGACGTCCCGGCCCCGAAAGGCGGCAAGGTGCTCAAAGTGCTGGTCAAAGAAGGCGATAGCGTCTCCGAAGGCGACGACATCGTTGAGCTGGAGGTTGAAGGCGGCACAGGCGGTGGCGAAGAGACGTCTGACAGCCAGCCCAACGACGCGCCAGCGAAAGAAGACAAACCGACGCAGGAAGAAGCCCCTGCACCGGCAGCGAAGAAAGCCAGTGGCGGCAAGCAGGCCGTTGACATCAAAGTGCCGGACTTGGGTGGTTCAGACAACGTTGAAATCATCGAAGTCGCGGTCAGCGCTGGCGATGACGTCAACGCCGAAGACACTTTGATCACCCTCGAGTCGGATAAAGCCTCGATGGATGTACCCAGCCCGCACGGTGGTAAGATCGTTGCGCTCACGGTCAAAGAAGGCGATACCGTCTCGGAAGGCGACGTGATCGGCCAGATGGAAATCGCTGGTGAAGGTGGCGACAACAGCGAAGACGCGCCGCAAGAGCAAGCCGCTGCTGAAGAGCCGGTCGTTGAAAAACCTGTCGCTGAAGCACCAGCAAAACAAGCCCCTTCTCCTGAAGGCACCCCGAGTCCGGAAGCACAAATCGCTGATGATCAGCCACGGGATAGTAAGCTGGTACATGCAGGCCCAGCAGTACGCATGCTGGCACGTGAACTAAATGTTGATCTTAGTCTTGTTAAGCCTAGTGGCCCGAAAGACCGGGTGCTGAAAGAAGATGTGCAGGCCTACGTGAAACAGGCCATTGCCAGCCAAGGTAAAGCACAAACAGCGGCTGCCCCAGCAGCGAGTGGTGGTGCTGGCATTCCCGCGATACCAGAAGTCGACTTCAGCCAGTTTGGCGACGTGGAAGAGAAGCCGATGGGTCGCCTGCTTAAAATGGGTGCGACCAATCTGCACCGCAGCTGGCTCAATGTGCCTCACGTGACGCAGTTCGACGAGGCCGACATTACCGAGCTTGAAAGCTTCCGTAAAGCCATGAAGGCTGAAGCCGAAGCCCAAGGCGCCAAGCTGACACCGTTGCCGTTTATGGTTAAAGCCTGTGCCTTTGCACTGAGTAAATTCCCCCAGTTCAACGTTAGCCTGAAAGGCGACGGCGAAACGCTGGTATGGAAAAACTACGTGCATATCGGAATTGCCGTGGATACACCTGATGGTCTGATGGTGCCAGTAGTGCGCAACGCCGATAAAAAATCCTTGATTGAGATTGCCAAGGAGATGGCGGAGCTCGGCAAGAAAGCGCAAACCAAGAAGCTTAAGCGTGATGAGATGACCGGTGGCTGCTTCACCATTTCGAGCCTTGGCTCGATTGGTGGAACCGCGTTCACACCGATCGTTAATGCGCCGGAAGTGGCGATCCTGGGGGTGTCGAAAGCGCAGATGAAGCCGGTATGGGATGGCAGTGCCTTCCAGCCGCGCTTAATGATGCCGCTATCGCTCTCTTACGATCACCGGGCGATTAACGGTGCGGATGCCGCCCGCTTTACGGCCTTCCTGGCCGATGTGCTGACGGATATTCGCCGATTACTGCTGTAATCGTTTCACAGTAAGCCACAAGCGGCGCCCAATAGGGCGCCGCTTGTTTGAGACATCAGTTTGGAGCATTGAAACCTATTGTTCGCGAAACCCCAGGGTTACCGAAAATCGATGGTTATCGAAAACCTAGGGCTAGCGAATCACGCCCTAACAGATTTACCGCCTAGAATAGTCATCAAATCGTCGTTTTCTGGCTCTTGAGACGACAGTACCAGCAAAGACTCTAAGCTATTAAGGTGAGTGTATATCGCCTGCTTAGCCGCCTGTGCATCACCACTCGCCAAGTGCCCAAGCAAGTTCGCATGATCGCCTTCCAAGTAGCAAGAAGACAAGCCCGGACGCTTATAGAGAGCGATGACAATTGACGTTCTCAAGACGAGATCGGTCAACATCGCGCCCAAAATACGATTAGGGGCATGCTGGGCAAGGAGATGATGAATATTGAGGGAATGCTCAATGCGTGACGGTTCGTCACTGTTTTCAAACGCCTGCTTTTCAAGGGCGACCTGCTTCTCTAACGCCTTGTAAGTCGCCACATCCAGCTTACCCGCCAACAGTGAGACAATCTCACCTTCCACTAACCTACGCGCAGAAAACGTCTCTCGCGTTTCGTCAATCGAAGGTGCTCTGACGCGGGCGACCTGATTCGGTCGTTGGTCGATAACATGTTCAGCATCAAGCCGTGTTAACGCTTTACGCACCACTGAACGGCTGACGCCAAATACATCGCCTATGGTGACTTCAGGCAGTTTTGTATTTGGTGCCAGTCGCTGCATCAGTACCGCAGACCGGATGTGTTCAACAATATCTTGATCGCTAACGCGACCTTCTTTCGTTTTGGTAAAACCTTTCTTGTGCCAGCCGAGGGTCATGGCCTAACTCTCTAATGAACCTCGACGAAACTTATCATGTTTACCCCTCGGACAACCACTCAGAACCACACAAAACAATGCCTTAACGGGTAATTGGATAGTTAAGCGGGAACAACGACAACCTTACGACGGGTTGGGTAGAATAAGAATCGCTCGGAAATCGTTAACATTGGTTCGGGTTGGCCCTGTTACCACGAGGTCATCTAAAGCATCAAAGAAACTGTACGCATCGTTACGGGCAAGGTAATCCTGGGCAGAAAGCGTTAATGCCTTAGCCCGCTGCCAGCACTCAGGCCCAATTAACGCGCCTGCATTATCTTCAGAGCCATCGATTCCATCGGTATCAATGGCAATCGCATAAATGCCATCACATCCTTTTAGCGTATCAAAAAGCCCCAGCAGGTACTCAACGTTACGCCCTCCTCGACCATTACCGCGCACGGTAACGCTCGTTTCGCCGCCTGACAGTACCAGCAGCGGACGAGTAATTTCAGCCTGCAACTTGCACACCATACGCCCCTGGGCAATGCCTAAATCTCTTGCTTCCCCTTCAAGGTCATCACCTAACACTCTTACCTCTAAACCACTCTCTTCGGCACTGAGTTGAGCGGCCTTCAGTGCGTCCCGCGCACGGGCTAGGATAGTCGATTTATCCCGTGCAAATCCTTGATTCCAGGTCTGAGGCGCACGATGATCGGCCATTAAATGGCGTTTCACGTGCTCAGGCACCTCAAGCTCATGGCGGTTTAATATTGCCAACGCATCTAACGACGTTGTGTTATCAGGCAGTGTCGGGCCTGAGGCAATTAATGAAGGCACGTCACCAGGAACATCCGAAATAAGTAACGTCACCACTTGCGCGGGGTGCGCAGCAGTGGCCAACCGCCCGCCTTTAATCGCCGATAAGTGGCGCCTTACGGTGTTGATTTCACGGATCGGTGCACCACACCGAAGCAGCGCCTTATTAAGAGCCTGTTTGTCTTCTAACGAAATACCATCCGCCGGCAGGGTCATTAACGCAGAGCCGCCTCCTGAGATAAGTGCGATCACTTGATCGTCTTCACCCAGGTTTTTCACTTCATCAAGCATGCGCTTAGCGGCTTGCTCACCCAGCGCATCAGGCATTGGATGAGAGGCTTCCAGTACATCGATATAGCGACAGGTTGCACCATGCTGATAACGGGTCACTACTACGCCCGTTAAGTCGACCTCTTCGCCTGACTCACGAGCGCGTTTTTCCCACGCCAACTCTAATGCGCGCGCCATGGCGGCGGCAGCCTTACCCGCGCCCACGACGACAGTTCGGCCTGGCGGTTTTTCAGGCAACTGAGCAGTTAATAAGCTATCGGGATGTACGGCAGCAATGGCCGTTTCGGCCAGTTGATTCAGCCACTGGCGGGTTGCCTCTTCACTGGTAAAAGGCGCCAAGCGAACAAGGGAATTCATCAAAAGACTCCTCGGGCAGGGATCAGGAAAAGGGCTCAGAAAGGAGCTTAGAAAAGAACATAAACAAAGAGCTTGGAAAGCTTAGTAAAAGAACTTAAAACTCAGTAAAAAGAACTTAATGGCAGGCCAACAGACGTTGGCCTGCCTGACAAAGGCGCGTTATTGGCCAACCTCATGGTCTGCCAACTTTTCTAAAGCGCGCACAATACCTGCGTGATCCCAATCTTCGCCCCCGTTGGCGGCACACGCTTGGAACAACTGCTGTGCATTGGCGGTGCCTGGCAATGACAGGTTTAACGTTTTGGCACCTTCTAACGCTAAGTTGAGATCTTTCTGGTGCAGACGAACGCGGAACCCAGGCTCAAAGGTGCGCTTGATCATGCGCTCGCCATGAACATCGAGTATTTTCGATTGAGCTAAACCGCCCATTAATGATTCACGCACTTTAGCAACATCAGCACCTGCTTTAGAGGCAAACAGCAACCCTTCTGCTACTGCTTCAATGGTCAGTGCTACCACAATCTGGTTAGCCACTTTGCACGTCTGACCTGCACCGTGGCCGCCAATGTGGGTAATCGTCTTCCCAACAACGTCCAGGTATGGCTTGGCTCGCTCAAACCCTTCCGTTGTTGCACCCACCATAATGGTAAGCGCGGCGTTAATCGCACCACCTTCACCACCAGAAACCGGCGCATCGACAAATTCCCCGCCTGCATCGGTAATCCGCTTGGCAAATGCCTGAGTCTGCATCGGGGCAATGGAGCTCATATCAATCACCAGAGTGCCGGGCTTCAGGCCTTCAATCACGCCTTCCTCACCAAATAATACGCTTTCGACATCGGGCGTGTCGGGCACCATGGTGATAATGACGTCAGACGCTTCAGCAACCGCTTTGGGTGAAGCGACTTCACTCATGCCTTTTTCGGCAAGCGCAGCATCCAATGTGCCGCGTTTAACGGTCACCAACGAGTGACCAGCGTCGAGCAGGTGGCCCGCCATAGGACGACCCATAATGCCTAAACCAATAAAACCGATCTTACTCATAATTGTTCTCCATTCGCGTCTTTCAGAAACCAACCTATTGTTTCCAAATGATTTAGATTTCTTGAATTATCGACTATCTACTCACTTGCCTGCTTTAAGTCACACAGGGTTAACGCGCCTTATCTAACCAACCCAAACCTTCGACTGTCGTGGTCTTGGGCTTGTACTCGCAGCCAATCCAGCCGTCATAGCCAAGCTGCTGTAGGTGGCTAAATAAGAAGGGATAATTGATCTCACCTGTTCCTGGCTCATGGCGCCCTGGGTTATCCGCCAGCTGCACGTGAGCGACACGCGCGAAATGCTTTTCAATAGTGGGCGCAAGATCGCCCTCCATGATTTGCATGTGATAGATGTCGTACTGCAGCTTTAAATTATCACTGCCGACTTCGTCAAAAAGTGCCAACGCCTGTTCGGTGCGATTAAGGAAAAAGCCTGGGATGTCACGGGTGTTGATAGGTTCTGCAAGCAGCAAAATGCCGGCTGCTTTGAGTTTTTCGGCAGCGTAGCGAAGGTTTTCGACCAAGGTACGGTGAGCCTCAGCATCACTAACGCCCTCAGGCTTAATACCCGCAAGACAGTTCACCTGCTTGCACTCAAGCGCAGTGGCATAGTCGATCGCTTTATCCACACCGGCGCGAAACTCTTCTACCCGGTCGGGATGACAAGCAATGCCTCGCTCGCCGGCTCCCCAATCTCCCGCAGGTAAGTTGTGCAGCACTTGGGTTAGGCCATTCGCATCCAAGCGCTGCTTGATGTCAGCTGCCGCATAGTCATAGGGAAAAAGGTACTCAACCCCTTTAAAGCCCGCCTTTGCGGCGGCCTCAAAGCGATCAAGAAAATCGACTTCAGTGAACAGCATACTGAGATTCGCGGCAAACTTAGCCATAGTGTTCTCCTAACGTTTTAGCGTCTTAATAACGACTTCAGCGACTTGCCTGGAAGCACCTTGGTGCGTTACGTCAGGCTGGCAATAGAGCTCGGTGCATCGGTAAGGTTTTCAGCTAACGCTTCGAACTCATTAACCCCATCAAGGTCAGTGCCCATCGAGATATTGGTAACGCGCTCTAGAATAATTTCCACCACGACCGGCACGCGGTATTGGCGCATTAGCTCACGCGCTTTCTCTAACGCAGGCGCAATCTCATCGGGTGTAGTGACACGTAGCGCTTTACAGCCAAGGCCTTCAGCAACCGACACGTGATCTACGCCATACTCAGCGAGCGCCGCTTCTTCGTCGGTATAGTTGATGTTCTTGAACGAGAGCTGGACACAGTAATCCATGTCGAAGCCACGCTGGGCCTGACGAATCAAACCGAGGTAGGAGTTGTTCACCAGCACGTGGATATACGGCAAGTTAAACTGTGCCCCAACCGCTAGCTCCTCTACCATAAACTGGAAGTCGTAATCGCCAGACAGCGCAACCACTTCGGCATCAGGGTCGGCACGGCAAACACCCAGTGCCGCAGGCACTGTCCAGCCTAGCGGCCCAGCTTGGCCACAGTTAATCCAGTGCCGGGGCTTGTACACATGCAGGAACTGAGCGCCGGCAATCTGAGACAAACCGATGGTGCTGATATAGCGTGCATTCTTACCAAAAACTTTGTTCATCTCTTCGTAAACACGCTGGGGTTTCACCGGCACGTTATCGAAGTGAGTTTTGCGCAGTAGTGTGCGTTTACGTTCCTGACACTCTTGTGCCCAGGCACTACGATTTTTCAGCTGTCCGCTGGCCTTCATTTCACGAGCGACGTCGATAAACAGGTCTAGGGCAAGCTTTGCATCAGAAACGATGCCGTAGTCAGGCCCGAAAATACGACCTATTTGCGTTGGCTCAATATCAACGTGAACAAATTTTCTATCTTTTGTATACGTTTCTACATTACCAGTGTGTCGGTTGGCCCAACGATTACCAATTCCCATGACAAAGTCAGAGGCCAGCATGGTCGCATTACCGTATCGATGCGACGTTTGGAGCCCTACCATGCCTGCCATTAACGGGTGGTCATCCGGGATCGTTCCCCACCCCATCAGCGTCGGGATGACTGGCACACCGGTTAGCTCGGCAAATTCAACTAATTGCTCGGCAGCATCGGCGTTGATGATGCCACCACCGGCAACGATCAGCGGCTTATCGGCTTCGTTAAGCATCGTCAGTGCTTTTTCAATTTGGGCACGTGATGCTGAGGGTTTATAAGCCGGAAGTGATTCGTAGGTGTCCGGATCGAACTCGATTTCGCTCATCTGTACATCGATGGGCAGGTCGATCAGTACCGGTCCAGGGCGACTAGAACGCATGATCTGGAAGGCTTTCTGGAAAGCACGCGGCACCTGAGCAGGCTCCATCACCGTCACGGACCATTTGGTCACTGGGCCAGCAATCGTCTGAATGTCGACGGCCTGGAAGTCTTCTTTATGCATCTTGGCGCGGGGAGCTTGGCCAGTGATACATAGAATCGGAATTGAATCAGCACTGGCAGAATACAACCCCGTAATCATATCCGTGCCCGCGGGGCCAGAGGTACCGATGCACACACCAATGTTGCCAGCAGTTGTACGGGTATACCCTTCCGCCATGTGTGAAGCACCTTCCACGTGGCGTGCTAGCACATGGTCCACCCCACCCACTTTACGCATCGCAGCGTAGAAAGGGTTGATCGCAGCACCTGGAACACCAAAGGCAACATCAACACCTTCTTTTTTCAGGACGTGAATGGCGGCTTCTGCAGCTGTCATTTTGGCCATCACAACTTCTCCTCGAAGATTGAATACATTTAGTATTCATTTTTGTATTTAATTTTGTATACGAGACAATATTCAAAGTATGCGCCATCCAACGCACTGTCAATATTTAATGGAAAATATTTCCATTAAAATCAGAAGACGCAATAAAAAACATTTAAAATCAGATATTTGAAAGCCACTATATTGCGTATAAATACGTATAAGGGAGCACAAGCGTTGCTAACGAAACGCTCTCGGTATTGGTAAAAACAGGCATGCCAATCGGACCGGTGCTTTTGCATCCAGTCCATACAGTGGTAAACATTTTGTAGATTTAACCCCGCATGCAGAGTGCTATTGCCGCCTGCAACGCCTAACCATCGCGTTTCGCAAGGGCTTGGTCGTGTCCTAGCATGTCGGAGATTGTTCTCGCGGCCTCTTGCACCAGCGCTTGCAGCTTGGTTCGCTCATCCTCGGCAAATTCATGCACAGGCACCATAATACTAACGACACCCTCCACTACCCCATCATGGTTGTAGAGCGGGTAGGCGATCGATGAAATACCAAAGTGATAGTAAGAATCTGCAATGACATAACCACGCTGACGGTCTTCCTGAACTAAGTCCCACAGAACATCACGCCGGATGGGTGCACCGAGTTCTTTATTAAGCAGTTGATCATCAGGGTAGAGCGATTCAAATTCCTCTTTTGAGAGGTCTGTCAGAAGCAGCCGCCCTAATGAAGTGCAGTGCAGTGGAATTCTTGTTCCTACGCTAACGCGACGAATCGTGGCGTTAGTGGCACCCACACGGGCCACATAAACTGCATCCCTTCCATCCCTAACGGCAATGTGACTTGAGCAGCCAGTCTGCTCGCATAGCGACTCAATAACCGGATGGCCTACCTGTACAACATCTAATGAGGCCACATATTCAAAGCCCAGCTTCAGCACGTTAACACCCAGCGAGTACAATCCGGTTACCGGGTGATGACGAAGAAACCCCATATGTTCCAAGGTCTGTACTGCACGATACGAAGTCGACTGGGGATAGCCAACGCGTTTAACGATCTCGGCAAAACTCATCTCACGATGATGACGATTGAGTTCCATTAAAATCGTCAGCCCTCGTTCAAGCGCGGGAATTAAATGCTTTTTTTCCTTATCACTCATGGCGGGTTAACTCACTTCGTTATTTGTATTATCGAGATAACGTAAAACCCCCAACGCCTGCGCAAATCTATCATTGGCCGATTGCCATTACGGCTATAAAGCAACCTTGGGCATTCGTTGAGGAACTCCGTTGATACAGCAGCTAGCGGTGCTAGCTGCTGACGTCACAACGAACGAGCTGGCTACTCAGACCACGCTTGAATTAATGCGCGCTCTTCATCGCTCATATTGGTCATGTTGCCAAGGGGCATGTAACCACTGGCCACCACCTGCTGAATGCTCTCTTTGTGATGCAAAATTTGATCAAGATTGTCGTAAGCAAAGCCAGCAGGGGGTGCAGAGAAACCAGGCTGGGAAGGCGACTGGGCATGGCACGCGACACAGCGCTGTTCAATAACCATTTGCACATCGGCAATATCCGGCCCACTTTCTGTATTGGAATTAATCTGCTGGCTACTCGGCATCCCTATCCAGAACGCCACCATAATCAAGAGAACGCCTACTGCAGGATAACCAGGCTGTATTTTCCCAGCGTGCATCAACACGAAGTACTGACGAATTAACGCACCCGCAAAAATCAACAGCGCCATGATTACCCACGCATGGGCATGAGAGTAGGCGAAAGAGTAGTGATTACTGATCATTAATAAGACAACGGGTAACGTAAAGTACGTATTGTGTACCGAACGTTGCTTACCACGTTTGCCGTCTAACGGATTTGGTGTTTCGCCTGCTTTCATCGCTTTAACAATGCGGCGTTGCCCAGGAATGATCCAAAAGAACACGTTGGCAGACATCGCCGTGGCCATAACAGCCCCGGTCAATAAAAATGCGGCACGGCCTGAGAACATTTGAGTGCTCAGGTACGCCACCACCACCATCATGATCGCAACACCAATACTTAATAGGCCATCGCGCTCCATGTTGGGGCTGATGCGCTTACACATTTCGTTGTAAACCACCCAACCCAATAACAAAAAGGTCAGCGCCAAAACATTGGCCTGCCAGCCCGTCATATTGGCAGCCCACTCCCAGTTACTGTTCGGATTGACCAGATAGAAGCCGGGATTGACCATGTACAAAATAATGAATAAGGCGAAACCTGATAACCAGGTGGTATAAGCCTTCCAGAAGGACCAGTGGAGGTCATCAGGCAGCTTTTCCGGACTGGTGGCATATTTCTGATTGTGATAGAAGCCGCCACCGTGCACGGCCCACATCTCACCAAACACGCCTTTTTTGCGGCAGTTTTCATCTTTAGGGGATTTTAAGCCGTTATCTAGCATGACAAAGTAGATAGACTCACCAATCCAGGCAATCGCGGCAATAACGTGTAGCCAGCGAAGCATAAAATTAGAAAAATCAATTAAGTAGGACAGCATGTCGGCTTCCTCGCCTCATTTGTTTGTTGTTAGTCGGCAGCATTAGATTTTTTATCAGGGCTATTTTTATCAGGACTATTTTTCAAGTCTCTTTAACTGCCGCGATACGTCGAGTAAGCATAGGGCGATAGCAGTAATGGCACGTGATAGTGCTGTGTGGCGTCATTAACCCCGAAGCGAAGCGGTATCACGTTTAAGAATGCTGGCTCCTTAACCCGGTCACCCCGGCTTGCGAAGTAAGCCCCTGCATGAAATTCCAACTCGTACTCCCCTTCTTGTAACTCAGCGCCGTCTAATATGGGGCGGTCACAGCGGCCATCATCATTGGTGGTTACCGTTTTGAGAAATCTGCGTTCGCCATTAACCACGCAATACAGATCAATTTTGATCCCCTTGCCTGGGCAGCCTTGCGCAGTATCTAGAACATGAGTCGTCACGTAACCCATCGGTTTCTCCTATACTTTTTAATGTAATTACTACTGTTGCTGCGTCCCTGCCATATGTCACAGCTATCAGAAAGCAGCTCACAAATGGGTAACACTCGACGCAGCCCAAACCCTCATGACTACATTTTTATATAAAAAATCGACACATTTCAAAGAATTTTTGTATACATTTTTATTGGGCATCGCTGCTCACTCCATCTAACGCCCCGATTTGGACGCCGCGTCAGCTGGCTATATTTTCTTTTCTGGGCGACAACCAACCATAAAAATACGCTCGCCTAACAGGCAGATCGGCAGAAAATAAAAATTAAATCAATGACTTAAATTCAAAAAAACAATCAAAAGGCCTGATGCAGCTTAGTTTTTATCCACGCTACTTGTCGTTTTGAAAGACGGTATTAGCCAAAGTGATAAGCATAAATAGGGCAAAATGATTTATTTTCAGCAGATTTTTTGTGTACAGTACCAACCTCAATAATGAACAATAATTTCAAATCATTGAATACAACAACAATGGAGAGTCCCTTATGAGTGACGCAATTGCCTCGTCGGAAGAGCGAGCGCGAATAGATGGAAAGAGCACCTCCCTCTTTGATTTTTATGGAAAACCTAAATTCCTAAAGGTGCTGCCGCTTTCTCTTCAGCACCTACTGGCCATGATTGCTGGCGTGATAACACCACCTATTATCGTTGCCGGAGTCGTTGGCGCGAGCGTCGAAGAAAAGCTCCTGCTTATCCAGATAGCGGTACTGGCATCAGGTGTCTGTACCGTGTTCCATCTATACGGTGTGTGGAAATTCGGTGCGCGCTTACCTGCTATCTTTGGTGTCGGCTTTGCCTACGTACCGACACTTGTGGCGGTTGGCGCTCAGTATGGGATTGAAGGAATACTCGGCGCCCAGTTGATTGGCGGTATGACCATGGTCGTGGTGGGCTACTTCATCCAATATATACGCCACCTGTTCCCCCCTGTCGTGGCAGGAACAGTGGTATTGGTAATCGGTCTATCGCTATATGACATCGCTATTCGCTATATGGCGGGCAGTGGAAACGTTAATGCTGCCAATTTTGGTGACCCCATTAATTGGATCGTCGCTGTCGTCACGTTACTCACTGTTTTAATTGCGGCTCAATTTGGTAAAGGGGTGATTAAGCTCTCAGCCATTATTGTGGGCATTGTGGTGGGCTATTTACTTTCCCTATCGCTGGGTTTGGTTAGTTTCGACAACGTAGCCAATGCATCCTGGGTAGCCGTTCCCAAAGTAATGCCATTTGAAATGGAGTTTCACGCAGCAGCCATCGCTTCTATGGTCGTCATTTGTATTATCAACTCTGTTCAGACCATTGGTGATTTATCTGCCACGACCGTTGGCGGCATGAACCGTGAGCTAAAAACAAAAGAGCTTACCGGCGGCCTACTCGGCAATGGTTTAACCACTACCGTCAGCTCTTTCTTCGGCGCCCTGCCCACCTCTACGTTCAGCCAGAATGTTGGCATCGTAGCCATGACCAAGGTAATTAGCCGATACGTACTGGCGCTGGCAGGTATTTTTATGATTCTGGCGGGTCTCAGTCCGAAATTCGGCGCAATGATCACGACGATTCCTTACCCCGTTCTAGGTGGTGCAACAATTACCGTGTTTGGCATGATTACCATGACCGGCATCCAGTTGCTGGTTAAAGATGAGATGTCTGCGCGCAATATGACCATCGTCGGCCTTTCCCTAGCACTAAGCTTAGGCATCGCTGCAGAGCCATCAGCTATCGAACAGTTTCCTGCGGTATTAAGAGATTTGATTGGTGGTGCCCCCATCGTTGTGGCCGCTATTACGGCTTTCACGCTGAATATCGTCCTACCCAAAAAATCTCTTTCAGATGAGGCTAAAGAAAGAGAAAAGATTGCTAACGAAGATAAAGACACTAAGGAAGAAGCCAACAACCAGGGTGATAATCTTAGTCAACGCAGCGTTCATGCCGAATAATGATGTGTTAATTAGCAACAAGATCATCATTTAAAAGCCTTTATTTAAAACATATACGACGCTTTAGAACTGCCGCTAGCCCGGCAGTTCTATTTCTCTATGCAGAACATAATAATGAGACTAATGGAGTGACACATGCATCGCTTAAACAATCTGACAATGAGAATGAGCTGGTCACTCGTTTTATTCTCTTTTCTGACATTACTGCTACTGCTGAGTGGCACCGGCCTCTACGCGGTCAATCATAGCCAGGAAAGCATCGAGCAATTCACCAACGTCAATGTCAATCAACAATCAACACTTAACAGAACCAATTCGTCGATACAAAATGTACGTTTACAAATGGGCCGTCTGTACGAAGAGCTGCTAGAGGCATCCCCTTCTCTTACTGCCGTTGAAAGACGCCAACGAGCTGATGAAATGCGTAGTCTGCTTGAAAACGCAGACAATGTGTTCGCTGAATTCCTTTCTTTATCATTCAACCCTTCTCATGAGCATTTCATTCGTGAAATAGATAGTAGCTTCAATAACATGATGGGTAACCAACTACTTCCTCAACTTGACTCGCTTTACCAAGGGGACACTGCTGGCTACCAACGCCTGCGCAATGGTACCCATGATGCCTATGACACTTTTTATCAAGATGCCGTTAATTTTTTTCATACGGTAGAAGACGAAGGTAATAAGCGTTTGGATAACTTCTCTTCAGTGGTCAACTTAGCTAATTCAACTATTGTTACTGTATTCATCATCGCGTTAATCATCACTGCCATTGTCTACTGGGGCGTAAGCGTCAACTTAATTCGCCCAATGCAACGCATCAACGAGCACTTTCAACATATTGCTAAAGGCGATCTTTCTAGAGGAATTGAAGTGCATGGCCGAAATGAAATCGGCATTCTCTTCAACTCGCTACGCAACATGCAAAAAGATCTGCTGGAGACAGTCGCAACCGTGCGTCATAGCAGTGAAGAGGTCTTTGCAGGTGCACGGGAAATTGCGTTAGGCAACCAAGATCTCGCCTCGCGAACCGAACGTCAATCCGCGTCATTAACACAAACCGCCTCAAGCATTGAAGAAATGACGGCCACCATGGAACGCAACAGTGACAACGCAGCGCAGGCTAGCCACGTTGCTCAAGAGGCCGCGCGCAATGCACAACAAGGTGGTGATGTCGTGACTCATGTGGTTAGTAAAATGCATGAGATACGTCATAGCTCGCAACAGATTACTGACATAATTGGCCTAATTGACTCAATCGCTTTTCAGACCAATATTTTAGCGCTTAACGCGTCAGTTGAAGCCGCCCGGGCGGGTGAACATGGACGTGGATTTGCAGTGGTAGCGAGTGAAGTTCGCCTGCTTGCGACACGCAGCGCTAATGCCGCTGCGGATATCCGTCAATTGATTGCAACGTCAGTAAGTCAGATAGAAGCAGGCACTCAACAAGCTGACCTAGCCAGTGAGTCAATGGTCGCCATTATGGAATCTGTTAAACGTGTCACCACCTTAATGGATGAGATCGCGGTGGCTAGCGAGGAGCAACGCATCGGCATCAACGAAGTTAATAGTGCCGTTGGCGAAATGGAGCAGACGACTCAGCAGAATGCTGCCATGGTGGAGCAAGCCAGCACCTCTGCGACTCAGTTAGAACATGAGGCTGAACGGTTAACCGAGGTGGTACTTAGGTTTAAACTCAACTCCGGCGATGAAAACACCCAATCAAGTGTTCGGCTAGCTGCGTTAACTAACTAAGCCACACCTTGCACATAGAGCCAAACGCCATATACTGTATATATAAACATATATGGCAACTCTAGTCCGTGCAGAGGTGGCAACTAATGGCTTCTTCCCCTTCCAGCGCTACCGTATATAAAGGACGCGGTGCGACATACGACCCACATAACCGCTTCGCGCCAACCTGCAGCGTGGTAGAGGATGATGGCTGGTGGCATGAAGAAGCCACGACAACGCTGGCAACGGAAGTACGCGAGGAACCCAGCAAGAGCGCACTTTCCTGGAACCGGTCGCCGGATTTGCCCTTTGACCGCTCACTCAATCCATATCGCGGCTGCGAGCATGGCTGCATCTACTGCTACGCTCGCACTTCCCACGCCTACTGGGATTTATCACCGGGGCTCGATTTTGAAACTAAATTAATCGCCCGCACAGGACTAGTTGAGCACTTAACAGACGAGCTTAGCCACCCACATTATGTATGTCGTCCTATCAACCTTTCCGGCAACACCGACTGCTATCAGCCGCTGGAAGCAAAATATCAAACAACTCGTCGTTTATTAGAGCTGCTACTGGCATGCAGGCATCCGGTCACCCTAGTCACTAAAAGTACACTAATACTGCGGGATTTAGACCTGCTCGCAGAGATGGCCGAGCACCGGTTAGTGCGGGTGTTTGTTAGCCTGACAAGCCTGGATGCCAACCTAAAGCGTACCTTGGAACCCCGGGCGGCCTCGCCTCAGGCGCGCTTGAAAGTGATCCGCGAGCTCAACACCGCAGGCATTCCAGTGGGTACGCTGGTCTCACCGATTATTCCTGGCCTTACTGACCACGAAATTGAACGCATTCTTGAAGCGGCCAGCCGCGCTGGCGCTCGCACAGCAACGTGGATGCTGCTACGCCTTCCCCACGAGGTCGCACCAATGTTTGAAGCATGGCTACAAGCCCACTACCCAGAGCGAGTTGCTAAGGTAATGAGCCTGATTCGCCAATGCCGAAGCGGCAAAAACTACGATGCACAATTTGGTAAACGCTTCCGGGGTGAAGGTGTATTTGCCGACTTGATCGCCCAGCGCTTTAATCGCGCCAGCCGCCAGTGGAACATGCAGCCACGCACCGAACAGGGCCTGAACACCCACGACTTTCGACCACCCCAGGCGCAAGGGGATTTATTCATTTAAGCTAAGCCTCTTGATCTAGTAGCTTCCCGCCAAAGGAAATTCAATGACATCGCTTAGCAAGACCAAATCAAGTTTTTACCGCCGCTTGTATGTCGCGCATTTAATTGAGCAAGGCGTCGCAAGCGTACCAGCGTTAATCGAGGCTACCGGTATGCCTCGTCGTACCGCGCAAGACACTATCACCTCACTTGCGGAGCTGGATATCGAGTGTGTATTCGAGAAAGGCGAAGGTGAGCGCCATAATATTGGCCACTACCAGATACGTGACTGGGGGGCGATAGATCCTCACTGGGTTGCTACTCATGCGGAACGGCTAAAGCAGTCTCTTGGTTACGCTTAAACACTGGCTCATTGTTCCGGCTCAGACCATGCGAATCGTGCGGCGTTAAGCGTCACGCTGAGCGAGCTTATTGCCATGGCGAGTACTGCGATCAACGGTGGTATCGCCATGACGACCACCACGCCAAGTGCCAAGGTGTTATAAAGTGCCGAAAAGACAAGATTTTGCTCCATAACGCGCCGCGTACGCTTGGCGATGTTGAGCAATTTCACTACCCCACCAATCCCTGGCGTCATGAGTTGGGCGGATGCTCCCTCGCGGGCAGCTTCGCTGGCACTCAGTGGGGCAATGCCAGCGTCTGCTGCCGCCAAGCTTAGCGTATCGTTTAGGCCATCTCCTACAAACAGTGTTGGCGATGGTAACCCACGTAATAGCCGTGCCTTGGCTTCCGGTGAGCGCTGGGCATAGCAAGCTTCGCGCACCAGACCAACACGCTCGCCTAACCAACTAACCGCACCCTGTCGATCACCACTGATCATTGCAACCAAATAACCTGACGCGAGCAAGTGCTTCACGCTTAGCTCCGCACCGTCGACGGGTTGATCGGTCAGGTAGAACGTCGCCAGCCAGCCTGAATCATCCGCCAGCATTACTTGGGAAGCAAAAGCCAGCGTGGCCTCTTCCGCTTGGGAAGGAACATCAACCTGCTGTCGTGTCAGCCAACCGGCGCTACCTATCATCAGACATTCACCGTTTACAAGGCGAACACGGCGTCCTTCCCCGGGGAATTCATCAATGTCTTCTATGGAAGGCTGAAAGCTTTGTTGATCTTGGCCACCCGACCAACGCGCCAATGCTTGCGCCAACGGATGTTCGCTCCCGGCAACGGCGCTGGTGAGCTTGTGCTGCAGCATGTGTTCATCCATGCCACCCCGTGCTTGCCAGTGCAGTACCGCATGGCATCCTGTCGTTAAGGTTCCGGTTTTATCCAGCGCTACTGAACGAATACGCGCCAAGATTTCTAGCGCGGCGGGATCGCGCAGCGCGATACCTTGCTGCATAGCCTGACCGCTACCCGCAAGACTAGCCAACGGCACCGCCAGCCCAACGGCACAGGGGCATGCCACCACGAGCACTGAGAGCGCACGCACCAATGCATCCTCCCACCCCAATCCAACGAGTAGCGTACCAAGCAACGTCACTAGCGAGAGCACAAGTGCCAAAGGACTTAACCAAGCGGCAAAACGGTCGGCTAGTTTCTGCAGTTCCCCTTTTTGGGCCTGATAGCGGCGCATTTCATGACGCAGTCGATCCAATCGGCGTTTACCAACCCCCGCAGTGACCTGTATTACCAGTGGCGTTGTGCCTAAGTAGCGACAGCCGGCGTACACTTTCTGCCCTACATTGAAGTGACGTGGCAAGCTTTCACCGGTCAGTGAGGCGGTATCAATCCAACCGGGAGCATCAAGAATGCCATCTAGCGTCACTAACTCCCCCGGCGCTAGCTTAACGCGCGTACCCGCGACCACATCATTGACAGGTAGTAAGACCCAGCCCCCCTTTTGCCAAGCGCTTATAGCTGCATCTGGCAACGCCAGTGCATCCAGCGCTTTCAGTCCACGTTGGCGGCACAGCGTTTCTACCAGTCGCCCAACGAGCAACAGCACTATCAGCATAACCGCCGTATCGAAATACACCTCCGCCGAGCCCCGCCACAACAACCCAATCGACACACTCACTGCACCGATCGCGCCAAGGCTAACCAGCACATCCATCCCTGGGCGTTTGGCAAGTAACGTGCGCCAGCCCGCTCGGTAAAACGGCAGGCCCGAATACACCACCACTGGCAGTGCAAAGGCACCCGATATCCAGGCCACCACTTGCTCTATCGATGCGCTCGGTAGCGCTCCCACATAAATAAGCAATGATGCCAACATCGTCCACATACCGAATACGGCGCCTACTAACAACCGCAAGGTAAGGTAGCGGCTCTCCTGTTCAAGACGTTCATGGGCATCATCAACGGCTTCTAATTCAGTTAGCCGATAGCCTAACCGTTTGACTACCGGCGCAAGCTCCGTCAGATCGACTGCCTCTCGCGCACCTTTCACCCACACGGTTGCCGTGGGGTAATGAACGCTAGCGTCGATGACCCCAGGCAGACGTGTTAGCGCACCCTCTACCGCCAGAGCACAGCTGGTACACCACATACCATGTAAAGTGTAAAGGGGAGTGTTATGGCCAGAAGTCTCATTGTCTTCTGGCATCGAGTTAACGTGGGCGCTATGACTTATAGGCAAGGCGGCACACTGATAATCGGCATACCTGCAAACACCACGCCGAAAGCAGAAAACAAATACAGCCACGCCGAGACAGTGGCATGAAAGCGCTGGCGTCCTTGATGCTGCTTCGCCACTTGGCAACTCCCCCAGGCAAGCGCCGCAAGCCCCACGGCAGTGATGAAGCTAACGCCGCCTAATACGGCATTAAGCCCAGTGAGGGCACCCGCTTCTGGCGGCGGTGGCACCACTGCACAGGCCACTGAAAGGCCGCTGTAAACCGCCACAAACCATAGGCTCCACAGCGTTAGTCCGATAATTAAGTGAATGGGGTGCGTAAAATGAAGTCGTGTCAGCACCATCGCCATTACCCTCCTATCACCCGAGGCAGTATCGCCAACGCCCCCACTAACAACCAGAACGTGACCACGTTATAGCGCCACAGTAACGCCACTACGGCAGGTTCAAACGGCGCATGCGCACCCACATAGCCATAGCCAACGCGCAGGCCTTGTAGCACCGTTAAGATAACCGCCAGTCCACCGTGAAAAAGCGCATACACAAGCCCTACCAGCATCACTGCATCGTGGGTGGTTTGGGTGGGTGAAAGCTCCGCATTGAAAAAAGCCCAACCGGTTAGTGCCACCTGGATAGCGCCAAAGGCACCTGATAGATAAAGCCCCGCTCCCAGGCCTCTATCGTGCTGCTGGCGTAGCCCACGCACTAGCTTTTCTATCACTAGGCTGCCTGCCAGTATGGCTAAACCTGCAACCACCATCGCCATTAAAGAAAGCGGTGAGGTATCAGGCATTTGCCACTCTGGTGAAACCGTCCATAGATAGAACCAACCGAACAGGTAGGAAAGAAAGAACGACCCGTTGGCAATTAGGAAAACGGCCATAGCCCAAAGCCCAGGGCCATCCATCGTACGTGAGTGCAGCGGTGGGTCTCCTGGGGCCACACCGGCTTCCGGCGCGGCGTTAGGGTGCACACCGTTTTCCCACGACCAGCGCAGTAGAAATATGCCGGCAATCACTACAAAGATACCCGCTAGCGCGTATACACGGGTTAATAAGCTAATGCACACTACCGCCAACGCTGCTGCGGCAAACAGCGGCCACCATGAGTTACCGGGCAGGTGAATGATTTCGCGCACTTTGCCAGTAATCGGGTCGGTACCCCACATTTCACGCCGACCGTGGGAAGGCACCGCTAAGCCGTGCTTACCTTCCGCCATAGTGCGCGGCAAACTTGGGTCATCCCACAGTGGATGGCGGCTTTCCACATTAGGCAGGCTTACAAAGTTATAGGCACTGGGGGGCATCGTGTTAGCCCACTCCAGCGTATCGGCATTCCAGGGGTTGTGTTTAGCCGGTTTCCCGAAACGAAAGTGCAGCGCAATATCCAGCAGCACCATGGCAATACCCGCCGATAGCACAAAGCTACTTACCGATGAGAGCAGGTTATAAATCTCCCAGCCGGAGCCAGCCTCATAGGTATAAACACGCCTGGGCATGCCTAAAAGCCCCGTCCAATGCATGATCAAAAAAGTACCGTTAAAGCCTAAAAAGGTCAGCCAGAAACCCCAACGCCCCAGGTTTTCTGACGGCATACGTCCGGAAAATAGCGGCAACCAGTAGTAAAGCCCTGCAATCAATGGAAAGAACATGCCACCGACCAGGACATAGTGCATGTGAGCCACCACAAAGTGGGTATCGTGCACCTGCCAGTTAAACGGCACTAGCGCTAGCATCACCCCTGTTAAACCACCGCAAACGAAAATAATCAAAAAGCCCATTACCCAAAGCATGGGCAGTTTCATTTTAGGTTTACCCAGCCACAAGGTAGCCAACCAAACGAACACTTGAATCGCCGTTGGCACCGCCACCAGCATGCTAGCCGCCGAGAAAAATGCCTGAGCTAACTGTGGTATACCCACCGTAAACATGTGATGTACCCAAAGCCCAAAACTGATAAAGCCCATAATAGTGATAGCGGCTACCACCCAGCCGTAACCTACAATGGGCCGCCCGGCAAAAACCGGTATTAGTGTGGAAACAATGCCTGCTGCAGGCAAAAAGATGATGTACACCTCAGGATGGCCAAACAGCCAAAACAGATGCTGCCATAGTAAAGGATCGCCACCGCCTGCAATCTGGAAAAATGGCATACCAACCGCGCGCTCAAGTTCAAGCAGTATGCTGCCGAGAATCAGCGGTGGAAATCCCACCACAATCATTAGCGCCATGGCCAGGATATACCAAGCAAACAGCGGCATTTTATGCAGCGCCATACCCTGGGTGCGGGTGCGCAAAATTGACACCACCAACTCTACACCCGCAGACACCGCGGAAATTTCCACAAAGGTGATCCCCAGCAGCCAAAAATCTGAGCCCAAGTCAGGAGCGAACTCTTTACTGCTAAGGGGGGTGTACATAAACCAGCCGCTGGAAGGTGCCATTTCAATAATCAGGCTGGAAGTAAGGATAATCCCGCCAAACAAATAGCAAAAATAGCCGAGTGACGTTAGCCGAGGGCACACCAGGTCACGGGCACCGATCATTTTTGGAATCAGATAAATCGCCAGTCCTTCCAGCATAGGAATAGCGAATAGAAACATCATCACCGTGCCATGCATGGTGGTGACCTGATTATAAATATCTGGCGACATGAAATCTTGGTCGGGCATCGCCAACTGGGTTCGCACCAGCATTGCCAAAATGCCGCCAATAAGGAAAAACACCATCCCAGTGACCATAAAACGCAGGCCAAGCGTGGTGTGGTTGACGATAGTTAAAGATCTTAAACCTTTGGGATTGCCCCAAATCGCGTGCAAGTCTTCATGCAACTGCTGCGGGTCATGCTCAATGGCCTCTTGATTTACGCTCTTCATGGGGTCAAGGCCTCCAGCCAAGCACCCAGGGCATCCAAGGTGTCCGTTTCAATACCATTGTGGGCAGGCATTCTATTACCGGGCTTCAGCGTTTGATGATGCTGCAACCAGTGGCTAACCGCCCCCTCTTCCATGGCAATCACCCCCGCTCCCAGCATGGCGCGACCGCCCACATCGGAAAGCGTTGGGCCAACGCCCCTTTGGCTAATCCCGGCTACCTGGTGGCAACTGGCGCAGTGCGTCATAAAGGCATCTCGTGCGCCATCGTAAGCGTCATCACTAAGGGCGAGTTCGCGAAGCGATGTCGCTTGCCTTGCGGTTAACCACGCCTCAAACTCGCTGCGAGGTACGGCTTCCACATGCAACCGCATATGGGCGTGGCCCACGCCGCAAAGCTCAGCACACTGAGCACCAAACACCGCTGGCTCATCGGCTTCTAAACGAATTTTATTTACTCGGCCCGGCAGCATATCTATTTTCCCCCCTAGCCGAGGCACCCAAAACGCATGAATCACGTCGGCGCCACTGACGTGAAAGTCTACCGGCTCGCCCGCGGGCATAACCAGTTGATTTGCAGTGACAACTTCACCACCTTCCGCACCGGGGTAGCGCACTTCCCACCACCACTGATGACCAATCACCTCGATGACTTCCGGCGGCTCGCTCATGGGTAGCGTTAGCATCCGCTGGCCAGCAGGGACACCAAACAGTAGCAGCGCGGTAATGCTGGCCACAGGCAACATAATGCCGCCACCAATAATCCAGCGACGAGCGATACGGCGCTCCTGGGCAGGTGTGCGTTCTACGTTTCTTGGTTTGAAGGCGTAAAGCCAAAGTACTGTCACTCCGATCAGTACAATGGTGGCAAACCCGAGCATTACCCACCAAATTAGCCGCACGTCTCGCGCAGCAGGCCCGGCAGGGTCTAAGATGGAGGTATCGCCTGTACAGCCAGCAAGACCTATCACCATGACAGCCCATAGTAAGCAAACCATGCGATTGACCCATCGGCATGATAAGCGTTGAATACTCGCAATAGACGTTGCGCTGTTACGTTCCCTCATTAGCAGTTTCCCTATCGTACTGTTTATCTGAGCGACTGTTTCGCTTTGTCTACCCATTTACTTTGTCTACACACAGGAAGTGACCATGACACATACGCCCCGACGTTCGATAAAAAGCCGCGCTTCGCTGGCTGGCCACCCGCTTCATCCAGTAATGATTCACTTTCCTGTGGCCGCGCTGATGGCTCTGGTCGCCAGCGACCTGGCCTACTGGTATACCCAAGACCCCTTCTGGCTGCGCAGCGGCTTGTGGCTGGCAGGAGTAGGCGCGTTTGGCGGCTGGATCGCTTCGGTGGCAGGCATTATCGACTTGGTCACCGTGGCGCGTATCCGGCGCCTGATCACTGGCTGGAGCCACGCCATTGTGGCAGTCGTCATGTTGTCGCTGGCATCGCTTAACTGGCTGCTGCGATTTAATGAACCTAGCGCGGTACTGCCCTGGGGGCTGGCCATTTCTCTGGTTACTGGCGGTCTGATTGCACTGACCGGCTGGCTGGGCGGCCAATTGGTATACGAACATGCTGTCGGCGTCGAGGTTGAGGAGTCGTCCTAGCGGCATAGTGGCGACAATGAAGGTAATAATCGTCATCGCGTTAGCTCCACGCCAGCGGTTTGGAGAGCACAAACCCAAGCACACCAAACATACCCGTTAACGCGAGTATTAAGGCACACAGGCTGGCGGCCTTTACGCCTTTGAAAATACCCATTTCCAGCCGCAAAATCAGCCAGCCGAAGCAGCCGTGGGCAGCCACCATTAGCACCACGGCACCCAGCTTAAGGATTAACCACCCACCGAGAAGACCGTGCAACAGGAACAGCAGTGTGCCGGACGCGATGGCAACCAATGCAGCAGGCGTTGCAATCGAGTTATAAAAAAATCGCGGTATGGGTGGCGTGCCTTGCGCGAATCCAGCGTCTTTACGCAGCTGAAGCGAATGCAAAAGCAGCGCGGGCAAATACAGAAGTGCGCCGCACCAGATGACCAGCGCGGCGATGTGCAGCAGTTTTAGCCATGGCATCGAAGCTTCCTTGCGTTGCGTAAGGCAAAATGGGCTCAACCCTAGTAACCTTAGTTAACGAAAGCGACTCTGGCTAGGCAGGATAGCTAAGATAAGCAGTTGTGATCAGTTAAGAGAACCGTTAGGAGATATAGCGAGATTCACCCCACAGCGATTTCATAACCGGTGAACTTTCGTAGATTAATGACCCCAGTATCAAAGATTAGGTACTGCCCTTTTACGCCTTGAAGAATGCCTTCAATCAGCGGCTGCTTATCAAAGTTATGGGACGTCACCTTGCTCGGAAAGGTCGCGACGGGATAATGAAAGTCCAACGGCGTTTCATCCAGCGTACGAATGGCATCCGCACCGTGCACGTCACGTAGCTGCCCTAACCCACTGGCTAACAGGTTGAAAAGACGGTCGCGCTCAGCGCATAAGTCCAGTGGCTCCACCTCACCTTTTAGCATGGCACGCCAGTTAGTTCGGTCGGCCACTTGCTCTTTAAAGAGCATTTCAACAAACCCGGACTGTTGTCGGGTATTTACTTCAAGAATAGGCAGCGCCTGAATGGCTCCTTGGTCTAGCCATCGGGTGGGCATTTGAGTTTTACGGGTGATGCCCACCTTCAAGCCTGATGAGTTCGCTAAGTAAACGATATGCGGTTGGAAGCAGTGTTTTTCACCCCATTCAGGCTCCCGACAGGTGCCCTGATGATAGTGGCAGGTCTCGGGTTTCATAATACAGGTATCACACTGGGCTAGTCGCTTAAAGCAGGGGTAACAGTAGCCTTGGGCAAAACTTTTTTTGGTTGCACGACCGCAGTGGGTACAGGCAATCGCACCACTCCAGGCAAGGCGCATCGGCGAGCCGATACGCTCATTCAGTGGCATCCGGTGTTCGCCCGCACGAAGGTGATACACCACCTGATCATCTTGGCGGCTAGGTAAGTCAGCGGCCATTTTTTGCAAACACCCTTGCACTGAGGGTGCTGTTGAAGCAAACAGTTCATCAGTCACGCGTGGCATCCCGAGCAAGGCCTGCCATTTCAGGGGAAACACCGGCACCGGTCGCGCCAGCACCGCAGGTACGCCGTTCCAGATAACCGACGCGGTTCTCTTCAGGAACGTTATTTTCCATCTCAAAACGCATCACAGCTTCCAGACATAGCTCGGTCTGCTCTGGCGTTAAATATCGGCCATCGGGCCATTTCCGCAACGCAACCGCCTGTTTAAGGCTTTCGTAAATGGCAGGCGTCATTTGGTTAATCATTTTATCGAAGGTCATGTCACTCATCGTAGGCACCTTTAATGTTTGCTTCGTTTGGATGAATAATACCAGCCTGTGACCAGCCCCACGAGCAGCCCACCCAAGTGCGCTTCATTCGCTACGTTGCCAAAACCCACGCTACCGGCAATATCAGTCATGGTGAATACCATCCAGCCCAGCATGAAGACGACTAGCATCTGGGGGACGAAAAATCCGCTTTTCGGAGCACGATAGGACATCAGCCACACATGAGCCAGCAAGGCGTAAACCACGCCAGACATACCGCCAAACAGCACCGTGCCAGTGACATATTGCGCAAGGTTAGCGCCAATACCGGCAACCATTAGCAGTAGCAGCATGGTACGACTACCCTGAAGCTGCTCAATTTGACGCCCGAAGTACCACACCCACATCAGGTTGAAGATCAAATGCATCCAGCCAAAGTGTAAAAACGCAGGCGACAGTAAGCGCCATACCTGGCCAGACATTATCGTGTCACTGAGGTTGCCATATACTAGCTGCCCACCTGAAACCCCCACAGGTACGATAGTGAGCCCTACAATCAGCAGGTCACCGAATACCCCAGTTAGCGCAAAAATAAACAGGCTAATACCAATCATCAGTGCTGTAACAGGCACTTGGCGTAACATTGCTACCAAGTGGCGCCCCCCGAGCTGGCGACTAGGTCGTGTAGCATTAGTAATCAGTGGCTCACCTCGCTCCCAACGGCTAACCAACGATTTCATGTCATCATGCTGGCGCGGGTCGGCAACCCACAGCAGTTGGCCATCTGTTTCATCGGTAATACGGTGACCAATGCGGTAGTGCCATAGCGCCTTTCGCAGTTCTTTTGTGTCCGCGCCCGTGGGTAAAAGCATTACTGGATGCATGGCAGGTTCCTTTCAACCAATAAGTATTAGCGCGACGACACGCCGCGTCACCAACGGATAGACGAAAAAAATCCGGCGGAGGGGGCCGCCGGATAAAAAAGCAAGGGATCATTCAAGGGAACACTTACTCTGATAACCGGCAACACCGTTAGTTCAGCTATTTTGAAAAAAATATGTAACCATATGTAAAGCTAAAAAATATCGCTGTTAATCAAAATCAATTTCCCACGGTTTAGGCAGCGCACGCTCCTCTTTTGGCACCTGTATCCACACAAAATGATCCGCATTCAGCCGCGTTTCTCCGCTCCAGCGATAGGCGACTAAACGGCCAAATTTCACCGCACTATAATCCAGGCAGGCAATGTTGCGTGCTGGTAGGGCGGGAATACCCTCACACCAGTAATGGCCGATAAACAGCGGTGGCTGCTCAGGCCCGTAATAACTAAGGCGCTGACGCTCAGTGTCAGTAAGCGTTCTGGTCTCTAAATCACCAGGAAGGTTATCTGGCTGAAATACCACATCCCCCCACTGCTGAGGGTTAGCTGACCAAAAGTGAGCACGAAAACTCTGTCTGGTGAAACCATCACCTGAGTGTATGGCAATGCCCTCTGGTAACGGTATATGTGGGCCGCGTGTTAAACGATCAAGTATACGAAAGGCTTGAGTTGAGGGGTCAGTGGACTCAACCAAAAAGCGGTTGTCCATACAGGCGTTGGGGGCACGTTGCTTAAGCTGTTGAATCAGCTCTTCATCCCAGCAGGCATGCACTACGCGTATCCCGTCCAGCTCCAGACATAGCGGAATAGTCTTAAACCACGCCAAGGTGTCTTCCCACTCATTGGTATAATCGCGGTACTGAGCTAGCGTATCTTCAATAATGCGGTTATGACGCGGCGTATGTTCGCGCAGCCAGCGCTTCTTGCTGCCAGGGGGTGCAGGGTGCGTATAGGCTAGCGCATTGTATTCATGATTACCCATGACAATATGCGCTTCGCCCTCCTCTACCATTCGGCGCGCGATCGTAACGGCCAAACGAATACGGGGGCCGCGATCGATTAAATCGCCTAAAAAGATCACCTTTCGGCGTGGGTGTCGGTACACACCACCTCGCTGATGATAACCAAGCCGTTCTAGTAACGCTGCGAGCGTTGCACCACACCCATGTACATCACCGATTAAATCGTAGCCCTCCATGTTAGTCCCCTAGCCGATGGCTCCAGCCGAGTTTACTGCGCAACACTTCATAGAAGTTATGCCCAATAGGATGCACTAGCTGAACGCGTTCCGGTTTACGTTGAATGACGAGCACATCGTCAGGTTTAGCCACTGCACGGGTTTGTCCGTCGCAACTGATATGGGGATAGGTTTGATTAGTCTCACCAATGTGAACACGGATCTCACTGGCTGCGTCAATTACGATAGGACGACTTGAAAGCGTGTGAGGAAACATGGGCACTAATGTCACCACATCAAGCTTGGGATGCATGATCGGTCCGCCTCCAGAAAGTGCATAGGCGGTTGAGCCCGTAGGCGTGGCAATAATCAGTCCATCGCTACGTTGGCTATAAACAAACTGCCCATCAATAAACAGCTCAAATTCAATCATGCGTACCGCTTTGCCTGGATGAACCACCACTTCATTGAGCGCGACACCACTCCCCACCGCCTTGCCGTTTCGATACAGCACAGCATCTAGCAAGAAACGCTCTTCAACTTCAAACTCCCCCGCCAGCACTTCGCCAACGCGACTTTCCAGTTCATCGGGAGAAATATCAGTTAAAAAGCCTAACCGCCCCCGGTTGACGCCTAACATCAACGTACCGCTGAGGCAAAGCGTACGGGCAGCTCCCAACAGGCTACCATCACCACCCACGACGATGACCAGATCGCACAGTTCGCCGAGCATGCGGCGGCTGGCTTCAGGCAATCCATGGTTCGGCAGTGCCGTTGCCGTGCGGTCTTCAACAAGAACTCTGTAGTCGTGGGCAACTAAATAGCTGACCAGCCGCTGAAGCGAATCGACCACTTTGTCGCTGCCTAAACGACCGATTAGACCTATCGTTTTAAAGGGCATCGTTTTAAAGGACGTCGTTTTGAAAGGCTGCGTGCGTTTGGCCTGGCTCAAGGGTGCTAAACCTGACGATGGGGTGTTAGACATGGACGACTCTCGCTAGCATCAGCCCACATTATGGAGAGTATGAGGGTGTCGAGCAAATTGCCCAGCGTAACGCAGAGCGGCTGGCTACTCTGGGCAAAAACAATGGCTTAAATTAGTTAGGCAGATATAGCGCGACGGCGCTGTAACCACCAGTGGTTCAGCCACAAAGAAGCGGCCATGATAACCGCGCCTAGCAGCAGCTTGCCGATATCCGCATCGCGGTTCCAAATCACCAGATTAACCACCAAGCCAGCGGGCACTAGCGCATTGTTCATTATTGCCAGTGTTCCGGCATCTACCTTAGTGGCTCCCTGGTTCCAAGCGAAATAACCTACGCCAGAAGCGACTAGCCCAAGCCATGCCAACACGCTCCACTGCACTGGCGTACTGGGCAGCGCTGTTGTATTACCAAAGAGCAAAAAGGCAGGGAGTGCCACCAGCATTGCGCCAATAAAAAACCAGCCGAAGACGTTATGCCACGCTAAGGTGGGTGGTAAATCAGCGGCAAGGCGACGATAACCTACCTGGCCTAACGCGAAACAGAGATTTGCCCCCTGCACCACCAAAAACCCTAGCCAAAATCCACTATCAATGCCGTCGTAACGAATAACGCCCGCCCCGATCACCGCCAATATTGCGGTTACTAGGTAAATAGGCGTGAAGCGCTTAAACATTAGGTCATCTAGGAGTGCGATATAAACCGGTGTAAAAATCGTGAATAACAGAACTTCAGGTACCGATAGTAGTAAAAAAGAGTGATAGAAGAAGGTGTACATCACACCTAACTGTACTGCACCCAATGCCATCAACGCTAAGCGCTGTTTGCCACGTAGCAAGCTGGGGCGTAAAAACGGCAGAAAAACCAGCATGGCGAGAGTTACCCTGACAAGCACTGCAAAGTAGCTATCTACTTGACCTGCCAGGTACACGCCAATCAACGAGAAGGAGAACGCCCACAACGCCGTTACGCCAACAAGATAACCCATCGTAAACCCCATAAAAAAGAAAAGTTGACAGGGATTATACGCGCTTAACAACAACTGCCAATGGGACAGACGAGGAATCGTTAGCTTAGTGCTTTTTTAACCATGTAAACGCATGTACCACACCAGGAATCCAACCCAGTAACGTCAAAACAACACTAATGGCAATACGTTTTGGCCCACCTGCTGTTAACCCAACGGCCAAAGGTGGTAGCAAAATGGCTAACGCACGATAGGCAAACAGTAGCGAAGTAGGTTGAGACGGCACCGACACTTCCCCTGAAACCATGGGTGAAGAGGCTTGTTGTTTCAGCGTGTTGGTGGCCTCATTTGTTTGCACTGGAGGCGTAAAATGCTCTACCGCTGACTGCGCTTGTTCTGCTTGCTGCTTCTCTTTAGCAAGCGCGTTTTGATGAGCTTCTTTGTCAATTTTCTGCTCTAACGTTTCCGCGCCGTCTGCCAAATCATCGTGATGACGCTCCCAATCTTCCCAATCATGTGGCGTACCGGATTTTGGACGTTGACTGCCTGCCCCGCGAGCTCGTTCCCACGCTTTCTCTTCTAATGTATTAGGCCGTTCAGGGTCTCGTTCTAAGCCAACGCCTTTGCGATTGAGGTATTCACGTGCGTCCATAATGACTCCTTACAGCGTCTGAAATGAAGCAAAGCGTTGAATGTATCAATAATAAGGACAACGCAGGGCGAGTTAAATCTTCTACATTAATGAATTATAGATCTTGTGATTCATGGCTTTCATGCAGCAAGCGGTTATTGCTCTATTCTCCTGCAGAGTGAAGCTGCGCGTATTACGTCAAGGAGTGTCAACATGAATAAAAAAACCCCCGATACCGTACGCGATGTCATGTCACGGGACTGCTACCGTGTCACTGGCCAAACCTCTATCACTAATTTGGCTCAAGGTTTGGCATTGCACCGTTTACCAGGCGCCCCAGTAGTAGATGCGTCTGATCGGTTGATTGGTTTTATATCTGAGCAGGATGTGATGGGCCGCGTATTGGACAGCATCTATCACGATGATGAAGCGCCGCTGGTACGCGAGTTAATGCGCCAAGACGTGCTCACAACAACGCCCAATAAAAGCATCACCGATTTAGCACAGGAAATGCTCGGAGCGAAACCTAAGATTTATCCCGTCGTCGAACAACAACGCTTAGTCGGGATTGTCACGCGCCGCGATATCTTAATGGCACTGCTGACCATTCGCCGCCACTAGCCATCGGCCATCAACCACACATGCAATCGTTCATCTTCAGAGATGCGACCGATTTAAAAGCAAAAAAAACCGCTGCTTGATAAGCAGCGGAAGCAAGGGATCGAAAACAATAGCCAGAACAACACTATTAACGACTGCTATCGCGATGTTGCCTGTACACACTCTGACACCCTGAACAGGAAAAGTTCGCAAAACAGCAAAATTTTCGTCTTGGGGAGCAGCAAGCGTATACTGTCAATCATTGTTAAACGAAGTCTGATGCTGATTTTGCAGGGAGTTTAGTATGGCGCTGTACCTATTGGTGTTTGGCGTCTGTTTGCTGGTAATAGGTGCCGTAGTACTGATATTGATGACCGTGGGTACGCCACGCTACCGTACTGAGCCTAACGACCTAATCGATTTGTTCGACAAGGCGCTGGAAAGCAACATCAGTGAAACGGAATGGAATGCCATCATTGGTTACCCCATTCGCCACGATGAGTATCTAGATAGTGTGCGCCGTCGCGCATCGCATTTAATGGACACCTACGGGCGCCATTGGCAAATTGCTCGAAGCAAGCCGTTACTTAACCAGGAGGGTTACGCGGAACTGAAAGCATTACGTGATCATTTAGCGGCACATACAGCGCTGCGCCAGCGGTAACAGGCCAGCAGTGCCGAGGAGACCCCATGCCGAGTACTATTCGTCAAATCCCTTTAGAAAGCGCCACAAAACATCACTCGCACGACTTTCACCAAATAGTCATTACGCTGTGTGGTTCTTCAGAATTTGAAATTGAAGGCCTCGGTGGTCGCGTAAACGCATTTTCAGGCTGCATTGTTCCCGCGAATCACGAACACTTCTATTCAGGTAACGGCTACAATCGCCAACTGATTCTAGATCTGCCTGAAGATGCTCCAGCCTTAACGGGTGAACACCGCGAGTTGGTAGCGTTATTTGATGCGCCGCGTTTTTTTGCACTCGACAATCCATTGCGGCATTACCTTGCTTTCGTTGAAAGCGAACTTGTCCAAGGATTTGACACGTCGGCAATGTCCTTTCAACAAGATCGGCTTGCCGCCACACTGTTAGGTTCGTTAAAAGCTCGCCTGGGGGCATCAGAGAGCACATCACAGCGGCGTCTCAATCTAGACCAAATTGATCGGTTTATTCGCCTCCACTTGGCCGATGAGTTAAGAGTGGCTGATTTGGCGAAGCTAGCGTGTCTTAGTGAAGCGCACTTTTCAGAGCGCTTTCGCGTTCAAACGGGCCTATCACCTTGGCAGTATGTGCGACGCCAACGCCTGCATGCGGCTCGGCAGCTTGTATTACAAAGCCGTTTACCTCTCACCGATATTGCCATTCAAACAGGTTTTGCTAACCAGAGCGCTCTTTCTCATGCTTTTCGGCGTAGTTATGGCTTATCACCCCGCCAGTTACGCCAAGGAGTGGGGGTAGCGAATCCACCGCTCGATTCAGCGACGCCTTCAACGTCTTATTCAACGCCATTAGCACCCACCGCGTCCCCATCAGGAGCAAGTATTAGGGCTGGTGCACTCTCATCTCGCTAGTTATGAAGAAGTTAGCTTGGTCACATACCGCGCAATTTTGCGTGTTGGCAGCCATTTTGAAACTAAACTAAAGTCTTAAAAAGCGTTTCTTACCGAGAAATTGACACGTTTTGCCATGAAAACGACATACACCTAATGGCAGCTCGCTCTACATTCGTCCGTTATCTTGGGCACGATGCCCTACTGTCTCTTTATTTCGGTTATTTGATTCAGCTTTTCGCTTTCTGTTCAGACTTATGGGGCTCTCAATGCTCAATGCCAAGAAAATGCGTGACCCTGCCATCTGGCAAACCGATCTTGATACGCTTATGCAGCGTATTAGTGATCACTATCTTGTAGATGAGGACGCCTTCGTCGGTGAGCTAATCAAGGTTCTCAATGCTGACAGTGACGATTTCGCACGGATTGAATCGAATACCGCAGCGCTAGTGCGTGATGTGCGCAAAATGGATACGGCTGTCGATACGATTGACGAACTGCTGCAGCAATACAGCCTGGACACCCATGAAGGCTTAATGCTGATGTGCTTGGCAGAAGCCATGCTGCGCATCCCCGATAAAGCGACCGCCGATGCGTTGATTGAAGATAGGCTTGGCCCCGCAGATTGGCAGTCCCACTTAGGTAAAAGCGAATCATGGATGGTAAACGCTTCTACTTGGGGCCTACTGATGACCGGGCATGTATTGAAGCTCGATCACCCCAAAGAGGGTCAACCTGCCCACTTTATTAACCGCATGGTTAATAAAGTGGGTGAACCCGTAATTCGTCGCGCCATGATGGAAGCGATGAAAATCATGGGCAAACAGTTCGTTTTGGGACGCGATATTAATGAAGCACTAAAGCGCTCTAAACCGCTCTTCAACAAAGGCTACACCTACTCCTACGATATGCTGGGCGAGGCAGCACGCACCCGTGCTGACGCCAAGCGCTACTATGATGACTACGCACGCGCAATTGAGCAGGTCGGCAAAGCCTGTCAATCCCTGGGCGATAAAACCCCTGCGCCTTCGGTCTCCATCAAGCTGTCTGCACTGCATCCACGCTATGAGTTTGGTCGCCGCGAGCAGGTGCTTGCCGAGCTAGTCGACACGGTTATTAAGTTAGTCACTAAAGCCCGTGAGCTTGACGTGGCGGTAACTATCGATGCTGAAGAAGTTGATCGATTAGAGCTGTCTCTCGATGTTTTCCGCGCAATATATGAAAGCGACGCAGTGAAAGGATGGGGACACTTTGGCCTCGTCGTTCAGGCATATTCGAAACGCGCCTTACCGGTACTGCACTACATTAACCGTCTGGCCGAACAGCAAGGCGACGAAATTCCGCTGCGTTTAGTGAAGGGCGCTTACTGGGATAGCGAAATCAAGGAGTCCCAACAACTTGGTGTTGATGGCTATCCCGTATTTACCCGTAAAGCGTGTACGGACGTGGCTTACTTGGCGTGCGCGCAGTTCCTGCTATCCAACGATACTCGTGGACGTATTTTCCCTCAGTTCGCGACACACAATGCCCACACTGTCACGACCATACTTGAGCTAGCCAACCACGATAGCCGTCCGTTTGAATTCCAGCGTTTACATGGCATGGGCGAAGCCCTTTATGACGCAGCGCTGACACGCGCACCAAACGGGACTTACTGTCGAATTTACGCCCCCGTTGGTGCTCATAAAGACCTGCTGCCCTACTTGGTACGTCGCCTACTTGAAAATGGTGCTAACTCCTCTTTCGTCCATCAAATTGTTGATCCGGAAGTCCCCGTAGAATCATTGTGCCAACACCCTATTGAAACGCTGCATCAGCAGAAAACGTTCGCCAATAAGCGCATTCCGCTGCCGAAAGATATCTATGGGCCAAAACGCCGCAACTCGCGTGGGGTTAATCTTAATATCCGTAGCCACTTCGATCCGTTAATGGAAAAGATGGGCATGTTTATGGATAAGCAGTACCCAGCGAAGCCGCTGTTGGCCTTTGATGTTGCGGATGATACCGCGAACACCCACACAGTCACCTCGCCTTTCGACCGTCGCAAAACTGTAGGCAGCGTTCAGTGGACCAGCAAGGAGCAAGCCACCAAAGCACTCGATGCAGCTTGGCAAGCGTTCCCACGCTGGGAAACGACCCCGGTAACCGAGCGCGCTGATATCCTGCGCCGCCTGGCCGACCTGATGGAAGAACACATGCCAGAGCTGATGACGCTCTGTTCGCGTGAAGGTGGCAAATTGCTCACCGACGGTGTCGATGAAATCAAAGAAGCCGTCGACTTCTGTCGCTATTACGCTATGCGTGCCGAAGAAGCGTTTGGTCAGCCAATTGAGCTGCCAGGCCCTACCGGTGAGTCTAACCGCTTGATGATGAGTGGTAAGGGCGTATTTGCAGCTATTAGCCCTTGGAACTTCCCGGTGGCTATTTTCTGCGGCCAAATTGTTGCCGCCGCCGTTGCCGGCAACACCGTACTAGCCAAACCCGCTGAGCAAACCTCGATTGTTGCCCACCGCGTTATTGAGCTGCTCTATGAAGCGGGCATGCCACGTGATGTGGTTCAGTTGCTACCTGGCGACGGCCCAACAGTGGGTAGCGTCTTAACCTCTGACCCACGCGTTACGGGTGTTGTATTTACCGGCGGCACTGACACGGCGCAGATAATCAACCGTGCACTCGCGGCCCGGGAAAACGCACCACTGCCGACACTAATTGCTGAAACAGGCGGCATGAACGCCATGATTGTCGACTCGACTGCTCTGCCTGAACAGGTAGTCGTGGATGTGATTCAGTCTGCGTTCCAAAGTGCCGGTCAGCGCTGTTCCGCGCTACGGGTGCTTTATCTACAAGACGATGTTGCCGACCGCGTCATTGAAATTCTCAAAGGCGCCATGAACGAGTTGCGTATTGGTGACCCACGAGATTTAGGCACCGACGTGGGTCCGGTTATTGATGAAGACGCACGTAAAGGCCTAGTGGCGCATATTGAAAAGCTGAAGGGCGAAAACCGTTTAGTCGCGGAAACACCGATGGCAGTTGAGCATACTCAAAACGGCACCTTCGTTGCACCCGCCGCCTTTATCATCGACAGCATTGACTCGCTTACCCGAGAGCAGTTTGGCCCTATATTGCACATTGTTCGTTACAAGGCTCGCGACCTTGACCGCGTGATCAATGACATTAATGGTCGCGGATATGGCCTAACCTTTGGGGTGCACAGCCGCAATGAGTCATTTGCCGCTGAAATAGCGCAGAAAATGCGAGTGGGCAACGTGTATATCAATCGTAACATCATCGGCGCAGTGGTTGGCGTTCAACCCTTCGGTGGGCAAGGCCTCTCTGGCACTGGCCCCAAAGCGGGTGGCCCGAACTACCTACAGCGCTTTGTGACTGAAAAAACGATTACCAATAACACCGCCGCTTTAGGTGGCAACGCGTCGCTTCTGGCGCTCGGCGATGAGTAACGAGATTCTGGGTAGGCTCTCATTGGGGCCAGTTACATGAAGAGGAAAAGGGGTTAACAGCAACGCTTAACAACAACAAGGCTGCGTCATTACTAGATTCTTTTGGTAAGCGCACAAACCTGTCGGCGCTACGTCCGGCCTAATGTAATGAAGGAGTTCTTATGGCTATCGGTGTTTGGGTCAGTCTTATTGCATATTTTGCGCTCATGATCGCCATCGGCGTTTATGCCATGCGCAAAGCGACGTCTTCATCCGAAGATTACATGCTGGGTGGACGAGGCCTCAGCCCACAGGTGGCGGCCCTGTCGGCTGGTGCTTCGGACATGAGCGGCTGGTTGCTACTGGGGTTGCCCGGCGCAATGTTTGTATCCGGCTTGGGGTCAGCCTGGATCGGTATTGGCCTACTAGTGGGTGCGTTCTTCAACTGGACCCTAGTTGCCCCTCGCCTTCGTGAACAGACAGTTCACTACGGCAATGCGATTACCATCCCGGCCTTCCTGGCAAACCGGTTCCCAACACGTGCGCTTTCCCTGCGCACGGTGTCCGCCATCGTTATCGTTATCTTCTTTGCGGTTTACACAGCGTCAGGCCTAGTGGCAGGTGGCAAGCTGTTTGAAAGCGCATTCTCCGGCATTTTCAATATTGGTGACATGAGCAACTACGCCATGGGGGTCATCATTACCCTAGGCGTAGTGCTTATTTACACCGTTGTTGGCGGTTTCCTAGCCGTGAGCATGACGGACTTCGTGCAAGGCTGCATCATGATGTTGGCACTGGTGATCATGCCGGTAGTTGTGCTCTTTGGTGAAGGCGGCGGCGGGTTCTCCCAGGCGTCACAGACCCTGAATGAAGTCGATCCCACATTGCTATCCTGGACGTCAGGGCTGACCTTTATCGGCTGGCTCTCTGCCGTTACCTGGGGCCTGGGCTATTTCGGACAGCCGCATATCATTGTGCGCTTCATGGCCATCCGGACGCTGAAGGAAGTCCCTACTGCCCGTAACATTGGCATGGGCTGGATGCTTATCTCTCTGATTGGCGCGGTCTCGCTAGGCATATTCGGCCGAGCCTATGCAATCCGTAATGGGTTGGATGTTCAAGATCCGGAAACGATCTTTATTATCCTGGCGGAGCTGCTGTTCCACCCGCTGATCACTGGTTTTCTCTATGCGGCTCTCTTAGCTGCGATCATGAGTACTATTTCCAGCCAACTTCTGGTGTCGTCGTCATCTCTGACTGAGGACTTCTATCGCTTGTTCCTGCGTAAAGAGGCAACGGACAAAGAGTGTGTACGCGTCGGCCGAGTCTGTGTCGTACTGGTTGGCTTAGCAGCAGCGCTCATTGCGTCTGACGAAAACTCTCAGGTTCTAGGGCTGGTAAGTAACGCCTGGGCTGGCTTCGGCGCGGCGTTTGGCCCGCTAATTATTCTGTCACTGATGTGGTCGCGTACGAATGGCAATGGTGCCATCGCAGGCATGGTGGTGGGTGCTGCCACCGTCATGATCTGGATCTCACTGGGTTGGAACGGTGAGTTTATGGGAGGCCCTGGCGTGTACGAGATCATTCCTGGCTTCATTGCTTCCTTCATTGCCATCCTGGTGGTGAGTAGCATGACTACCGATTCTGGTGAATATCAGCATATTGATCGTTCATAAGCAGTACGCACTGTCATCAACTATATAACCCACTATGTCATCCGATATTCATCGCCCATGACGAAAGGCCACCCCAGGAAGTGGCCTTTCAAGGCCATGGAAAGACGACATCTAAGCCGACACATCAACGCTACGTGTCGACTAGCGAGGAGAGACCCATTATGAACAAAGCCAATCTTCATTTGCATAGCGACGTGAGTGATCTACGCTCGCGCATCCGCACCAACTATGACGCCGATGAAGCAGCGGTGCTGCATGAACTGATCGAGCGTATCAAGCTGTCAGAAGACGATCGCCGCAAGGTAGCTGCCGTCGGTGCCAACTACGTGGAGCGTGTGCGCAAGGAAAGATCACCCTCGATGATGGAGGCGTTCCTCGCTGAGTACGGACTCTCTACCACCGAGGGCGTCGGTCTGATGTGCCTTGCAGAAGCTCTGCTACGCGTGCCTGATGCGGAAACCATCGACGACCTGATTCACGATAAAATCGAGCCGTCCGATTGGGGCGCACACCTGGGCAAATCATCCTCATCGATGGTTAACGCCTCGACCTGGGCGCTGTTGCTGACCGGCAAGGTGCTGGAAGAAGATCCTAAAGGCCCGACACGGGCGCTACGCGGCCTAGTGCGCCGCATGGGCGAGCCGGTGGTACGTAAGGCCGTTGGTCAGTCGATGAAGATTCTTGGCCGTCAATTCGTACTCGGTCAGACCATCGAAGAGGGCATGAAGAATGCCCGCGAACTTGAGAAGCAAGGCTACACCTACTCCTACGACATGCTGGGCGAGGCGGCGCGCACAGACGAAGATGCCGTCCGCTATCACGAGGCTTATGCCAAGGCGATCACCGCGATCGCCAAGCAGGCCAAAGGCGACGTCCGTGGGAGCCCCGGCATTTCAGTGAAGCTCTCAGCCCTGCATCCGCGTTATGAATACACCCACCGCGACACGGTGATGGCGGAACTAGTACCACGTGCGTTGGAACTGGTGCAGCAAGCGGCCAAAGCCAATATCGGTTTCAATATCGACGCCGAAGAGCAGGACCGGTTAGACCTGTCGCTCGACGTAATCGAGGCACTGATGTCTGACCCCAGCCTGGATGGATGGGATGGCTTCGGGGTCGTTGTACAAGCCTACGGGCGCCGCGCCGCGCCGGTAATCGAGACACTCTACGAGCTTGCCGAGCGGTTCAACCGTAAGATCATGGTGCGCTTGGTCAAAGGCGCCTACTGGGATACCGAGATCAAGCTGTCCCAAGAGATGGGCGTAAAAACCTTCCCGGTTTTCACCCGCAAGGTTAATACAGATGTCAGCTACATGGCCTGCGCCCAGATGCTACTCGACCGGCGTGACCGCATCTATCCGCAGTTCGCCACTCACAACGCTCACACCTGCGCTGCAGTAGCCGCCATGGCGGGTGACGACAAGGACAGCTACGAGTTTCAGCGCCTGCATGGCATGGGCGAATCGCTGCACCACATTGTCAAACAGTCGGAAGGCACGCATTGCCGCATCTACGCCCCGGTTGGCGCGCACCGCGACCTGCTAGCCTACTTGGTACGCCGCCTGCTGGAGAACGGTGCAAACTCTTCGTTCGTCAATCAAGTGGTGGATAGTTCGATTCCCCCAAGCGAAGTATCAAGGGATCCAGTAGACGGTTTCCAGCAGCTTGGCGATACCATCTCAAGTCCGTTAATCCGCCAGCCCGGCGAGCTATTCGCGCCCGATCGCAAGAACTCCAAGGGCTACCGTATCAATGAGCCTGCCTCAGTCCTACCACTGCTCGATGCGCGTGAAGCCTTTGCCGACAAGACTTGGACGGCAGGCCCCATGCTAGCGGGGAACCCGGCCCCCCAGGGCCCGGCTCGCGACGCAGTCTCCCCCGCCGACAGCTCGCGCGTGATCGGCAAGGTACATGAGGCCACTCCTGAAGAGGTAGCCGCCGCTCTTGACGCCGCTGAAGAGGGTTTTCGCGAGTGGTCAGCGCGTCCCGTGGCCGAGCGTGCCCAAGTGCTGCGTCGTACCGCCGATCTTTACGAAGAACACATCGCTGAGCTGACCGTGATCACCACCCGCGAAGCCGGCAAGATGATGTTCGATGGCATTGCCGAAGTACGCGAAGCAGTAGATTTCCTGCGTTACTACGCCAATGAAGGCGAGCGGCTGGAAGCGGAAGAACCCGGCAGCGCCCGCGGCATCTTCGTCTGTATCAGCCCGTGGAACTTTCCGCTGGCCATCACCACTGGACAGATCGCTGCCGCCTTAGTGGCTGGCAACGCGGTACTTGCCAAGCCCGCCGAGCAAACGCCCCTGATCGCCGCCCGCGCCGTCGAGCTGATGCGTGAGGCTGGCCTGCCGGAAGCGGCGCTGCAACTGTTGCCTGGCGACGGACCGACAGTGGGCGGCCCACTGACCAGCGATCCCCGCATTGCTGGTGTCTGCTTCACTGGCTCGACCCCTGTGGCACAGATTATCCACAAGGCTCTGGCGCAAAACGCGGGGCCCGATGCCGTCTTGATCGCCGAGACTGGCGGGCTCAACTCCATGATCGTGGACTCCACAGCGCTGACAGAGCAGGCAGTGCGCGATATCCTGATTTCCTCCTTCCAATCAGCCGGCCAGCGCTGTTCAGCGCTACGGATGCTGTATGTGCAGGAAGAGGCTCGCGACCGATTGCTCAACATGCTTTATGGCGCAATGGACTCGCTCACCATCGGCGACCCCTGGAATACTGACACTGATGTCTCACCGGTGATCGACGCCGACGCCCAAGCCGAGATAAGCGACTATGTGGCGGTACACGAGAAGGCCGGCAAAGTGCTGAAGAAGCTATCCGCGCCGGAAACTGGCACATTTGTCACCCCGGCGGTGATTGAGGTCGGGGGCATTGAAGATCTCGAGCGCGAAATCTTCGGCCCAGTTCTACACGTGGCCACCTTCAAAGCGCGAGATATCGACAAAGTAGTCGACTCCATCAACGGCAAGGGTTATGGGCTGACCTTCGGCCTGCATACCCGTATCGACGACCGCGTGCAGCAGATCGTCGAGCGTATCCATGTCGGCAATGTTTATGTTAACCGTAACCAGATCGGTGCCATTGTCGGCTCTCAGCCGTTCGGTGGCGAAGGCCTCTCCGGCACCGGCCCCAAGGCCGGTGGCCCGCTCTATGTCACTCGCTTCCGCCGCACTTCCGCTGCCGAACGCCACGAAAAGCCTGAGGGAAAAACCGTGTCACTCGGTGATCTCCAATCAGCCCTAGACGGGCTGGATGCGCGTAACTGGGCAGCGCGACCCAACCGGGTCGAGGTGCTACGCAAGTCGCTTTCCGGTAAAGGAGGTGTGGTCCGCAGAGCGCTAAATGAGACAGCGGCCCTCGACATGACGCCGCAGACACTTCCTGGCCCCACAGGGGAAAGCAACCGCTTGGCGATGTATCCGAAGGGAGCGGTTCTCTGCCTTGGGCCAACGCTGGATATCGCCGCTGCCCAAGCAGTACAGGCGCTTGGCGCGGGCTGCTCGGCAATCGTGATCGCGCCAGGTGCAGTTCAAGCCGTTCAGCCGCTGATCGATGCTGGAGCGCCGGTGGTTGGACTCGATGGAAGCATCACAGCCGAGACGCTGAGCGAAGTTAAAGATATTGCAGCGGTAGCCGCGGCAGGCAAAAGTGACTGGACCTATGAACTGCGGCTTGCACTCGCCAAGCGCGACGGTGCCATCGTACCGCTCGAGACCCAGACTATTTCACCAGACCGCTATGTGGTGGAACGCCATCTGTGCATCGATACGACCGCAGCGGGCGGCAACGCCAGTCTGTTGGCAACGGCCGAATAGGCCCGCTAGCTTTATCGACGGCTCATTGCGCCACTGAACGTAGATAAGCAACGAGCTCTAGGGAGACGGCCAGCACTGGCGTCTCCTTAACGGAAAGCGCGCTAACCTGTCGGAGCTTGCTCCGTCCTGAATAATTGGAGAAGTTACATGGCTATAGGTGTTTGGATCAGTCTCATTGCGTACTTTGCGCTCATGGTCGGCATTGGTATTTATGCGATGCGCAAATCTACCTCTTCATCCGAAGATTACATGCTGGGTGGCCGTACCCTCAGCCCGAAAGTGGCAGCCCTATCGGCGGGTGCTTCGGATATGAGCGGATGGTTGCTGCTAGGTTTACCCGGCGCAATGTTTGTATCTGGCTTGGGGTCAGCCTGGATCGGCATTGGCTTGCTTGTAGGGGCGTTATTCAACTGGATTCTGGTTGCTCCGCGCCTGCGTGAACAGACCGTTCACTATGGCAATGCGATTACCATTCCGGCTTTCCTGGCAAACCGCTTCCCAACGCGGTCAATGTCACTGCGGACAGTCTCCGCTATTGTCATCGTGATCTTTTTTGCGGTCTACACGGCATCAGGCTTAGTGGCTGGCGGTAAGTTGTTTGAAAGTGCGTTTTCCGGCATTTACAACTTCGGCGACATGAGCAACTACGCCATGGGTGTCATGATCACCCTGGGCGTGGTGCTTATTTACACTGTTGTTGGCGGTTTCCTGGCTGTGAGCATGACCGATTTCGTGCAAGGCTGCATCATGATGCTGGCACTGGTGATCATGCCAGCGGTGGTACTCTTTGGTGAAGGTGGCGGCGGCTTTTCCCAAGCCTCACAGACGCTGAATGAGGTCGACCCTACCCTGCTATCCTGGACATCGGGGCTAACCTTTATCGGGTGGCTTTCTGCGGTTACCTGGGGTCTGGGTTATTTCGGACAGCCGCACATTATCGTGCGCTTCATGGCTATTCGGACGCTCAAGGATGTACCTATTGCCCGCAACATTGGTATGGGCTGGATGCTTATCTCCCTGATTGGTGCCGTTTCTCTGGGTATCTTTGGTCGGGCCTATGCAATCCGCAATGGCCTAGATGTCCAGGACCCGGAAACAATATTTATTATCCTGGCGAATCTGCTGTTCCATCCGTTGATTACCGGCTTCCTCTACGCGGCGCTACTGGCTGCGGTTATGAGTACCGTTTCCAGCCAGCTTCTAGTGGCATCTTCATCACTGACTGAAGATTTCTATCGTCTGTTCCTACACAAAAACGCAACTGAGGTGCAGTGTGTCGCCGTAGGCCGTGTCTGCGTGGTCCTGGTGGGCATTGTGGCCGCTGTCATTGCATCTGACGAAAATTCTCAGGTACTGGGGCTGGTCAGTAATGCTTGGGCAGGCTTCGGTGCGGCGTTTGGGCCGTTGATCATTCTGTCGCTAATGTGGCCACGTACGAATGGCAATGGTGCGATCGCAGGCATGGTGGTAGGTGCTCTTACCGTTATGATCTGGATCTCACTGGGCTGGAACGGTGAGTTCATGGGTGGCCCTGGTGTGTACGAGATCATTCCTGGCTTCATCGCGTCCTTCATTGCCATCCTAGTGGTGAGCAACATGACTACCGATTCTGGTGAATATCAGCATATTGATCGCTAGACGAGCGTCAATCTCGCACTCAACATGAATGCGTGAATTGAACTAGTCAAAGAATCAGTTGATCATTAAGACCTTCCCGTTCCGCGGGAAGGTCTTTTTCAGTTCAGATAGCCTCTTTTATAAGCCCATTAATTAACGACGGGCTCCACTCTTTGCCCCAGGTCAATAACCTACCCTCTTCTACCCGATACACTCTCTACACGGTTCGCAATCATATCGAACGACGGTTCACGTTAACCACTCACTGTAAAGACTCACATTAATGGTCAGGAGCGATGCTATGCGCCATAACTCTCTTTCAACACTGCTTGCCACTGGACTTGCAGCAGCCACATTGATGGCAAGCAGCCAAGTTCTAGCTTACGGCGCTGGTGATTTCTTCACTCGTGTAGGTGTTGCAAAAGTTGAACCGAAAAACGACAACGGTTCATTAGCTGGCGGCGCGTTCGCGGTTGATGTTCAGGATAAAACCGATTTCGCGTTTACTTTAGGCTATCGCTTTCATGACAAGATGGGCATCGAGTTATTGGCGGCCCTCCCGTTTAAGCACGACATTGCGCTGAACGGTGACAATCTCGCCTCTACCAAACACCTTCCCCCCACGCTGACGCTCCAGTACTACCCATTAGGTGGCACTGAGGCGCGCGTACAGCCTTATGTCGGCGCAGGTATTAACTACACCATTTTCTCTGATGAAGAGCTCGCTATTGGAGAGTTGGAGCTGGACGACTCTTGGGGCGCCGCTGCCCAAGTGGGTATCGATTTGCTTATTGATGAGAACTGGGCACTTAACGCAGCAGCGTGGTACATCGATATCGATACTGACGCGACCGTTAACGGTGCTGCTGCCGGCACGGTGGAGATTGATCCCATGGTGGTTATGGCAGGCTTAAGCTACCGCTTCTAATACCACTCCCCCTGTGAAAACGGCTTGCAGGCCGTGTAATCACATGAAAAATGCCCAGTACCGCTGCTTGCGGTGCTGGGCATTGTCTTTGCTGAAGCTATCATCATGCTAGGAACGGCAGGGCATTATCGTGATCTAGTTATCAGAAACAAGCTGATCAATCCTTTCGACGGCTCGAACGACCAATAGCTGGTCACTAGCACGAACCTTTTCCTGCATTAGGTAAGCAGCCACTGCCGGTGCTACATCGCACTTGGCAGGCATAGCGGCCTGGGCATCAATCAGTGCATTTAGTCGAGCGATAAAGACAAAACGAATCCACTGGGGCAGCGACATAGTGTCGATACAGAAGGGTTGCTGGCTATCAAATGCAGAAACCTCAGGCGTTGGCATACGCCATAAGTTAGCGGCCTTCATAGTGGCTTCAAGCTCAAGAAGCGCGGTTTGAAGCTGTTGATGGACGCTCATACACACCTTTTTCATTTAGATCAGTAAGCCACTATTATCCCAGCACAGTGGGTAAGTTGCCAACCGCCTAGCGGTATTTGTGCGTTATTCACAGATTCACAGAAAACCTGCAAGAGGCTGTGGATAAACTATGGAAAGATGTCGCTACTGTTACTCTCATGCGGGTTACACCATGTTGTGCAATTTTTAACCACTTTGACAATAAAGCACGGATTAATCAGCGTTTGCGGCTGACAGTGGCACATCAGCAAGGTAGAGTGCAGGCTTGAAATGCGGAAGGATGTCATGCAACCAATCCAGACACTTGATGAGTTTTTTACACGTAGCGGCGCAGACGTTTCCCTTTACCATATGGGGCGGCGGGTGACAGCTTGCCCACGAGAAACGCTGCGTACATTCGAAAGTGGTGAAATTGCTTGGCCAGAGCCCTGGCAGCAACAGGCACGACTTGGCGTAGTATTTCGTATGGGTGACATGCCTGAACCAGCCATTTGGTTTTTAGCGCTGCCGCTAGACGAACAGGGCATGCTCTCGCCCGCTCAGCGGGACGGTTTTATTAATCGCTTGCTCGAAACCCTTGGGCGAAATGTTGCGCAAGTGGAAAATAAACCGCTGGGACAGACAGAAACTGCAGACGTGGATCATCTAATGAAGGATAATCCGCTCGCTTTTTCGCCTGATGTTACCTTTCAGGCAATGCTTAATGCTCAAGCCACCCATGCATTAAGGCTAGCCGCTAGTCAACACCTAGAGCCTGTAGAAGCATATCTTAGCGGTCAGCAGACTATTGACTGGCAAGCTTTGGGATTACAGGGCATCGCTGATTACGTGGTGCGCCTTGATCTACAGACATCAGAAGCGCTAGCGCTACGTCTGCCCCACTTGCCTACTAATGTCGCTCACTCGCTGTGCTATTGCCTGGAGCATAGGCCGCTTGCAGAGCCACTGGTAAGTGCACTGCGGGCGCGAGGTGAACAGGCAGCCAGCGATGCCGATATGGAAACCCTGTGCGCCTGTGTTCGCGCCGTGGGCAGCACACCGTCAGCGAGTGTTGGTGAATGGTATTCAAGCCTATTAGATGACCCTGCTGCTTGCGGCCCAGACATTGTCGCCGCCATCGCGGGCCGCGGGTGGTTACTGTTAGAAGACGCTGATCGTTTGCCGCTTTTTCTACAGCGTTTGGCAGAAGACAAACGTACCAATTTTAATGCGGTGGTACGTGACCTTGCACTGATTCCCAGACTTCGCCTACCCGTTATGCTGACACTACGTGACGCACCGCCAGGCTCTGCTATACAGCAGCGACTAAGTGCAATAATGTCCCAAGCTAGAAAGTAAGCCCTCTTTCGTGCAACGCTTAGCGATTAATTGATTTGTTTCGCTATTTTGCTTGTTTCATTGTATGGATATATTTGCCAGGAGTAAGCCGTGAAGGAATTACCCTATCAGGCCAAAGCAGTCATCGGCCGCCGTGAAATGGTGACGTTACCTGAATTAGGGCTTCACCTTTGCTGCAAAGCCGATACTGGCGCGCGCACCTCTGCTTTGCATGCAGAAGAGATTGACACCCATGAAGATGAAGATGGGCAACTGTGGGTCAGTTTTATTACCCACAGTGGCGGCCCACAAACGCCTGCTCACCGCTATCAGCTCCATTTGCACGACAGGCGGCGCGTTACCAGTTCTAATGGGCACAGTGAGTGGCGCTATGTTATTCGCACCCCGATGCAATTGGGTGAACTTAATTTTCCGGTTGAACTAACCCTGACTGACCGTAGCAATATGCGCCACCCCATGCTGCTTGGGCGCCGCGCTATGCGGCGCTTGCTTATAGCGCCTGGAGCTGCATTTTTGCACGGCGAGCCTTAAACTAACTTATTAGCCACTTTTTTTGGCCCCGGAGCCCTGCATGCATATTGCCCTGCTTTCGCGCAATCGCAATCTATACTCTACTCGTCGCCTTATTGAGGCCGCCGAGCAGCGTGGGCACACCGCTCGCGTGGTAGACACGCTGCGCTGCTATATGAGCATCGCCTCCCACCATCCGTCGATTCATTACAAGGGCGCTGAAATTGAGCCCTTCGATGCTGTCATCCCACGTATTGGGGCATCGGTTACATTTTATGGCTGCGCCGTACTGCGTCAATTTGAAATGATGGGCACCTACGTCATAAACGACTCTGTTGCCATCACTCGTTCGCGGGATAAGCTGCGCTCGTTACAGCTTCTCTCTCGGAAAGGACTGGGCTTGCCAATCACGGGTTTCGCCCACTCTCCTGACGATATTCCTGACCTTATCACCATGGTCAAAGGAGCACCGTTAGTGATCAAGCTGCTGGAAGGTACACAAGGTATCGGTGTTGTACTTGCCGAAACTAACCAAGCAGCTGAGTCGGTTATTCAAGCCTTTATGGGCATGAAGACCAATATTATGGTGCAGGAGTACATAAAAGAAGCTCGTGGTGCTGATATACGCTGCCTGGTGATTGGCGATAAAGTGGTCGCCTCCATGAAGCGTCAGGCTGCCGAAGGAGAGTTTCGCTCGAACTTGCACCGTGGTGGCACCGCCAGCGTCATTCGAATTACACCGGAAGAGCGCTCAACTGCTATTCGAGCGGCAAAAGCCATGGGGCTCCGCGTTGCAGGTGTCGACTTACTGCGCTCTAACCATGGGCCGGTGATTATGGAGGTAAACTCATCGCCTGGGTTACAAGGTATTGAGAATGCAACCGGTAAAGATATTGCTGGTATGATCATCGAACATATCGAAAAAAATGCCATGCCAGTGCGTAAAGCACCACCCAAGCCTAAAGGCTAAGGCTGAATGCAAAAATAATCCGCTTTAGGGGTGGCAAATTAGCGCTGCCACCCCCACAATCTGCGTCACCGAAGGAGGTAGACGCTCATGTTTCTCGACAATCGCCAAGTGGCGATGGACAGCGTGCTGGAAGCGCTGGCCGATAGCATTGATTATTTCCAGGACAATATTGAACGCCTGCGACCCACGCTGCGTGACGCACTGAAACCGCACTACACAGAGCGGTTAAAACAGATGCGTAAACTTCAAGAGTTAGCCCGTGCGCACTTAAAAATGCTGCCCCGGGATGCTGACGTAGAGCGTGACGACTTTTTATGGCTATGGAGCCGTTTAAAAAGCTTTGTGGGCAATGATAGTCAGGTATTAATCAATGAGCTGTTGGAACAAGAGCGTGTACTGATGCAGGCCCTTTCAACGCTGTTCACCCACCCCCTGCCCGATCCCATCGAGCCTGTGGTGGAAGAATGCATGCAAGGTTGCCGTAAGTTAATACGCGAATTATATAGCTTACAAAAGCGCAAAACGCACCGCTGATCTATCGACTACCCGCCGCCTACTCTTGTGGCGGCTGCACCAATCTCGCAGTGTAATAGTAAGCATCAAGGTTAAAAGATGGACGAGATGCTTCGCTAAAATTGCTATTAGCATCTTTTAATTCGATAGGTTCTGGAGAGCCTAAAAAGTACGGCTCTCTTCCCCAGATATATAGATCACCCAAAGTAGCAACCCGCGCAACCCATTCGCGAATTCTCAAACGCCACTCACCAGCAGCAGACTCCTCTTCCGCTACACAGCCAGTCACCTCCATTCCTAATGCGCGACCAATAAAAACCGCGCGGGGAAGATGCCAACTCTGAGTAACCAGCAACGCCTTATCTAGCTGAAAGACATCTCTGGCTCGCACAAGTGTGTCGTAAGTGCTGAATCCAGCAAAATCCATGGTGAGTTGCTCTGCTGGCACACCGCGCCGATAAAGATCACGCCACATGGCGCGAGGTTCGTTATAGGCCTGTGTGCGATTATCCCCAGAGATTAGTAGATGGCGAACCCGCTTATCAGCAATCAGACGCGCAGAGGTACGCATACGGGCGTGAAAGTGAGGGTTTCGAAAGCCGCTGCGGGTCCAGTTAGAGGTGCCAAAGACGATCGCCACATCAGTAGGGCGACACTCGGCAAAACTGTCATCAATATAGCGCGCCGTACTGGCAACCACCCAAAAATTACCAACTATAAACAGCAATGTCGCCAGCAGCATCAATGCTCCAAGCGACATTAAAAAACGCTTTATGTAACGTAATAGCAGGCTGCGCATCCAGCTCCCCAGCAGGGGTTAAAACATGCCGAGCTCAAGCTTGGCTTCGTCGCTCATCATGTCACGGCTCCAGGGCGGGCTGAAGACAATGTCAGTATGTACCTTGTTGATCTGAGGTGCGCCTAGAATTTTATTACGCGCATCCGCTGCAATGACATCGCCCATTCCACAGCCTGGTGCTGTCAGCGTCATACGAATAGTGACCATTCGCTCGCCACTGATCAAGCGCTCAAGACGGCAACCATAGACCAGTCCTAGATCAACAATATTAACCGGTATTTCGGGATCAAAACAGGTGCGCAACTGCTCCCAAACAAACTGCTCAATCTCTGCATCGCTGGCACTTTCGGGCAATGTTGGGCGCGGCAATGGTTCGAGCCCTAATGCATCTAAATTACGCCCTTCAATAAGGAAAAGCCGACCTTCAAAGCCAACACTTACCGAGCTTCCCTTCGCTTGCATCACGCTGACAACGCTATCTTCGGCCAGTGTCTCCGTCTTTCCAAACGGAATTGCAATGGCGTCGACATCACGCTGAAGCGGCAGTTTTTGACCACGTTCAAGGCTGGCCACTTGCTCAATATCCATAACTGTCCTTAAATGACGGCCCTTAACGTACCATGCCAATCACACGGTTGAGCGCCGCAACGAACGTATCTATCTCTTCCAGCGTATTATACGCCGCAAATGATGCACGACACGTGGCATCTACGCCAAAATGATGTAACAGCGGTTGCGCGCAGTGATGCCCGGTACGAATAGCTACGCCTAGCTGATCAATCAGCAGCCCGATGTCCTGAGAATGAGCACCATCGACCACAAACGACAGCACCCCGGCTTTATGCGGCGCAGTGCCGAGAATGCGCAGGCCATCTATCTGACTCACCGCTGCGGTGGCATGTTCCAGCAGTACGGCTTCCCAAGCACCGATTGCCTCTACACCAACACCCTCTAGCCACTCAATAGCGCGGCCCAGAGCAATCACCTCAGCAATGGCAGGAGTGCCAGCCTCGAATTTATGGGGAAGTTCCGCAAAGGTGGTACCGACGTCAAAAGAGACCGTTTTAATCATCTCGCCACCACCCTGCCAAGGCGGCATCGCTTCTAATAAGGCCTGCTTACCGTAAAGCACACCAACACCAGTAGGGCCATAAATTTTATGCCCAGAGAACGCATAGAAATCAGCATCGATCTCCTGAACGTCAACCTGCTGGTGCGGTGTTGCCTGGGCGCCATCCACCAGAATAAGCGCACCGTGCTGATGGGCAAGCGTTGCCATCTCTTTTACTGGGTTAATAGTGCCCAGCGCATTAGAGACATGATTAACCGCCACCAGTTTAGTGCGCTCGCTGAGCAGCGCGCGATACGCCGTCATATCTAGCGCCCCATTGGCCTCAACGGGAATGACCTTGATGGTAAAGCCAATTTCAGCCGCCAACAGCTGCCAAGGCACAATGTTGGAGTGGTGCTCCAGCATTGAAATTAGCACTTCATCGCCAGCAGCAAGCTGTTGGCGTCCCCAGCTTTGAACCACCAAATTAATCGCTTCAGTTGTGCCCCGCGTAAAGATAATCTGACGCGCATCTTCCGCATTGAGAAACGCCTTAACGCGATGCCGTGTGGCTTCAAACGCTGCTGTCGCTTCATCTGACAACGTGTGCAGGCCCCGGTGGATATTGGCGTTATAGCGCGAATAATAGTCGCTGAACACGTCAATAACCTGTTGGGGCGTCTGGCTTGTCGCGGCATTATCTAAATATACCAACGGCTTCCCGTGCACTTCCCGTTTTAGTATCGGGAAATCGTTGCGCAGCGCCTCGACGTTAAACGTTGTGGGTGCGAGCACGGTGGGTTTCTCAATCACGCTATGGGGCATCGATGACTCCTTGGCCTAATCGTTGAGTGCGTTAGTCGTTAAGCGCAGCCGCCGCTTCTACCAATCCAGCGAGGTTGAAACGTTCCGGCAGCTTGCCCGCCACCGCCAACTCTACCCGTTCGGCAATCACATCAAGCGCTACCTGCTCAAGCACCTCACCAGCAAATGCAAGCGTTAACAGGCCACGCGCGGTCGCTTTGTCGATACCGCGGGTACGTAACGCGTAGATCGCATCTTCATCCAACTGTCCCGTGGTGGTGCCATGAGAGCACTTCACGTCATCAGCATAAATTTCGAGCTCAGGCTTGGCATCGATACGCGCGCGATCGGAAAGCAATAAGTTTTGGTTACTTTGAAAACCTTCGATCTTCTGACTATCGCGCTTAACGTACACTTTGCCGTTAAAGACGCCATGAGCGCGGTCATCCAAAATGCCTTTGTAATTCTCATTTGAGAACGTCAGCGGCGCATTGTGATTAACCTTGGTGTGGTTATCTATATGCTGGCGCCCCTGGCCGAAGAACAAGCCATAGAAATTGGTTTCCGCTCCTTGGCCGTTCAGGTCACTAATAAGGTCGTTGCGCACCAGCGCACCACCCAAATTCAGATTGTAGGAGCTATAGCGGCTATCTCGGCTCTGTTCAACATGAATACTGGCGACATGCATGTCGCCCAAGGGCGCTTCTTGCAGTTTGTAGTGATTCAAGATCGCTCCGCGATCAAGCATCAGCTCGGCAACCACGTTGGTAAAGTTAGCCGCCTCGGTTTCACCGACATAGTGCTCAATCAACGTCGCTTCGCTGCGCCCTGCTGCTTCTACCAAGATGCGCGGATGGCACATCACTGGCGTGCCTGCACGAGACATAAACTGCAGTAGAATGGGTTTTTCCACAACGGTACCCGGCGCGATGCGCACCACAGCACCCTCTTCCATAAACGCGGTGTTCAGCGCTGCGAACGGGGAGAAATCAACCCCCGTCAGGCGCCCCAGTGGCCCACCCACAGCTTCGTGGTTATCAGCCAGCGCCTTAGAGAGCGGCATCACCTGAACGCTACTTGGCAGTGCTTCTAAGTCCGAGAGTGCTGCAGAGAATACACCATCTACAAACGTTAGCCGATACGCATCCAACGGCAATGTAAGTGCGGCCGCTTGCGCCTGAGAAAAGTCCGCATTTTCAGCCAGCGCAAAGTTTCCCTGGGCAATCGTACGTACGTCGGTGTATTTCCACTCTTCATCGCGGCGAGTAGGAAACCCCATGGCTTCAAAGCGTGCAGCTCCCGCTTGGCGGCGAGCCGCAATCCAGGTGGGTTCCGCACCGCGCTGTTGGCTACGCGCTGTTAGCGTGTCCAAAAACGTTTGCGTATCGCTCATGCCGCAGACTCCTCAATGCCTTCATAGCCGTTGGCTTCCAGCTCTTTAGCAAGCTCAGCGTCGCCGCTCTTCACAATGCGGCCATCAACTAAAACGTGCACCTTATCCGGCACGATGTAGTCCAGCAGGCGCTGATAGTGAGTGACCAGTAAAATGGCGCGATCTTCAGCGCGCAGGCTATTAACGCCATCTGAGACAACTTTCATGGCATCAATATCAAGGCCGGAATCAATTTCATCGAGCATGGCAAGCTTAGGCTGAAGCACCAGCATCTGAAGAATTTCGTTACGCTTTTTCTCACCGCCCGAAAAACCTTCATTGACAGCACGCTGCAGGAAGCTGGCATCCATCTTCATAAAGCCCAACTTCTCTTTTACCAGCTTCATAAACTCAGGGGCGGGCATTTCTGCTTCACCGCGCGCTACACGCTGGGCATTGAGGGCGGCCTTCAGCAAGTAGATATTTTTGACCCCAGGGATTTCCACCGGGTACTGGAAGCCAAGTAGCAGGCCTGCTTGGGCGCGCTCTTCGATTTCCATTTCGAGAACGTCCTGGCCTTCAAAGGTAATGCTGCCTTGGGTCACCTCGTAACCATCTTTACCGGCGATAACGGCCGACAAGGTAGATTTACCCGCGCCGTTGGGGCCCATGATGGCATGCACTTCACCTGCTTTGATGGTAAGCGTTAAGCCTTTCAAAATTTCTTTGCCGTCGACGGTGACGTGTAAATCGTTAACTTGCAACATAGTGATAACCTTTTAAATGCTTGCGAATCGCTGGCGCGACGCCAATAAGATAAATTGTAAAGTGTCGGAGCTATTAGCCCACCGCCCCTTCCAACGTCACGCTCAGAAGCGCTTCGGCTTCTACCGCGAACTCCATCGGCAGCTCTTGGAAAACGTCTTTACAGAAGCCGTTAACAATCATGCTGACCGCATCTTCTTCAGAAATCCCGCGGCTTTGGCAGTAGAACAGCTGATCTTCACCGATCTTAGACGTGGTGGCTTCATGCTCAATCGTGGCGGTGCTGTTACCGATTTCTTGGTAGGGGAACGTGTGCGCACCGCACTTATCGCCAATTAGCAACGAGTCACACTGGGTAAAATTACGCGCCCCTTTGGCACGGGGGCCAATTTTAACCAGACCACGGTAGGATTGATCGCTCTTACCCGCTGAAATGCCTTTGGAAACAATATAGGAGCGAGTACCTTCACCAATGTGGATCATTTTGGTACCGGTGTCGGCCTGCTGACGGCCGTTGGTAACCGCCACGGAGTAGAACTCCCCGATGCTGTCTTTGCCACGCAGTACACAGGAAGGGTATTTCCAGGTAATCGCTGAGCCGGTTTCTACCTGAGTCCAGCTAATGCGTGAACGATCACCACGACAGTCGCCACGCTTGGTAACGAAGTTGTAAATACCGCCTTTACCGTTTTCATCACCGGGATACCAGTTCTGCACGGTGGAGTACTTAATGTAGGCGTCGTCCAGGGCAACGAGTTCTACGACTGCTGCGTGAAGCTGATTTTCATCACGCATTGGCGCCGTACAACCTTCCAAATAAGACACCTGGGCACGGCTCTCACAGATAATCAAGGTACGCTCGAACTGACCTGTGTTAGCCGCGTTAATACGGAAATAGGTCGATAGCTCCATTGGGCAAGTCACGCCCTCAGGAACAAATACAAATGAACCATCAGTGAATACTGCCGAGTTCAACGCGGCGAAATAGTTGTCAGCAACGGGAACGACGGTACCTAAATACTGCTTGATGAGTTCTGGATAATCGCGGATTGCTTCAGAAATCGAGCAGAAAATAACGCCTGCTTCGCCCAGCTCCTTTTTAAAGGTGGTCGTCACCGATACTGAGTCAAATACGGCATCAACCGCCACGCCTGCAAGCGCTGCACGCTCATGCAAAGGAATACCAAGCTTTTCATATGTTTCGAGAAGCTTAGGATCAACTTCATCCAGACTCTGAGGGCGATCTTCAGGGCGCTTTGGCGCACTGAAATAAGAGATTGATTGATAATCAATTGGCGGATAATCAAGATGCGCCCAGGACGGCTCTTTCATTTTCAACCACTGACGATAGGCATCTAGGCGCCACTCCAGCATCCATTCCGGCTCACCTTTCTTATTAGAGATAAAGGCGATGGTGTTTTCATCCAAGCCAGGTGGCAGGGTGTCGCTTTCTATATCGGTTACAAAACCATCTTTATATTCGCGACGAACCAACTGTTCCATTTCTTCGCTTGCCATGGTGATACCCTCCGGGCAGTTGGGTGGCGAGGTTAGCTCGCCGTCAATAGGGATAGCACTGCCTAAGCTGATGCCAGGCTGATGCTTTGAATCGGTAACTGTACGGGTAATTTGATAGGGGTCGTGTCGGCCAAATGGGCCAGCGTGACGCTTTCAAGTAGCGTGCGAATCGCCAGCGATACGCGCTGCCAGTTGTCCGCGACACCGCAAGTAGCTGCTAAATCACACTCGCCTTCAGCTTGGCTGCATTCAGTCATCGCTACTGGCCCCTCAATAGCAGCAATAATATCGGCTGCGGTAATGTGTGATGCCGGTCGCGCCAAGCGATAACCACCCTGAACACCACGCTGCGACTCCAGAAGCCCAGCTTTTACCAGCATCTTCAGCGTCTTACTGACAGTGGGGTGAGGCAGCTGCACCGCTTCAGCCAAATCAGCCGCCGCATGTGACGCCTGTGGATGGCGAGCAATTTGCGCCATCACTACAGCGGCATAATCTGTCAGCCGAGAAAGCTTGAGCATGTTGACTCCCGTTCGCCGTTACAGTTGGCTTACCCGTTAATTGGTACCATTTTAGTCCTGTATAAATTTGATGTGAAGCCCTAGAGCAAAATCGTTATCAATTTATGCAAAATAACAGCACGTTCGGCTCTGATAGCATCAAAAACAACAATCATTATCATTTGAAAAAACTATCAACAAAACTCTCAAAGTGCTTAACGAAAAAAGCCTGCGAGAATTTCGCAGGCTTTTGGGACTAGACATAGACAGAGCAGTACATTGTGGTGAAGGTGCGCTATTTCTTTGAATCGCTATGCTTTTTTGACAAACTCCGATTTAAGCTTCATGGGACCAATACCGTCGATTTTACAATCAATATCGTGATCGCCATCCACTAAACGGATATTTTTAACTTTGGTGCCTACTTTAACCACCAATGAGCTGCCTTTGACTTTGAGGTCTTTTATGACGGTAACGCTATCGCCGTCAGCCAGCATATTACCGTTAGCATCACGAATACCAGAGCCAGCCTCTTCAGCGCCCTCTTCTGCTACTTTTGACCATTCGTTGCCGCATTCCGGGCAGACATACTGGATACCATCATCGTAGGTAAATTCAGAGGCACAGGCAGGACAATTGGGTAGATCACTCATAACAGGCTCCATCACATCAATCTAATTCACAGGATTTAGAAAGCGATGGAGCCTACACGGGTTCTGCAAAATGTCCAGAATTGGTGTCTTAACCACGCTGATAGATGCCTACTAGTCGGTTCATACCCAGCAGGTGTGGCTCAACTTCATTGAGCAACTCTTGAAGCGTTAACCCTTCAGGTAGTGAGGTTTGATGATCCAACGCTAACACCCAAAAATAGTAAAGATGGTTGCCATGTCCTTCTGGCGGCATCGGTCCACAATAACCATTACTTCCTTTGTCATTTACTCCCGTCGTACCTAACGGCGTCTTTTCAGCCAGCTCCTGAATATCACCAGGAAGGTTATAGAGCACCCAGTGGACAAACCCGTAACTTCCTTCTTTTACCAATGGTGCATCAGGGTCGTGACAAATTACTGCAAATCCCTTGGTGCCTTTTGGCACACCTTCCCAGGTTAAGGCAGGCGAAACATCTTCGCCTTCGCCGGTGTGCTTAGTAGGAATAGATTGATGGTTGAGAAACGCGCTGCTAGTCACATGCATAGAGGATAGTGCAAATGCCATGCTGCTCTCCTATAGGGACAAAACAAAAAAACATTTTTAGCCTTGTCGAATAGCGATAAGAAGTCAACATTAATTCAGTTTAGCGGAATGCCGCTGCCACCACTCATTTGCAATGCTTACATTGCCTGCATTCGCAGCCGAATCTAACACTGTGGGCAACTGTATATAGTCACCTCGCGTTCTCGCCATTAAAAGCGGATCTTGAGTGGCCAGCTGAAGGGCATACAGGGCTAACATCAACTCATAGTCATCGGTCGTATTTAGACGCGCAAACAGCAAAGGGACGGCGGGCAAGCCAATTTCGCCTAGCCGCTCTGCCGCAATATACCAAACGCGCGGATTGTCTTGCCCTCCATATTGCGAAACAAAACGCCTGTCTGCTAATCGGCTAACATAGTAGGCCGCCTTCTCTTCTGGGCTAGTTAACAGTGGCGGCACCCAGTCGGTTACCTGGCGGTTAGTAACGTTACCAGACTGCGCTCCTGGGGATACCTGAGCCATGCTAGGCGACACCGCTTGAGCGGTGGTATCCGGTGTTTGAGAGGCGGTTGGCTGACCGGCGCATCCAGCTAATATGACACCCATTGCGCCTGCCCACAGTAGCCAAGGAGCTCGTTGCTTCATGATAAATTCCCTATATCGATGTCCACATCTATTCAGACCAACGCCCTTCCCGCTTAAGACGTTGCTTTACCCAACGGTCATAATACCAGCGTAACGCGTTTTTAATGCCTGGCAGGCCAATCAGCCATGCAATAGGCGCCAGAAATGGAATACGCGCTATCAACACACGATAGGCATCAATGCCTTCGATAACAGTGCCATCGACTTTTTCGATATGCAGCGAGCGTAAAGCGGCTTCTGGCGCCACTCCTTTGTCTCGTAATAGCTGCTGATGCTCAGTGACATCGCACCACACAATGGAATGACCATGCCTGCCAGCCCAACGCTCAAAACGACGACGATCTTTGCGGCAGCCAGGGCAAACCGCATCGTAAAAGACGTTGATTGGGGTGTTATCAGACATATAGGCTCTCGTTAAGGCTGTACTTAATAGTGTGGCACTTCCTCTAGGCGACGCAACTCAGCAGGCTTTTTCATGAAACGTCTACTCATCATTGCTCACGCACCTTCTAAGAACACTCAAAAAATGCTCGAAGCCGTTATCAATGGCGCTTCTCACCCCGACATAGAGAATGTGGAAGTGTTCTCTCTCCCCCCACTCGAAACACACCCCGAAGACATTAACGCCGCCGATGCCATCATTTTGGGGACGACTGAAAATTTAGGATATATGGCAGGCCTGATGAAGGATGTCTTCGACCGGTGCTATTACCCATGCCTGGATAAAAACGAGGGACTGCCTTTTGCCTTTTATATTCGAGCTGGCCACGACGGAACCGGCACTCGCCGAGCAATTGAGTGTATCACCAAGGGATTGCGCTGGAGATTGGTGCAAGACCCACTTATCTGCAGGGGTGATTTCCAAACAGGGTTCATCGACCAATGTGAGGAGCTAGGGCTGTCCATAGCCGCTAGCCTGGAAGCAGGCATCATCTGATGTGAGTAGTCGTGAAAAATCAAATTGTATAACGCTGTTAAGCCTGCCTTACTATAAAGAAGCATGTCGCGCCGGTATTCCATAGAGGCACCTGCCCACTCCACCCGTCGCCTTGCCATAACCCAACGCATGTATTTCAGGTAGCCATTATGCATAAAGTCATCGCTTTTTATGACGATCGCGTACTTGACCACGAGCCTAATATCGACGCGGATTTTTTACCCGAGCGAATTGATAAACGCATTCGACACTTGTTGGCAGGGCTACCTATTCCGTGGAAATACCCCGAGCACCCTGGTCGGTTACAAGCAATCCAACAACTGCTTGAGAAAGCACCGATTGATGGTCTGCAGATTGAAGGAGGCAAGGCCGCGACACACGATCAGTTAGCCCGTGTACACACCACCTCTTATCTCAGCGACATCTTTAGCCTGCGCGGAAAAAATGCATGGTTGGATGTGGATACCACAGCGGTGTCACCAGGTAGCATTGACGCGGCAGAAGTCGCCGCAGGCACGGCTATTGCCGCCGTAGAAGCCGTCATGGATAAACGCACCCAAAGTGCGTTTGCACTTATTAGGCCGCCTGGCCATCATGCGGAACCCGTTCGCGCCCGTGGGTTTTGCTTATTCAACAATGTTGCAGTAGCTGCCGCCCATGCGCGCAGCGCCTTAGGCTGCGAAAGAGTACTAATTATTGATTGGGACGCACACCACGGTAACGGCACACAGGATATCTTTTGGGCCGACCCCGACGTGATGTTTTTTGACATACACCGCGCCGCACCTTTCTACCCAGGCTCAGGTCATTTAGAAGAAGTCGGCGCGGGTTTGGGTGAAGGAACTACCATCAATGTCCCACTCCCCGCTGGCGCCGGCGATGAGGCGTATCTCAAGGCGTTTCGTGACATTTTGGCGCCTGCTGCCCATTGGTTTAAGCCGGATATTATTTTAGTCTCAGCAGGCTTTGACCCACATTGGCATGATTTAGCGCTCAACGTTTCTTATGAGGGCTTTGGTGCCCTGACGGGGTTCTTACAACAGCTAGCTGAACAACACTGCGAGGGCCGTTTAGTGTTTGTTTTAGAGGGCGGCTATAACCTGGAATCACTGGCCAACGGCACCCGAGCGGTGCTTGCAGTACTTGCGGGAAACACCATCCCAGTGCCTGATACTTGCGGTATCGCAGAAGTCCAAGCGGCGGCTGACTTTCATCGCAGTGCGTTTCCAACCAGTTAACAGCACTGCCATAAAAAACGGCACCGCGGGGGTGCCGTTTTGTCGGTAAGCGCTGTGTTTATTTGAGTCGTTCAAACACGGTCGCTACCCCTTGCCCCATACCGATACACATAGTGGCAAGGCCGAGGGTGGTATCGCGCTGCTGCATAACGTTAAGCAGTGTTGTACAGATCCGCGAACCCGAACAGCCCAGCGGGTGGCCTAGCGCAATGGCACCGCCGTGTAGGTTCACTTTTTCATCCATGGCATCTAGGAAGCCAAGATCTTTCAAGACAGGCAAGCCTTGCGCAGCAAACGCTTCGTTGAGCTCAACGGTTTGAATATCTGCTGCCGATAAGCCAGCGGCTTTCAGGGCTTTTTTAGACGCAGGCACCGGGCCGTAACCCATAATAGAGGCATCACAGCCTGCTACACCCGTTGAAAGCACTTTCGCAATCGGCTCAAGCCCTAACGCTTGGGCGCGCTCGTAGCTCATAACGGCCATTGCTGAAGCGCCTACCGACAATGCAGACGACGTGCCAGCGGTAACGGTACCGTTGCGAGGATCAAACACCGGCTTAAGGCTGGCCATCGACTCAAGGCTCGCCTCAGGACGAATCACTTCATCGTTTTTGAACAGAATTTTAAAGCCGCGCTGATCGTGGCCTTCAACGCCAATGATTTCGTTATCGAAGTAGCCTTTCTCCATCGCAGCCTGGGCACGCTGGTGGGAACGCACGCCAAACTTATCCTGGTCTTCACGGGAAATACCGTGCATTTTGCCCAGCAGTTCAGCAGTCAACCCCATCATCATGGCAGCTTTCGCGGCGTATTTGCTGGCGGCTGGGTTAACATCAACACCGTGAGCCATGGGCACGTGCTCCATGTGCTCTACCCCACCGATCACGTAAAAGTCGCCCATACCCGCTTTAATGTTAGCCGCCGCAATATGCAGTGCCGTCATTGAGGAGCCGCACAGACGGTTAACGGTTTGCGCAGGCACCGAGCGGGGAATGCCGGTCATGATCGCCGCATTACGCGCGATGTTCATGGACTGCTCAAGGGTCTGGTTAACACACCCCCAGATTACATCATCAACTTCGGACGGATCTAGATTAGCGTTACGATCAAACAGCGCCTGCATGACAGCTGCTGACAAATTCTCAGCGCGCACATTACGAAACGCGCCATTTTTAGCTTTCGCCATGGCGGTACGTACACCGTCAACCACCACGATATCTCTTGGGTTCAAACTCATCTTCTATCTCCTATGCGTGGTGGTTAGGCCTGAGTGCCAGAATAAAATTGCTCGTTATTTTGAGCCATCTGACGCAGTTTCTCAGTGGGCGCGTAAAGCGGGCCTAACTCTTCCGCAAGGTTTTCGGCTAGCTTCACGAATTCGGCAACACCCATCGCGTCAATGTAGCGCAGCGCGCCACCGCGGAAGGGAGGGAAACCGATGCCGTAGATTAATGCCATATCGGCTTCAGCTGGGGTTTCCACGATGCCATCTTCAAGGCAACGAACAGTTTCCAGACAAAGCGGTACCATCATGCGAGCGATAATGTCTTCATCAGAAAACTCTTTCTGCTCTTTCACGACGTCTTTCACCAGCGCGTAGGCTTGCTCGTCGGTAACTTTCTTAGGTTTGCCTTTCTTATCTTCTTCATAGGCATAGAAGCCTTTATCGTTCTTCTGGCCCAGACGCTTATTGTCGTACATCACCTGAATAGCGGTTTTGCCGTCACGCGCCATGCGATCCGGGAAGCCTTCTGCCATCACTTCGTTAGCGTGTACCGCAGTATCAAGACCGACTACGTCCAGCAGATACGCAGGCCCCATAGGCCAGCCAAACTTTTCCATCACTTTGTCAACGCGCTGGAAATCAGCGCCCTGCTCTACCAGGAAGCTAAAGCCGCCGAAGTAAGGGAACAATACGCGGTTAACCAAAAAGCCGGGGCAGTCATTCACAACGATCGGGGTTTTGCCCATCGCACGTGCGTAGGCAACTGTTGCTGCCACCGCCGCATCTGAGGTCTTCTCGCCACGAATAACCTCCACTAACGGCATACGGTGCACAGGGTTAAAAAAGTGCATACCGCAGAAGTTTTCAGGACGCTTAAGATTCTTAGCCAAGCGATTAATAGAAATCGTCGAGGTGTTAGAGGTAAGGATGGTGCTTTCACTCACCATGCCTTCGACTTCGGTCAGTACGGCGTCTTTGACCTTGGGATTTTCAACCACCGCCTCGACCACTAGGTCGACGTTGCCGAAATCACCGTAAGAGAGCGTGGGGCGAATGTTGGTCAGCTTTTCGGCCATCTGCTCGGTCGTCAGCTTTTTACGCTCTACCTGCTTGGAGAACAGCTTACGCGCTTCTTTCAGGCCCAGCTCAATGGCTTCCTCATTGATATCTTTCATAACAATGGGCGTACCTTTGCTGGCACTCTGGTAGGCGATACCACCACCCATGATGCCTGCGCCCAGCACGGCGGTCTGCTTAACTGGCTGCGACTGCTTCTCGTACTTGCTACCTTTTTTCTTCACGACTTGGTCGTTAAGGAACAGGCCAACCAAGTTAAAGGCAACACTGCTGAGTGCTAGCTTGGCAAATGCTTTCGCTTCAATCGCCTGGGCACGGGCACGCGTCTCGCCAGCGCCTTTCTGAATCACCTTGATCGACTCTACCGGCGCGGGGTAGTGAGGGCCGGCCTTGCCAGCTACAAACCCTTTGGCGGTTTCAAACGCCATCATTTGCTCAATGGCGTTGAGATTAAGCGGTGATTTCTTCTCTTCGCGACGCGCTTGGTAATCCAACTCACCGGCATTGGCACGGTCTAGAATATCCAATGCGGCTTCTTCAAGAAGCTCGTGAGTAACAACAGCATCGACTGCGCCGACTTTAAGTGCCGCATTAGCACGGTTTTCAGTACCGCCAGCAATCCATTCAATCGCGTTATCTGCGCCAATCAAGCGAGGTAAACGTACACAACCACCCCAGCCTGGCAGAATGCCTAGCTTGGTTTCAGGTAAGCCGATTTTGGCTTTCTCACTCATTACCCGGAAATCGGTGGTCAACAGGACTTCACAGCCGCCACCAAGGGCCAGGCCATTAATGGCCGTCACGGTTGGGAAAGGCAGATCTTCAATCGCATTGAAGATGTCGTGAACCTTAAGGTTCATCTCGACGAGATACTCTTCGCCTTTGTCAAAAAGGCTGTGAAACTCGGTGATGTCAGCGCCGACAATAAATGCATCTTTGCCACTGCTAATCATCAACCCCTGTAGGCCGCTTTCAGCTTGAAGCGCTTTTACTGCCTCGCCCAACTCTGCCACAACAGCACTGGACAGCTTATTAACGGACTCATCTTTCAGATCGAAAGTGAGCTTAGCGATGTCATTGCCACCTTGGGTGTCACGACGCTCCACCGTGATGGCATTGCCTTGATAGATCATCCGCGCTCTCTCCACAAGTTCGGGCTGGCACCTTTAATCGGACCCGCCACGCATTTCATACGGTCGTTTGATTGCGTAAGCTTGGTTGAGATAGTGAGGAACGTCAAGCCCTGACTTTTGGCTAATGCGCTTATCTCTCAAGTGCACTTACACAAATCAACTTACAACAGGCGCACATTTTTTGCGCTTTTTATAGACAAGATAGAGAACGCATCGACTTTCCCGATTAATCCAACGATCATGCTGTTTTCATTTATGAGCCAACATCGCCATGGGTAGTTTCTTTACTCCCACTCGTATCACGGCACTACAAGCACGGGTTGAACGTACCGTCGAGCGTCTAAAACCCTGGAGCTGGCTGTGGCCACCTATCGCGTTTGGCGCTGGGCTGGGCAGCTTTTTTCTGGTGGATCGCCAACAATGGCTAGGAGCCGCGTTAGCGTTGGGACTTCTTTTTGCCTGGCTGCTACTACTCACTGAGAGCTTCATAGGACGTTGGCTTGCTAAACGCGGCCACCCCACACTGCCCCGTGGGGTCACCACCTTTATCGCCCAAATGATTCACCAGGAAACACTGTTCTTTACGTTGCCATTTATCCTGGTTACAACCGTGTGGAATAGTGGGCAGACGCTGTTTGCATTGTTAGTGATAACAATGGCAATACTGTCGATCGTAGATCCACTCTATTACAAGCTCGCCGAGCGCTGGCGAAGCCTCTATTTTATCTTTCATGCCCAGTGTGTCTTTTTAGTGGTATTGGTGATTCTGCCTATCATGCTTCAACTGACGACTGGCCAAAGCCTAATCCTTGCGCTGGTGATTACCATATTTGTTGCACTGCCCAGTTTTTGGCACTTGCTTAAAAAACGTTCATTAACACGCTGGTTCGCTTTTTTTGCTCTCACTATCATGTTGGCGTATGCAGCCTGGCTCGGCAAAATATGGGTGCCCCCAGCCAGTTTGTGGATGACAAACAGCGCACTTTCCCCGGCTCTTGATATTCAAAGCCGCGCACCTCACGGGACAATGGCACTTACGCCAGATGCGATTCGCTCTAAAGGCCTTTACGTTTACACCGCTATTCGTGCACCGCGTGGATTAAGCGAGACAATTCATCATGTATGGCACCACAACGGTGAATTGTTAGACGAAGTAGAACTTGCTATCAACGGTGGACGGGAACAGGGCTACCGGGCATGGAGCCATAAGCAGAATTTTCCTGAAGCGCCGTCGGGAGAGTGGCGTATCGACATTATGACGGATAGCGGACAACGGCTAGGGCTGATCCGGTTTACTGTTTCGGACGATCTGGAAAAAGCCACGATAGCGGACAGCAAGATCCAACCGAACGGCTTGAGTGCGCTAAATTTGCGCCGCTTTATACCTGGAAACGACAGCTCTGAAAACGATTCATCAACGGACGAATAACATAACGCCTTGCATTCAGCGGCGCAGCTTATGACAATTCGCCTACTTACACTTTTCGGTAGCTGTTTACTATGGCTTCAACAATTGGTTTTCGCATTGCACGCCTGCCCCACCTGTGGCGTTCTATTCTGGACCGAAGGCTTGCCCCCTTAGGGTTAACACAAACGCGCTGGGTGACGCTTTACCATCTATGGAAGTTAGGTGAAGGCAACCCACAGTGTGATTTAGCTAGGGCGATTGGCGTAGAGGCGCCGTCTTTAGTAAGAACCCTAGGGCAACTCGAGGCACAAGGGCTAGTTGAGCGACGGGCCTGCGATAATGATCGCCGTAGCAAGCGGCTTTATCTAACGCCGGCGGCAATGCCCCTACTTGAACAAATTGACAGCGTTGTCCAGGTGGCGCGCAAAGAGATGTTGGCTGGCCTAAGTGAGAGTGATTTAGACCAGTTAGACAAGTGGCTGGCGCTGATAGAGTCCAATGGCATGGCGATTCAGTCAAGAGACCAAGACGGCCCCCCGGCATAAGACTTCCATTAATGCCCTGCTGTTTCGCCGGTCCCATTTAGCGGCTTTACAGCAGGGCGGTCTGACAACCCACTAAGCGTTTCTTTTAGCGTCTGAAAATCGTCTCCGTAGGTCGAGAAACGCTCGGCAGTTTGTGACTCCCACCACCATAGTGTTAACGCCGTAGAATTCGACTCGATCACCAAAGCATCTTGTGGAAGGCGCTCTAGCAAGGCTTTCAAAGAGGCGCTTGCGATTTCTGGCAGTGGCCGTAATGGCGCAATACGCCAACGCCACCCGGCATGATAAAGCTCCAGCGCCTCACTTGCGTTCGATTCACGAACTAGCACAAAATCGGGACCTGGCGCCTGCTGGGAAAAATACCAACGATAGGCGGGCATCGTGCCTCGGAAATGATGCAGGGGCGGCTTCTCCATCTTGACCGTTACCCCTTGCTTCTTGGCACTTGAACGCAGCGCCATTTGGCGCTTTTGCTGGGGGCTAGGCTTCAGCCACATCACCGGAGCAATAACAAACATTAAAATAAAAATAATAATTAACCATTCCATCCCGGCGTCTCTCCTATTCTTTAACTTAAAAAAGCATGACATAGATCGTTGTTAAGATTGCGCTTGCAGCCTAAAGTAAAGGTCATCTAACAAAGCGTTTTCTTTGTTAATTATCAATAAGGAGATTAGCCATGAGCTATCACCACATATTAGTAGCCGTTGATCTAACTAAAGACTCCCATAAAATCTTAGAGCGCGCAGTCGCGATTGCTGAGCGCAACAACGATGCCAAAATTTCTATTATGCACACCCTCGAACCATTGGGCTTCGCTTACGGCGGCGACATTCCAATGGATCTCACCAGCATTCAAGACCAACTGGATGACCACGCAAAAAAGCGGCTGGCTGAAATTGCCATCCCTCATGTCGAACCTGCGGATCAACATGTCGTGGTCGGTATGCCAGACACCGAGATTCACCGCTTCGCAGAAGAACACAACGTCGATCTAATCGTTGTTGGCTCGCATGGGCGTCATGGCTTTGCCCTGCTACTTGGCTCTACCTCTACCGGCGTACTTCACGGCGCGCAGTGTGACGTTTTGGCCGTTAGGGTCGGCAAAAAAGGTGAACAGAGCGACGAGTAAGCCGTGAGTAAAGGGCACCCAGCCGGGTGCCTTTACTCATTCGATGCTGATGTCAGTCACCGTTGGCCATTGCTTCAAGCTCCATCCAACGCTCCATTGCCGTCTCAAGCGTTTGCTGTACATTTTCTAACGCTTGCAACTTAGCAGTGACGGCACTGGCTTCTTGCTGATAGAAGGCAGGATCGCCAATCTCTTGCTCTAACGCCTCTACCTCACTCTCAAGGCGCTCAATCTGTGCAGGTAACGCGTCTAACTCTCGCTGCACTTTATAAGAGAGCTTAACGGTTTTCTTAGCGGGCTCTACAACCGGCTTCTCTGGCGTTTTTTCAACCACAACGCTAGTCGGTTCAGTGTTCTGGCGAGCGGCACCTTCCCAAGGTGCTGGCGGCAGTTTACCTCCTTGGCGAATCCAATCCGTGTAGCCACCCACGTATTCACGCACATAGCCCTCACCCTCAAAGGCCAGCATGCTGGTCACGACGTTATCCATAAATGTCCGGTCGTGAGAGACCAGTAGCAGCGTGCCGTCAAAGTCCAACAGCAGCTCTTCAAGCAGCTCAAGGGTTTCCATGTCCAAGTCGTTGGTAGGCTCATCCAACACCAGTACGTTGGCAGGCTGGGTAAACAGCTTGGCTAACAACAGACGGTTGGACTCTCCGCCGGAAAGCGCTTTCACCGGCTGTCGAACACGGTCAGGTGTGAATAGAAAATCCTGAAGGTAACTCATCACGTGGCGATCTTTTCCGCCAACGGTTACCCGATCGCTGCCCTGGGCGACGTTGTCGTAGACAGTTTTTTCCAGTTCCAAGCCAGCGCGTAGCTGATCGAAGTAAGCGACCTTCAAATTGGTACCCAACTGAGCACTACCTTCCGTAGGGGCAAGCTCGCCTAGCAAGATTTTCAGCAGCGTTGTTTTACCGGCACCGTTGCGACCTAGGAAGCCAATACGGTCGCCACGCATCACTTCAAGGTTCACATCACGCAGAATGACATCATTGCCGAAGCGCTGTGTTACGCCTTTCAGCTCGACTACCCGCTTACCAGTACGTTCGCCGCTGTCAACGTTGAGATTAGCAGTGCCCTGACGTTCACGGCGCTGGCTGCGCTCCAAACGCATCTGTTCAAGTTCTCGCACACGGCCTTCGTTGCGGGTACGCCGTGCCTTGACGCCTTGACGAATCCAGACTTCTTCCTGGGCGAGCTTTTTATCGAAAAGCGCATGTTCACGGGCTTCTACTTCCAGCTCATGCTGCTTTCGCTCTTGATACTCTGCATAGTTACCGGGATAACGGCCAAGCTTACCTCGGTCTAGCTCAAGAATCGTGGTGGCCAGCTTAGATAAGAAAGCACGGTCGTGGGTAATCAGTAATACCGCGCCATTAAAGGCCAGCAGTTGCTCTTCCAACCAAGCAATCGTGTCTAGATCAAGATGGTTGGTGGGCTCGTCAAGGAGCAGTAAGTCAGGCTCTGAAACTAGTGCTCGTGCCAGTGCAACACGACGGCGCCAGCCACCAGAAAGCGCACTCATTTCAGCTTCAGGGGGTAACCCTAAACGAGTGAGTACGACATCAATGCTCTGATGGAAAGACCAGCCGTCGATGGCTTCGATGCGGGTTTGCAACTTGGCCATGCGGTTCATATCGGGGTCAGGGTCATTGATTAGGTGCTGGTATTCGGATAGCAGCTCCCCCGCTTCGGGCAGCCCCTGAGCAACCATGTCAAAAATCGTCATGCCTGAGGATTCAGGCAACTCCTGAGACAGTACGCCAATTTTCAAGCCCGGCGCTCGCCAAATAGAGCCGTCATCGGCATGAATATCGCCCGCCACTAGTTTTAATAGCGTTGATTTACCGGTGCCGTTGCGCCCGACCAGCGCCAGCCGCTCGCCTTTTTCAACCGTTAGGTCGGCGCGGTTAAGCAGTACTTGGGTGCCGTAAGCGAGTTGCAGCTGTTCGAGTCGTAACAAGGTCACGCAGTGTCCTCCTTCATCATGAGGCGCACAGTGTAACGCATGCACTCACGTTAAGGAGAGCCCTTATAGAGCCAAACGACACATCGTGCTAACGTCCCATCATCACGTGATAATAACAAGGTAGTGCCAAGCTACTCGTTTAGGGCTGACATCGTGACCGTTACCGTCTCAATGCACTTTGTGAACGAACTCTTGTGTGGCTTACCCGCTACTGAGCATTCTCCTGTTCGCTACTTGGAACTTGCTGGAATTTCCCCCTTTCTGCTTAGCGCACCGAATGGGCGAGTCACTGTTGAGCAGTTTGCCGAGCTTTACCGCCTACTCGCCCTTGAGCTAGATGATGAGACACCGTGCTTTTTCTCCAGGCCGCTACGCTGTGGAACGCTAAAGCTGTTGTGCTTAAGCTTGCTAGATGCGCCTACACTGCACGTTGCTCTTCACCGCTATACGCAATTTTTTCGAATTCTATTAGATGATTTTGGCTACGGTTTTACTATTGAAGGCGGATTCGCCCGAGTGGCGCTGGAAGAACGCGCCCCGCCTCAAGGTAGCAGAATATTGATTCATGAGCTGATGCTGAAGCTGTTTCACGGCATTTCCTCATGGATGATCGCTCGCAAAATCCCACCTATTTTAATGGAGTGCGGCTATGCCCAACCCGCTCACAGCGCTGACTATCTCTACTTCTATCCCGGCAAAGTAAGATTCGATCAACCACAAACAGCTGTTTACTTTGATAAGGCGTTTCTAAACCACCCTATACGACAGACTAAACAGCATCTTGGCGCATTTTTACAACGCGCACCGGCTGACTGGTTCTACGTCTCTTTTGAAGATCGTTTAGTGACTCACCGCGTTCGCGAACACCTAAGCCGCCACTTGCCCGCCTCATGCACTGTTCAGCATGTGGCAGATGCGTTACATATGTCCGTGCGTACACTCTCAAGACACTTGAAACTCGAAGGCACCCATTTCCAGGCGGTTAAAGACGAATACCGTCGCGACTATGCCATTCAAGCACTCACTCGCAGCACACAACCACTGACGGCAATTGCAGAAAAACTCGGCTTCGAAGACCTTGCCTGCCTTAGCCGAGCGTTTAAACAATGGACAGGAAACTCGCCCGCCGCCTACCGCAAGGCGCAAACGGCGGGACTTAAACGTTAGCGTTCAGATCTCAGTGCGAATGCGCTTTTTATCCAGCTTACCGACACTGGTTTTAGGAATTTCATCTACGAAGCGAATCAACGATGGAATGCCCCAGCGGTTGATGCTGCCCTGTTCTACGAACTGCTCCATAAATGCTTGTACCTTCTCTGCAGTGGGCGGGTTATTTAAATCGCTGGGTACGACGAGCGCCGCTGGCCGCTCGCCCCATTTATCATCCGCGACGCCGATCACCGCCACTTCAGCGACACCTGGGCATTGGCTAATATAGCTTTCCAGCTCAAGTGAAGAGAGCCACTCACCGCCGGTTTTGATGACATCTTTAATACGATCGCTAATGGCCAAGAAACCATGCTCATCAATCGAGCCAACATCACCGGTATGTAGCCACCCATCCCGCCAAAGCTCTTCACTGCGTTTTTCTTCCTTGTAGTATGCCTGAGTTAGCCAGGGCGCCTGGGCACGCACTTCGCCCACGCTGACGCCATCATGGGGTAGCGGTTCTCCATTAGCATCAACCACCTGCAACTTCACCAGGGGCACGGGCAAACCAGCCTTACACCGCCAAGGAAGCTGCGTTTCAAAATCGGCCTCAGCAACATCCTGAGGTAAAATATCGGCCGTTAGCAGCGGGCAGGTTTCTGACATGCCGTAGGCACTACGTGTATCAATGCCGAGTGACCAAGCACGGCTAGCCAGGGCTTGGGTTAGCGCACTGCCGCCCACAAGCACCTTCCAACCGGTTAAATCAATTTTTTTCGATGCGATAGCGTCAGCGCTCACCACCATATTTAACAGCGTTGGCACGCAGTGGGAGAAATCGACCTTTTCATTCACCAGCAGTTTGACCAACATTTCCGGCTCATAGCGGCCAGGGTATACCTGGGTCGCTCCCATCAACGTGGCGGTGTAAGGCACGCCCCACGCATGCACATGGAACATCGGCGTGATGGGCATGTATACCTTGTCACGGTTGAGCAGCTCAAACCCCGGTGCTTGGAAGGTACTGGCTTCACCTAGTGTGTGCAGAACTAATTGGCGGTGGGTAAAAAACACCCCTTTCGGATTACCGGTGGTGCCCGTGGTGTAGAACAGCGTGGCCACCGCATTCTCATCAAAAACAGGAAACTCGTAATGAGTTGGCTGCTCACTTAGCAACGCCTCAAACTCACCAACTAGCGGAAGCGACGTGCTGACGGTGCTTTGTGTTTCTTGGCAAAGTAGGTAACCGCGTATGTTGGGTAGTTGATCAGCGAGTGGCTCCAGTAACGGCACGAAATCCTCATGCACTAGCACAAAGACATCTTCAGCGTGCTCCATCGTGTAGTGAATTTGCTCAGACGCCAAACGTACGTTGACGGTATGCAGCACGGCACCAATCATGGGAATGGCAAAAAAGCACTCTAAGTAGCGATGGCTGTCCCAGTCCAAGACTGCCACCACATCACCCGCCTGAACGCCCTGTGCCGTTAGCGCATGGGCAAGCTGGTGTACCCGCTCACGAAAACGTCGATAGTCATGACGGCTCTGGTCTCGATAAACAATCTGGTTATTTCCCGCCATTCGAACACCTGACTCCAGCAATTCTCTGATTAACAGAGGCGAGCTAGTCGCAGACGGCGTAGAAGGAAGTATTTTTGGCGTTATCGTAGACATAAAACACACCTCGATTGTTATTGGGAAACCGGTTGTTATTCGCGTTCTATTAACAGCGCAATGCCCTGCCCACCGCCAATACACAGCGTGATCAAACCATAGCGGCCCTGACGTCGCTCCAATTCGTGTAAGGCTTTTAGGATCAAGATGGCACCGGTCGCTCCTACCGGATGACCAAGCGCCACGGCGCCACCATTCGGGTTCAGTTTTTCCAATGGGAAGCCCAGCGTATCGGCAACGGCCATCGCTTGTGCCGCGAACGCTTCATTGGACTCAATCACATCAATATCATTGATCGTCAGCCCTGCCTGTTGGAGGCAGCGTTTCACCGCGGGGATTGGTCCTAACCCCATTACCGAAGGCTCCACACCGGCGGTGGCTGCCACGCGAAGTCGCGCCCTAACCGTTAAATTGCGCTGCTGTGCTTCATCGGCATGCGCCAGCACCAAGGTCGCTGCGCCATCGTTGATCCCAGAGGCGTTTCCTGCCGTTACTATTCCTTCTTTTTTAAAGGCCGGCTTAAGCCGTGCTAAATCACTTAACTCAACGCCTTCACGCACATGCTCATCACGGGCAAAGGAAACCGTCTGTTTTCCTTTTGTCACTTCAACAGGCACGATTTGCTCGTCAAAACGCCCTTCTGCAATCGCTTTTGCCGCCTTACGATGGCTATCCACCGCAAACTGATCTAGCTGCTCGCGGCTTAAGCCATACTGCTTGGCGATATTTTCAGCGGTCATCCCCATATGCCCGCTGCCAAATGGATCACTAAGAATGCCAAGGGTAAGATCCTGGATATTGGCATCGCCTAGGCGTATCCCATTGCGTGCTTGGGGCGGCAGTAGATAAGCACCTCGCGACATCGACTCAGCCCCACCCGCTAGTGCTAAGCGGCTGTCGCCCAGAGCGATTTGCTGCGCCGCCGATATAACCGCCTGCACGCCAGAACCACATAACCGGTTAACATTAAAGGCACCCGCTTCTTTCGGCACTCCCGCACTCAACGCGATATGACGGGCAAGATAGGCATCTTCTGGGCTAGTGGTAATAATATGGCCATACACAGAGTGGTCGATATCAGCGCCAGCAATGCCCGCACGGCGCAATGCTTCCTGGGCAGTGATAGTGCCTAACTCATGGGGCGCGAAAGATGAGAGCGACCCACCAAACCCACCAATGGCGGTGCGAGCACCGCTTACAATAACAACGCTATCCAGTTGCATAGTCTCTCCTTAGTAATGACGCACAGTGGATAAGGGCTTAAGAAAAGGGCTTAAGAAAAGGGCTTAAGCCACTTTGCCCAACAGCGAGCGTGCGACCACTTCTTTCATAATCTCAGAACTACCGGCGTAAATCGTTTGCACCCGCGCATCTAAGTAGAACCGTGAAATCGGATATTCATGGGTGTAGCCATAACCGCCAAACAACTGAAGGCACCGATCAACAGCGCGACACTGCAGCTCGCTGAGCTGTAATTTAAGTATCGCGGCATCGGTACTTGTCATCGTGCCCTGGCGATACTTATTAACGCACTGATCAAAGTAGGCCCGCGCGACATCCAGCTGGGCCTTGATCTCAGCCAGCGTAAAGCGGGTATTTTGAAAATCGGCCACGCGCTGGCCAAATGCGTGACGCTGGGTGACGTAATCAAGCGTTAATGCCAAAGCGCCCTCTACCGCGCCAAGTGCTTGGGCACCTACGCCTAAGCGTTCCCGGGGAAGCTCTTGCATGAGATAGCGAAACCCAGCGCCCTCTTCTCCTAACAAGGCACTGCTAGGCAGTTGCAACTGATCAAACGCCAGTTCTGCCGTATCGCTGGCATGTTGGCCGATTTTCTTAATGGGTTTACCACGGGAAAAACCGGTAAGGGACGTGTCGACCAAAAACAGCGAGACCCCTTTTGCACCTGCACTGGGGTCTGTTTTTGCACAGACAATAACGAGATCTGCTACTTGGCCATTGGTAATAAACAGCTTGCTACCGCTTAGTAACCATCCAGCGGCTGTTTTGGTGGCGCGGGTTTTCATCGCTGCTAAGTCGCTGCCCGCATGAGGCTCGCTCATGGCAATCGCCCCCAGCCACTCCCCACTTGCCATGCGGGGTAGCCATGTTTCGCGCTGCTCATCAGTGCCTAAATTTTGCAGGTAAGGCATCACGATATTAGCGTGAATATTGTAAGCGCTGGCCAGCCCACCAAACCCCTGCCGAGAAATCTCCTCCAGTGCCAGCTGGGTAATGGCAATATCGGCTCCTGAACCGCCATAGGTCTCATCAAGGTCAATCCCCAGTAGACCGGCGGCTCCAAGCGCTAACCATAAGGAGCGCGGTATTTCACCGGCCGCTTCCCAGTGCTCATAGAAAGGCGCCACTTCCTGCGCTAAGCAGCGGCTGATCATGTCATGAAATAGCGACTGTGTTTGCTCGTCCATGCTCACTCCTTTAGGTCTTGGCGCAGGTGACGCTTAAGAATTTTACCGGCAGTACTTTTTGGCAGTGCCTCTGCAAACACTATGCGTTTAGGAACTTTATAGGGTGCGATCAAGCTTTTTGCATGATGGATGAGTTCATCCTCACTCACCGTTTGCCCCTCTTTCACCACCACAACGGCGGTAATCGCTTCAATCCACTTTTCGTCTGGCAGCCCCACCACCGCTACTTCCGAAATGGCTGAGTGCTTAAACAGCGCCTCTTCCACTTCACGACTGGCGACCAGCACTCCCCCCGTATTAATAACGTCTTTAATCCGGTCCACGACGTATAAGTAGCCTGCTTCATCGAAGTAGCCCACATCGCCAGAATGAAACCAGCCGCCCTGGAAGGACTCGTAGGTCATCTCAGGCTTATCCCAGTAGCCCGTCATTAGCTGCGGCGAGCGATGGATAATCTCACCATGTTCACCAGGGGCAACATCGTTCATTTCTAAATCAACAATGCGCGTTTCTACCGTGAGTATCGGCCGTCCCGCCGACGCGGGACGCTCAGCGTGCTCTTCTGGGCGTAATACCGTTGCCAAGGGGGCAATTTCACTCTGCCCGTAGCAGTTATATAAACCAACACCAGAGAAACGCTGCTGCATTTCTTCCAAAACAGGCACCGGCATGATCGAGGCGCCGTAGTACGCTTTCTTGAGTGTGGTTAAATCAAACTGATCAAAGTCAGCATGGCGCAGCAAGCTGATCCACACCGTGGGTGGCGCAAAGAACGATACGATTTTTTGTTCAGCAATCGCCGACAGGCAGCCATCTGGTAACGGCGCTTCGAGCAGATAAACGGGAGCACCCAGTAGCAGAGCGGGCATCAAAAAAACATGCATTTGTGCGGAGTGGTAAAGCGGAAGAGCGGCTAACATGGCGTCACTTCCCTTGATATCCAACTCCACCATACAGGCCATATATTCCGCCATCAGCGCTTGGTGGGTCATCATGGCGGCTTTAGGTGCTGCCGTCGTGCCAGAGGTATAGAGCAGCTGTGCAAGACTGCTTCCCTCTAGAGCAACCGCTGGCTCACTTGTTGATAGCAAGGAACGCACACAAGCCAAGACATCAAAACTACCTAACTGACTATCTTGTTGATCGGCATGAAGAGTGCCGTTGACTATTAATCCGAAACCTTGGGTTGCCTCGTGCACTTTGTCGGCTAACGCACTATCGCTTAGCAGCCCTTTCGCCCCTGACTGCTCAAGGATATAGCGCAGTTCGTCACTACTTAGTGCGAAATTAATAGGCACATGTACTAAGCCCGCTTTAGTGGTGGCAAGCCAAGCTATTACATAAGCATCTGAGTTTTTACCGTATACCGCCAGCCGGTCTCCAGGAGAAAGGCCGGCCGCTAACAAGCCGTTGGCCACGCTGTTAGCGGCGTCATTAAGCGACTGATAGCTCCATGTTCGCTCACCAAACGTTAGCGCAAGCTGGTGAGAATATTTGCGGGCGCTGCGGTTTAACGCAGCGCCAATCGTATTACGATGAATTAAGTGTGTATGTTCCATGCCAAGTCCTTATTGTTATGTGTTGTTGATAAGGCATCAGCGTTTTACGAATTGTTGACGAGTGGACAGACGCTTTCAGACAGTGGCCGGAATGCTTCCTCAGCGGGGATGGTACGCACAACTCTGAAGAGGTCATCCTCATCGGCCGCTTCTTCCGGTGTTTTCACTTCAACGAGGTACATGTCATGCACCATACGACCGTCCTCACGGATATAACCGCCCGTCGCAAACACGTCGTTAATGGGGGTATCAACCATCTGCTGGCGAACGGTTTGCGTATCGTCTGTTCCCGTTGCCTCAATGGCTTCTAAATAGTGGCGGGTACTGGAATAAAGACCTGCGTGCACCATGGTTGGCATGCTGCCGGTACGCTCACGGAAACGCTCTGCCCAGGCACGCGTTTCGTCATTTAAGTCGTAATACCATGCCTTTGTGAACTGCAGCCCTTGGGCATTTTCTAACCCAATGCTGCGTATGTCAGTACTGAACAACACCATGCCCGCTAGAATCTGTCCGGCTTGAGTAATGCCAAATTCGCCTGCCGTTTGAACCGCATTAATGGTGTCGCCACCAGCATTATTGAGGGCAATAACATCGGCGCCCGATGCCTGTGCTTGCAGCATAAAAGAGGAAAAATCGTTATTCGGGAAGGGGTGACGCGCCCGCCCCACTACCGTTCCACCATTTTCGGTAACCACTCTTTCTACATCCGCCTCAAGTGCATGACCAAACGAGTAGTCGGCACTCAGTAAATACCAGTTTTTATAGCCTTCCTGCGTAATTGCTTTTGCCGTGCCATTTGACATAGCCCAGGTATCATAAACCCAGTGAATATGGTTGGGAGAGCAGTGTTCGTTAGTGACGCTAGAAGAAACAGCGCCGTTCACTAAGCCAAGTTTGTCTGCCTCTTCTAACAATCCTACTGCTGCTAATGTAACCGATGAAGCCACTAGGCCAGTGACCATGTCGACATTGCGCTCATCAATCCATTCACGCACGACACTTGAGCCAACATCAGGGCTATTACGATCATCAGCACTAAAGACGACAACTTGAGCACCGTGTACGCTGCCGCCAATATCTTCAATCGCCATCTCAATGGCATCTTGTCCTAATGGGCCTATTGGATCACGATAAACACCTGACATATCAGCTAGATAACCAATACGGATTTCATTATCTGAAATACCGTCATTGGCAGCCACGCTGGGAGCATAGCCAGCTGCAATGACCGCTGCCGATAGCGCAGAAATAGCGAAATGACGTGATAGCTGCATGTTTTTCACCTGTCTATTGTTGTTATTAAAAGAGCCTTAAGCCCGATTTATTTCACGCTTCATCCTCATGTTAAAAGTAAAAACCGCTTTACTGTTTACCTATCGAGCCAGTTTTTTTGCAATTCGTGCCATTCGATTATGATACCTACCCGTGATAGACCATTAGTCGTTGTTACCCACCAGCGTTACAATGGCGCTTTACAGCTGACTAAATAGTTGGCGAGTAATGTTTGTTACCAAATTTTTAACTGACGCTGGGAGTGTGACGTTTGGCGACAAGTGCTGTGGATAGCTTTTTACCCGAGGCGCTGCAATTTCGCCCTGGTGCCCCATTGGTGGATATCGGCGCTAACCTGACTCACGAGAGTTTTCAGCGTGACTTAGCTGATGTCATTGCCAGAGCGAAAGCGGCCAATGTGGCTACCCTTATTGTGACGGGGACTGATATTGAACACGCTGAGCACGCTGTAGAGCTGGCTAAACAGACCCCGGGGATATATGCCACTGCCGGGATTCACCCTCACGATGCTAGCGGGTGGAATAGTGATGTGGCGCGCCAATTGAGAGCGCTGCATCAACAACCTGAAGTGGTTGCCGTGGGCGAGTGTGGACTGGACTTTAATCGCAATTTTTCAACGCCTCACGAGCAAGAGCGAGCGTTTGAAGCTCAGTTGGCGCTCGCTGCTGAAAGTGGCTTACCGCTATTTTTGCACGAACGCGACGCGGGGCAGCGAATGCGTGAAATGCTACATAGCTGGCGAGATGATATCAGCCAAGCCGTTATTCACTGTTTCACCGCTGACCGAGATACGCTGCACGGCTATCTCGATTTAGATCTTCATATCGGGTTAACCGGCTGGATTTGTGATGAGCGCAGAGGTCATCACCTTCGTTCAATAGTGAAAGATATTCCGTTGGAAAGGCTAATGGTGGAGACTGACTGCCCTTATCTACTGCCTCGCAACCTTCCAGCTAAACTAAAAGGGCGCCGTCACGAGCCAGCCTTGCTACCATGGATTGTAAGAGAGATTGCCCAGTGGCATGACGTGACTGAAACCGAGCTGGGGAACGCAACAACCCGCACTGCCCAGCGTTTTTTCCGCCTTGATGCGGAAGCTTAAAAGGAGCGAAGCGTGGCTGATTACCCAGGATTTATTGCCATTGAGACGGGCGAAGATGACGGCTTGCCGCTGGCTATTGCCTGGTCTCTACCTGATGGGCGTATTAAGCAGACACTCATTCAGCCTGACGATAGCTGGATCAGTGAAGACACGAACGTGATGGGTTCTTATAGCATTGAAGAGCTAGAAAGCCTCGGCGTCAGCCCGTTGGATGTCATACGTGAACTAGAGACCGATCACTTCTCGGCTACGCTGTATACCAGCGATAACGGTGAGGATGAAGCAGCACTGGCTCGACTCTTTGACACCTACGGCTTAGATCCTTTTGTTGAGTTAGCACCTGCACAGGTGCTTTATGAAGCGATTAGCGCGAGAGATTGGCACCGCCTACGTAGTGAAACGTTTAATGACCTAGGGTTTGAGCCGATGCGGCCTGAACATGAAATCGAGGTCATGCTGACGCTACACAAGCAACTTACCGAAAAAGACTAAACCGCTTCGACCAACGCTACGTCAAGTTCTCGTTGCCCCTGCTTAACGGCCTGCGCTAAGGTCTCCTGATGCTGATAATAGCGTGTCAACGCGACAAATAAGGCGTTGGCACGCAATGGCAGCCCCTCCTCCAAATAGCGTGCTGCCCGGGCATTTACGTTGCTGGCAAACGCATCACGATCCACCTCAACGTCTCCACCCAAGTTATCTACGCTAACGTGAAACGTGCGCCCGCAGGCGCGGGTAAATAACTGTTCCAGCGCCTGTGGGGCAATCTCCGCTTTTTCGAATGCCTGCTGCTGCTGGGCGTCACGTCCATCAGGTAAATACCAGTAACCGTAATCCTCCAGCAGCCGACGCTTCTCCCCAGCAATGCACCAGTGGCTGATCTCGTGCAGTGCACTAGCAAAAAAGCCGCGCGCAAAGATCACTTGATGGTAAGGAGTTTCAGATGTGGCTGGGCGATATAGGGGTTCATCACCGCCCTTAATCAATCGCGTCTGATAACGCGCTGAAAACACACCATCAAACAATGCAGTTATGTCGTGGAGCGTCCAACGCTCCTGCTCTTGAGTCACCATATACCTACATCGCCATTCATTTAACTGTTCATTTCATAAAGTATACCTGCGCCTTGCCCATAAGCTAAAGAGACGACAGCTTCTTTGACAGCTACCGACGGCACAGCAACTCCTGCTACTCTATCCGCTTTTCTTGGGTCACTTTGCTAAACAGGGAACATACCGTGGGCGGCTTTACTAGCAATATCAAATCTATCTATTGGCCAGAAACCCGTACGCTGATGGCCTTGGCGCTCCCCATTTGCGGCGCTCAGCTGGCACAAGCGGGCATGAGCGTGGTCGACGTCATCATGACCGGCAGACACAACGCCACCGACTTAGCTGCCGTTTCGGTTGGCTCAAGCTTATGGATGCCGCTGATGCTGTTTATGACTGGTACGTTAATGGGCCTTACGCCAATCGTGGCGCACCTTTTGGGCGGCAAGCGACATGCTGATATTCGCCCAGCCGTTCACCAAGCATTGTGGGTCGCATTAGTGCTTGGGTTTATTGCAGCTGCCCTGCTATGGACAGTCGTCACACCTATATTCGAGCTTATGAAGGTGCCACCAGCCGTAGCACGCGAATCTGCTGCTTATCTTACTGCCGTTGCCTTTGGCATGCCGGGAATCGCCCTATTTCAAGCGCTCAGAGCTTTTTCAGACGGCATGAACCATACCCGGCCAGCACTATGGATTAGTTTGGTAGGGCTAGCCGTTAATATTCCCAGTAACTATCTGCTTATCTATGGCGGTGATGGCCTGGTTAATTTACTAGGTGGCGGGATACCCAGCAGCCTGCAACAACTGCCTGCATTAGGTGCATTCGGCTGTGGTATCGCCACAGCGCTCTCGATGTGGACGATGGCCGTTGCAATGGCACTCTATACCCGTAAAGGACGCACTTACCGCAGCGTTTCCCTTTGGCAAAAATTAACACCACCAAAGCTGGCCGGTATCCGCGAACTTGTGGTGGTCGGTGTACCCATCGGTGTGGCCATTTTTGTGGAAGTTACGTTATTTACATTGATAGCCCTGTTTATTGCCAGCTTTGGAGAGGTCACAGTAGGGGCTCACCAAATCGCGCTTAGCTTCACGACTATTTTGTTTATGTTGCCAATGTCATTGAGCATGGCGCTTACCGTACGTGTTGGTAATACATTGGGCCAACAACGTCCAGCCATGGCGCGCACCGTTGCTTGGAACGGTATTGTCATCAGCGTCATTGTCGCCGTCATCAACAGTACATTACTGTGGTTTACAGCGGTGCCGGTGATTTCGCTGTATACCTCCAATGCTGAGATTCAGGCTCTAGCGCTCACCATCATATCCCTGGCAGTGATTTTCCAGCTATCAGATTCTCTTCAAGTCAACCTAGCTGGTGCATTACGTGGTTATAAAGACACCCGAATCGTGATGGTCATTACCGTACTTTCTTACTGGATTGTCGGCTTAGGTGGTGGCCACTGGCTAGGAACTTACGGTATAGGTGGTATGTCTGACCCGATGGGTGTACATGGTTACTGGATAGGCCTTATTGCTGGGCTCAGCACAGCTGCACTGTTACTTGCTTGGCGGTTAAAGCGGATCAGTCAACAGGAGTAATCAATGACACCCTACCCACAACATATTTTATGGCTGGTCATCAGTGCCAGCTTGGTTCTAGCGGGCTGTGGTAACAATAGTGCTGAGCAGTCCTGGGTAGACTATCACCAACAGCTTACCAGCGATCTTTCAATTGCTGCTATTGAGCGTCATCCTCCACCTAATATTGGTGAGTTTCCTGAACGTCGAGAGCGGCTATTCGACATTCCAGAAACCCGAGAGGGTATGCTCAATATCTATGCGTTACGTGAGTGCCAAATAACGTCGCTAATCGCAGCGCGGAACAATCAGCTGGGCCGCGTTGCCCCTCCTAGCCAACACTGGCTTTACGAACGCGCATTATGGCAACGCCTGAGCGCTTGCTGGAACAGTGACATTCCTGACGGCTTAAGTGATGACAATAAAGCTCGGCTGGCTGAACTAACTGAGCTCAAGACAGAGCAGTTACCGGCTGTCAGTTGGAATGCCATTTTTGATTCTGAAGAGTGGGAAAAAAGCTTTTCCAGAGCGAGCGCCCCCCTAAACAGCGTTGAGCTACCCAATATTAACAATCAACTGATTGCAGTTAATTACCTTGAGCAAATGGTGACACACCAATTTAGCCAACAGTGGCAGCAAGACTCTTCAGCGCTTGAAAACCACCTTAAAGCGCTGCAAGAAAGGCCTTTAACAGCAGAAGTCTTACGAACACTGTTGCTTGCCCACCAGCGTTTGACGGAGGCTAACGAAGCACTTGAGTCAACATATTTAACGTCTCGCGAATGCTTACGGGATAATTTCCCAGCATGGCTCTCCCCTGTTGAACAAGTCTCCCTCCAATGGCTTACGGCAATTAATCGACTGATTAATGCTCATGAAATAACGCCACCTGAAGCGGTTCAAAACTACCAGAACACTTGGTTATCATTGAACAACCCTCAGGCTCCCTGGCAGCAACTCCAACGAGTAAAAGCAGAACACCAAGCGTTGCGAAATCAATTTACTAGCTGTGCTGATAATTAAAAATCACAAACCCTCTTAACCTTCTGGGCAACCTGTGCTATTGGTGAACTAAGTGGTAGGCAGCAAACGCTACCTACCGATGTCGTGACCACGCAGCACAAGGAGGGACATTATGGGCGCATCCCTGTCACCCCGCTCTGCCCAGGTCATCGACCTGGAAACCGTGCGTCAGCGTCAGCAGGCGCAGAAATGTTTAATCCGCTTAGCCCCAGAGCTAGATGGGTTAGAGATGGTCTACCAGCTCGCTGCGAGTCCCGACACGTATTACGGCCTGCCTGTTTTGGCCTGGGGGCTACAAGAGAACGGTAACGTTATTGGCCTTGTCCCGTGGATGGAGACACTCGCCGCTTGCCACGAACTCGACAGCCATGAAAATGGCCAGTTTATTGGCTATCGTGATCCAGAAACCGAAGAAATTTTCGCCCTTCCTCCTGATCACAAATACGACGAGCTAACGGCTTCGGCTAGTTACTTCGAGTATGAAGCTTCTGGAGAGGTTACGCTGATTCAGCAGCTTCCAGATACCCTAGGTACTCATGCTTTATGCATGAATCATCCCAATGCACCTTGGAATATGAAGCAAGTCTATGGATGGCGTCTCTATAGCGATGGAAGCGTCGAAGCAGTGCTTGCTGATGAACAGCGAGCCACGATGACCCCCATCCTCCTTGGAGACAAGTGCCTTTATGATGCTCACTCCCGCCATCGTACGGTTTACTTTTTTCAACGCCATATCGCTAGTCGCATAATAGATGAAGATCCTGCGACACTGGAAGCCCTGGCGATGATGGTTATTCCAAACAGCGAGGATGATCTTAAATAAGCACTTGCGAGGCTATCCATCCAAAGCCAGAACTTAAGCTTAAATTGATGACTAGCCTCGCATAGCTGCAGAAACTTACGCTAAGCGAAGAAAATACACGTAGTGGTCATCAGACTCATCTTGCAGCAATAACTGGTGTCCCAAAAATTGACAAAATTTTGGCACATCGCGAGTCGTTGTAGGGTCTGTCGCTATTACTTTCAACACCTGCCCAGGCGCCATATCACGCACCTTGTTATGCATTAGCATGATAGGTTCGGGGCAATATAAACCCGTTGTGTCTAACGATGCATCAAAGGCACATGGGTCATACGTATTATCAGTCATCTACAATCTCGTTTAGGAAACAGACAGCATGATCAAAGTAATCATTGAACGGCGTATTATGCCTGGCCTGGAAGAAGAGTATGAACTAGCTGCCCGCGAAGCTATGCGCGTTTCACTCGGTGTACGGGGGTTTGTCGGTGGTGAAACGCTTGTTGAACTCGGCCATACTGATCGCCGCCTTATGATTACCAAATGGCGCGACCTTCGCGCTTGGAAAGAGTGGCATTCAAGTGACGCACGTGCAACGGCCATGCAACGTATACTACCTCTATTAACAGAGGACGAAACAATCCGTGTATACGAGCCTGGCTGTTAACCTCCTTACGCTAGCCCTGCCTTTAAATTAGTGAGCAAGCCTTACATGAACCGTCACTTCTTCCCGATCATGGTAGAGGTGGCGACATGTAATCTTTGCTCGCACACCCGCCGTTTCCAAAGCTTCTTCCAGGGTACTAATACAGCGAGTAACTTCGTCCCAGCGTTTCTTCATGGGTAGCTTTAAATTAAAAATCGCCTCTCGACACCATTTTCGAGTCAACCACCGCTCCACCATTGCTAGCACGCGCACAGGCTTATCGACGATATCGCACACCAGCCAATCCATTCGCTGCGGCGGCTCCCAAGTAAATCCATCTTCTTTAAGATGATCTATCTGCCCAGTAGCCATTAGCTGCTTGTCCATTGGTCCATTATCGATCGCATAAACATACATGCCGCGCTGGACTAGCTGCCAAGTCCAACCACCTGGAGCGGCCCCTAAATCCGCTGCCTGCATATGATCTGCAAGCCGTGTATCCCACTCCTCTCGGGGAATAAACTCATGCCATGCCTCTTCTAGCTTCAGTGTTGAGCGGCTTGGTGCACGAGAAGGGAAACGCAGGCGACGAATACCATTAATCAGTTCACTTCGATTATCAGGAAAACTCATGCCAAGCTGAACACGATCACCATCCGTCCAGAAAATATGCAAGCGACGTGCACCGGCTTTCCCGCGCAGAGCACCCCTTTTTTTTAGCATACTTTGCAATGGTTTAGTCAGCGCTTTAATTAAGCCTGCCAATGCTTTGCCATCATTAGTATCTGGCGTTTCGTGCCAAATTTCTTCAAAGCTCCAACGACTTGCCTTCACCTGATCTAAAATGGCGGTGAGACGGTCATCTCGAGACAGTGTTAGAGCAGGCATAGCCGCTAAACTTTGACGAGCAAAAATGAGCCGCTTAAATGCAGCCTTCCGATGCAATTCATTAATTGGCTCTTCATCCAAGCGCGTTAAACTTGCCCAACCTTCGCCTTGCGCAGGTTCACAACTTACTTCTTGCTGCTTGGCATGGTACTGCATTTCAGCCAATGCGTCGCTTTCAAACCCTGGGCGGCAATAGACAAGCCACGACGTGGGTACTGTTTCACTCACCCTTTCACCTCGAAAGTAATTTCATGTCATAGGTGAACATCTATTCAGAATAAAATGCCCCCGTTAATCGCCGCATCATATCACTTTCTTTCAAATGCTTTCTAAGTAGTGAGAACAGCAGCGAGAATTTATCTACTTGATTAGCTTAAAACATTATTAGCAACCAACAAAAAACCCCAGCTTCTAATGAAGCTGGGGTTTTTCTTAATAAGTGCCTGACGATGATCCGGGCGGCGCTCCGCTACTCTACTCGTCTCATCCTGAGACTCGCCCTTCGGGCCCGCTAAAGCGGTTCCCGTTTGTTCCCGACAAACGGGGTCCAGGGGAGCCCCCTAAAAAGCAAAACCCCGACCAAATGGCCGGGGTTTCTCAATAAGTGCCTGACGATGACCTACTCTCGCATGGGGAGACCCCACACTACCATCGGCGCTAAGCGGTTTCACTTCTGAGTTCGGCAAGGGATCAGGTGGTTCACGCGTGCTATGGTCGTCAGGCGTAACTGGTCATGTATATCATGCTGAACGTGTCATCGATGTTTTGTGGCGTCTCTTTCGTCTCACGCCCTCCGTGTGTCACGTTGGGCTTGAGTCGCGTATCCGGTTTTCGTTATCACTGCGACCAGACCCCTTGGGTGTTATAGGGTCAAGCCTCACGGGCCATTAGTACACGTTAGCTCAACGCCTTGCAGCGCTTCCACACCGTGCCTATCAACCAGCTGGTCTCGCTGGGCCCTTCAGGAGGCTCTAGGCCTCAGGGATGTCTCATCTTGAAGGGGGCTTCCCGCTTAGATGCTTTCAGCGGTTATCCCGTCCGCACATAGCTACCCGGCAATGCCACTGGCGTGACAACCGGAACACCAGAGGTGCGTCCACTCCGGTCCTCTCGTACTAGGAGCAGCCCTTCTCAAACATCCAACGCCCACGGCAGATAGGGACCGAACTGTCTCACGACGTTCTAAACCCAGCTCGCGTACCACTTTAAATGGCGAACAGCCATACCCTTGGGACCGACTTCAGCCCCAGGATGTGATGAGCCGACATCGAGGTGCCAAACACCGCCGTCGATGTGAACTCTTGGGCGGTATCAGCCTGTTATCCCCGGAGTACCTTTTATCCGTTGAGCGATGGCCCTTCCATACAGAACCACCGGATCACTAGAACCTGCTTTCGCACCTGCTCGACGTGTCTGTCTCGCAGTCAAGCACCCTTATGCTCTTGCACTCACTGCACGATGTCCGACCGTGCTGAGGGTACCTTCGTGCTCCTCCGTTACTCTTTGGGAGGAGACCGCCCCAGTCAAACTACCCACCACACACTGTCCTCGATCCGGATAACGGACCTGAGTGAGAACGCCAATGATGCCAGGCTGGTATTTCAAGGTTGGCTCCCCTCGAACTAGCGTCCGAGATTCAAAGCCTCCCAGCTATCCTACACAGGCAACATCAGCGTCCAGTGTGAAGCTATAGTAAAGGTTCACGGGGTCTTTCCGTCTAGCCGCGGGTACACCGCATCTTCACGGCGATTTCAATTTCACTGAGTCTCGGGTGGAGACAGCGTGGCCATCATTACGCCATTCGTGCAGGTCGGAACTTACCCGACAAGGAATTTCGCTACCTTAGGACCGTTATAGTTACGGCCGCCGTTTACCGGGGCTTCAATCAAGAGCTTCGCCTTGCGGCTAACACCATCATTTAACCTTCCGGCACCGGGCAGGCGTCACACCCTATACGTCCGCTTGCGCGTTAGCAGAGTGCTGTGTTTTTACTAAACAGTTGCAGCCACCTGGTATCTTCGACCGGTTCGGGCTCTGAGAGCAAGTCTCGTCACCCTACGCCGGCGTGCCTTCTCCCGAAGTTACGGCACCATTTTGCCTAGTTCCTTCACCCGAGTTCTCTCAAGCGCCTTGGGATTCTCACCCTGACCACCTGTGTCGGTTTGGGGTACGGTCGCACATGATCTGAAGCTTAGAGGCTTTTCCTGGAAGCGTGGCATCAATGACTTCCTGACCGTGGTCAGTTCGTTTCGTGTCTCGGCCTTAGAGCATCCCGGATTTACCTAAGATGCAAGCCTACTCACTTTCACCAGGACAACCAACGCCTGGCTCACCTAGCCTTCTCCGTCCCCCCATCGCAATCATGTCCGGTACAGGAATATTGACCTGTTTCCCATCGACTACGCCTTTCGGCCTCGCCTTAGGGGCCGACTCACTCTGCTCCGATTAGCGTCGAACAGAAACCCTTGGTCTTCCGGCGAGGGAGTTTTTCACTCCCTTTATCGTTACTCATGTCAGCATTCGCACTCGTGATACCTCCAGCGAACTTCTCAATTCACCTTCATCGGCTTACACGACGCTCCTCTACCGCTCACACCTAAGTGTGAACCCGTAGCTTCGGTACCTGGTTTAGCCCCGTTACATCTTCCGCGCAGGCCGACTCGACTAGTGAGCTATTACGCTTTCTTTAAAGGATGGCTGCTTCTAAGCCAACCTCCTAGCTGTCTGAGCCTTCCCACATCGTTTCCCACTTAACCAGGATTTCGGGACCTTAGCTGACGGTCTGGGTTGTTTCCCTTTTCACGACGGACGTTAGCACCCGCCGTGTGTCTCCCACGCTCGCACTCACCGGTATTCGGAGTTTGCCTCGGGTTGGTAAGTCGGGATGACCCCCTAGCCGAAACAGTGCTCTACCCCCGGCGGTGATACGTGAGGCGCTACCTAAATAGCTTTCGAGGAGAACCAGCTATCTCCGAGCTTGATTAGCCTTTCACTCCGATCCACAAGTCATCCAAATCTTTTTCAACAGATCCTGGTTCGGGCCTCCAGTTGATGTTACTCAACCTTCACCCTGCTCATGGATAGATCGCTCGGTTTCGGGTCTATATCCAGCGACTGTGTCGCCCAGTTAAGACTCGGTTTCCCTACGGCTCCCCTAAACGGTTAACCTCGCCACTGAATATAAGTCGCTGACCCATTATACAAAAGGTACGCAGTCACAGAACAAGTCTGCTCCTACTGCTTGTACGCACACGGTTTCAGGATCTATTTCACTCCCCTCTCCGGGGTTCTTTTCGCCTTTCCCTCACGGTACTGGTTCACTATCGGTCAGCCAGGAGTATTTAGCCTTGGAGGATGGTCCCCCCGTCTTCAGTCAAGGTTTCTCGTGCCCCGACCTACTCGATTTCACATGATCAGATTTTCGACTACGGGGCTATCACCCACTATGGCCGCGCTTCCCAGCGCATTCGCCTAATCAGTCACATGCTTAAGGGCTGGTCCCCGTTCGCTCGCCGCTACTAGGGGAATCTCGGTTGATTTCTTTTCCTCAGGGTACTTAGATGTTTCAGTTCCCCTGGTTCGCCTCTTACGCCTATATATTCAGCGCAAGATACTCATCTTATGATGAGTGGGTTTCCCCATTCAGAAATGCCCGGGTCACAGGTTGTTTGCCACCTCGCCGAGCCTTATCGCAGGCTTCCACGTCTTTCATCGCCTCTGGCTGCCTAGGCATCCACCGTGTGCGCTTCATTGCTTGACCCTATAACCCGAAGGAGTCTGGTGTCTCGCAATGATAACGATTGCCGGATACGCTTGAGACGTATCACAAAACAATTACGTATAAACACTTCAAAGAAGCGTTTATGTCAGCATGATATACATTGTTAAAGAGCGACTGCTATGCGCAGTGATAAGCGGTTGCTTTTTTCACATTAAAAGGAAAAGAAAGGTCTTTAAAGACGATCTTAAAAAAGCTCTTTTCTCTTCTTTCAATAGGAAGAAAACGCTTATCACTGCGTATCAACAGCATTCTGATCAGGTAATTCATTGTGAGCGCTTACCGCGAGGGATGATGCATCGTTTAAGGAGGTGATCCAGCCGCAGGTTCCCCTACGGCTACCTTGTTACGACTTCACCCCAGTCATGAACCACACCGTGGTGATCGCCCTCTTGCGTTAGGCTAACCACTTCTGGTGCAGTCCACTCCCATGGTGTGACGGGCGGTGTGTACAAGGCCCGGGAACGTATTCACCGTGACATTCTGATTCACGATTACTAGCGATTCCGACTTCACGGAGTCGAGTTGCAGACTCCGATCCGGACTGAGACCGGCTTTTCGGGATTAGCTGACTCTCGCGAGCTCGCAACCCTTTGTACCGGCCATTGTAGCACGTGTGTAGCCCTACTCGTAAGGGCCATGATGACTTGACGTCGTCCCCACCTTCCTCCGGTTTGTCACCGGCAGTCTCCTTAGAGTTCCCGGCATTACCCGCTGGCAAATAAGGACAAGGGTTGCGCTCGTTACGGGACTTAACCCAACATTTCACAACACGAGCTGACGACAGCCATGCAGCACCTGTCTCTGCGTTCCCGAAGGCACCAAGTGATCTCTCACAAGTTCGCAGGATGTCAAGAGTAGGTAAGGTTCTTCGCGTTGCATCGAATTAAACCACATGCTCCACCGCTTGTGCGGGCCCCCGTCAATTCATTTGAGTTTTAACCTTGCGGCCGTACTCCCCAGGCGGTCGACTTATCGCGTTAACTTCGCCACAAAGTGCGCTAGGCACCCAACGGCTGGTCGACATCGTTTACGGCGTGGACTACCAGGGTATCTAATCCTGTTTGCTACCCACGCTTTCGCACCTCAGTGTCAGTGTCAGTCCAGAAGGCCGCCTTCGCCACTGGTATTCCTCCCGATCTCTACGCATTTCACCGCTACACCGGGAATTCTACCTTCCTCTCCTGCACTCTAGCTTGACAGTTCCGGATGCCGTTCCCAGGTTGAGCCCGGGGCTTTCACAACCGGCTTATCAAGCCACCTACGCGCGCTTTACGCCCAGTAATTCCGATTAACGCTTGCACCCTCCGTATTACCGCGGCTGCTGGCACGGAGTTAGCCGGTGCTTCTTCTGCGAGTGATGTCTTTCCTAGTGGGTATTAACCACTAGGCGTTCTTCCTCGCTGAAAGTGCTTTACAACCCGAAGGCCTTCTTCACACACGCGGCATGGCTGGATCAGGGTTGCCCCCATTGTCCAATATTCCCCACTGCTGCCTCCCGTAGGAGTTCGGGCCGTGTCTCAGTCCCGATGTGGCTGATCATCCTCTCAGACCAGCTACGGATCGTTGCCTTGGTGAGCCATTACCTCACCAACTAGCTAATCCGACATAGGCTCATCCAATAGCGGGAGCCGGAGCCCCCTTTCTCCCGTAGGACGTATGCGGTATTAGCCTGGGTTTCCCCAGGTTATCCCCCACTACCGGGCAGATTCCTATGCATTACTCACCCGTCCGCCGCTCGTCAGCGGGTAGCAAGCTACCCCTGTTACCGCTCGACTTGCATGTGTTAGGCCTGCCGCCAGCGTTCAATCTGAGCCATGATCAAACTCTTCAGTTTAAAATCATTGTGATGCTTACATGTCACTCGAAAGTCACATAAGTGCATCAAACTTGGCTCAAGGTTCAAACGAATTCATTTCAATTTACATTGTCATGACCGCTTGCCTTGATATTTGGTGATTTATCACCCTCATCGGCAAGCGCCCACATGAATTACCTGATCAAATTGTTAAAGAGCTGTTTTCGCTGGATAAAACTGGCTAACCGTTGAACTGGTTTGCCTCAGCGAGGAAGGCGTATTCTACGCATTTCCTGGTGTTTGTCAATCACTGTTTTAAGTGAGTGAAGCGAGTGAGCGAAGAAAGCGAGATAACGATGCTTTCTGGCGTGGCTCGTTTCAAAAAGGGTTGGAAGACATCGAAGCATGCTGCTGAGTTCTTCTAACTCTCTGACAAACCGAAGGTTTTCACCTTCAATCACCGCTGGTAACGCTGTGCGTCCCCGGCAGCGGATGCGTACTTTACGGATTCGCTGCCGACTTGGCAAGGGGGTTTGTGAAATAATCTAAAAAAAAAGCGACAGGCGTTGTTCATAGAACAAGCCTGCCGCAAACCACCGATCAGTCCCCTGACCAGAGAGTGCTCAGTTACACCTACAGATGAATCTTTTTTGCAGAATAACGGTTCCTGCTTAGCTAGGTCTCGTACTTAAATTTCAAAAGCTTAAATTTCAAAAGCTTAAATTTCAAAACCTAAACCAAAGTCTTCACTCGACATCGCCATAAGACTTCCCGCACCCGCCTGAATCATCTGAGCATGCGCTTTAGTACGCGGCAGCAGACGTTGGTAATAAAAGCGTGCAGTGTTCAATTTAGCAGCATAAAACGCCTTATCATCACCTTCTAACGCCACAGACGACTGCTTCGCCGCGCGGGCAAAAAGGTACGCCAAGGTGACATAACCGGAGTACATCAGGTAATCGACGCTAGCCGCCCCTACTTCTTCACGATCCTGCATGGCTTTCATGCCTACGCCCATGGTCAGCTCGCCCCACTCAGCATTCAGCTTTGCTAGCGGCTCAACAAACTCTTTTAACGCAGGGTTATCGGCTTCCGTCTTGCAGAATTTATGGATTTCTTTGGTGAATACTTTTAGCGACTCACCCTGACTCATCAACACCTTTCGGCCAAGTAAGTCTAACGCCTGAATACCGGTAGTACCTTCATAAAGGCGGGTGATACGCGCATCACGCACCAGCTGTTCCATACCCCACTCTTTAATGAAGCCGTGCCCACCAAAAATCTGCACACCCTCATTGGTGCATTCAAAACCAACTTCAGTGAGAAACGCTTTCACGATAGGCGTTAATAAACCAAGCAAGGTTTCAGCCTGCTCTTTCTCATCACCGGGCTTACCGTGCTCAACGATATCGAGCATTTGAGCGGTATATAGCACTAACATCCGGCCACCCTCGGCAAACGCCTTTTGGGTTAGCAACATGCGGCGCACATCCGGATGAACAATAATAGGATCTGCCGCTTTCTCCGGCGCCTGAGGGCCGGAAAGCGCACGCATTTGCAAGCGGTCACGGGCGTAGCTCAGAGAATTTTGGAAACTGGCTTCAATTAAGCCTAAGCCTTGAATGCCCACCCCGAGACGTGCGGCGTTCATCATGGTAAACATGCACGCCAAGCCTTTATTAGGTGCCCCAACTAAATAGCCAGTCGCTCCGTCAAAGTTCATCACGCAGGTCGCATTACCGTGAATACCCATTTTGTGTTCGAGCGAGCCGCACGTAACGCCATTACGGTCGCCTGGGTTACCTTGGGCATCAGGCATAAACTTGGGCACAACAAATAGAGAAATACCTTTCGAGCCCTCAGGAGCGTCAGGCAGCTTTGCTAACACAAGATGAACGATATTCTCGGCCAGATCATGGTCACCAGCAGAGATAAAGATTTTGGTACCGGTAATGGTATAAGCGCCGCTTGCATCAGGCACTGCGCGGGTCTTAATTAATCCTAGGTCTGTACCGCAGTGCGGCTCGGTGAGACACATGGTGCCCGTCCAAACACCCTCTACCAGTTTGGTAAGGTAAGCTTCCTTTTGTTCGTCAGTCCCGTGGTGCCGAAGCGCATCGGCAGCACCATGGGAAAGCCCTGGATACATACCCCACGCTAAGTTAGTTGCGCAGATCATTTCAGACAGCATCATCGCCAATGAGGGCGGAAGACCTTGCCCGCCTTGCTCAGGGTCTGCTGCCAAGCTTGGCCAGCCACCTTCAACATATTGCTGATAGGCCTCTTTAAAACCTTGCGGCGCTTTCACTTCGCCACCTTCTAACAAGCACCCCTCTTCATCACCGCTTTGGTTGAGCGGAAGCAGCACCTCACGAGCAAAGCGCGCACCCTCTTCAAGAATCGCACTCACGACGTCTGGAGACGCATCATCGCCACACGGCAACGCTGCATAGTGGCTAGGATAATCAAACATTTCGTCCATAACGAAACGCATATCACGTAGAGGGGCTTGATAGCTGGGCATGTCACTTCTCCTGAACAGGGGGCTGAAAGCGGCTCACGTTTTTAATACGGTTTGAGTTTCAAAAAAACCGCTTTCAAACACATGTTTGAAAACTAGCGCGCACCCGCCTCATAGTCAAGCGGTCGTTTGAATATAACACCCAAAACCGCTACAACTTTGGTCGCCCTTACGGCAGAAAATTGATTTATAAACAAAAAAAACCTGCCAGCAAAGCACTGGCAGGTTATCAGACTCTACTTATTTTCCAGCCTAATTACTGCATTCGAATGCCACCATCCAGCCGAATCACTTCGCCGTTCAACATTGGGTTAGTGATAATCTGCTCAGCCAACTGGGCAAACTCATCAGGCTTACCCAACCGCTTGGGAAAAGGCACCGCGGCGGCCAAGGCTTGAGCCGCTTCATCAGGAATCTCACTCATCATGGGTGTTTCAAAAACGCCCGGAGCAATCGCCATAACGCGAATAGCATGGCGCGAAAGCTCCCTCGCCGCGGGCAAGCTCATTCCTACAACGCCGGCTTTCGAAGCACTGTAAGCACACTGCCCTACCTGCCCATCAAATGCCGCTATAGAAGCCGTATTAATGATCACGCCCCGCTCACCGCTTTCGCTGGGGGTATTTTTAGCCATGGCGGCGGCCGCCAAACGCATCACATTAAACGTGCCCACTAGATTGATATTGATCGTTTTTGCATAGCTTTCCAGATCTGCGGGATTGCCGTTACGATCAATCAGTTTGGCCACGCTCACTACGCCAGCACAATGAATAACACCTGAAAGGCCGCTTTCACCTCCCATCGAAACCGCTTCGTCAATCGCCTGCTGCATCTGCTCAGCAGAGGTAATGTCAGCGATACAGGCCGCTGCACATTTACCTAAGCGCTCAGCGTGTTCTGTCACGCTATTATTCATATCGCACAGCACAACGTTGCCACCAGCAGCTACTAGACGCTCTGCGGTTGCTGCGCCTAGCCCTGAAGCGGCCCCTGTAATCAAAAACGTACAATCCTTTACCTGCATTTCAACTTTCCTTTAATTATTTGTCGTTGCGTACTTGCTCAGTTGCTTGGGCACGAAGTTTGAAGCGTTGGATCTTACCGCTAGGCGTTTTTGGCAGCTCATCGACGAATTCGATAACCCGGGGAAACGCATGAGTAGAAAGGCGCTCACGCACTTGTTGGCGAATTTCATCAGCAAGCGCTTCGCTAGCCTCATACCCATCACGCAACACAATATAAGATTTAATAATTTCACCGCGGATCTCGTCCGGCTGACCAACCGCAGCAGACTCAGCAACTGCGGGGTGCGTCATCACGCTGTTTTCAACATCCGTGGGACCAACCCGATAGCCTGCAGTGGTAATAATGTCGTCATCGCGTCCGGCAAACTGAAACGAGCCGTCATCATTGCGGATAACCACGTCACCAGTCAGGTAGTAACCATTTACAAAGGGATCTTTTTCTTGCCAGGTATATCCCTGGAAGAAATGAGCGGGTGAGTTTTTAATGTCAACCGCAAGCACACCCGGCTCACCAGGAGGCAGCTCGTTATATTCTGCGTCCAAAATGGCCAAGCGGTAGCCAGGCATTGGCACCCCCATCGCTCCCACATGTTTAGGGTGGTCAAGGGAGTGATGGTTATTACAGGTCATGCCGGTTTCTGTTTGACCATAGTGATCCATGACCGGACAACCTAACGACTTCTCCACCCAGGTCACTACTTCTGTATTCAGTGGCTCGCCTGCCGAACTCGCCGCGCGAAGCTCTAAGGTTTGGTGGGCATCATCGAACAGCCCTGACGCTTTCATTAAACGATATGCCGTGGGCGCTGCGGCGAAGTTAGTAATATGGTGACGCTTCATGAACGCTAAGGCACCTTCTGCACTGAAACCCGCTTCACAGAAGTGCGTGGTAACACCGAGCAGCAGCGGTCCAGCGATCGCGTAATATAGCCCGTATGCCCAGCCTGGGTCAGCCATATTCCAAAAGCGGTCATCGTCACGAAGATCGACTGCTAGCTCCATATAGAGAGCAAACGCGGTCATACCAGAAAGCGGCACAGCCACTCCCTTTGGCTTGCCTACCGTGCCCGAAGTAAACATTTGAAGAAAAGGTTTTTCAGGGGCAAGACGAGGTGGCTTGTCGCTCATTGACGTATACGTCAATGCAGTCTGCCAATCATGATCATTAGGATGCTCGCCAGTGGCTCCACCTACTGCCAAAACAGGTGGGCACTGACTTAGCCCATCAAACTTAAAGCGATTAGCGTGATCGGTAATCACTAGCTTGGTGTCAGCGCGCCCCAGTCGATAATCCACCGCATCAGGACCGAAAGCAGTAAATAACGGCTGATAAACCGCACCAATTCGCCAAGTAGCGAGCACAGCCACTAACAGCGCTGTTGAGCGCGGCAGCATGCAGGCAATACGGTCCCCTTCACCAAGCCCTTGGGCCTTAAACCAACCTGCAAGCTTGCCACTCAGTTCGTCCAACTCTGCATACGTCAGCGTATGGGTTTGCCCATTGATGTCTTCCTGCACGAGCGCAAGCACATCGCCTCGCCCTTGGCGCACATGACGACCGCAGCATGCTTCAAAGGCATTGAAACAACCATCCTGATGGTCATCCAACCGGGCAATCATGGTGTCAACCGTAAAGTCTTCCAGGAAGGTCGAATATGTGGGTAGTGACGCTGATGTTGCTGTCATGATGGCTCTCTTATGTTGTTAGTCGTGAGCAGTGGTACGCAAACAGACAGGCCAGGGTTCCGATCTTACGTTTTATTATTGTCCGTTTACGTTAACGGAAACCTTGCAGTTAAACTAACGCTAAAAGCATTTACGCGGGAGCGCAAGCAATCCTCGTCGTAAATGGATTAGACGTTGGTCGAGCGGGGGTATTAACGAACCATAATCATCGCAACAAGTTCATCGGCTAGATCATCGGGAGTACGCGGCCCACTTGGGTCGTACCAGCGAACTGTCCAATTCAACGCACCCAAAATAAACCGCGACACCAGAAAGCGGTCACCGTGAATAAGCTCCGCTGCCAGCGCATCGTCGATAACGTCTACCCACAGTGCTTCGTAGGCGTCCCGAAGGTGACTTAAATGGGCACTCGCATCAGGATCTAACCGTCGCCATTCAAATAGCGCGACCACATGGGCGTTACGATCAGCAAAAAGCGTCTCTAAGTGCGCCCGGGCCATAGCATGCAAACGCGCCTCAGGATCATCATCGCATTCTTGAAGTGCTGCTTTAGCAATACTGAGAGCATTCTGGGTGCCCTCCTCTATTACAGCAGCTAAGATTTCCTGCTTATCTTTGAAGTGATGGAACAAGCTGCCAGACTTGATACCCATTTCTTGCGCCAGCATACGCACCGTGGTGCGGTCAAAGCCTTCTTGGACGAATAGCTGAGCCGCTAAACGTGTCAATTCCTTGCGGCGAGGGGAAGCATTCATTACATTCATGTCATTTACACTAGCGCTTGCTTGGTTACTTAGGAGAAGACCACAGCCCCGCCAACGGGTCAACGCATCACTAAGCTCACAGCAAGATAATCACAATAAATCCGTCAGGAGACGCACAAATGAGTAATGCCACCGAGGTTGTATTTTTATCTGCCACCCGCACGCCAATGGGCGGCATGATGGGAAGTCTTTCCAGCATGACGGCTCCCGAACTTGCGGCCGTTGCAATCCGCGCTGCCATAGAGCGAGCAGGTATCGAAGCATCCGTTATTGAAGAAGGCATCATGGGGTGTGTACTGCCCGCCGGCGTGAAACAAGGGCCAGCCCGCCAGGCCATGCGTCAGGCTGGCATTCCCGATGCCAATGGTGCTACCACCATCAATAAGCTGTGTGGTTCTGGCATGAAAGCCACCATGCTAGCCCACGATTTAATCAAAGCAGGGACTGGCGAAATCCTGCTTGCAGGCGGTATGGAGTCAATGTCTAATGCCCCACACGTACTTACTAAAGCGCGTGGCGGCTACCGTTTAGGTCATGGCGAGCTGAAAGACCACATGTTCCTAGACGGCTTAGAAGATGCCGAAACCGGCAAATTGATGGGCGTTTTCGCTCAGGATGTTGCATCAGAGCGTGGCTACACGCGCGAGCGCTTGGACGACTTTGCCATTGCCTCTCTAGAGCGTGCCATGGACGCCACCAATAACGGCCACTTAGCGGCTGAAATGGCACCGGTAACAGTAACCACCCGCCAAGGTGAAACGCTGGTCGAACATGACGAACAGCCCTTCCAAGCCAAACTGGATAAAATTCGCCAGCTGCGCCCAGCGTTTGCCAAAGACGGGACTATTACGGCTGCCAACGCCAGCTCAATTTCCGACGGCGCATCAGCGCTTATTTTGGCCAGCCATGAAGCCGCTAAGCGTCATGGCGTGAAGCCTCTAGCCAAAATGCTCGGCCATACCACCCACTCCCGCCATCCAAGCGAATTCACCATTGCGCCGGTAGGTGCGATTGAAAAGCTGATGAAAAAGCTTGGCTGGGGCGTTAACGACGTTGATCTCTTTGAGATTAACGAAGCATTCGCGGTCGTCACGTTAATGGCCATGGATGACTTAGGGCTACCTCACGATAAGGTGAATGTATTTGGCGGTGCTTGTGCCCAAGGGCATCCGATTGGCTCAACAGGTTCACGGGTGATTGCAACGCTTATCCATGCTTTACGCACCAAAGGCGGCAAACGTGGTATTGCCAGCTTGTGCATTGGTGGTGGCGAAGCCACCGCCGTGGCCGTTGAACTCATCGATTAATACAATCAACTCCTCCGCGCCTTGGCATGCTGGTCATGCCAAGGCGCGCCCATCCTCCTTAGTGCCATAGGCTTCTGAAGTCGCTAATGTCTGCCAGTCCAACGACTTGAGTGTCTCTGCAGCATCGCTGACATCATCAAGATTACTGCTACGCTGATCCTCAGCCATGCGAAATTGGCCAGCATATTCACGCATTTGCAGAGCTTCTTGAGTTAGTCCTTCCGCACTTTGTGCCGCTTGATTGACCAGCCTCAACGTATCTTGGGTTGTCACATCAATTTGCGTGACCGCTCTATTCACTTCCTCAATACCACGCCGCTGCTCCTCAGACGCGCTGGCGATCCTCGCCATCAACTGCTCTACCTGAGTAGCCGACTGCATGATATCGCGCGTATGCTCACCCGCTTGCTGAGATAACTCACTCCCCTTTTCAACACTCTGACGAGATGCTTCAATACGTGACCGAATTTCATGTGCAGCATCAGCACTACGCGTTGCTAACGCTCGCACTTCGCTGGCTACCACCGCAAAGCCACGCCCGTGTTCACCAGCACGCGCCGCCTCAACAGAGGCGTTCAAAGCAAGAATATTCGTTTGGAAGGCAATGCTTTCAATCATTGAAATGATGCTTTGTATTTCTTCGGAGTGCTCGTTAATGGCCTGCATAGTCGCAATGAACTGGGCAATTACCTGATCGCCTTGCTGCGCTTTATGGGCAACACCCGTCGTTGCGTGACTCACATGCGCCGCACTTTCTGCATTCTGATTTACGGTTGCGGTTAACTGCTCAAGACTTGCCGCCATTTGTACAAGCGCTGACACTTGCGAGTCCGTTTGACCTGCCAATTGTTGGCTTTGAGCTGCCATTACCTGGCTATCGGTGTAAACCTGCTGACTGCTGTTATTAAGATGGTTAACCGTCGACGTCAGCGAATTTTGCATGTTCGCCAATTCACTAAACAACAGACCAATTTCATTAGCGGCATGGGCTTCAACAGGCGTTGATAAATCTCCCTTGGCAATGCGTTTAAAGTGCTGCGTTATTGCACGCAGAGGCTGCAATACATTGTTACGCACGCCCCATACCACTAACGCTATGACCAGCATTGCCACCACAACAACGCCAAGCACTCCCCAAAACAGGAGTGATGATACTTTTTGAAAGCGATCAAGCAGCCCAGCCCCCCGGGAGACCGAGTAACCGTAGAAAGCTTCGACAGTACTCACGAACTGCTGGCTACTCTCATCCACGCGGGACTCGCCAGAAAGGAAGCCTCGAACATCGCGCTCTTCCAGCATCATCATTTGCAAACTTAAATTATTATCAACCAGCGAGCGGAAATCATTCGCTAACTGATCCACGAGTTCAAGTCGCTCTTCCTCCGCAAAACTCGAGTGGAAATCGTTAAACCGGGCTGAAGCCGCACTCAATAAACTTCCTGCTTCTTCTAGCAAAGGTTCTGGACGATCAAAAGATGGGGTGCGAATTAGCTCTGCAGCCCGGTTCATTTGTATGCGGGCTCGCAGCAGCTGAGTATAGGCTCCGTTAAGCTCACGTACCTGATTCATATCTCGCTGCTGCAGCGACGTAAATGCCTCACGACCAAAGTGATTAGCAAACAACCCTAACCCACCAATCGCCAATATAAGACAGGTGAAGGTCACTAACACCAGAGCCCAGCTCGCTTTAACGCTTAAATTATTAATCATGCGCATAAAAGCTCTCAACCACGTGACTGGTCGTCAGCATGTAGGGGCAGCCACAACTGTAGACGCCGACGGATCTCTAATAGCGCTTGCTCATATGCATCTAACTTACTGATTAAGCGCGGATCACGAATATCCCAAAAAAGCACTTCTCGCGCGCGCCCTTGCCAGTCTCTGCAAACCTGTTGCGCCTTGTCGCATAGCACAATGACAAAATCAAAGTACTCGTCTTCAAACTCATCTAATGACTTACTACGCAATCCTTCAGTAGAAAGCCCTTGTTTGTGCAGCGCCTCTAACGTTAACGCATGAGGTTCATCTGGCTCGGAGCCTGCGCTAAAAGCATCAAAGCGATCACTTGCCATCTGGCGAAGCAGCGCTTCCCCCATCAGAGACCGTGCAGAATTGGCATTACAAAGAAACAGCACGCGGCGCTTTGGCATAAATAAACGACCTCTTGATGAGTGTAATTTCAACAATCTACGTCCTCAAGATGACGTCTTTATTGCAGTCTGCTGGTTACCGGTAGAAATATACGAAAAAACATATATCATAAGTGACATTAATCTCTCCTTCGATGCAAAAGGGACACCGCCCATGGCATTGCTTAACGATTTACCTAACGTGGACAGCCGTCTGTTTAAAGCACCCAATCAAGAAACGCTGCTGCTTCCCCCTAGTGATCAGCCTGCGCCCAAAATTCTGCTGCTCTACGGCTCACTACGTGAACGTTCGTTCAGTCGTTTGGCAGTTGAAGAGGCCGCTCGGCTACTCAATGCAATGGGGGCTAGTACAAAAATTTTTGATCCCCGTGGCTTACCTCTGCCTGATGCGGAAGATGCGAGCCATCCTAAAGTGGATGAGCTGCGTGCACTGGCACAGTGGGCCGATGGCATGGTGTGGTGCTCACCTGAGCGCCATGGTGCGATGACCGGCATTATGAAAGCACAAATAGACTGGATTCCTCTTGCGCTAGGTGGTGTTCGTCCCACCCAAGGTAAAACCCTTGCCGTGATGCAAGTGTGCGGTGGCTCCCAGTCGTTTAACACGGTGAATCAGCTGCGCATTTTAGGCCGCTGGATGCGTATGGTGACGATTCCTAACCAGTCATCGGTGCCTAAGGCTTTTATGGAGTTCGATGACAACGGCCGCATGAAACCTTCACCCTTTTATGACCGCATTGTTGATGTCATGGAAGAGCTGGTGAAATTCACCCTGCTGGTTCGTGAGCGTAGCGATCTGCTAACCGACCGCTACTCTGAACGTAAAGAGAGTGCCGAAGAAGTCTCCAAACGCGTCAATCAACGCGCTATTTGATCAGGGAGTGGTTTTATGACGACCCAGAGCAACTCTTCACCCACCAGCGCCGACATGGGGCTGTTTGAACGCTACCTTTCCGTATGGGTAGCGATTGCCATTGTTGCCGGGATTGCACTTGGGCAGTTCGCCCCTGCCGTGCCAGAGGTGTTATCACGGTTTGAGTATGCCCAGGTCTCCATTCCGATTGCCGTATTAATCTGGGCGATGATTTTTCCCATGATGGCGCAGATTGACTTCAGTGCTATTGCAGGAGTGCGCCGCCAGCCAAAGGGACTGACTATTACCACCACAGTCAACTGGCTGATTAAACCCTTCACGATGTTCGCTTTGGCCTGGCTGTTTTTCATGGTGATTTTTCGGCCATTTATTCCTGAGGAACTGGCCAGCCAATATCTGGCCGGTGCCATACTACTAGGGGCAGCACCTTGCACCGCGATGGTATTTGTATGGAGCTACCTGACCCGAGGCGACGCGGCTTACACCCTTGTTCAAGTGGCTTTGAACGACTTGATCATGCTGTTTGCCTTCGCACCGCTTGTGGTGCTGTTACTAGGAATCTCAAATATCCAAGTGCCATGGGACACGGTTATTTTATCCGTGGTGCTGTACATCGTGATTCCACTTGCGGCTGGCTACATCACCCGTAAAACACTGATCGCCAAGCGCGGTGCCGAATGGTACGACAACGTGTTTATGAAGCGCGTCGGTCCCATCACGCCCATCGGGTTAATCGTTACCCTGGTACTACTATTTGCCTTCCAAGGCGACGTTATTCTGAATAATCCCCTGCATATCGTATTAATCGCCATTCCGCTGATTATTCAAACGTTTTTGATCTTCTTTATCGCCTATGGCTGGGCCAAAGCGTGGAGTGTGCCGCACAACATCGCTGCTCCTGGCGCAATGATCGGCGCCAGCAATTTTTTTGAACTGGCGGTCGCAGCTGCCATTGCACTGTTTGGCTTACAGTCAGGCGCCGCGCTAGCCACGGTAGTTGGTGTTTTAGTTGAAGTACCACTTATGCTCGCGCTAGTACGCATTGCCAACAAAACGCGTCAGCATTTTCCTGAAAACGCATAATAAAGAGATACTCGGATGGCACATTACTTAGTTTTTCTCGGTTCAACTCGAACCTCTACGCCGCCCGCCCCTGCTCGCTTAGGCGAGCGGGTATCCCAGGCGTGCAAACGCCTACTTAGCTCGCTACCCGATACAACGGCAGAGGTTATAGACCCGCTAACGTTAGTAGACCTTAACGGCCCTTTTAAACCGCACTTTGCCTACGCAAAAACAGCGGTTCCCGATGATCTTGAAACCCTTGCTGGCAAAATTGAACAAGCCGATGGCTACGTGATGGTCAGCCCCGAATATAACCACGCCATGAGCCCGGCGCTGAGCCATTTGCTGAATCATTTTGGCGCGTCACTGTTTGCGTTTAAGCCTAGCGCCATCGTGACTTACTCCATGGGGCAATGGGGAGGCGCACGCGCCGCCGTTAGCATGCGCGCATTTCTATCTGAGCTTGGCTGCCTGCCAGTGTCCGCCATGGTTCATATACCCAAAGCCCAGGAAGCGCTGAACGACGATGGGCAATTTGCCCAGGAGCAAGAACGCTGGGAAAGCTATTTTGGGCGCACGTTGGGCCAATTAACGTGGTGGGCAGAAGCGGCCAAGGCTCACAAAGCCGAGCAAGACCCCGCAACGCTATCACCTGCGTTTAATAAATCGCCTGCTCAGCGTAATACGCCTAAAACCGACCCTTCCACCTAAGGAAGAGAGATAACTCACCATGTCAGTAACGATCTACCACAACCCTAACTGCGGTACTTCGCGCAATACGCTGGCAATGATAAAAGCGTCAGGCGAAGACCCCGAGGTGATTCACTACTTAGCAACACCGCCCAGCCGAGAGAGCTTAGTGGCGCTACTAGCGATGATGAAGATATCACCGCGAGAACTGCTACGCCAAAAGGGCACGCCCTATGATGAGCTCAAATTGGATGATCCTTCGCTAGACGATGATCAACTTATTGACGCCATGATAGCGCACCCGATTCTGATCAATCGCCCTATCGTCATTACCCCAAAAGGCGCACGACTATGCCGTCCATCCGAACGGGTATTGGAACTGCTTGAGCAGCCCATTGCACTCTTTACCAAAGAGGATGGCGAAACCATCTACTTTCCAGCGAGCTAATACCGGAACCATGGTACGGGGTAAACAATGAGTCATGTCATTGATGTCGACAGCAACGCAGTGGACTTCATCACACAACAAGGCGGTGTCGTCACTGTTCGTCTTTCCACCCGCCACGGCTGCTGCGGAGGGCTGACCAATCTAGCGGTAGCCGAAGCGCGATATCCAGATGACGCCCACCACTATCAACATCATACTCAAGATAGTATTTCGATTTATATTACCCCTGAACTGGCTGCTCAGGGGCTGCGCATTGGCGTTGAAGGCTGGTGGAAACTGCGCCATCTTTATGTGGATGGCTCAACCTTGCAACCGGGGCACGCGAACAATCAATAGTACTAGCGTCGCTCCCAGCATTAGCAGTGCCGTCAACCACAGCGCACCGGCACCTTTTTGCTCAATTAGCAGGCCAAACAGCAACGGCGCGAGCGCTTGTGAAGCACGAGCTGGGGCAATAATAAGCCCTTGCCGCTGCCCGAACCCTTTAGGACCAAATAACGCCAGAGGCAATGTACCGGAAGCAATGGTCATCATGCCGTTGCCCGCGCCATGCAGTAACGCAAAACCGGCTGCAGGCATACCGGCTACCGTTAACAATGCTGCGCCTAACGGATGGAGCGTGGTTGCCACACGTGCCGCCACCAAAGGATGACAGTGCCTGAGTAGTATAAACTCACCCATGCGAGCCGCTACCTGGGCAGGCCCCACAAGTGCAGCTGCCGCAACCGCGACTGGAAGTGACGCACCACCCTCTTGTAATAGCCTGGGAAGATGCGCCGCCATCGCCGTCGATACAAACCACCCGGCAGCAAACACATAAGCTAATAGCAGCATGGTTAAGCGGGGGCGGCCAGGCATCGGCGCATTTTGATCAGCCTCACTAAAGGCGCCACTGCTGGCCGCTCTAGGCAGACGGAAATTCAAAGGAGCACCTATCAATAAATGCGCCAATGCCCAACTGGCACAGGCAACGCGCCAGCCCCATTCATTTTCTAGCCATGCGGTAAGCGGCCAACCAATTGTGCTGGCAAATCCAGCGACCAGCGTGACACCAGTAATCGATGCCCTGGCTTGACGCCCCAGCAACCGGCCTAAGGTGGCAAAAGCGGCATCGTATAGCCCCATCGCCATCCCAATACCCGTCACCAGCCAGGCGAGCATTAACGAGGGTATGCCCTGAGACATGGCCATCATGCCAAGTGCTAGCGCCATTACGCCATTCGAAGCCATCAACACGCCTCGCCCGCCCTGCCTGTCGATCCATCGACCAACGCTAGGCCCGAGCATCGCGGTAAGCAGCAGGGCTGCTGAGAACGCGCCAAAGACCCAGCTGATTGAAATGCCCAATTCACGCGCCATCGGCACTGCAAGAATGGCGGGCAGATAATAGCTAGAAGCCCAGGCGAGGGTTTGCGCACTGCCTAATGTGAGTGTTAAACCAAACCTGGGCGAGCGAATCATGTGGCTTGTCTAGGCAACGCCAGTGCCATCAATGAACTGGCTGCCACTAAGGCCGCCGATACCCAAAGACAGGCGCTCAGCCCGTAAGCCATATACAACCAGCCTGACAGCAGCGTTCCAACCAAACGCCCCATGGCGTTGGCCATATAGTAGAAGCCAACATCCATCGAGACGCCATCGGCACGGGCATAATGAACAATCAGGTAACTATGCCAGCTGGAATTAATCGCAAACAGCACACCAAACGCTAAAAGCCCGACCACCAGCCAACCTACCTGCGCCAGCGGTAGTAACGCCAACAAAATCGCTAGTACCGCTAAAGCGGCTGCCCACCCTGCGGTTAGCGCGCGGGCATCCCCTTTAATCAATCGGGTAAGTTTAGGTGCCTGGGTTTGTACCCCACCGTAGCCAATAATCCATGCTGCCAGTAATCCCCCCACTGTCCAATGAGTCCAGCCGTGCTGGTCATATAAAAACACCGGCAACGCCACGACAAACCAGACATCCCTAGAAGCAAACAGGCAAAAGCGCGCCGCTGAAAGCACGTTGATGGCACGAGACTTGGAGAAAATCTCCAAAAACTTAGGCTTTACTTTTTGGCGCCCTAAGTCTGCTTTTAAGCGCCATAAAGAGACCAGTAATACCGCGCTCAGCATCACCGCCATAGCAATCACCGCGCCACGGAAACCAATCAGCGTTAGCAACACCCCACCGATAAAAAAGCCTAGACCTTTCAATGCATTTTTAGAGCCAGTCAGCATCGCTACCCAGCGGTAGAGAGAGCTATTGGCGTTGGCACTGTCTTTAGGCACCAGTACTTTGACCGCACTTTTAGCACTCATTTTATTTAAGTCTTTGGCGATGCCAGACAGCGCCTGCGCCGCCATCACCCAAACAACCGTGAGCATCCCTGCGGGCACCATCAGCATGGCAAGCGCAACAATTTGCAGCCCCAACCCCACATTCATCGTGCGGTTCAAGCCTAACCGCGCACCAAGCCAGCCACCTACCAAGTTGGTCACTACGCCAAACGCTTCATAGAACAGAAACAGCATGGCAATTTGCAGCGGCGAGTAACCTAGCTGATGGAAATACATCACCACCAGCATGCGCAGCGCGCCGTCGGTAATGGTAAACGCCCAGTAGTTGCCAGTGATCAGCATGTATTGACGCACCTCGAAAGGTAGCGCCTTTACGCGCGCGAACATCTTCAGCGAATCAGCCACGAGCCACCTGCTCACTAGCTATCTGCTCACCACCTACCATCAGAGCCAACTCAGCCGTGCGGTTAGCGTAGCCCCACTCGTTGTCATACCAGGCGTAAAGCTTAAGCTGGGTGCCGTTGACCACCATGGTAGAAAGCGCATCGATAATGGAGCTGCGCGGGTCGGTGCGGTAATCAATCGATACCAGCGGGCGCTCTTCATAACCCAAAATACCGGCAAGCTCTCCCTCCGCGGCCGCCTTCAGCGCCAGATTAACTTCTTCCGCCGTGACCGCGCGCTCAAGCTCAAACACCATATCGGTGAGCGATGCGTTGGCCAGCGGTACGCGAATGGCATGACCATTCAACTTGCCTTCCAATGCGGGAAAGATGGCAGTAATTGCTTTTGCAGAGCCTGTTGTTGTCGGAATCAAGCTCATACCGCAGGCACGGGCACGACGCAGGTCTTTATGCGGCGCATCCAGAATCGTTTGAGTGTTGGTAATGTCGTGTACCGTGGTCATCGAACCATGGCGAATACCAAAGGTTTCCTGAATCACTTTAACCACCGGTGCCAAACAGTTGGTCGTGCAGCTAGCGGCAGTCACGATTCGATGCTGAGCGGGGTTATAAAGATGATCATTAACACCTACCACAACGTTCAGCACGCCCTCTTCTTTAATCGGTGCACTCACCACTACGCGCGCAACGCCTTGATCAAGGTACGCCTGGAGCTTGGCGGTTTCTTTCATTTTACCCGAGCACTCGATGACCACGTCACAGGCAGACCAGTCACTGTCGGCAATCGCTTTATTGGCGCTAAACGCAACCGTTTTACCATCTAAAACAATCGCATCATCGGAAGCGGCAACCCCTTTGCCAGGAGACCAGTGGCCGTGTACCGAATCAAATTCAAGCAGATGGGCAAACGTTGCTGCATCGCCGCCGGGGTCGTTAATACGCACAAGCTCTACTACCCCTGCTTCCACTTCAGCCCACAGGCTGCGCAGTGCCAGACGACCAATACGACCAAATCCGTTAATACCGATACGTAATCCCATGGGGTCTCCTTCTAGATAAACAGTACAAAAAACCTAGCCCTAATATACGGAAAAACATATATTAAAGGCTAAAAAAACTGCCTGCAGATTAGCTAAAAACTAGTCTGCAGGCAGTGCTTGGTTAACCGTAACGACCGGAGATATAGTCTTCGGTTTTTTTCTGTGCAGGGGTTGAGAACATCACTTTGGTATCGTTGTACTCGATGATTTCTCCTAAGTGGAAAAATGCCGTGTAGTCGGCTACTCGTGCGGCTTGCTGCATATTATGCGTCACGGTAACAATGGTGAACTGCTCTTTCAGTTTATCCATCAGATCTTCGATCGTTGCTGTAGAGATCGGATCCAATGCAGAGGTAGGTTCATCCATTAAAATAACGTCCGGCTGAACGGCTATCGCCCGGGCAATACACAGACGCTGCTGCTGGCCACCGGATAATGAGGTACCTGGCTCCTGAAGTTTATCTTTCACTTCGTTCCACAGGCCTGCATCACGCAGTGCTTTCTCAACAAGCTCGTCCTGATCTGCCTTGCGACTTACTAGGTCATGCATACGCGGTGCGTAGGCAATGTTTTCGTAGATCGACTTAGGAAAAGGGTTCGGCTTCTGAAAGACCATGCCAACGCGACGTCGCAGCGCCACTTCATCCATCTTAGAAGCATTGACGTCCTGCCCATCCATTTCGACCAGCCCCTCGGTGTGAACGCTAGGAATCAGGTCATTCATGCGGTTAAGGCAGCGCAAAAAGGTCGATTTACCGCACCCCGAAGGGCCAATCAGCGCGGTCACATTCTTCTGAAACAGATCAATATTCAGTCCTTTTAACGCTTGGGTTTTGCCGTACCACAGGTTCAAATCGCGAACGCGGATACTTAAATCATGGCAAGCCTTTTCATTACGCGTATAAGGCTGCCCCACGTCGGGCAGGTTCTGCTGGTTCATTACAGGTGCATGGCTGTTCATAGTAATGTCCTCTATGACGTGCTGGCCTACCAGCGACGCTCAAATTTCTTACGTAGTACAACGGCAAAGGCGTTGAGTGAGATAAGTATGGTGAGCAGCACTAAAATACCGCCGGCGGTTTTTTCCACAAACGCCTGCTCTGGCTCACCTGACCAGGTAAATATTTGAGCTGGCATTACCGTTGCAGCATTAGTAAATGAGGCCCCCACATCAGGGATAAATGCCACCATACCAACAATAATCAGAGGAGCTGTTTCACCCATCGCCTGTGCCAAACCGATGATGGAACCGGTCATGATGCCAGGCATCGCCAAGGGAAGAACATGGTCACGAACTACCTGCCAACGTGAACACCCTACCCCAAACGCCGCATGACGAATAGAATCCGGCACGCTGCGCAGCGCCGTACGCGTAGAAATAATAATCACCGGCAGTGTCATTAGCGCCAAGGTCATACCACCTGCGAGAGGCGAAGAACGTGGCACTCCAAAGAAGTTGATAAAAATCGCCAAGCCCAACAAACCGAATAAAATCGAAGGTATTGCGGCTAGGTTATTGATATTGATTTCAATCGCTTGGGTAAAGCGGTTATCTGGCGCAAATTCTTCTAAATAAATCGCGGTCATTACGCCGATGGGAAACGCAATCAACAGGGTGACGATCATCGTCATCACCGTGCCAACAACAGCCGATAAAATACCAGCATTCTCGGCAATTTTTGAATCACCAGAGCCGAAGAACGTTTTATTAAAGCGTAAATCGACTTGACCTGCTGCTACGCGTTCGTCAATTTCCGCCTTTTCTTGATCACTAAGGCGGTTTCGATGCCCTTTTAGGTATTGGTCCACTTCACTATTTGCCAACATCCAGCGCTGTTCTGACGTGCCGATCAACTCAGGGTTATTACGCAGTTGAAGCGGGATAACTCGCACCACAGTGCGGCTAATCAGCGGTATCAAATCTTCATCAAATGCTTGGCGGCCATCGCGGCTAGCTTCTTCTGAATAACGAATTTCCGTATTGATATACGCCTGCTGAAAAGCGGGCAACCCTTTACTCAACATATCAGCAAAGAACAGCACCAAAAACAGACCTGCTAAACCCAGCGCCCCCATGGATACCCACTTCAGGCGTGCCGACTTACGGTGACGCCGCTTAAGCTGCTGGCTGATCTCGTCAAAAGTATGGCTCATCGAATCAGTTCCTCGGCGTTACAGGTTATTTACGCGGTATTTTTCACGGAAGCGGCGAATCATTAAGACTGACACTAGGTTGAGCGTCAGTGTCACCGCGAACAGCACCAAGCCCAGGGCAAACGCTGAGAGCGTTTCGGCACTTTCAAATTCCTGATCACCAGTGAGAGCCGCCACAATGCGCACAGTCACCGTCGTCATGTCCTCTAATGGATTAGCTGTCAGATTCGGTCGCATACCCGCGGCCATCACCACAATCATCGTTTCGCCCAGCGCTCGTGACATACCAAGCAATGACGCGGAGATAATTCCTGGTAAGGCAGCAGGTATCACAACATCACGGATGGTTTCACCTTTGGTCATACCCAATGCGAGCGAACCTTGGCGCATACTGTCTGGTACAGAGTTAATGACGTCGTCAGAAAGTGATGAGATAAACGGGATAATCATAATTCCCATCACTACACCGGGTGCGACGGCATTGTTATAAGAGGCATCTAAACCAAAGAACCCCGCAATGTTTACTATAATTGGGGCAACGGTAATGGCAGCAAAGAAGCCATACACCACGGTTGGAATGCCCGCTAACACTTCAAGTACAGGCTTAGCGACAGTTCGAACCCTAGCAGGCGCATATTCCGACATATAAATAGCAGAGAGCAGTCCGACCGGCACTGCCACCAACATCGCAATAGCGGTGATCATAAAGGTGCCCGCAAATAGCGGCACTGAACCAAACTCTGCACCACTGCCGTCACCACGTCCTGCCGATGCTAAAAAGCTCGCACCTGGATTCCATGTTGTGCCGGTAATGAACTCCCAGAAGCTATGCATCTGAAAAAAGCGTAAAGCTTCTGAAATAATTGAGAACAGTATTCCGAAGGTTGTGAAAATCGAGATTAGAGCCGCGCCAGCTAGAATCCACCGGATAACGCGTTCAATGGCTTGGCGCGCGTGGAACTGAGGTTTTACCTGAGCAACACCTACGGCGAGACCGGCGGCGGCCACCACAAGACTAGCGGCAAACAAATACAACGGGGGAATATCAGCGCCTAGCAGTAATAAAAGCAAAGAGCCGACCGCACCCACTAACACTGCTGGTCCTGCCGTTGAGAGGACAGCAAACCATGCATACTGATCTGGCTGCGCATACATCGCAGTACCTGACGCGCGTACACGGGAAGCCTTTGCGCGGCCAATAAAGAAGGCCACTAGCCCAAGCAGCAAGAGCACAGTGCAAAAGAGTAGAAGTAGCTGGTTAGTTTGCATCGAATTTCTCTCGCATCACCTAATGAAATCGTGTTGGCGACCACTTTGGAGTAAAAACATGACAGCAATGTGACAAACGCCAAGTTAAAGCCAACTCAAACTAAAAGGCCGGTAGCTTGTGCTACCGGCCTCTTATATTAAGCGTTCTAACTTACTTCAGGTCTTCAACAGTTAACTGGGCACGATCAGCAACGCGCTGACGAGCTTGCTCACGCTCAGCTTCGGGCAGCGGGATTAGTCCGATGTCAACTAGATAGCCATCATTACCAATCATAAGCTCTTCCATAAACATGTTGGCATAGTCATACATTGGTGGCACTTCGTCAGCGTGCTGGTTCTTGAGGTAGAACCACAGTGAGCGAGCAACCGGGTATTCGCCAGAACTAATAGCTTCAACTTCTGGTTCAACGCTATTGATAGACGCGCCCTGGATAGTATCCGGGTTTTCAGTCAAGAAAGAGTATCCAAAGATACCGAACGCTTTAGTATCTTCAGACAAACGCTGAACGATCAAGTTATCGTTTTCGCCTGCATCGATATAAACGCCGTCTGAGCGGATTTCGGTATAACCTTCGTCACCGTAGGCACCCATCTCTTCAGAGACAACTTCCATTACCAGCTCTTCAAAAGCATCGCGGGTTCCAGAGGTCGTGGGCGGCCCATAGATAGAGATCTCACGATCCGGTAGAGAATCGTCGATTTCACTCCAGTTGGTGTAAGGGTTATCAACCAGCTCACCATCAACGGGGACCTGAGCGGCAACTGCTAGGAAAATATGTTCTAGGGTAAAGTCTGCTGCGTCGTTTTCAACTGATTGTCCAAGAACGATACCGTCAGAACCGATTTTAGCTTCGGTGATATCGGTAACGCCGTTCTCTTCACAGCGCTCAAATTCAGATGGCTTCATACGACGTGAAGCATTGGTGATATCGGGCGTGCCTTCACCTACACCATTACAGAACAAGCGCAAACCGCCACCCGAACCTGTCGACTCAATCACAGGTGTAGGGTTACCGGTAGTCGCACCGAACTCTTCAGTAACGTAGCTGGCAAACGGATAAACGGTACTGGAACCTACGATGCGGATCTGGTCACGAGCCTGGGCAACACCGGCAACGCTCATTACGGCAGCCGCTATCACGGTCGTTTTTAGAATACGGTTCATGCGAAATACTCCTGTCGATGTAAGGTTTTGGCCTTCGCAAGACGTACTTTGCACCGCTTCGATGACAACTTTGTGACACGACGTGACATCACAAAAATTTTTAATCCGAGGTACCGCATAACACTAGTACTAAATTAACAGCCCCAACGCAGCCAACGTACATAACCCAAGCGAGGCGCCTTGCAGTAACCGCCTATCCAACCGGTGGGCAACCGCGTCTGCCAGCCCATTACCGATCAACACGGCAGGTAGAAACGTCAATGCCAATTTAAAATGCCAAGCGGACACTTGGCCTGCGAACGCTAATGTGGTGAGCGTTAAAAGAGACGTCAAAATAAAGAAAGCGGCTAAATTGCCGCGCAGGCGATCCGGTGGAAAACCATGCATTAGCAAAACGATGGGAGGGCCACCGATGGCAGCCACCGTGCCGAAGATTCCTGACAGCACGCCTGCCAGGAACAGCGTCACACGGTTCACGGGGGGATGAAAACGAAACAGCGTTACTATCACAGCAAACAACACGATAGCGGCGATCAGTTTTTCGAGCACCACTAACGGAGCAGTTAACAATAACCAAATGCCCAGCGCATTCCCCGGCAAGCGTCCAATCAATGCAATGCCAATAGCATCCATGCGTATTTCTTGCCAGTAGTGGCGCACCATCAGCAACGAAACAGTGAATCCAAACAGTACGAGAACAACCGGCACCAAGCGCGGCTCTAGCATCAATAGTAGCGGCGCCCCTACCACCGCCAAACCGAAACCTGTCGCACGCTGTACGAAAGCACCCAGCATCAATACAGCTGAACAGGCTAGCCATACGCCAAGTGGCATGTTAACCCACGCCAGTAGGCTATTCATCTAAACCGATCATCCTAGCCTTTCGAGTTGGAACACATCATTAGCACGAGTCATCAGTACGAATCATCAATACCAACCATCAATACGAGTCACCGAACGCGGGCTTTCTTGTCAGCTTTCGGACGCCAATATTACCTAGTAGCGCGGCCCCTAGCATAGTGAGCACCATTGGCCACAGGTGCTCTACCTGGAACAAGCCCACCAGCACCCCAGCAATTGCCCCACAACTAAACTGGATGCCACCCAACAATGCAGTTGCCGTGGCACTGATATGTCCAAAATGATCCAATAACGCAGAAATGGCATTAGGCGTGATCAAACCAATCATGCCGGTAAACAGCATGATCAAGGGAACCACAACATATAGCGACGCCAGATTAAGCGCTGTCGCGATAACCAGCCCCAACGCTGCAATTAACTGAATCGTTAACCCCAATCGTAAATTCTGTTGTGGCGAGCGCTTACGCAGCAAATGAATATTGACGCGATTAGACAGCGCAATCACGAGCACATTGACGCCAAATACCATTGGGTAAACGCTAGGCGATAGCGAGAAGTAGTCTAGGTATAAAAATGGAGAGGCGGTTACAAAAGCAAACAGCCCAGCGAATGAAGCTGCGACAGCGCAAATGTAGCCCATCCCCTCTTTATGACGTAGCACACTGGCGTAATTGCGTATAACTTGGCGGGGCGAAGCTGCGGGTAAGTTAGTATCTCGTGTTTCGGGTAAACGCGTACCTAGCAGCCAAAGCAAAAACCCTGCGTAAGCGGCCAAAAATACAAATATCAGCCACCAACCCGCAATGTGCAGCAAGACACTACCCACGGCAGGTGCCACCAATGGCGCAAGCATCATGATCATAGCCATCGTTGACATGACTTTAGCGGCTTCACGTCCGCTGAAACAGTCGCGCACAATCGCCGCTGAGTTCACCACACAAGCGCCGCCGCCCAGTGCTTGAATAAATCGCCACACCAGCAAAGAGGTCAAACTATCGACGGTGGTGATCATTAAGCTCGCGAGCATAAACACCACCAAGCCACTGAGCAAAACAGGCTTACGCCCCACCCTGTCCGATAGCGGCCCAAAGCACAGCTGACCTATTGCGAACCCAAATAAAAACATACTGATAGAGAGTTCAGTATGGTGAATACTCGCGTTGATGTTTTCTGCCAGTATCCCCATGGCCGGTAAATAAGCATCAATTGCAAACGGCGCAAGCGCTGTATTGGCCGCCACCAACAGCGCCACCCGACGAGGATTAAGTTCCATAAACATCCTTGAAGTAGGCATTAGACAGCGGAGAATGCCGCTGAATTGATAGGCCGCTAATCATAATCGATTTCAATTCATTTGTCGGTCACTGTTCGTCGCGCAATGCCCTTGCTAAAGTAGCCAAATGACAACTGTCACAACGACAACTAGCTCAACGACAACTAGCTCAACGACAACAAGGAACGATGCATGGCCACTAGCCTACTAACTCAATTAAAAGAGATGACCACGGTTGTCGCTGACACCGGCGACCTTGAGGCTATCCGCCGCTTTCAACCGCAAGATGCCACAACCAACCCCTCGCTTATCTTGCAAGCTGCCCAGCAAGAAGACCGACGCGCACGACTTGCCAGCATTGCCAAAGAAAGCACCGACCTTGAAGACGCGGTAGATCGCGTGGCTGTCGATATTGGTAGCGAAATCAGTGAACTGGTACCTGGCTACGTTTCGACTGAAGTCAGTGCCCGACTATCGTTTGACCGTGATGCCACCATTGCCAAAGCGCACTCATTGATTGAGCGATACGCCCAGCATGGAGTAGGCCCAGAGCGTATTTTGATCAAAATGGCGTCGACATGGGAAGGTATCCAAGCCGCTCGCCAACTTGAACGCGATGGTATTCGCACTAACTTAACTCTGTTATTTGGCTTCGCCCAGGCGCAGGCCTGTGCAGATGCTGGCGCAACACTTATTTCACCGTTCGTAGGCCGTATTCTCGACTGGCATAAAGCCAAAGATCCTGACACGGATTTTAGTGGCGCCAATGATCCAGGCGTGCGGTCTGTTAAGCGCATTTACGACTACTACAAAGGCCATGGCTACCCCACCATCGTTATGGGCGCAAGCTTCAGAAACGTGGGTGAGATTCAGGCACTCGCCGGCTGTGATCGTTTGACGATATCCCCCGCACTACTAAACGAGTTAGACGAACTAAAAGGCGAGTTGCCGCAACAGCTCATTCCTCAGGCGGCTAGCAGCGCACCGAGTGAAGCGTTATCGCAGGCAGATTTCCGCTGGGCGATGAATGAAGATGAGATGGCGACGGACAAACTGGCAGAAGGTATTCGCAAGTTTATGGCCGACCAACGCAAGCTCGAAGAACTGCTCAGTAAGCTTCGCAGCGACTAATTCGATTGCTAACTACGCTGCCCTATTGACATAAAAATAACCGGCAACAAAATCAAAAAGGCCCTCTAGGATTTTTTCTTAGGGGGCCTTTTTTAGTTGATGCTTTGCTCTTTAAACTTACATGTTGATGAAGCGCATTAGTGAATCGTTGAGTTTTGCGCTTCGAGCATTTCCACCAGCGGTTGAAACTGCTCGCGGTTATGCTCGTTCATATGCATCAGAATTCGATGAGCCTCTAAAATACGTTCGCGCAGGCCCTCCTCGTCAGCAGGCTCAGCAGGCAACTCTTCTAGCGCCGTTGTTAGTTTCGACGCTTGCTGCAAAGGCGCTTCCATCAACGTAAAAAAGCGCGCAAACCCCATCACATCCAGCATTTTTCGTACATCTGGATTATCAGCAATGATAGTGGGTGGATGCTCTAAACGCCCTTTCACCGCCATAGCAACTTTGGCAAGAAAGCCCAACGCTGTCGAATCAACATTCGTTGCTTCGCGCAGGTCGATCATCACTGCCATTAGCCCAGGCGTTTCAGCAAGGCGCTGCGCTTGGGTATCAAGCGTGGCGCACAGCGTTAAGCGCACGTCACCACATAATTTTAAAACAAAAACACCGGAGTCGAACGCCGCTTTAATGCGGCCTTCTTCAATCAGCATGACCAAATCCGCTCACCATCATGATTGTCAGGTCGTCGGGTAAAGCATCGCGGTCTTGGTTCGCCTCATTATCCGCATCGCCTTCTATAAGGAGGGAGTTGGTGTTGGCTAGCCGGTCGCGCAACTGCTCAAGCGTGACACTTTCGCTTACTAATTGCTCAAGTTCCTTGAGCCGCGTGTCGAGCGTCTTACCCGGCAAGCATTCCAATACACCGTCTGAACACAGCCATAAATGAAAATCGGCCGGTAAAGTACAGCTGAGCGAAGGATACTCTACATCTGGAAAAAGACCTACTGGCATTCCTTCACCTGCCAGACGCACTAGCTTACCACCAGACACTAGCAATGGCATAGGAAGCTGTGCACCGAGCGAATAGTGAAGTGTTCGCGCCTCGTGGTCAATAACACCAACAAACAAGGTCGCGTGTTTGCCAATATCAGTATCCTGCAATTCTCGGTTTAATGCCGCCAACCAGTTGGGTGCCAACCGTTCTGGCGATTGACCATCCCACTCATTAAGCCACCGGTTACACAGATACTTGAGCAACACGGTAACAAACGCAGATGACGCACCATGACCCGATACATCGGCAAAGTAGAACGCGCTATAGCGATCGTTATAGCGCTGATAGTCAAGGAAATCTCCTGACAAATATAGCGATGGGGCAAACCAGTAATCGTAGTACACACCGTTGATTATTTTGGGATGAACAGGCAGTAAACGTCGCTGAATATGCCCACCGCTCTGTTGATCCATCCTCAGCAAGGCCAAGTGCGTTTCAAGGCTTTCGTTTAATTCAGCCAGCCGCTCTCGGTCTCGATCTCGCTCCTGAGCCAATGTGTGCAGCTCAATGGCTTTGCGAATCATCCGGCGCAACAATTCTGCGTGGCGCAGCGGGTGGACAATATAGTCAACCAAACCAACGTCAACGGCTTTGATTAAGTCCGCGTCCTGACGAGAATCACTGACGACTAAGGTAGGCAAACGATGGGTTAGCTGCGACCACTGCTGGCGCGGCACTGCTCTTGCATGAGCCACGATAAGCGCGGTGTCAGCGGGCAAATTGTCAATATTTTCCGCTGCAAATACCCATAAGCCATCACACGTAATCGCTTCTGCTAGCGCGTCACGCTCTTGCCCCGGCTCATCGATCACCGCGATCAACTGCTTGGAATGATCCATATTAAGCCTCAATCGGCGAAATCGTCGTCACCAAAGTCGGTATCGTCGAATTCAAAATCGTCCATGGCAAATGGGTCATCCCCAAGCTCACCATCATTAATTTCAAACTGACGGCGTTGTAAGTAGGCATCACGAATAAAGCGGTAACGGTCGCCACTAATTAACGCTTCTTGATCAAGTAGCCCTGCGCGAATATGAATAATATCCAGTGCCGTCAAACCAGCCCTAAGTGTATGGTCATCCATATAAGTAATAGGATGGGCAGCAATATCAAAGGGTAACCCAGTGGTGTCTCTTAATGTTCCAGGACCGAGCAACGGTAATACCAAATAACGCGACTCATCCCACCCCCACACCGCCAGTGTTTGACCAAAATCTTCCTTATCGGCATTGATTTCCATCAACGTAGCGTAATCTAACAGCCCGCCTATACCAACGGTCGAGTTGATTAAAAAGCGTGAAGTGGCAAGCCCCGCATTAGCGGGCTTGCCTTGGAGCAAACTGTTTAACGCGGTACGCACGTCGCTGAGGTTGGAGAAAAAATTACCTACCCCAGTTTGCACAGGATCGGGAGTAACCGTCTGATAACCTTTAGCTATTGGCTTTAACGTATAGCGGTCTAACACGTCATTAAACGCAAACACGCGGCGGTTAAACCCTTCCCAAGGATCTTCAGGATGGGCTTGTTCGCCAATATTTGCCCCTGAACTGGCACACCCACTCATGCTTAATACGGCTAGCAGCAAGACAGGCAATCCCTTGTAGCGCCAACTAAATGCGCTTTTGTGCTTTGCTAACAACCCAAGCATGGTAGTTCCTCTTTCAACATGTGTGGCGTGTAGCTCGTCGCATTTCACGCCTAAAGACAATGAACAGAAAGCACTGTTATTGACGACGTACAACAACACTACCGGCGCTGTAACCTGCGCCGAACGAACAAATCACACCAATATCGCCACTTTCTAACTGTTCACGATGCAGGTGAAAGGCAATAATCGATCCCGCTGAGCTGGTATTAGCATAGCGATCAAGAATAATTGGCGCTTGCGCTTCGCTGGGCTCAACACCTAGTACTTTCCGCGCGATCAGGTCATTCATATGCTGATTAGCCTGATGCAGCCACATGCGTTTCAAATCACTTCCAGAGAGTTCTAAAGAGGCCAAATGACTCGAAATCAGTTGAGCCACCATGGGGCATACTTCTCGGAAAACCCGTCGCCCTTCTTGTACAAATAACTTATCCAACGCCAGTGGGTCACTGTCGGTGACGCGATTCAAGAAGCCTGCGTTGTTACGAATCGCATTAGAGAACTTCGTCACTAGACGCGTCCCTAATATTTCATATTGCTCATCTGCCACAGCACAATCACTGCTTTCCAATACCATGGCTGTACAAGCATCGCCAAAAATAAAGTGGCTATCGCGATCTGTAAAGTTGAGATGCGCCGAGCAGATTTCCGGATTTACGATGAGTGCCCGCTTCACGCTACCGGATGCAATCGCATTGGCCGCTGTTTCAAGTGCAAACGTGGCTGAGCTACAGGCTACATTCATATCGAAACCGTAACCGCTGGTACCTAACGCTTGCTGAACTTCGACAGCCACTGCTGGATAGGCACGCTCTAGGTTTGAACACGCCACGATGACAAGCTCGATATCTGCGGCATCGACGTTGGCTGCCGCCAATGCTTGGCGCGCCGCCTGGGTAGCCATGCCACACTGAATAGACGGCTCGTCATTGCTACGCTGAGGCAGTTTAGGCCGCATGCGCGCTGGGTCAAGAATTCCCGAGGCATCCAGCACGTAACGACTTTTAATACCGGATGCTTTTTCAATAAACTCGCTACTGGAGTGTGACAACGGCTCTCGTTCACCACGTGCGATTGCATCAGCATACTGAGCATTTTGGCTGTCTACCCACGCGTTAAATGCTGTTACCAGCGACGCGTTATCAATGGCGTGTTCCGGCGTATAGAGTCCTGTACCGGTAATCACCACATGTGTCATGCCTTTCTCCTTTTAGCGGCTTACTGAGAGTCGCTGGCTGTCAATCGATGTTGTCATCTTGGTGCATTGGCTTAAAGCGCGAGCCTATTATCGTATTACGGCAAGCGTTAAACGCTAATAATCTCTTCCCAACGCTTTTCAAGGCGCTTCACAGATACAGGCATTTTTGTACCCAACTGCTGAGCAAACAGAGACACTCTGAGCTCCTGAATCCACCAACCAAATGCCACTAACTCTGGGTCTTCCGCGTCGCCTCTGCGTTCGCTTTTGCGGCGCGCGTCGAAACGCGTTTCTAATGCTTGGACATCGTGCATGAGCATTTGGTCGCGCCCTCTCTCTCGCGCTGCTTTTTCAAGCCTGATCAACGCAGCCTCTGTATAGCGAGGATACTCCGTTAACCACTCGCCTGCATCGCGAATGAAACCAGGGTAAACCAAGCGCTGCATCTGCGCGCTGACATCACTGTAAACAAGCGCCAACGCAAAGTTGAGCTTCCCTTTTAAAATCTTAGTCACTGCTAGATGCCCTTTCAGCGCCGCTTCAACATCGGACAACAGTGTTTGCGCATGCGCTAACAACTTTGCTTCAGATACTTGCAAGCGTTCTTTAAGGGCTTTCTCCGAGCGTGGTAGCGGATGCTGAGCCACTACCTGAGTAAACACCGCTAGCAGAAGATCATCAACCAACTCATTTTTGTTGCCTACCTTCGCAAACAACAGCGCGCATTTTTCCACGCCTGGCAAACGCTTAATAGCTTTCACCTGATCCGGCTGTTGTGAAATTGCCAAACGGGCCACGCCCATTTGGTGAGCCGCCGCCGCCTTTGCAGGATGGTCGAAAAGTGCCACTTTGAAGCGCGCGTCTTCTGCCACCAGTGCCGGGTAAGCCTCGACGCGGATACCCGCCTGGGTAGTCACCCGAGATTCCGGAAGCGGCTCACTGGGCAGACCTTCAAGCGCCGGGGCCTGATTAACCTGCTCTGCTAACGCCTGGGCTCCCCTACTGGCGGCTTCTTCAAAGCGCCTTTCCAGGGCTCGCAAGTCGCGCCCCTGGCCCAGCATTTTGCCAGCGTGATCCACAACCCGCACGTTCATGATTAAATGAGGCGCTAGCAGGTCTAGCCGCCAGTCGTCAGGGTGCACCCGAGTGCCCGTACGCCTTCGAATAAACTCAGCCAAGGCTTCGGTCAGCGGGCGTTGGTCAGGCACCAAGGTTTCCAGCGCCGCATCGACCCAATCAGGGATAGGCACCACCTGCCGACGAATGCTTTTCGGCAGTGATTTAAGTAGCGCAATGCACTTTTCGCGCAGCAAGCCTGGTACTAACCACTCAAGGGCATGCACAGGCAACTGAGGCAGCATAGCAGCAGGCACAGTCAGCGTAACGCCATCGTCTTCAGCATCAGGATCAAAGTGATAGCTAACCGGATAGGCAACCCCTGCCAACACTAGGTGGTCAGGATACTGCGCCTGAGTAACGTCGTTGGCATCCCTCGCTTTAAGCGCGTCGATATCGAATTTTAGTAGGCTGGGAAACTCACGCTCGACCTGCTTACGCCAATGTTCAAATCCTTTGCCATTAACAATATCGTGAGGAATTCGTTCGTCATAAAAAGCAAATAGTGTCTCTTCATCGACCAGAATATCACGCCGACGCGCACGATCTTCGAGTGCCTCGACTTCTTCAATCAGCGCTCGGTTATGGGCAAAAAACTCACCCTTAGTCTGAAATTCGCCTTCCACTAGCGCACGGCGAATAAACAGCTCCCGGGACTCTTGAGGCGCAATCGGACCGTAATGCACTCGGCGGCGGGCTACAATAGGCAGTCCAAACAGCGTTACTTGCTCAAAAGCGACCACCTGGGCACGCTTCATTTCCCAGTGAGGCTCGCTGTAGCTGCTTTTTATCAAATGCTGCGCTTGAGGCTCAATCCACTGGGGGTCAATTTTCGCCACTGTGCGGGCAAATAATTTCGTCGTTTCAATTAGCTCAAACGCCATTACCCACTTCGGCGTTTTTTTCGCCAGCCCTGAGCCTGGGTGAATCATAAACTTACGGTTACGCGCGCCCAGGTATTCACGGTTTTCCAGCAGTGTTCCAAGGTTTGAAAGCAGCCCAGATAACAATGCTTGGTGCAGCTTTCCAGATGTTTTGCGACGCGCTTGCTTGGCTTGCTCTTCGCTTTCATCTTCATCTCTGAGCGGCGGTGCAGGCACGTCGATGTCCATATCGCGCAGCAGCTGACGTAATTGACGGAACGTGTCATGCCATTCGCGCATGCGCAGATAGTTAATATAGTGCTCGCGACACCAGCGGCGCAGCTGATTGCCGGAGAGTGCCTCGCGGGCATTTTCAATGCCGTGCCACAAGTTTAACAACGCAACAAAATCAGAATCGGGATCATGCCAGCGCTGATGCGCTTGATCCGCCGCTTGGCGTTTGTCCGCAGGTCGATCTCTAGGGTCTTGTATCGCCAAGGCTGATACCACAATCAACACATCCCGCAGGCTGCCCCGTTCGGCACCTGCCAGTACCATGCGCGCTAGGCGTGGGTCGATAGGTAGCTTGGCTAGCTTACGGCCCAACGGGCTTAGGCGCTGCTGATCGTCCACCGCACCCAGTTCGAACAGCAAACGAAAGCCATCTTTTACGAACCGGCTGTCGGGTGGGTCAACAAAGGGAAATGCTTCTATACTGCCAAGCTTCAGCGCCAGCATGGAAAGAATGACCGACGCTAAATTTGTGCGCTGAATTTCTGGGTCGGTAAACGCTGGCCGCGACAGGAAGTCTTCTTCATCATAAAGACGAATGCATACGCCTTCCGCCACACGTCCACAGCGACCTTTACGCTGATTGGCGCTGGCCTGGCTAATCGGCTCAATCGGTAGCCGCTGTATTTTCGCACGATAGCTGTAGCGGCTGATGCGCACCAAGCCTGGGTCTATCACGTAGCGAATCCCCGGCACTGTGAGCGAGGTCTCAGCAACGTTAGTGGCCAACACAATTCGCCGCCCTCGATGGGAAGCGAAAACGCGATTTTGCTCTTCGTTGGAAAGTCGAGCATAGAGCGGCAATATTTCCGTGCCAGTTAAGTCAGCCCGTCGCAGGGTATCGGCTGCCTCACGAATTTCCCGCTCACCCGGTAAAAACACCAATACGTCTCGCGGGCCATGCAACCAGCCCTTTTCACGCTCGATGGTTTCGATTTCGCGCACTGCATGCAAAATACCTTCTTGCAAAGTACGGTCATCTTCATCCTCTTCGCTACGCGCCAGCGGGCGGTAATGAACATCGACAGGAAACGTGCGGCCAGACACTTCCACCACCGGCGCGGGCGTCTTAGCACTACCAAAGTGGGCAGCGAAGCGGTTCACATCGATGGTGGCTGAGGTAATAATGACTTTTAGATCAGGACGCTTTGGCAGCAAGCGCTTTAGATAGCCCAGCAAAAAATCAATATTAAGGCTGCGCTCATGAGCTTCATCGATAATTAGCGTGTCATAACGCAGCAGCAATGGGTCGTGCTGCGTTTCTGCCAGCAAAATACCGTCAGTCATCAGCTTTACGAGCGTATTCGGGGAGCTTTGATCATTAAAACGTACTTGATAACCCACCTGCTCACCCAGCGGTACGCTCATCTCTTCCGCTAGCCGCCCGGCAACGCTGCGCGCCGCCAATCGACGTGGCTGGGTATGCCCAATCATCCCTTTGCGCCCACGGCCAAGCTCTAGACAAATCTTGGGCAGCTGGGTGGTTTTACCCGACCCTGTCTCACCCGCCACGACCACTACCTGATGGTCGCGGATAGCCTTTAAAATATCCTCACGCCGCTCCACTACGGGCAACTCGGCAGGATAATCCAGCGCCACTTTCAGTGCTTCGCGGTTAGCAAGCAGCCGCTTAGCTTTTTCAAGGTCGCGTTGAACCTGCTGGACACCGTGGTCAATCGGCTTACTGTCTCGTTGGCGCCGCTTAAGGCCTGCCACGCGACGCGCTAACTGCTGTGCATCACGCAGCATGACGTGGCTTATCTCCTCATCTAATACGGTGAGTGGATAAGCGTTCTGGGCGTCAGCTTGGGAAGTTTGCGTGTCGGTGGTCACGTTAGGCTCGGTTTCCATCTCAGAATAAAATCGGCCCACTGCATGAGTGGGCCGACTATTGTAACGCCTTCGCTAACAGGACGCCTAACAGCCGCCTGATAGCGAGTTCATCAAGCGCTTAAGCGTTGCTTGTTTCCTGATCGCGGAGCTGCCGGCGTAGCACCTTGCCAACGTTGGTTTTGGGAAGCTCATCACGGAACTCTACGTACTTCGGAACCTTATAGCCGGTTAGCTCTTTTTTGCACCACTTGCGCAGCGTCTCAGCATCTAACTCGCTGTTTTTGGAAACAACGAATAGCTTGATCGCTTCACCAGCATCTTCATCCGGCACGCCAACAGCCGCCGACTCCAACACATCTGGATGCGCTGCCACCACATCTTCTATTTCATTTGGATAGACATTAAAGCCAGATACTAAAATCATATCTTTTTTTCGATCAACGATTTTGATGTAGCCATCGTCCTGCAATATGGCGATGTCACCCGTGTGGAACCAGCCATTTTCATCAATGGAATTGCGTGTTTCATCTTCCCGCTGCCAGTACCCCTTCATCACCTGAGGCCCTTGCACGCAAAGTTCACCAGGCTCCCCCATCGCAACATCATTACCGTCTGCATCTATCACTTTCACAGCGGTACCTGCCACCGGTTTACCAATGGTGCCAAGCTGTATAGCGTTAGTGGGGTTAAAGCTAACAATGGGTGATGTTTCCGTCAGCCCGTAGCCCTCTGCAATCGGGCAACCTGTCGTTTCTTCCCAACGTTTAGCAGCCGCTTTGGTTAGCGCCATACCGCCCGAAATAGTCAGCTTCAGCTTCGAAAAATCGAGTTGCTTAAAGTCATCTCGGTTACACAGCGCGTTAAACAGCGTATTCAGACCAATAAACCCGGTAAACGGCAAGCCTTTAAGCTCTTTGACAAAGCTAGGTAAGTCGCGAGGATTGGTAATCAGTAGCGAGTGGTTGCCTGTTTCCATTAGGAACAAACAGTTAACGGTAAACGTATAGATGTGATAGACCGGCAATGGCGCGACTACTAACTCTTCGCCATCAGTCAAATGCTCACCGATAGCGGCACGCGCCTGGAGCATATTGGCCACTAGGTTCTGGTGAGTCAGCATCGCGCCTTTAGGCATACCTGTGGTGCCACCCGTGTATTGCAGTGCAGCCACATCATCCATGGTGCGTTGCACCTCGGTATGATTTAACGACGCACCTTTTTTCAGTGCATCGCGGAAGCCAACAGCGTTTGGTAACGAGTAGGCAGGCACCATCTTTTTAACGTGCTTAACAACGGCGTTAATTAGCCAACGCTTTGGCACATCGTGTAGGTCAGCAAGCTGGGTAACCAAGACGTGTTGGATATCCGTTTTATCCAACACTTTCTCAAGTTTGTCAGCCATATTGGCCAAAATAACAATGGCTTTGGCATTGGAGTCCTTAAACTGGTGCGCCATCTCCCGCTCGGTGTATAGCGGGTTGGTATTGACGACGACTAAGCCAGCCCTTAGTGCACCAAACACCGCAACAGGAAACTGCAGCACGTTAGGCAACTGAATGGCGATTCGGTCACCGGGAACCAAGTCAGTTTCATGCTGCAACCAGGCTGCAAAATTGGCAGACAGACGATCAAGGTCGGCAAATGTTAGGGTTTTGCCCATGCAGCTAAATGCAGGTTTGCTGGCAAAACGTTTAACCGCTGAATGAAAGACATCCGTGACTGAGTTGTACTGATCCAAGCCTTCAAGCGCTGGGCCACGTAGTACGTGGGCATTGGCGTGTTCGCTCATGGGCAATCTCCGCTATCCGTGTCGATATTTGACCGACCTTGTTATTGTTGCGTGACTAAGTAGCAAGCCTAAAAGAGCCAACCATATACGACAGGCAGCACGCTGTAAAACGATCGATTGAAACTGGCGTTTCAACTTTAGCTTAAGGCATAGCCCTGCTACTGTCGCTCACGCTGTGTCGTCATCCTATTTGCTATGACCGTAACTCGCGTTGATTTCTCCCTCGCGCCATACCAATAATTCGCCTGGGACCATTCGCTGCCACGCTTCATTTTGGGTAAGTGGTTCGGTAGCAATCACAGAGACAATATCGTTAGGCGTTGTATGTTCAATAAAATTAACCGTCAACTCTGCGTCAGATAGCTCTGCCTCACCAAAGGGTGCGCGGCGAGTAATATGAGCCAGTTTGGTCGAGCAGTAGCTGTATAAGTAAACGCCATCAGATAACAGTAGGTTAAAAACGCCTAGTCCGCGCAACTCTTCGCATAGCCCGTGTAACCGCTCCCACAATAATTCAGGAGACGCGGGCGGTGTGGGAAAGCAACGACGCAGCTCGCCCATTAGCCAGCAAAAAGCGTGTTCACTGTCTGTATTACCGACCGGGGTATACACACCTAATGGCAGCTGTTGCCAATCGCTCAGCTGGCCATTGTGGGCGTAGCACCAGGGACGCCCCCACATTTCACGAGTAAACGGATGCGTATTTGCCAGCCGCACACCGCCTACATTCGCTTGGCGAATATGGCTAATCACTACGTTGGACTTAATAGGATAGTCACAGATTAGGCGGGCAATTGGGGAGTCAACCGAGGGATGGGGGTCACGAAATTCACGATAACCGCCCTCCTCGTAAAACGCGATGCCCCACCCATCGCGATGAGGCCCAGTTCCCCCACCGCGGTGTAAAAAGCCGGAAAAACTGAAACAAATATCGGTAGGTACATTGGCGCTCATGCCTAGTAACTCACACATCGGCTAGCTCCATCATCGCGCCTTGTACACGCATTAGTTAATCACTGGTTCTCGGCGGCGAGTTGGCTGAGGGTCTTCTTCCTCAGGCTGACGTTGAGAAACATCGTCAAAAGGTTGCGGCCGGCGCCACCACCACAGAGCAACGCCAACACACGCACCTAAGGCAACGCCTAAAATTAACCACAGCAAGCCGCCACGTAGTGCACTAGTGCTATGCTCTAGAAAAGCAACCGCAGATACCATGGCAGCCGGTGCCCACCCTGAATAGAACTCTCCTTCCTCTATCAACGGCAAACGATAGCCTGCAGGCATCCACATGGCCCCCGCCACGCACCAGCTAATTATCAAACGCGGTAGACGAGGCAAACATGCCAGCGCAAAGTAGACAGCGACCAGCACTATCAGCGAAAGAGCGTAATAACTTAACCACAGCAGTGACATTGAGTCTTCAAACAGCATAATAACCCTCATGTGGGTGGAGACACCCGACGTTGATTTCCCGTCATGGTACCTATCAATTTATGAAAGCACAGCCTGGTATGCACGAAGGCTCGCCTGTCGCACATTATTATCGCGCTAATTCTCCAGAATGGCACTGGCTAGAAGAGCGTGAAGCGCCTGATGTAAGGTTTTTTTTAGAAGCCGCTAACCAACAGCACGATGAATGGTTTGCCCCCTTACGACCACTTTCCGAAACACTTTATCAAGGCCACTTAGCGCGCCGTGAGCTGGCGGTGACCAGCCTTAAGACAGCGCTTGACCACTTTACGTTCTGGAGTAACACCGCCGCCGAAGATGATTACTCCTGCTGGTGGCGTCACCCTAACGGCCAGCCTGATGCTCACGAGTGCTTTCTAGACGTACGTGACCGCGCCGCCGATCAGCCGTTTTATGACATGGGCGACATGGCACTTTCCCCCAATGAACAATGGCTCGCCTGGACGGAAGACACCCAGGGCGACGAACGCTTCACACTGTGGTTAAAGGCGTTACCCGACGGAAAACCGCAGCAACTACTAAGCGATATTGGCGCTAGCGTATGCTGGGCGGAGGATGAAACAACCAACGGTGCAACGCTGCTATTTACACGCTTTGATGATACCCAGCGCCCTGACTCTATCTGGCGGATGTGGATACCGTTTTCAACGCCAGAGCGCCTTGCTGAACCAACCTTAGTAATGCGTGAGAACGATCCGGAGTTCTGGATTGGGATTGGCAAAACACGCTCGAAAGCGTGGCTTTTGATTGAAAGCGGTTCGAAAGATACAACAGAAATTCATGCCGTGCCCGCAGATCAGCCCCACGCTTCACCGATGTGCCTGCATGCCCGCCAGGCAGGTGTTGAAGCGAGCATTGATCATCGCCCTGGTATGTTTTATCGCTTACAAAATTTCGCAGGCCCGCATTTTCAGCTCGACTTCACAAGCGAGGCTCAACACAGTAACTCTGCTCCAGAGTGGCAGTCGCTGATAGCTCACCGTGAGGACACTACCTTAGAAGGGGTTGATGCGTTTGACTGGGGACTAATCATTGCCGAGCGAAGCCATCATGAAGCCCAGGTTATGTTACGCCGCTTAGTGCTAGATAAAGACCACAACCTCACATTCGATAAACATATCGAACTGCCTGAAACACCCTGCTCACAGTTGCTGGAAGATTCGCCGCACTTCGATGCCAATACGGTGCATCTACGCGAAGAGTCGTTCACCCGTCCTCCCAGTTGGTATGCGCTAAATCTTGATAGCGGTGAACGCACGTTGCTCAAGCAAGTGCCCGTTTACGGCCAACTGCTGCCTGACCAGCTAGTTAGCCAGCGCATATGGGCAACCAGCGCTGACGGCGAACGTGTGCCGGTATCCATCGTCATGCGCGCCGATCTGATAGGCCAACCACTACCCACGCTGCTATATGGCTACGGAGCCTACGGCGAAGCGCTTGACCCTTGGTTCTCGATTGCTCGGCTTGAGCTACTGGAACGCGGCGCAGCCTTTGCGGTCGCCCACGTACGGGGTGGCGGCGAACGCGGTGAGCCGTGGTATCTAAATGGCAAAATGACTCATAAAGAGAACAGCTTTAACGATTTCTTAGCCGCCCGCGAGGCGTTAGTAGACAAAGGGTTTAGCCAACCAGAACGGATTGTGGCTTATGGAGCCAGTGCAGGTGGCTTGTTGGTTGGCACCTGCATCAATCGCGAACCTGAGGCGTTTTGCGCAGCGGTATTAGATGTGCCATTTCTGGATGTGCTCCGCACCATGCAGAACCCAGAGTTACCACTTACCACCGCCGAATATAGCGAGTGGGGCAATCCTGAAGACCCAGACGTCGCCGAGCGTATCGGTGGCTACTCACCTATCGACAACATAGGTTCCCAGCGCTATCCAGCGCTATGGATAGAGGGCAGCTGGTTTGATACTCGCGTCAGTTACTGGGAACCTGCCAAGTTCTATGCTCGCGTTACCCAGGCACAGCAGGGCAATGCTCCTGTGCTGCTTCATACCGACATGAGTAGCGGACACGGCGGTGCCTCAGGTAGGTTCAAAGCCTGGCGAGACACTGCTCGCCAAGACGCGTTTATCCTGTGGGCATTGGGATTAGCCCCCTTGGACGCGACAGACTAACCTCAATAGCGCTACTTCAAGAAACAGCAGAAGGCTCCTAGATAACAAAAAAGCAGCGTCCAGACGCTGCTTTTTTGTATAAAAATCACTTTATGGAAATGCTTTCCATAAAGTGATTTTTACGCCATACTAACCATAAGTTTTATAGACAAACGTCTAACCCGCAAACCTAGGAGCAAACCATGAGCTATCAGGAACAGTTTCCAACGATTTGGGATACGCCGCTAAAAGCAACAGCGGCACCCCATCAATCGACCACGCGTGAAACTAAAGCAAAGCCCCAACCCTCTCAGCTTAAAGAAGCGTTTTTAACCATTTGGGATAGCACAAAAAGCAAAACCGCCAGCTAACGTTATTACCATTAGCCAGCGGTTATTAAGCGCGCCAGGGAGGGCTACTGTCAGATTTAGGACATCGGTAATACAGCAATAATATGCTCTTCCAGTAAGCGTTCAGGCACATCGTCCTGAGAAACCGCAAAATTTCTCACGCTTACGCCCTTCCGGTGAACGCGCTCAGCATCGTTACTCAGCAGCGGATGCCACCCTGCTAGCTTGCGTCCTTCGGCAACACGCCGATAGCCACATGTGTGTGGCAGCCAAGTAAACTCTTTGACTAACTCAGGCGTTAGTTGGGTACAGTCAGGTACGCTATCAAAGCGATTTTCATAGTCACTGCACTGGCAACTGTGGATATCAAGCAACCGGCAGGCAACGTTAAGAACCGCCAATTCTTGCGTTTCATCGTCGTGGAGCTTCAACAAGCAACATTGGCCGCAGCCGTCGCATAGCGCCTCCCACTCTTGAAGTGTTAGTTCCTCCAGTGAGTATTTTTCCCAAAAGCGCTCACGCATGGCGGTTACCATCATTGATTCCCTCTACTTGCAACATTTCGGGCTAACGCCCACCACCCACAGTACCACCGCTGCTAGTTAGCGTGTCACGACACTCCTGCCATAGCACGGTGAAGTCGGCTGCTAAGCATGGATAGTCTTCGTAAAGCCAAGGCACTAACTCTGCCAAGCGATTAGGCCCTGATAGCCGCTGACCAACGCCAGCTACTGCACGACAGGTAAAGTCAAAGTCAGCGTAACGGTGCAACCAGTCATGCTTAACCATCAGCGGCATCATCGTAGACAGCCGCTGCGGCGCAGGCCAAGCCTGTAACAACTGGTAGCAGCGTTCGATTAACTGGTGCTGCTGCTCTCCCGCCTGTTGACGAGCAAGAAAATGATCCCACACAATATCTAACGCGATACCGACATAACGCCGTTGGGCGCTTGGCGCGCGCCGCTTTGCCTCTAAAACGTTAGGGTGCCGATCAATCCAGGCGTCCACACGGCGATGATGACGTATGCCACTAGCAACATCTGGCGACCAAGCCGTTAAGTCTTGCCCCTTCACACCGTCAGCAATCAGATTTCCATAGAGAAACTCATCACTGCCAGGATGGGCAAGCCAAGCATGGGCAAGAAAATTCATCGCAAAGCGTTCATGGCAAAACGTTCATTCGCGGTTAGCCGCCTGCGCACGATGAACATCCAGCAAATAGGCTTCTTTCGCAGGCGGCATTTGCAGGTAAAAGCCTTGCTCTTGGATGGCAGCCATCACATCCGTTGCATTCACCCGAGCCAGCTTTTTATCGGCGGTCAATATCATTGTCAGCACCGGCACTGGTTTACCGAAAGTGTCCATCAATGCGTCGGGCACGGATGACAACCCTTTCTGCTTATCTATGTAGAGATACATCTCGTCTTTGCGTGAGCTTTTTAAAATCTCACAAAGCAGTTTCTCGCTCATTACGATAACTCCTCAAGCGCCTGATGAATTTCTTGAGCTAAGTAAGTATGGCGCCAACCGCCAGGAGTGGTTAATGGCTGATTAGCGAGCCGCTGCATCACAAGCGCCTCAATATCTCGACGCCGTAGTAACATCTCGGGCGCTATTTGCAGCTCAGCCGCCTTCTCAGTCACTACTTTTTTCAGTGCTTTAAAACGCCGCTTAAACGCTGGGTGCATCGGGTCTGGCCAGCGCTCAGGCAGATCATCTTCGGGGCAATGCTGAGCCTGCTTCACCAGCGCCAGCAACGTGTCGCCTTCTTTTTTAACCAGCGGCGGCTTGACCCCTTCAATCTCTGCTAGCTCATAACGATTTTTAGGCATTTTTTCTGCCACCGCGAACAGTAACTTATCGCTGACCAACCAATTACGCGGCAAATCCCGGTGGCGGGTTTCGCCTTCACGCCAAATAGTCATTAAACGGTAGGCTTCAAGTTGACGGGGGTTAAGGCGCCACAACTGCCGCTGGCGTGTATACCATTGGCCGTCGCTCTCGACACTGCGGCCTGCCTGCTCGATAAGGCTGGCGCACTCATCGTTAAGCCATTCACGCCGCCCCAGTTGCTCAAGCTTTTCCGCTTGAAAACCCCAAACTTTCAGCAAATAGATAACATCTAACGCCGCATATTCACATTGGGAGAGCGTTAAGGGGCGCTCTAACCAGTTGGAGCGCGTCTCCTCTTTAGGCAGCGTTTCCCCCATCCAGTGCTCTACCAGTTTTTGATAGCCCATGCCCGGTGTTTCACCCAAGAAAGCCTGCGCCACTTGTGTATCTATAAGCGGCGTTGGCAATACGCCGGCCCAATGCTGGAAAACCTCGAGGTCTTCGCTGCAGGCATGAAGTAGTTTGATGGCACTATTTTGCAACAAATCACGAAAAGAAGCAGTGCAAGGTGTGCTCAACGGATCAACTAAATACGCCATGTCACCGGTCGTGAACTGAATAAGCGCAGGTACTGGAAAAAACGTGTTTTCACGGAAAAATTCAGTGTCTAGGGCAATCACACGGGCACCGGCGACTTGCTCGCAAGCAGCATCTAAGGCGTCGGCACTATCAATCCATTGATACATCGAGGGGGCTAAAGAGGACAAAGCAAACTTCCGGGTTGGCACAATCGCAAAAGCGCTTGCGTTTTTATAAGAGTCAATCGCTGGCGAAAGGCTGGCGACCATTAAAGGCGCGACTTAGCGTACCACCGTCTACATACTCAAGCTCTCCTCCCATGGGCACACCATAGGCGAGTCGAGAAAAAGAGACACCGTAGTGAGCAAGTTGGGCGGCAATGAAGTGCGCAGTCGCTTCGCCTTCCACGGTGGGATTAGTGGCAAGCACCACTTCACGTATATTGCCTTCCGCAATGCGGCTTTCCAGAAGATCCAGGCCAATAGCATCGGGGCCAATGCCATCCAGCGGAGAAAGATGACCATGCAATACAAAATAACGCCCCTGAAAGCCACCGGCCTCTTCAATAGCAAGCTGATCAGCAGGCGACTCAACAACACACAGGAGCGAATCATCACGGCGAGTACTTTCGCACAACGCGCAAACATCCGCTTCGGTCAACGTACGGCAGCGCTGGCAATAACCGACTTCTTCGATGGCCTGCTGAATCACCGCTGCCAACCGCTGCCCGCCTGGGCGCTCACGTTCCAACAAATGCATGGCCATGCGTTGGGCCGTTTTTGGCCCAACGCCTGGCAGCACGCGGAAGGCGTCCATTAGTTGCTCAACAAGCGGGGAAAAGCGCATGGATTAGAACGGCATCTTAAAGCCGGGCGGCAAGTTTAAGCCTGCCGTCGCTTCTTCCATCTTCGCTTTAGAGTTTGCTTCCACTTTGCGAACAGCGTCATTCACGGCAGCAGCGAGCAGATCTTCCAAAAGCTCTTTGTCTTCTTCGAGAACACTGGGGTCAATGGTGACATTGGTGACATCATGGCGACCATTCATGGTGATTTTCACCATACCGGCACCCGCTTCGCCATGTACTTCCGCTTTCGCAGCTTCTTCTTGAACCTGCTGCATCTTCTCCTGCATTTCTTGGGCTTGCTTCATTATGTTGCCCATTCCACCTTTAAACATGCGGTTATCTCCTGAAGGATCAAAAATATAAGCATCGCGAGTCAATCATCAACGACTAAGAACGTTTGTCAGACGTGGGTTTAACGGTTGACTCAATGAGAGTAGCCCCAAATGCCTGCTGCAGCTTCTGTATATTGGGGTCGCGGTGTAATAGATCAACAGCCAACGAGTGACGCTCTTGCTGCTGACGCTCTTCCTGCTGGCGAGGCGTTTCAATATCAGACGCTAAGTCAGCTACCGTAAACTCAATACGCCGAGGCAGCCCATAACTACTTAGCGCACGCTCAATACGGCCATTGTGAACATCGGCCTGCATAGCGGATTGGCCAGGGTCAAGACGCAGCACCACCGTGTGGCCATCATCACTTTCAAGCTGACAGTGCGCTGCCAAATTGCGGGTAAGGCCGCCTAACCCAAGGGCACTGAAGCATGCCAGCCACCCAGCATGATCCAGACGATCGCCAGAAGCACCCTGGCGGCTGGCAACATTAACAGGCACATCAGCGGAAACTGGCTCTGGCTCTGGCTCTGGCTCTGGCTCTGGCTCTGGCTCTGGCTCTGGCTCTGGCTCTGGCTCTGGCTCTGGCTCTGGCTCTGGCTCTGGCTCTGGCTCTGGCTCTGGCTCTGGCTCTGGCGAGAGCATAGCCGCACTCTCCACCTCATCAAGCGACCACGGCGGTGCTTGCTGTTCTAATGAGGCATCTAGCGCGCTGGATGCCTCATTCGTGACTGGCTCAACACTCGCCTGCACTGCGGCTGAGTCAGGCGCTTCTACCTGATTGCTCGGCAGTGCAGGCTCAGGCTTTTTTGTCGTTGGCTCATGAGCAGAGGCTGATTCAGACACGCTGCTATTATCAGATGCAGATACCTGAGAAATTGATTCATGAGAGACAGGTTCATGAGAGACAGGTTCATGAGAGTTAGGCTCATGAGGCACCGCTTCTTGAGATGCAGCGTTACTGGGAGATTCGCGGCGCAGTGGAAGCGGTGTGGCAGCAGGCTTTGGCACTCCCTGGGGGCGAAACGCCAGCATACGCAGCAACGTCATTTCCAGCGCACTGCGCAGATCAGGAGCGTGCACCATATCACCACGCCCCTGGATACCAATCTGATAATAAAGCTGAATATCCTCAGCAGTAAAACGGCTCGCTAACTGTTGAATAAGCGCTCGATCACCGTGGCTGTTATCCACAGCATCAGGCACCATCTGCGCCACCGCCAAGCGATGCAAAACCGCGCTTAACTCGTCCAGTACTGCTGCAAAATCAGGCCCCTGCTCCGATAGCTGGGCAACCTCGGCTAGCAGCCGTTGAACGTCCACATCAGCCAATGCTTCTACCAGCGCCAACACGTGGCGATGGTCCAAGGTACCGAGCATGGCAGCGACATCTGCATGGCGAATCGCACCTTGGCCAAAGGCAATGGCTTGATCGGTCAGGCTCATCGCATCACGCATAGAACCTTCCGCGGCCTTACCTAACAGCCACAAAGCGCTCTCATCATACGCAACACCTTCCTCACCCAGTACATAGGTTAGGTGCTCTACCACCCGCTCAGGGGGCATATGCTTAAGCGTGAATTGCAGACAGCGGGATAGTACGGTGGCAGGCAATTTCTGCGGATCTGTGGTGGCCAACAGAAATTTCACGTGGGGCGGCGGCTCTTCCAACGTTTTAAGCAGCGCATTAAAACTACTGGTCGACAACATGTGCACCTCGTCAATCAGGTACACCTTATAGCGCCCTTGCGTAGGCGCGTACTGCACGTTATCGAGCAGCTCACGGGTATCTTCAACCTTGGTACGCGAAGCGGCATCAACCTCGATCAAGTCAACGAAACGCCCTTCGTCAATCGCGCGACAGCTGTCGCACTGACCGCAAGGCGTCGAGGTGATACCTTCATCACCACGGCCATTTGCGGTGCAGTTAAGGCATTTGGCAAGGATACGCGCAAGCGTGGTCTTGCCCACGCCTCGGGTACCCGTAAATAGGTAGGCATGGTGTAAACGGCCTTGGTCGAGGGCATTGACCAAGGCGCGCTGAACATGGGCCTGGCCCACGAGCTCGTGGAATGTACGCGGCCGCCATTTGCGGGCCAGAACCTGATAGCTCATTGAGCACTACTTCCTTTGGCGGGCTAACTGTCGATGCGAAAAGACACCATTCTAGCGGCTGCGCTGCAGCCCGCCAACCGCTTGGCCCAAGACCAGCAGCCCACTAGACCAAGCGGTATAGGGCATTAAACGTTATGCGTTATCGCCACTCTCAGCAGCTCCGGCACGTTGGGCAGCTTCTTTAATCAGCTTCTCAAGTTCACCGCTCTGATGCATCTCGATCACGATGTCGCAGCCACCCACCAGTTCGCCTTCCACCCAAAGCTGCGGAAAGGTGGGCCAGTTAGCAATTTTCGGCAGTTCAGCGCGGATATCTGGATTATCCAGCACGTTAACAAAGGCAAAACGCTCACCGCAGCCCATCAGCGCCTGCACCGTTTGTGCAGAAAAACCACACTGCGGCAACTGAGGTGTACCTTTCATGTAGATAAGAATGGGGTTTTCACTAATTTGGCGCTGAATATTTTCGGCAGTCGTGCTCATGATGTGCTCCTAAAACAAGTGATGTTATCTAGCCAGTTTACGCAATTCGTTAACTCGCTTTAACCCTTCAGCCGAAGATTACCTTTTGTTGCTGTGCAAGCTAATACTTGAGCAAACTACTCGGCCTTATCGTGTGGGACGTCATTCTACGCATGCCGAGCGCGTTGCGCATCCCCCGCGGCATCGCTAGGATAGTGTTTTTGCGCGGAGAGATATCATCATGGCGACACGCCATTTCTTAACCTTGCTGGATTTAACCCCAGATGAGCTGGCGTACCTGATTCAGCGTGCCATTAAGATCAAAACCGAGCTCAAGGCTAACGGCCCTGTTTACACGCCGCTGCCTAATCGCACGCTAGCGATGATTTTTGAGAAATCATCCACCCGCACACGGGTATCATTTGAAACCGGCATGGCACAGTTCGGCGGTCACGCGCTTTTTCTCTCCCCCCGCGACACTCAGTTAGGACGCGGCGAACCGATTGAAGACACTGCCCGCGTGCTGTCCGAAATGGTCGATGCAGTGATGATCCGCACCTTTTCACACGCAGGTTTGGAAACCTACGCCAGCGCTAGCAGCGTGCCCGTCATTAACGCCTTAAGTGACGACTATCACCCCTGCCAACTGCTGGCTGATGTGATGACCTGGACCGAGCTGCGCGGCAGCGTGAAAGGACGTACTGCCGTTTGGGTTGGGGATGGCAATAATATGTGCCACTCCTGGATTAACGCCGCTCGCCAGTTTGGTTTCCAACTGCGCGTTTGCTGCCCGAAAGGATATGAGCCTCGTGCTGACATTATGGAAGCCGCTGGGGACTGCGTAACGTTGCTTCACGACCCTCACGAGGCGGCTAAAGGCGCCGACTTGATCACTACGGATGTATGGGCATCCATGGGGCAGGAAGAAGAACAGGCTAAGCGCGAAGCAGATTTTGCAGACTTCCAGGTGACCGAAGCGATGCTTGATAGCGCACAACCTGATGTGCTTTTCCTGCACTGCTTGCCCGCCCACCGCGGCGAAGAGATTAGCCACTCCCTGCTCGACGACCCCCGTGCCGTCGTATGGCAAGAAGCGGGGAACCGCCTACATGCACAAAAGGCGCTAATCGAGTTTTTACTGCTTGGTAAAATCGCCGACGACGAGTAGCACCTGATAGCACAGGCTTTCAATTGATAAGTTATTAGTATAAAAAACGCCCCGCTACTTAGTAACGGGGCGTTTTTTTGGATTCTTCTGTAAAATGGTGGAGCCTAGCGGGATCGAACCGCTGACCTCAACACTGCCAGTGTTGCGCTCTCCCAGCTGAGCTAAGGCCCCACGTTTTTTACACAGCTCTTTTAAATCACTCTTAGAGCAGCGCCAAGATACTACGCTAGTAATTTGCTTAGCGTCAAGCTAATGATGAACAACTATCAACTAAATTCTCCTTTGGTTAGAGCTGTGGCACTCTATGTCATGCAACGCGGCTTTCGCCCACCACTACGATGATTCCATGCAGGAGCCAGCACCTTGATCAAAGTTTTAATCGCCGATGATCATCACCTGGTGAGAACCAGTATTGCTCACCTGCTAAACCAAGAGTGCGATATAAAAGTCGTAGGCGAGGTCGACGATGGCGAAAGCGCCGTGACTCAATGCCGTCGCTTAAAGCCTGACATTGTCGTGATGGATATTCGCATGCCCGGCATCGGAGGGCTTGAAGCTACTCGCCGTATTCATAGAACAATGGAAGACGTCAAAGTACTCATATTAACCGCCCACATGGAAGATAGTGCGTTACGACTCATGCTGGAAGCGGGTGCGATTGGCTTTCTTAGCAAAGGGGCCGACACAACGGAAATGACCGATGCTATTCGTCAAGTCTTTCACGGAAGGCGCTATGTCAGTAAAGAGATCGCTCAACGATTGGCACTTTCCCGCTTTTCTGACGAAGATAACCCTTTTAGTCGCCTGTCACGCCGCGAACTACAAATCGCTCTTATGATTGTTAACTGCGAGCGCGTCCAAGTAATCTCAGACCGTTTACACATCAGCCCAAAAACGGTTAACGCTTACCGCTATCGGCTATTTGACAAACTAGAGGTTGCTACCGATGTGGAGCTTACCCACTTGGCACTGCGCCACGGTTTAGTCGAGGGCTTTGACGCCATGCTGGGATAGACCTACCATCGCAGCTTCTGTTGCCTAGAAGCGCCGATACCCAGCCATGACTTTTGATGCCAAGCAATTTTTAAGCTCTGTCAGTACCTCGCCGGGTGTTTATAGGATGCTCGACGAGCACAGCAACACCTTATATGTCGGGAAAGCCAAGCGCCTGAAAGCTCGACTTTCCAGTTATTTCCGTGGTCAGCTTAATACCAAAACCCAGGCGATGGTGGCGCGGATTGCTGATATCCAAATTACCGTCACCCGTAGCGAAACTGAAGCACTGCTGCTAGAGCAGACGCTCATAAAAGAACTGCGCCCGCCATATAACATTCTGTTAAGAGACGACAAGTCCTACCCTTTCGTATTTGTGACCGATCGACACGCTTACCCTGCGCTTGAATACAAGCGTGCGCGACAGCGTAGAGGAGATGGCCGTTATTTAGGCCCTTACCCAAGTAGCGGGGCGGTGAAAGAAAGCCTAGCGCTGATGCAGAAAATCTTTCGCATACGTAACTGTGAAGATAGTGTATTTGCCCACCGCTCTCGCCCGTGCCTGCAATACCAAATTCAGCGCTGTAGCGCGCCTTGCGTCGACTACATTTCAGAAGCGGATTATCGCCGCGATGTTGAGCATGCAGTGATGTGCCTTGAAGGCAAAAGCGAGCATGTCACCCAGCTTCTTAGCGAGGAGATGGAAACGGCCAGCCGCGCTTTGAACTTTGAAGAAGCGGCAAGGCTACGTGACCAAATACAGCAACTACGTCAGCTACAGCAACGCCAGTTTGTCGATAATGAAAGCGGTGATGCCGACGTTTTTGCGCTGGCCCAGCGCCCTGGTGCGCTAGGTGTATCAATACTTAGCGTTCGCGACGGCCGCTTACTGGGCGCTCGCCATCACACGCCTAAAAACGACCTGGACCTGCCGCCTGATATGCTGCTGACAGAGGTCGTTAGCCAATACTATTTCGGCCAGCCTCACAACGTGCCAAGCGAAGTGATTACCAGCCATGCACTTGATGATAGCCCGCTGATTGCTGAAGCACTTTCCCAGCAAGCGGGCAAACGCGTTCGCGTCACCAGCCAAGTTCGAGGCCATCGCGCGCAGTGGCAGCACCTAGCCATGACTAACGCCGAGCAACAGCTTGCTTCGCAGCTGGCTAACAAAACCCAGCTTACACAGCGCTTTGAAGCACTTCAAAAAGCACTCTCGATGGAGAAAATGCCCGAACGCCTGGAGTGTTTTGACATTAGCCACAGCCATGGAGAAGCAACCGTTGCTTCCTGCGTGGTATTTGATCATCAGGGCCCTCGCAAAAGCGATTATCGCCACTTCCGCATCGAAGGCGTCGCCGCAGGCGACGACTATGCAGCCATGCAACAAGCACTAACACGGCGCCTTAAACGGGTAAAAAGTGGCGAGGCAGTGGCCCCTGATATTTTGATCGTCGATGGTGGCAAAGGTCAGCTAAACATGGCTCGTGGCGTGTTAACCGAACTAGCCGTTACCGATATAATTTTGCTTGGCGTTGCTAAAGGCTCCACCCGCAAAGCAGGCCTGGAAACACTCTTCCTGGAAAGCACTGACAACCCTTTACCCCTTGACCCCGCTTCACCAGCATTACATCTGATTCAGCATATTCGCGATGAATCTCACCGTTTTGCTATTGCGGGCCACCGAGCCCAACGTGACAAAGCGCGCCGCACCTCAACGCTGCAAGACATTCCCGGCATAGGCCCTAAAAGGCGGCGCGAACTATTACGTTTCTTCGGCGGTTTGCAGGGCGTTCAGAAGGCCAGCCGCGATGAGTTGTCACGCGTTCCTGGTATTAATGCGTCGCTCGCCGAGACAATTTACCAATCTCTAAATGGATAAACCTGCTGTTAACATGGATGCCAAGCACCAAGGGGGATAGAATGGCCCCCACTACACTTCGTCTTCCATGATTCTCCGGCAAGGATCGCGCCCTGCGATGAACATACCCAACATACTTACTCTGGCAAGAATCGTTTTCATTCCATTGTTGGTAGTGCTTTTTTACCTACCTTTCAACTGGAGCATGCCAGTCGCTGCAGGCTTATTTGCCTTGGCATCCATCACCGACTGGCTAGATGGCTACTTAGCTCGCCGCTGGAATCAATCAACGCCGTTTGGCGCGTTTCTCGATCCTGTGGCTGACAAGTTGATGGTCGCCGTTGCACTGGCGCTTCTCATTGAGCGCTTTGACACACTGGTATTAACATTGCCCGCACTGGTTATTATTGGCCGCGAAATCGTTATTTCAGCCTTGCGTGAGTGGATGGCCGAGATGGGCAAGCGGGGCATGGTGGCGGTCTCCTGGATTGGTAAGCTTAAAACAACGCTGCAGATGGTTGCTTTGCTTATACTCCTGGCATTCCCCCCCGGGCATGAGCTTGCGATAATTGGCGTCGTTGTTCTTTACGCTGCGGCCATTCTTACGCTGTGGTCGATGGCGCAGTACCTTAAAGCGGCTTGGCCTCACTTGAGCCGTTCAATGTGACCATCTCTCTACACGACTGAACCTTCAGACAAATTCATTAATTGACAAGCTCGTAGCGATGCGTATAATTCGCCCTCGAGTCGAGCGGGAATAGCTCAGTGGTAGAGCATCGCCTTGCCAAGGCGAGGGTCGGGAGTTCGAATCTCCTTTCCCGCTCCAGCTTGGATAGCGTGATAAAGCAATAGAGGGTCGTGAGCTGGAACGCCAGTCCGATCGAATCTACTTTCTCGCTCCAACGACTTGTAAGGCTGGATGGCAGAGTGGTTATGCAGCGGACTGCAACTCCGTGTACGCCGGTTCGATTCCGACTCCAGCCTCCATTTTAAGTGTGGCGATGAATAGCAATATTCCTGCGATACACTGCCCGGATGGCGAAATTGGTAGACGCAAGAGACTTAAAATCTCTCGGAGGTAACTCCGTGCCGGTTCAAGTCCGGCTCCGGGCACCACATTATTACCAGCACTTCTCCCCTTCTTTGTAGTCAATAGCAATCTCCCTCGTCGCCTTCAAAGCGCTTAAAAGCGTTTCTTGTGTTTTTAATGGCCTACTTTTATTTCACTTACCAGCTTGATCCCTACACATCGGATCATGGCGCTTAGCTGCTATCTATAGGCACTGAAAGCAATTTTCCACATGCACTCATCGCCAAGCGACAGCAGTCACGCTATGATGCCTTCCTCTGCTGTTTGCAGCGTGTAAAGCGTTTAGCACCTACCGCGTTTGAATGTGAAAAGAGGAACCGGCCCCATGAGCACGCCAACATCCGACGTACTTATCATCGGCGGCGGCGTCGCCGGCCTAACCTTAGCCCTTGAAGTTGCTGACCATCTTTCGGTCACCCTAGTCAGGCCTGCCCTGGATGATCAGGGAGCCAGCCGATGGGCTCAAGGTGGGATAGCAGCCGTACTCTCACCAGACGATGATCTAGACGCGCATGTACGAGATACGCTCATCGCTGGCGATGGCCTCTGTGATGAAGACGCTGTTCGATTTACAGTGACTAACGGCCCGGACGCCATCCAGTGGTTAATCGACAACGGCGTCCCCTTTACACCGGATCCAGACCCGAGCGCCCGCTACCCTTATCACTTAACACGGGAAGGCGGCCACAACGCACGCCGCATTATTCATGCTGACGATGCAACTGGACGCGCGGTAGTCGATACGCTGTACGAAAAAGTCACTTCTCACCCCAATATTACTCAGCGCAGTGACTTAACCATCCTGCACTTAATCAGCGATGCCACAGGCCGCTGTATTGGCGCGGAAGGCGTAGATCAACAGCAGCATCAACAAACACTGCTTGCCAAGCACATCGTACTAGCAACAGGCGGTGCAAGTGGCCTTTATCGACACACCACCACCCCATCGCCAAGCAGCGGGGAAGGCATGGTGATGGCTGCTGAACTGGGCGCAAAACTGATGAATCTTGAGTTTCAGCAGTTTCATCCTACCTGCCTGTTTGACCCAGAAGGACCTGCTTTTTTAATTAGCGAAGCCGTACGAGGAGAAGGCGGGCATCTGCTGAATGAGGCCGGCCACCGGTTTATGCCTGATATCGATTCTCGCGCTGAGTTGGCCCCCAGAGACGTCGTTGCCCGGGCAATCGACTCGCAAATTCAGCAAAGCAGCCGTGGGCATGTGTGGCTAGACATCAGCCACCTTGGAGAAGCGGCTATTCATCACCACTTCCCGACTATCTTGGCACACTGTGCCTCTCGGGGAATTGATATAACTCGCCAACCGATTCCAGTAGTACCTGCCGCTCATTACAGTTGTGGCGGTGTCGCCACGGACCATCACGGTGCAACCCACGTCACCAACCTCTACGCGATTGGTGAGATTGCTTACACGGGACTTCATGGCGCAAATCGCATGGCCAGTAACTCCTTATTAGAGTGCCTGGTATACGCCAGAAGCTGTGCAAAGCATTTGCTAACACCGGAAAAGCAGGCACAGCCATCACCAGCACCGCCTGAATGGCTGCTGGACGATAGCCCCGATGCAATGCCGCTGGATTCATCCATTTTTTTGGAAGCCCTGGCTAGCGTGCGTAGCGAAATGCGCGCCACTATGAGCCAATATGTTTCAATTGTCCGTAGCAATCAGGGGCTAAGTATCGCTCGCAATCAACTGAACGAACTTGAGAAACAGCTCAACGACATTCTTGGCGGCGGCCATGAGAAAACCGCTAGAAAGCGCAGACACCCTGAAAGCGTGCGTCTGCAACAAGCACTCTGGCTTGCAAAGTTGACGGTATTTGCGGCACTCCAGAGGCATGAGTCACGTGGGTTGCATTACTCTATCGACTGGCCTGAGCACCAGCAAAATACTGCAGTTTCTGAGGTGTCACTTGATCAGCTATCGCCCAGGGCGATGGCATAAACGCCGCAGCGCCCGCTGACTGTGAGCTGGCAAACTGTCTGGCCATAGCCAAAGCCGCTGCGGCCCAACATGAAGCCCGATTAACCAAGGGCCAACGTAATCAGCTTTAACAGGCTGTTCATTTTCAAGTTCACCATCGCCCGATAACCACTGAGCACTTAGTTGATAACCACTTTTTATAACCCTCAACTCACCCGCAGGTTGATAGCGATACTCTCGGCTTAGCAGCAGTATCGCTACTAATGCCGCAAGCATCGCTATCCATGGGCTAATAAGCCACGCCGCAATAGCACACAACCCGAATGCCAACGATGCGTGGAAAGCGCATTGGATTTTAGAGCGTACGATAAGCAGAGTTATCGGTATTTTCTGCATGCTCTACAATCATCTGCACGATGCGCTTTAACGATGGCTCCTCGGGCCATTCACGACGCATCAGCCATCCAAAGAGATCCTGATCCTCTTCCTCGATTAAACGCTGATAGGCTAACTGTTCATCTTCACTCAGCTCATCAAAGCGGTGCTCAAGAAACGGAATCAGCAGCAGGTCAAGCTCCCACATGCCACGGCGAGAGTGCCAATAAAGCCGTTTACGCAATATGGCTGCAGGGGAAGTATCGTCGTTCAACGTCAGCCTCTCCAGTTACAAAATGAGTCGCCAGTATACCTAAGCCACAGGGTCGCGCCAGCGCCTCACTTCGCCTATGCTGATATTCATTCTAGTACCTTGTTTTATCTGAATTGTTTTATGCTGTTATGCGCAGTATGCTGACTCTGTTGTTATCGAGGTCGCAAGCGTGTCACGGCCTTTAAAGTTCGCAGGGAGCCAACCGATGACCAAATCTGAATTAATCGAACAAATTGCGATGCGTCAACCGGAGCTATCCGCCAAAGAAGTAGAAACGGCGGTGCGTATTATTTTAGACGATATGACCGATGCGCTTGCTAGTGGGGGACGGGTTGAGATCCGAGGGTTCGGCAGCTTTTCGCTACACTACCGAGAGCCTCGTGTCGGGCGCAACCCCAAAACAGGAGACCCGGTCGACTTGGACGGCAAGTACGTACCGCACTTCAAACCTGGCAAAGAGTTGCGCGAGCAGGTAGATGCAAGCCGTGCACTCGGCTATTAATGAGCTAACCGAGGCTACACGACCACGGCGTCTTCAATAGCAAGATTAAAATGATCTGGTTATCCGACTTTATGCGGGATGACGCCGCGCCACGACTCATACACAATAGAGCCATTATGAATGTCACTGACTAGGAAACTCTCATGCGTTGGATTAAAGGGCTGATTCTGGCCGTCATATTGCTGGTTGTTCTACTGGTAGGCATTTTATTTGCCGTCAACAACCAACAAACTATTGCCTTAAACCTGATTTGGGCAGAACTGCCGCCTGTTTCACTCTCTGTATGGCTGCTAGCTACGTTAGCTCTCGGCGTTATCCTGGGCATGCTCGCCATGCTAGGTGTGTACGTACGCCTTAAAGCACAGCTGGCACGAAGCGAACGACATAACAAGCAACAGCGCAAAGAGTTAGACCGCCTACGCACTCAGGAGCTAAAGGAACTGGCTTAAATGTATGATGCCGTGCTGCTAGGCGTTCTATTGGCAGCCATTGCCATCGGCTTTGGCCTGGGTGTTCGTTATGCTTCCCGCCGCCGCCAGCGCACTCACGACTCTCGCCCCTCAGGTTTATCGAGAGAATACTTTGTCGGGCTGAATTACCTGCTCAATGAGCAGCCCGACGAAGCTATCAACACTTTCGTCAATGCATTGGATGTAAATAGCGATACCGTGGAAACCCACATCGCGTTAGGAAAGCTGTTTCGCGCACGAGGTGAAGCAGACAAAGCCGTTAGCATTCATCAAAATCTACTTGCTCGTCCTGCCCTCTCCACCAGCACTAACGAACATGTACAGCTTGAGCTAGCACGTGACTTTATGGCGTTAGGCGTTCATGACCGTGCCCAGCGAATGCTGAGAGCACTGCTGGATAAATCAGTCAATGAAATCTACCGACAGGAAGCTAAACGGCTACTGATTGATTTACTTGAGCGCGAAAAAGACTGGCAAGAAGCACTCGACGTGGTTCAATCATTGTTAAAACAACAGCCTGGTATGCGCAGACCCGCTGCTCACTGGCTATGTGAGCTCGCCCTGGAAGAGATACATCAAGCAAGTCGAGCGCTCGCCCGCAAGCACTTAAAAAAAGCACTCCAGCTTGATGAGCGATGTGTCCGCGCGACGCTATTACTGGCTGAACTGGAGATGGATAATGGGCATTACACTCGCGCTATCGAGCGCCTAAACCATATTCCCCAGCAGGATATTGCTCACATTCCCACCATGCTGCCCGCTCTTCAGCATGCTTATGAGCGTAATAACGATATTCAGGGGTTTGAAACGCATCTTTATCGGCTGCTGGGGCAAGCGCCATACACCAGCATCATTATCGCCTTAGGAGAACTCGTTCATCAAAGAGATGGCGTAGACAACGCCATTGAACGAACGGGTGAGTGGCTTAGAGAGGCGCCCAGCTTAGGCGGGCTTGACTACTTAATCGACCTTTATCATGAAAGCCAACGCTTAAGCGGAAAAACCCCGCCAGACACACGCTTACTGCTACTAAAGCATCACACCAATGCTCTTTTACAGGGCAAGTCTCGTCATCGCTGTCGCCGCTGCGGCTTTGCCAGTGACAGCCTAGCATGGCAGTGCCCTAGCTGCCGCCGCTGGGGCACTATTAAACCTATTACCGGAGTTGATGGCGAGTAACTAACCGACATTACTATCAGCCAGCCAGCTCAGCTTCTATGGCTGCTAGCGCCAGCATTGGCTCTTCCGCCTGTGTGACCGGCCGCCCAATCACTAAATGTGTACTACCCACCCGCATCGCATCGCTTGGGGTCATAATACGCTGCTGGTCATTAGCCGCAGCAAAGCTCGGCCGTATTCCTGGGGTTACCTTCAAAAAGTCGTTACCACAGAGCGACTTTATTTGCGCAGCTTCCTGGGCTGAACAAACAACACCGCCTAATCCGCTCTGCTGAGTTAATGCGGCTAAACGCAAGACATGCTCTTCTGGCGTATCATCAATGCCTGTCTCTCGTAAGTCCTCAGCTTGCATACTGGTTAGTACAGTAACAGCGATAAGATGTGTACTTAGCCCATGATCATCTAAACGCTTGGCAGCCGTTTCCATCATCTTGCGCCCACCAGAAGCATGCACATTAACCATCCATACGCCTTGCTCAGCCGCCGCCTGCACCGCGCCTGCCACCGTGTTGGGGATGTCATGAAATTTTAAATCTAAAAAAATTTCAAAACCACGACCATGCAAGGCTTCTAACACAGCAGGACCACTGCGCGTAAACAACTCTTTACCCACCTTCACCCGGCAGCGTTTAGGATCAAGTTGATCAGCCATGCATAAGGCCGAATCAAGAGAGGAATAATCCAAAGCAATAATCAAAGGGGGATCAGTAGCCACTGCGCTTAACTCCATTTTTCATTTGGCCGCATTATAACAGCCATCTCAGCCCTACGGTGTAAGCGATTAACCATTATCAGGGAGCAAAAATCTTACAAACACTATCGTTAATGTCTTACAGAACTCCTCCTATAAACGTATTAATTTAGTCATGGCAAAGGGCAGAGAAGATATGACCTAACCTTTTGCGCATGCAAACCGCCGCAATGCATAAGTGCGTACACAGGAGCGGCGACTCCAGGGAAAAACCAAAGAGGATATTAACAATGAAAATAACGTTTAAAGGACTATTGGCTGCACTATTACTGAGCTTAAGCCTAGGGGTTTCGAACCTTGCTTTGGCACAAGACATAGCGCCCATTAATGTGAATACAGCGAATGCTGAACTACTTGCGGAATTGCCTGGTGTAGGCCCAAGCCGTGCGGCCGCTATTATAGAAGAGCGCGAAAACAATGGCGCGTTTGCTAATGTAGATGACCTCACCCGCGTTAGCGGCATTGGCCCTGCTACTGTTGATCGTATGCGCGATCAAGTGGCGATTGAAGAGTAAGTCGCTAAAGAAAAGGTAAGCGTAAAACTTACATCACCATTGCTTGAAGCCGCCGCTTGGGGTAAAGCCCATGCGGCGGCGATAGCAATTAAAAATGGCACCTTATCAGATGCTACTTCAAACCGCCTCCAAGCCCCCTCTAAAGCCGACATCAACTAGTTAGAAGCTTTTTCCCATCAAGAGCTGCCTCAAAAGCTATCACCGGGTATCCGAACAGAGCCTTCCATTAACACACGTGCGCTTCGGCTCATGACGGCTTGATCAATCTGCCAACGCCCGTCTGCCAAGCTTGCTTTTGCACCTACCCGTAACGAGCCAGAAGGATGCCCAAAAGTAACCGCTTCACGCTCGTCGCCACCTGCGGCTAAATTTACTAACGTGCCTTGAATGGCTGCTGCTGCGCCGATAGCCACCGCTGCGGTACCCATCATTGCGTGGTGCAGCTTACCCATTGAAAGCGCCCTTACCACAAGATCAATGTTTTCTTCACTCACCGCTTTGCCACTGGAGGCCGTATAGCTGGCAGGTGGGGCAACGAAAGCCACTTTCGGCGTATGCTGTCGGCTGGCCGCTTCATCAACGTGCTTAATCAATCCCATACGCACCGCAGCGTGAGCGCGAATAGTCTCAAACATAGCGAGCGCTTTGGCATCGCTGTTAATCGCTTCTTGCAACTCACAGCCTGTATAGCCGATGTCCTGGGCGTTAACAAACACGGTGGGGATGCCCGCATTAATCAGTGTGGCCTTCAGAACGCCTACCCCCGGCACCTCCAAATCATCAACCAAATTGCCGGTTGGGAAAATTGCCCCTTCACCATCAGCAGGGTCCATAAAGGCCACAGGGATCTCGGCGGCAGGAAAGGTCACGCCATCTAACTCAAAATCACCGGTTTCCTGCACTTGACCATTCACAATAGGCACTTGAGAGACAATGGTTTTACTGATATTAACCTGCCAAATACGTACTTCAACGACACCGTTTTGCGGTATTTTGGCGGGATCAACTAACCCATTGGCTATCGCGTAAGGACCTACTGCTGCTGATAAGTTGCCGCAGTTGCCGCTCCAATCCACAAATGGCTTATCGATAGAGACTTGGCCAAACAGGTAGTCCACATCGTGATCCGGCGACTCACTCTTAGAAAGAATCACGGTTTTACTGGTGCTGGACGTTGCGCCCCCCATCCCATCAATCTGTTTTTCATAGGGATCAGGACTACCAATCACCCTCATCAGTAGCCTATCCCGCGCCTCACCATGCACTCTAGCCGCTTCGGGTAAATCATTTAGGGTAAAGAACACCCCTTTACTGGTGCCGCCTCGCATGTACGTAGCGGGAATACTAATTTGTGCAACATGAGACATAACTAACGCTCCCTAACCATTCTCAATGACTGTTTTCAACAACCATTCTCAATAACCGTGCTTAATAACAACATGCTGAAAAAAAGAGCCCGGCGCTTAGCGACGGGCTCTTTCAGTTATCGCCTTGGCGCTATACGTTACACGCCTGCTTGGCTACGCCGTGGTGGACTCAAGAAAGTCCTGGGCGAAACGCTGCAACACCCCGCCAGCAGAGTAAATTGTGACCTCTTCGGCGGTATCAATGCGGCAAATCACCGGCACTCGCTCAGTCGTACCGCTCTGGCGATGAATAATCAGCGTCAGCTTAGCTCCCGGCTGCGGGGCACCTTCTACGTCGAAGACTTCCGTACCGTCCAGCGCCAAGGTTTTACGTGTGGTGCCCTCTTCAAACTGCAGCGGCATCACCCCCATACCAATTAAATTGGTACGGTGAATACGCTCAAAGCCTTCAGCCACAATGGCTTCAACACCCGCCAGGGCAACGCCTTTCGCCGCCCAGTCACGCGAGGAACCCTGACCATAATCCGCACCGGCAATAATAATCAGCGGCTGTTTACGTGCCATATAGGTTTCAATGGCTTCCCACATCCGCGTCACGGTGCCTTCTGGCTCAACACGTGCCAACGACCCCTGCAGCACTTTGCCCTGCTCGTCGTGCACCATTTCATTGAACAGCTTGGGGTTGGCCAATGTCGCCCGCTGGGCGGTTAAATGGTCGCCGCGGTGGGTGGCGTAGGAGTTAAAGTCCTCTTCAGGCAGGCCCATCTTATGCAGGTACTCACCTGCCGCGCTGTCTAGCATGATTGCGTTAGAGGGCGACAAATGATCTGTGGTGATATTGTCCGGCAAAATCGCCAACGGACGCATACCTTTCAAACCACGTTCGGCAGCCATATTGCCTTCCCAGTAGGGCGGGCGACGAATATAGGTGCTCTGGGGCCGCCATTCATAAAGCGGGCTCACTTGAGTGCGGGCACTCTTGTCGAGGTCAAACATTGGGATATAGGTTTGACGGAACTGTTCTGGCTTCACTGATGCCTTCACAATCGCATCGATTTCACTATCGTCGGGCCATATATCTTTCAGCGTGACGGGGTTACCGTCATGGTCAGTACCCAGCACGTCTTTCTCAATATCAAAGCGAATAGTGCCCGCAATCGCGTAGGCAACCACTAATGGCGGCGATGCCAAAAATGCCTGCTTAGCATAGGGGTGAATGCGCCCGTCAAAGTTACGGTTACCGGAAAGTACCGCTGTGGCATATAGATCACGATCGATAATCTCTTTCTGGATCACCGGATCTAACGCCCCGGACATACCGTTACAGGTTGTACAGGCGTATGCCACGACACCAAAGCCAAGTGTTTCCAGCTCATCCATCAGCTTGGCTTCTTCCAGATACATCTTGACAGTTTTTGACCCCGGCGCTAGCGACGACTTAACCCATGGTTTGCGGGTTAACCCCAAGCGGTTAGCATTACGAGCAATTAAGCCAGCTGCTACCATGTTGCGCGGGTTAGAGGTATTCGTGCAGCTGGTAATGGCGGCGATGATGACTGCGCCATCCGGCATTCTGCCCGCTTGCTCGTCGGCCCGCGCTTTATCCAGGTCGATCGCGATACCGCGCTGGGCTAGCTCCGAGGTAGGCAAATGCGCATGGGGGTTGGAAGGCCCTGCCAAGGTGCGAGCAACGCTAGAAAGATCAAAGCGCAGTATCCGCCCGTACTCGGCAGTTTTTAAACTATCGGCCCACAACCCTGTGTGCTTGGCATAGGCTTCGACAAGAGCAACCTGCTCATCCTCACGCCCCGTGAGCTTGAGGTAATCAATGGTTTGGTTATCGATGTAGAACATCGCCGCCGTAGCACCGTACTCAGGCGTCATGTTGGAAATGGTCGCCCGATCACCAACAGTTAACGCATCGGCACCTTCACCGTAAAACTCCAGGTAGGCACCTACAACGCGCTCTTTACGAAGAAACTCGGTAATCGCCAACACCATATCGGTGCTGGTAATGCCCGGCTGCAGTTTGCCGGAGAGTTCTACACCGACGATATCCGGCAGGCGCATCATCGAAGCACGGCCCAGCATTACGCTTTCGGCTTCAAGACCGCCCACACCGACGGAAATGACGCCAAGCGCATCGACCATTGGCGTGTGGCTATCGGTGCCTACGCAGGTATCTGGGTAAGCAATACGCACGCCTTGTTCATCAGGGCGGCACTGCACCACCGGTGACATTTTCTCCAGATTGATCTGGTGCATAATGCCGTTGCCCGGTGGAATCACATCGACGTTCTCAAAAGCCACTTTGGTCCAGTTAATGAAATGGAAGCGGTCATCGTTACGGCGATCTTCCACCTGGCGGTTTTTCTCGAAAGCGTCTTCCTCGAACCCTGCGTGCTCAACAGCCAATGAGTGATCAACGATCAGCTGCGTAGGCACCACAGGATTCACTTTCGCCGGGTCACCGCCCTTCTCAGCGATGGCATCCCGTAGACCAGCGAGGTCGACTAACGCGGTTTGCCCCAGGATGTCATGACACACAACGCGTGCTGGGTACCAAGGAAAATCCAAGTCTTGTTTACGTTCAATCAGCTGCTTTAGGGCATCGGTTAGCAACGCTGGGTCGCAGCGGCGAACCAGCTGCTCGGCCAACACCCTGGAAGTATAGGGCAGCGTCGCGTAGGCGCCGGGCTTGATATCTTCAACGGCTTGCTGCGCATCGAAGAAATCTACCGGGGCACCCTCTGCCGTCACGCCTGGCAGCGGCTTGCGATAATTCGTGTTCATAATGCCTCTCACTTAATCACGGCCCGTTAAGGGTTAGTCACGCGCTTCGATGGGCACCCACTCGCTCTTCTCAGGACCAGTGTAGTCGGCGCTGGGGCGAATAATGCGGTTATTGGCGCGCTGCTCGAATACGTGGGCTGCCCAGCCTGTCAAACGGGACATCACGAAGATCGGCGTAAACAGCTTGGTCGGAATATCCATGAAGTGGTAAGCACTGGCATGGAAGAAGTCCGCGTTGCAGAATAGTTTCTTCTCACGCCACATGACTTCTTCACAGCGCACAGAAACGGGGTAAAGCACGCTGTCGCCTACGTCATCGGCAAGCTTCTGCGACCACTCTTTGATGATTTCATTACGCGGGTCAGACTCGCGGTAAATCGCATGGCCAAAGCCCATGATCTTCTCTTTGCGCTCAAGCATACCGAGCATTTCGCGCTCGGCTTCTTCCGGCGATGCCCAGTTCTCGATCATTGCCATGGCCGCTTCATTAGCACCGCCGTGCAGCGGGCCACGTAGTGAACCAATCGCACCGGTGACACAAGAGTGCATGTCAGAAAGCGTCGAGGCGCAAACCCGCGCCGTAAACGTTGAGGCATTGAACTCATGCTCGGCGTATAGAATCAACGATACGTTCATTACCCGCGCATGTAACTCAGAAGCAGGCTCACCGCGCAGCATATGTAGGAAGTGGCCGCCTACAGAGGCATCGTCAGTTTCGGTATCAATGCGAACGCCGTCGTGGCTGAAACGGTACCAGTAGCAAATAATCGAAGGCAGCACCGCTAACAGGCGATCGGAAACATCCTGCTGCTGGTCAAAGCTCTCTTCAGTTTCCAGGTTACCCAGCATGGAGGTACCGGTGCGCATAACATCCATCGGATGCGCATCTTTGGGAATTTGCTCCAGCACGGATTTCAGGGCATCGGGCAAACCACGCAGCCCCTTTAGCTTGGTGATGTAGCCATCAAGCTCGGCTTGGTTAGGCAGCTTGCCTTTCAGTAACAAATACGCGACTTCTTCAAACTTTGCCTTCTCGGCCAACTCTTTAATATCAAAACCACGGTAGGTTAATCCGGAACCCGTTTTACCCACCGTACACAGCGCTGTGGTACCAGCGCTTTGTCCACGGAGTCCTGCGCTGTTTTGCGGTTTATCAGCCATGTCGTGTCTCCTGTCAGCTTTTTTTATATGTTTTAGTAATTGATGGTGTTAACGGCTATTCAGCGTCTTTCTGCTCGGCAAATAGCGCGTCGAGCTTTTGCTCAAAATCGTGATAGTTCAAAAAGTCGTACAGCTCATCGCGGGTCTGCATGGTATCGACCACCTCTTTTTGATGACCGTTATCCAAAATGCTCTGATACACCTTTAAGGCGGCAGCATTCATGGCTCGGAAGGCGGAGAGCGGATAGAGCACCATGCGACAGCCCACCTCACCCAGCTCCTGCTGAGAGAACAGCGGAGTCGCACCAAATTCAGTGATATTGGCCAGAATTGGCGCATTTACGCGCGAACAGAACGCACGATAATCATCCAGCGTGTGTACGGCTTCGGCGAAGATCGCATCTGCCCCTGCTTCTACGCAGGCATTAGCGCGCTCGATGGCAGCGTCTAAGCCCTCTTTCTGGAACGCGTCGGTACGCGCAATCAGATAAAAATCAGGATCTAATTTGGCATCTGCTGCGGCCTTAATGCGGTCAACCATTTCCTGCTGGGACACAATGGCTTTATTCGGGCGATGGCCGCAGCGCTTCTGAGCTACTTGGTCTTCCAAGTGAACAGCAGCAACGCCTGCGCGCTGCATCTCTTTAACGGTACGCGAAATATTAAAAGCACCGCCCCAGCCTGTATCAATATCTACCAGCAGCGGAAGATCAGTAGCACCGCAGATACGATGCGCATCTTCCACCACGTCGTTCATACTGGTCATACCCAAGTCCGGCAAGCCGAAAGAAGCGTTAGCCACGCCGCCGCCCGACAGATAAATCGCTTGATGTCCGACTCGCTCGGCCATCATCGCGGTATACGCGTTAATCGTGCCTAGAATCGGTAGTGGGCGGTTCGTTTCTAGCGCAGCACGAAAGCGAGCACCTGGCGTGAGAGTAGATGAAGTGGACATTGGCGTTGCTCCTTTAGAAGGCTTAACGGATAGGCGTATCGAACTAATCCGCTGATGACGTTGTTTGCTGTTCAAGAACAGCGGCGTAGCGGTCGGCGACGTTTGCACGGGAAGCACTGACGTGGCGTCGCATCAGCAACTCAGCAAGCTCGGCATCACCGGCTTCAATGGCATCCACAATGCGATGATGCTCGACAAAGGCGAGTTGTGGCCGCTTACCGCTGGCGCTGAACTGGGTACGGTAAAGACGTACTAAGTAGTAGAGATCATCGCAAAGCAGGTTCATCAGCATTTTGTTGTGGCTGCCTTGAACAATCCGATAATGGAAGTCGAGATCGCCTTCGCGCTGGTAGTAAGCTTCGCCACGTTTGAGGTCTGCCTGCCCTTCATGGAGCGCAAGCACCTCTCGCAGCCCCTTGATCTCTTCGGCAGACATATGTTCGGCAGCCAAGCGTGCTGCCATGCTCTCAAGCGCTTCGCGCACATCAAAAAGCTCAAGCAGCTCTTTCATAGAGAGCTTGACGACTCGAGCGCCAACGTGGGGAACACGTTCAATTAGGCGGTGCGCCTCTAAACGCCGCATGGCTTCGCGCAACGGTCCGCGAGAAATACCGTACGTTTTAGAAAGTCCCGGCTCGGTAATTTTGCTGCCCGGCGCCAGCTCTCCACGTACAATAGCGTCTTGAAGCTGATGAAAGACCCGCTCAGCCAGCGTTCGGACTTCTGGAGAGACCTGATCATTGGGCGAATCAGCTGTAGAACGAGAAAGAGTAGCAAGTGAGGTCATGGCTAATTGTCGACAATTATGGGGTAGGAGAACTTTAGCCCGCCACATTTGTGCCGTCAACTAGTCAAAATGGTCGATTTTATTCACCTTTCGTGTAACCCCGCTATTTATCCCTGGGCCAATGTCAACAATCCACCTTTTCGTTAAACATATTTCACCTATCGTGAGAAAGACGTCAGTGGTTGGCACTGGTGTCATCAATTAACGACCTCTAGAATGCGTTGCCTTCCATTGGCCTGGCGTTTGCTTCATGACATCGGCGTTGACCATTAAAGCCCTACCCTACTCTCCTGATCCACTGGAGACCTTTGCTCACCTGCGAAAACGTCATGGTGCAGTGTTACTTGATAGCGGCCGCCCATCAGCGAACGGGCGCTACGACATCATGAGTAGTGACCCACTAGCCACGCTAGAAGTCATGCCTGACGGCCAAACCAACTTCACGTCAGCGCAGCTTGAACTTCCGTCGGCACTTACTGGAGATATGACCGCCCAGCAGCAATGGATGCTTGAGCAGCTACCCAGCGCAGATTTATCTAGCGAGCTACCGTTTTTGGGCGGCCTGATTGGCTACTGGAGTTACGATCTAGGGCGCAATAATCTGGCGATTCCCAGCCGCCACCCCAGTGTTACTAATCTACCTTTAGCTCGTCTGGGGCTTTACGACTGGTGCATTACCTTTGATCACGAAATGCAGACTTCATGGCTCATCGCGTCAACGAGGCGCCAACAGCAAGTTCTGCAGTGGCTTGCTCACCCACCTGCCAGCCTTGATAAAAACTTTCAATTAATCAGCCCCTTCCAGGGTGAGCTTAGCCAAGCGGATTACACCGAACGTTTTAATGCTGTTCAGCGCTACATTCGCGCTGGCGATTGCTATCAAATCAATCTTGCTCAGCGGTTTACAGCGCGCTACGAAGGCGATGAATGGCAGGCTTATCTACGCTTACGCAAGGCAACGCCGACGCCCTTCTCGGGCTTCATGGCATGGGGAAACCAAGCAGTGCTCTCACTTTCCCCAGAACGCTTTATCCAGTGTAGAGACGGGCTGGTAGAAACGCGTCCAATCAAAGGCACAAGGCCAAGGGGTAAGTCGTCGGAAGAGGATATCGCCCTAGCAGAACAGCTATTAAGCAGCACCAAAGATCGCGCGGAAAATGTCATGATTGTGGATTTGCTACGCAATGACTTAGGCCGAGTATGCGCGCCAGGATCTATTCGTGTACCACAGTTATGTCAGTTAGAGAGCTACCCCAACGTGCATCATTTGGTAAGCGTTGTTCAAGGCCAGCTTGCTAAGCACCGTTCGCCATTGTCTTTGCTGACAGCAGCGTTTCCTGGCGGTTCTATTACTGGCGCGCCAAAAATACGTGCCATGCAAATTATCGACGAGCTAGAGCCTTGCCAGCGCAGTGTCTATTGCGGAAGCCTAGGCTACATCGATAAACGGGGCAGCATGGACACATCGATTGCGATACGCACCATGGTGGCAGATGCAGGCAAGCTGCATGTTTGGGGCGGAGGTGGATTAGTAGCCGACTCTAAGGCAGACGAGGAATACACGGAAACACTGGATAAAATCTGTCATCTCATTGGCGCTTTGGAATAAATAACAAAATTCTTAAATCAAAAAGGAATATAAAAGCCAAACCAAACGGTATTGGGGCTAAGCCCCTTCCCTTTGATAGCCTAGTGTCATACTCGACCTTATGACAGGAGGCAACATGTCTTCAGCGCTTGACAGCATTAACCGTGATTTCGCCAATAATCCCCAGGGCCTAATTGAATGGGCATTTAGCCAAGGTGAGCGCCCTATTTGCACGACTAACTTTCGTCCGTTTGAGGCGGTGATCCTTCACATGGTGACCCAGGTACGTCCAGACACACCTATCGTGTGGATGGACAGCGGCTACAACACTGAAGCCACCTACCAATTTGCCGATGCATTGATTCAACGGCTGAACCTGAACATGGTGAGCTTTATTCCTAAGCGAACCCGCGCTCACCGTGAAGCGCTAGAAGGGCCAATGCCCAGCATTGACGACCCACGTCACGCGGCTTTTACCCAAGAAGTGAAAATTGAGCCGTTTGAGCGTGCCCTGCGGGAAATGCAGCCAGATATTTGGTTCACCGCCCTGCGGGCAGAGGACACACCAGAGCGGGCTAAAATGCAGCCAGCCAGCCGCAACAGCGATGGCCTGTTAAAAGTCGCCCCGCTGCTGCAGTGGACAGCAAAAGATATGTACTACTACCTTGAGGCTCACGACCTGCCTAACAACTTCGACTACTTCGACCCCACCAAGGTGGAAGATAAACGTGAGTGCGGCCTGCATTTACAGCACTGATATAGAACCCACAGTACTGATAACACACTGTACTGGCATAGAGCGGTGAATAGCGCCCTGATATTAGTTTCAAGCGCTATTCATCGCCTACCCGATTGTTGTTCCTAATGTTCAGGAAGCTCTACCCCCTCAAACAGCTCATGCTCAAAGCGTGGGCCAGCCAACAAGGCTTCATCTACCAAGTCCCGGGTGAGATGAGGCGCAAAGCGTGCTAGGAAATCGTACATATAGCCACGCATAAAGGTGCCACGGCGGATACCAATTTTGGTCGTAGAGCTAGCAAACAGATGACTTGCATCCAGTGCTACCAAGTCTTCATCTAACACTGGATCAACCGCCATATGGGCAACGATACCAACGCCCATTCCCAGCCGCACATAGGTTTTAATCACGTCGGCATCGGCAGCCGTTAACACCACATTCGGCGTAAGCCCCTGCGCCTTAAACGCATCATCTAACTGCGAGCGGCCGGTAAACCCAAACACATAAGTAACAAGCGGATGTTCAGCGAGCGCTTGAAGGGTCAGCGGCTTATTAATCAATGCCAGCGGGTGATCTTTAGGTACTAAAACGCAACGATTCCAGCGGTAGCAAGGTAGTAACACTAAGTCGGTGAACAGTTCTAGTGACTCTGTGGCAATCGCAAAATCGGCCTGACCTTCGCTAACCATCTGGGCAATTTGCTTTGGTGTGCCCTGCTGCATATGTAGTGCAACATCGGGGTACTTAAGCGTAAACTCACTAATGATAGGAGGCAGCGCATAGCGTGCCTGAGTGTGAGTAGTCGCAATCGACAAGCTACCCCGACGCTCATCGCTGTGCTCTTGGGCGACTTGTTTGATGTTTTCTGTCAGCTTCAACACCTGACCTGCCAGCTCAATGATTGACAGCCCCGCTGGGGTTACGCGGGTAAGATGTTTTCCGCTGCGTGCAAAAATCTCAACGCCTAGCTCATCTTCAAGCAAGCGTATTTGCTTGGAAATACCCGGCTGCGAGGTAAACAAACTCTGCGCGGTTGCTGACACATTCAGGTTATGTCGATTGACTTCCCAGATATAGCGAAGTTGCTGTAGCTTCATATCCTCACCTTATTATCTATGCAGGAAGCACGTTAAAGCGCATCCTCGCGCCGCTGCCGACTTGCCCCACCCGCGAAGTACTTAGAGGTGAAGTACTTGGGGGTGACACGCCTCATGCACACAATTTTGAATAAAAAATCATCTTATAATTCACTTATAGTATAAAAAATAGGCGTTACGAACACCCCTTAATTTTTCATCACTGCTGTCAAAACGTCATAGGAAATTTGCCAGCACCTTCTGCGCCCGCTAACATCTGCCAACTTGGCGCGGTGAAAGTGCGCTAGTAAAACGCGTAATGACCGTTGCTCCATTTGAGGCAACGAAACAGCAAGAGCAACGCAAACGGGAGAAACAAATGGCTAACAATGTTGATGTCACCAACGCCAATTTTGAGCAAGAAGTCCTCAACGCCGAACAGCCAGTCCTGCTGAAGTTTTGGGCCCCCTGGTGCGGTCCCTGTAAAGTAATGGCACCTGTGGTTGATGAAGTTGCTGCCGAACGTGGTGATAATCTGAAAGTGGTTAGCGTGAACGTTGACGATGCGCCTGAAATTGCTGCAGAGCAAGGTGTACGCGGTGTTCCGACAGTGATGCTATTTAAGTCCGGCACGAAAGTGGCTTCGCTGGTAGGTGCTCAGTCTAAATCTCAGCTGACCCAATTTATCGATCAAAACGCCTAACCCGCGCTAAAAGTTACCGCTGGCATTGACTGCCAGCGGTAACTTTCTGCACTCCCATCCCAAACGCCCCTTTCTTTTTATTCTCGACGCTTCCAAGGTGGACGACGCGCATCGCCAAGACGCGTCCGACGCTGCCCCCCTGGCCCCAGCAAATGGGCAATCCAGCGAGTCTGGGGATGGCTATCCAAGGCGATCTTTAACGTCATCGTCAATACTACCGACAACAGCATACCCGCAGCGCCAAATATCCACCCCCACACGACCAACGAAAGAAACGCCACAAACGTCGATAGCCCCAACGCTTGCCCCATCACCCGTGGTTCAATCAGGTTACCCAAAACGAAATTAATCAATAAATAAGCAGATGCGAGTAACAGCGCCTGTAATGCTCCGCCATCCTGGGATACCAGCAATAGCAGTACGGGAGGAATCGCCGCCAAGGCCGAACCGATATTGGGAATAAAGTTAAGGGCAAAAGCCAGTACCCCCCAGAGTAGCGGAAACTCTACGCCCACTATCAAGCAAGAGAGCCATACTAACACCCCCGTGGCCAAGCTGATGACGGTCTTCACCGCTAGGTAGCGCTTCAGCGTTAAACTAAACTCGCTAAACCGCTTTAGGCTTGGGGCTGGATTCTCAAGCGCGCGCGACACTTTATCTCGGAAGTTAAGCGTTTCAAACAACATGAAAATCACCAACAACCCGATGATACTCCCCTGCATAAAGAGATTGCCGAGTTCGCCTAATAGCGCTGTCACCCACGACCCATCATCTTCCATGGCAAACATATTACTGAGCTGGTCAGGATCAATAGCTAGTCCACGGCTAGAGAGCGCGTTCAGCAAATCCCAATAGTGCTCATACAAACGCGACTCGATATCCGGTAGCGCCTCGACAAAGGTGCTAAAACTGTTCACCACCAGCAAACCAATTAAGGAAATAAATCCCAGCAGCACCAGCAATGTCAAAAAAGCAGAGGCACGCCTGCTTAGGCCACAGTGGTGTAGCCACTGAACAGGCGACGTGCATACAACAGCAATAAATACCGCTAATAGAAGGGGTACCAGAAGATCCGCCCCCGCCTTCATACCCGCAACAATCACCACTAGCGCGGCAAGCGCCAGGGTCGCATTTAAAGGGATACTACGATAATCCTCATCCGATAATTTCGACATTGCCCTTTCCTTAGCGTGTTATCCATACATCATGGCTGCTCACGTGATATTGCACAAACCATGACAACATTAAGCAACTGCTTTGCGTCTACTCTTAGCCAATGAACTTTATGGCGCTTCGCCCTTCCAAGCAGCGTCACACTATAAGTTAGTTAACTCTAATCATTGGCTCTCTCAGTAAGGAAGTGACCTATGAATTCAGCAACACCACATCTAAAACGCTTGCGCTATGGCGTGCTTGGCAGCGCGCTTCTCGCCCTCCTGGCAACGTCTACGGCTTACGCCGCACCACCCACTCCGCCCAGCTTGCATGTCCAAGCCCAGTCATGGGTAGAAGTAGAGCCCGACAAAGCCACTCTCTCTGCACGGCTGTGGGAAAACACACCAGCGGTCTCCACTCTGGAAGACACCGACAGTGCCGCATTGAGTGACGCACGCGAACGGCTTGAAACTCGTGCCAGTGAGCTAATTAAAGCCATGGAAGAGATCGGCATTGAACAACGTGCCATCAATGCTGGGTCGCTCAATGTCTATCCTGAACATGTCGCAGGCCCGCGTAATGATGAAGGCGAGCAAGAAACGTTGATGCGCACCCGCTTAGAGCGCCCTTTTAGTGTTGAGCTTACCAATATAGACCAATTGGGCGAGGTATTTGACGCAATGATAAATGCTGGCGTGAACACGCTGGACGGCGTTCAGTTTGATCTGCAAGACCGCGACGCCGCTACCGATGAAGCACTGACTAAAGCGCTAGAAAAAGCCCGCCATAAAGCGGACTTAATGGCCAGCACGCTAAACGTAAGACTTGGCCAAGTGCGGCGCATTGAAGAAGTCCAAGCGCCCACTTTCCAACCCCGCATGATGGCCATGCGCGCTGAGAGCGATGCCATGGGCAGTGGTTCAGCTAGCGACTATCGCCCCGGCACCATTCGTATCGATGCCGAGGTCAACGTCGAGTGGGCACTTAGAGGGCAAGACGCTCAAGGCCGCCCAGGTAGGGTTGCAGAGGCACAGGAACAGCAATAGAGCCATCTACCTGCTGGTGGTTTTCAAGCACCGCCAGCAGGCACCGCCCCACTGCTAAGCCCGAGCCATTCAGCGTGTGTAGCAACTGCGGCTTTTTAGCCTCCGGGTGACGGAAGCGCGCTTGCATGCGCCGCGCCTGGAAATCTTCGCAGTTAGAGACTGACGAAATTTCCCGATATGTTTCTTGGCTAGGCAGCCACACTTCCAAATCGTAGGTCTTCGTCGCCCCAAAGCCCATATCACCGGTGCACAACGTCACTACGCGGTAAGGTAAGTCCAGCGCCTGAAGAATCGCTTCGGCATGGCCACGCATCTCTTCCAGAGCTTCATAACTCTTTTCTGGCTCTACGACCTGCACCATTTCCACTTTATCGAACTGATGCTGGCGGATCATGCCGCGTGTGTCGCGCCCATGGGAACCCGCCTCACTGCGGAAACAAGGCGTGTGGGCAGTCAGCTTCATTGGCAGTGCCGCTTGATCCACGATCTCATCACGCACAAAGTTAGTTAGCGGCACTTCCGACGTAGGAATCAGATAGTATTCCCGCTCGTCGTTAAGCTTAAACAGATCTTCACCAAATTTCGGCAGTTGGCCTGTGCCCATCAGCGAATCGCGATTCACCATATACGGCACGTAGCACTCTTCGTATCCGTGCTGCTCGGTTTGGGTATCCAGCATAAACTGCGCCAGGGCCCGGTGCAGGCGCGCAATCGGCCCACGCATTACCGCAAAGCGAGCGCCTGTTAGCTTAGCCGCCAGCTCAAAATCGAGATAGCCCGACTTCTTACCGAGATCAACGTGGTCCAGCACCTCAAAATCAAACTCACGAGGTGTGCCCCAGCGGTGGAGCTCAACGTTATCGTCTTCGTTCTTACCTTCTGGCACGCTTTCATGGGGCACATTGGGAATGCCGCTAATAGCATCATCCCAATCAGCCTGCACCTCGGCCAGCTCACGCTTGGCATTATCCAGACGCTCGCCTAAATCGCTCACTTCATCCAGCAACGGCTGAATATCTTCACCGTTAGCCTTCGCTTTGCCAATCGCTTTTGAGCGCATATTGCGCTCGTTTTGCAGCTGCTCGGTCTGGGTTTGCAACTCACGACGGCGCGATTCCAGCGCTTGCAGTGCCGCTTTATCAAGTTCGAAGCCCCGCCGGGCCAGTTGTTGCGCTAGCGCATCAAGATCACCGCGCAGCAGTTTCGGATCGAGCATGAGTTATCCCTTGGCCTGAAATCAGTGGAACACGGCGTACACTGCCCGTGATGAAAGGGGCCTATTGTAGGCAAAAGCAAGGCGTGGAGCTATGGGGGCAGCGTCAGGGAATTATTGCCTGATGCAGCAAATTATAAAAAGCAGATTGGAAAACGATACTAAGGGCTCGCTTGCTCAAGAAAATATCATTCTGAAAGTTTGCTGCACAAAACTCATCTCCCCTGTATGCGCTATTACCAATTGGCATAAAAACCTTGGCTCATTAGTCAAAAGTGGTAGAGTGCCCGCCGATTTGCAGCGCAAATCACTAACAACGGGTTTTAAACAGGAGAAACGTAGTGCAGGAAACAGCGAAAAAGGGAAAATTTTCTTGGTGGCGTGGAATCGCGCTATGGAAAAAAATTCTGGCGGGGTTGGCGCTAGGGGTGTTAGCAGGGGCAATGCTGGGTGAAACTGCCAGCATCTTTAAGCCACTCGGCGATATTTTCATTAATGCCATAATGATGCTGATTGTACCGCTGGTGTTCTCCACGCTGGTAGTGGGTATTACCTCCATGCGGGACCCACAAAAAATGGGCCGCATTGGTGCGCGTACCATTACGCTGTATTTGGTGACCACGGCCTTTGCGATCAGCATTGGCCTAGTGCTTTCCACCCTGTTACAGCCTGGGGTTGGCGTCAATTTAAGCTTCGATACAGAAGTGGCTGCAAACGAAGCCCCCTCCCTGATCTCTATTCTGGTTAACTTAGTACCACGTAATCCTCTCGATGCTCTGGCTAACGGCAACATTATGCAGATCATTGTGTTTGCCATTGGCTTAGGTATTTCGCTAACGCTGATTGGCGAAAAAGGCGAGCCGGTTATGAAGGTCTTCGATAGCTTTGCCGAGGCGATGTACAAGCTTACGGGGATTGTCATGGCCTTTGCGCCCTTCGGCGTATTTGGCTTAATCGCTCACGTTTCGGGCCAGTATGGTTTAGAGATCCTACTGCCGCTGGCCAAGCTGATTGGCGTGGTGTATCTCGCCAGTATTCTGCATGTGTTGGTGGTTTACTCTGGCTTTATTTCACTACTTGGCCGGCTAAACCCTGTGCGTTACCTCCAAGGCAGTTTAGATGCCATTGTGGTGGCGTTCTCCTCCGCCTCATCTGCAGGCACGCTGCCGGTGTCAATTCGCTGTGCGCAAAAAAACCTAGGGGTTTCAGAAGGCGTGTCTGGCTTTGTGCTGCCAGTGGGCGCAACGATTAACATGGACGGCACCGCCCTATACCAAGGCGTAGTGGTACTGTTTATTGCCCAAATGACCGGCACCGATTTAACCATGATGGATTACGGCATGATTGTGGCCACTGGCACGCTGGCCTCGATTGGCACCGCGGGTGTTCCCGGCGCAGGCCTGATAATGCTTTCGATTGTAATGGCGCAAATTGGCTTGCCTCTGGAAGCGATTGCTGTGGTCGCCGGTATTGACCGTATCCTGGATATGGCCCGCACCAGCGTAAACGTGGCGGGTGATTTGATGGTCACGACCCTGGTGGGCAAAAGCGAAGGCGAACTAAACGAAGAGGTTTATAACAACAGCCGCACATAGACTCTCCGTGAATATTACTTTAGCGCCTGCTGCCTTTGTGTAGCAGGCGCTTTTTTATGGCCAGCCGCTAACCTGCTAACATATCGTTATATACTCTTAACCATGCGAACCCTTATGCCTTCTGAGCTTGAACAAACTCTAACGGCCATTGATGCGCTTCACGCTCAAGATCCACGTCAAACCACTCTTGCCGATGGCAACCCCCTGCCTCAGGAACTTGTCTACGCTCAGCGTATGAGCCATTGGTTAGAACAGTTACAATCAGCCCCCGCCGAGCTGTTGCGTTTGGCAGTACGCGCCCAGCATCTCCAGCGCTGGCTTGTACCGCGGAGTGATTACCCTGAAGGGCGCATAGGCTATTTAACCTGGCGTCGCGACCAGAGTGAGCGCGCGGGCGACACCACTGCCCAACTGATGCGCGACGCTGGCTATAGCGCTGCTGACGCCGAACGAGTCGCAACGATTATTCGTAAGAAAGGTCTTGGTCGCGATTCCGATGTGCAAGCGCTGGAAGATTGCGCCTGCCTAGTGTTTTTGGAAAATTACTTCGCAGATTTCTCCCGCAAGGTTGAGCACGACCATATGGTGCGTATTGTGCAGAAAACCTGGGGCAAGATGTCACCCCAAGCACATGCACTTGCCCTGGCACTGCCTATGAGCGAGACCAGCGCAGCGCTGGTGAAAGAAGCGCTGGGCAGCGCATAAGACGCACCACCAAGATGCAGAGCCGCGGTAGCTGCGGTAAAGTAGCGTATCCCCTATCCGCTCCCAGCAGTGACGGCTTGATCAACTATGATTGCATCTTTGGATTCTCGTACGGCCCCGTTTAAACGCCTAAGTACTCATTATGTGCGTTTTCTCGACGCCTTGCGCGCTCGCGGCTTTGAAGGCGAGATTGCCCCTGACTACGCCAACCGCACGGTGCTGGCGACGGATAACTCGATTTACCAGCGTCTGCCTCAGGCGGCGGTGTTTCCTAAGCACGCGGAAGATCTTGAGCGCCTTGCCAAGCTAGCCGCTGAGCTGCCCCACCGCGATATCGTGCTCACGCCTCGGGGCGGCGGCACCGGTACCAACGGCCAGTCGTTGACCGACGGTATCGTGGTGGACGTTTCCCGCCATATGAACCAGATCCTCGAAATCGATGTAGAGGCGCGGCGGGTACGCGTTCAGGCGGGCGTGGTGAAGGATCAACTCAACGCGGCGCTGAAGCCCCATGGGTTGTTTTTTGCCCCGGAGCTGTCTACTTCTAACCGCGCCACCATCGGCGGCATGATCTCCACCGATGCCAGCGGCCAGGGCAGCTGCGAGTACGGCAAAACCCGTGACCATGTGCTGGAACTGGACACGGTTCTGCTGGGGGGACAGCATCTGCATAGCCGCCCGCTTAGCGCTGAAGAAGAACAGGCTGAGTGCCAACAGGAAGGCATTCTTGGTCGCGTGCACTCCACCGCCGCTGAGATTATCGACCAGCAGCGTGAGCTGATTGAGGCGAAATTTCCGCCGCTCAACCGCTGCTTAACCGGCTACGATCTGGCGCACCTGCGGGAGGCGCAAGGCCAACTGAACCTGAACAGCCTGCTGTGTGGTTCGGAAGGCTCGTTGGGCTTTTTGAATGAAGCGGTATTGAACGTGCTGCCGATTCCCAAGCACGCCACCTTGGTTAATGTGCGCTACCCAGGCTTTATGGACGCCCTGCGTGATGCTAAGGCATTGATGGCCAGCAGCGCTCGGCCCACCTCGATTGAAACCATCGACGACACCGTGTTGCAGTTGGCCATGGAAGACTTTGTCTGGGACAGCGTAGCTGAGTTTTTCCCCGCCACCGGTAGTACGCCGATTCGTGGCATTAATCTGATCGAATTTAATGACGATGATCCTGAGCGCTTGGCGGAACGGGTACAGGCGTTCACTGACCATTTGAGCCAAGACGCTACCGTCGAGCGTTTAGGCTACACCCTGGCCGAAGGTCGCCCGCAGATCCAAAAAGTTTACGCCATGCGCAAGCGCTCGGTGGGTTTGCTGGGCAATGTGCAGGGCGAAAAGCGCCCGATTGCGTTTGTAGAAGATACCGCCGTACCACCGGAGCACTTGGCTGACTTTATTACTGAGTTCCGCGCCGCGCTGGATGCTAGGCAACTTTCATACGGGATGTTTGGCCATGTGGATGCGGGAGTGCTGCACGTGCGCCCGGCGCTGGACATGAAAGATCCCGAGCAGGAAAAACTGATTCGTGAGATTTCCGATGAAGTGGCAGCCCTGACCCAGAAGTACGGCGGGTTGTTGTGGGGAGAACACGGCAAAGGCGTGCGCTCGGAGTACGGCCCCAAGTTCTTTGGTGAGTTATACCCCAGCCTGCAGCGCGTTAAAGCCGCGTTTGATCCGCATAACCAGCTAAACCCAGGAAAAATTGCGTCGCCCGCCGAAAGCAATAACCTGATTGCCAAAGACAGCGATCCTGAACTGTTAACGATCGATGGCGTCACTATGCGCGGCCAGTTGGATCGCACCATCGACGAACGCGCCTGGCAGGCCTACGACGCGGCGGTGTATTGCAACGGCAACGGTGCCTGTTATAACTACGACCTTGATGACCCCATGTGCCCTTCCTGGAAGGCTACCCGCGATCGTCGTCATTCGCCCAAAGGCCGCGCCAGCTTGATGCGTGAGTGGCTACGCCTACAAACCCAGGCGGGTATCGATGTGGTGGAAGAGTCGCGCAAGAAAAAAGCCGAAAACGGCTGGGGCTTTGTTAAAAGCTTTCCCCGCCGGGTCATGAACACCGTTAGCAAGCAGCAACACCACGACTATTCTCACGAAGTTTACGATGCCATGGCGGGCTGTTTAGCGTGTAAATCCTGCGCGGGCCAGTGCCCGATTAAGGTCAACGTACCGCAGTTCCGTTCGCAGTTTTTAGAGGTCTACCACGGCCGCTATTTACGCCCGCTGCGCGATTACATCATCGGTGGCACCGAATTCATGTTGCCAACCCTTGCCAAGGTTGCGCCGCTGTATAACGCCCTACTCAACCAGCGCTGGGTAGATAGCCTGATGCGTAAAGGGCTTGGAATGAGTGACTCCCCGCAGCTTTCCCGTGCCAGCGTAAAGAAACAGCTAAGGGCTTGGGGCATCGCCGAAGCCACGCCCACATCGTTGGTACTGCTTACCGAGCAGCAGCGCGCTAACAGCGTGATTATTGTCCAGGACGCCTTCACCAGCCACTTTGAAGCCAAGCTGGTGATGGACGTGGTGGAACTGCTGTCGCGGTTGAATCTGCGAGTGTTTGTGATGCCATTTTCTGCCAACGGCAAACCGCTGCAGGTGCAGGGCTTTTTAGGCGCCTTTGAGCGCACAGCGGAAAAACAGGCCAAGCGCCTGCGGGCGTTGGCAGAGTTCGACGTACCGATGGTGGGTATCGACCCCGCCATGACGCTGACCTACCGCCAAGAATACGTCAAAGCCCTGGGGGCCGAGCAAGTGCCCAACGTGTTAATGCTGCAAGAGTGGCTGGCTACCCGTATTAACACGCTAGCGCCTAGCCAGCTGAACCTAACCGATCCTGGCTTTAAGCTGCTGTCCCACTGCACCGAAAAAACCAACGCACCGGGCAGCCCCAAGGCCTGGCAGCAGGTGTTTGCGGCGTTTGGCTTACAGCTAGAGTTAGCCACCACAGGCTGTTGCGGGATGTCCGGCACCTACGGCCATGAAACCCGCAATGTCGAAACCTCGAAGACGATCTACGCCCAATCCTGGCAGCCCCAGGTGGAAGCCGAGCAAAACAAGGGCAAGCTGCTCGCCACAGGCTACTCCTGCCGCAGCCAGGTGAAACGCTATTCTGGGCAAACTTTGCCACACCCGCTTCAGGCGTTGCTGACATGCTTGCGTAGCCGTTGAATCCAAAACGACTAAATATCAAAAAGAAAACAGCCCCTCATCTGCTAGATAAGAGGCTGTTACTTACGAAACCTCTGATTAACTATTGCGCTTGACCATGCTGAGCTTTTTCGTTGATTTTGCCTTGCCTGGACCGCGCTCATCACATTAATCAGAGACTCCTTAGGCTAAATCACCAAAATAAAGCACTTTTGGATTATCAACCAGTATTCGCTTACGCGTTTGCACATCAGGCGCCCAAGATGCAAGTTCATCTAAAAGCGCACCGTCGTTTGGCATGGGTACGGAGATATGGGGATGAGGCCAGTCTGAGCCCCAAACACACCTCTCTGGATTAGCTTGAATCAGTTGCTGTGCGAAAGGGACAACGTCATCGTAGGGCGTTTGATCAAGCGAGGTTATGCGGTATGCCCCCGAGAGCTTTACCCAGGCATGACCATTTTTCAAAGCACGGCAAAGCGCTTGAAAGCCTTCCTCGGTAAGCCCTTTCTCACATGCCATGTGTCCCATGTGGTCTATCACAACAGGAACAGGCAGTTGGCCTATGCGTGTTTCGAAGTTCTCAAACTCAGAAACATCAACAAGAAATTGCAAATGCCAACCCCTTTCAGCCAACCTGTCTGCAAGAACGGTGACGTCTTTCCAAGATATCCCTCCCTTGAAAAGCATATTAAGCCGCACGCCTCGAAACCCGTCTTCATGCAGTGCATCTAGCTCACCATCACTGACTCTACTATCAACAACCGCAACGCCTCGATAGGCATGCCCGGCCTTCCTCAAGCGTTGTAATGCATGACGGGTAACTGAATTGTCCAATCCATACACGCTTGGTTGCACCAGAACACCGCACTGAATACCAAGCGTCTGATGCAGGTGAAGGTACTCCTCTAGCGAAGCATCCGGCGGTGTGTAGGTGCGACCAGGGTGAAAGGGATACTTCGATGAAGGCCCAAACACATGCGCATGGCAGTCAACTGCACCAGCAGGCACCAAGAAGTTCGGTGGCCTAGGCAATGGATCCATCGGAGCACATTCTGGAATTCCAGCGAGACTACCCGTACTGTTATGCATTACTTACACCACCGCCTTAGCAGCTTGCTCAGTGGCTACATTTGATGCCACCCAATTAGCAACAACTGCTGCAAAACGCTGGAACTTAGGATCATCGTCTAGCATCCATTCGGTATGTCCACCTTCTGGAAGTAGAAATAATGATTTAGGCCCAGGATAGGCGGCATACAATGAATGCGCTTCGGTTACCGGGTGGAGATCATTTTCCCCACCATGGGCAATGAGTAACGGCGTATTTGCAAAGCGCTGATCAATATGGGCTTCTGGGTGGAACGAAACAAGCGAGTCGGCAAAGTCTAAATCAGATGTCAGCCCATAACCGGGTGTTTTTCGGAGCACTTCATCAACATAACCTTTAGAAATAGGGTCAAGCGGATAAATATCAAACGGATCAATCTTTTGTGCTTCTCCTCCTTGAGAAAGGCGAAGGCGCTCTTGCTTAACGAATTGACGGAAATTTTTCCACCCCAACTCGCCGCGTAGTGCTTTCTGTACACGCACAGCGTCAAAAAAGCCGTTCATGCTGATCAATGCATCAACCTGATCTTCTACCAAACGGTAAGCATCTAACACTAAGCCACCGGCCATGCCCCAGCCAGCAAGAACCAGGGCACGACCTTCTTGTTCGGCACGAGCTCGTACACTAGTAACGACACTTGCTATATCGCGCACTTGCTCTTCTAACAATACTTTACCGCGCTCACCTTCGCTTTCACCGAATCCGCGATAGTCAAAACCGAAGCACAAAAAGCCTTTCTTGGTTAAAAAACGAGCAAACCTCTCTGGGTGGATATGCTTGAGACCAGTAAAGCCGGAGCAGACAATAACGACTGGCGCATGCTCCTGTAGCTTACTTTCTTCCCAGTAGTAAGAACCATCAAGTTTAAAACCATCACTAAAGATTGAGACGCTTTCTGATTGCATGGAGTGCTCCGAAAATATTCAAGATGTCTATTGAGGCATTGACATCTTGCTATAACGGCCCCATCGTTAAAGACATTAAAACGCCATAAAAGAAAACAATTATGACACGCGACAGACAAGCATCCCACCCTTTCAGTATTGGCTTCTTGCTTTTTCCTAATTTCGCGATGCTCTCTTTTAGCTCAGTGATAGAGCCATTACGTATTGCCAACCGACTTAGCAATGAACCTGTATATCATTGGGAGCTACTAAGCCTTAATGACCAAGCGGTTATAGCAAGCAATGGTATTTCCTTTACCCCTAGTTTACCGGTAAGTGAATGGAGGCAGCTTGACAGCCTTATTTTGGTCGCAGGTTTAGGCACCAATCTTATTGCTGATCAAAGCCTGTTTAAATGGCTACGTGAAATTTCACGTAGTAATAAACTCTTAGGGTCTACCTCTACGGGGAGTATTCTTCTCGCGAAGGCGGGCGTATTAAAAAATAAACGCTGCACGATCCACTGGGAAGATCAGGCTAACCTTCAGGAAGAGTACCCTGAGCTGATTGTTACCCATGAGCTTTTTGAGATCTCGGGCAACATAATGACTTGCTCTGGTGGCACTGCAGGACTCGACATGATGCTCTCAATAATTGAGAACCAACAAGGAAGTGATTTAGCAAAAAAAATTGCCGAACAGTGTATCCACCCCACCATCCGCTCTGCGCATGAAATGCAGCGAATGCCCATCGAAGAACTGCTTGGCATTCACAATCCTGCGCTATCCACTTCAATTAAAATTATGCAGTCACATATTGAAGACCCGATTAACTGCGACAGTATTGCTCAAATGGCCAATATATCTAATCGACAACTGCAGCGCTTATTTAAAGATAAATTCTCCCTTACTCCAGCAGCATATTATCTTAGACTGCGCCTTGAACACGGCGACAACCTACTGCGTAAGACATCCATGAGCGTTTTGAACATTGCAACCGCAACAGGGTTCTCGTCAACATCTCACTTTAGCAAATGCTATAGAAAACAATATGGACTATCACCGCGTGAACAGAGAAAGTCCATCAGCTAATATTTATATCTCCAAAGAGTCCCTACTCACTCTAAATCCAGGGCTAAAGGGACTAGCGATAACCAGCCATCAGCTCACGAATCAGTGGTGTATCTGCGTCTCTATGAGTGGGAAGCTCAAAACGTGCTCTAGCAATATGTGTTCGTGACAGTTCGGCCATAATCAGCATTTCACGATCTTCTGCTTCAGCAAGCAACTCTCCACGCGGGCCGATAATGCACGACCCACCCCAGAAATGGCTTTGCTCCTCGGGGCCGTAGCGGTTGCTCATAATAACTGGTGTACCGTAAGTCATGGCGTAGAAGCGCACATTCAGCAACCAATTTTCCTCGTTAGAAAAATCCTGACTAACCACGCCGGAGGCCGAATTAATAGGAGCACATAGCACGGTGGGACGAGGTAGCAGCGCCGCGTGAACTAACGCAGGGTTCCATAAGTCTGCGCATATTAGCGGTGTACTAGACCAGCCTGGGCAAACTTGCGCCATTGTTAGTTCACTGCCGTGTGAAAACCATTTACCTTCTTCCAACCCACCATAAGTAGGAAGGTTAAGCTTACGGTGAACGGCAACCAACTTCCCATGTTGTAAAATAGCCATTGCATTATAATACTCACCTGGACTTGCTTCCTCGACAAAACCGACAATTGTCTGCATGCCTTCGCAAACCTTTGCAAGCGCCATCAAACGAGCATCTTCTAATGGCATCGCAACTTTCATCACATTGCTTCCGAGGGAGTACCCTGTCAACGAAAGCTCTGGAAACACTAATAGTTCAACACTTTGCTCCTTAGCCTCTTCTATCAGTGAGATATGGCGATCAAGATTAGCGTCTATATCACAAAGCATACTATTTATCTGCGCAGCAGCCACTTTAAGCTTATCCTGATAATGCATAGCGTATCCCATCAAAAGATAAAATATCAGTTTAAAAAAGCCACTTTAACGCAAAAACGACCGCCTAAAGGCGGTCGCGCTTCACACCGTAATTTTATTTATAGCATATCGTTCTGCTCTAAAAAATCTTTAGAAACATTTTCAATACTTTTACGCTCAACATCAACTTCTGCGTTAAGCGCCGCCATAATCTCGTCATCTAACAATGCTGATAGCTCGTTAAGCTCAGACTCTACATTTGGATGAAGCTCCAGTGTTTCCTGGCGAACAACAGGTGTTAGTGCATAGGCTGGAAAATAGTCTTTATCATCTTCAAGCACATAAAACCCAAACGCTGGAATACGCCCATCAGTAGCAAACACCAATCCTACATCTACCTGCCCATCACGAAGTGCTTGATATACAAGTCCTGAATCCATACGGCTTATATCACGGCGACCAACATTAAAATCATAGGCCTCCATCAGTGGACGCCAACCATCATCCCGCGCATAGAATTCAGCATTTAATCCAAACGATAGTGACTCGCCATCATTAATTGCACTTGCCAGCTCAGAAAGGGTTGTAATACCACGCTCTGCTGTGTCTGATTCTCTCATTGCCAATGCATAGGTATTATTAGCAGCAGATGGTTCTAACCATACTAATCCTTTTTCAGCATCAAGCTCTTTGACGCGCTCATACGTTTCTTCAGCACTAAGACGTTCGGAGATATTATTATAGTTAATAAGCGAAGTGCCCGTATACTCCCAGTATACATCAATCTGGCCATTCTCTTGCGCTTGGCGAAGCACAGCAGACCCCATGCCAGCCCGAGTATTTACATCGTAGCCCAACCCCTCTAGATACTGGCTGGTCATGCTCGCTAAAATCTGCTGTTCAGTGAAATTCTTTCCACCAACAGTAATATTGGCAGCGTAAGCGGAGCTGACACCGATAAGAGCGATACTACTTAAAACAGATAAGATAGGCTTAATCATTTTGGAGCTTCCTATATCAATTGTTATTGTGCAGCTGCTACGCATTCGCTGCTCGGCGAGCGGGATTAACCCCGCGGGGTACGACAAGAAAAGCAATACTGGCGACTGCGGCATCAACCAAAATAGCTAGTATGGCAGTCGGGATAGCACCAGCGAGCATCATCAGAGGGTCGTAAAGATCAATACCGGTAAAAATTAACTCTCCTAGCCCTCCTGCGCCGATTAAAAATGCCAACGGTACGGTGCCAACATTGATTGCGAGAGCTGTTCGGATGCCCGCAAAAATAACATACAGTGCGTTGGGTAATTCGACGCGTATTAGCCGCTGTGCAGGCGACATACCGATACCTGAAGCAGCCTCTTTTAATGCCGGAGACACGCCTTTTAGCCCCGTATAAGTATTGCGAGTAATAGGCAGTAGTGTGGCAACAAACAAGGCAAATACAGCAGGTACTATACCTATACCTAGCAAGCTCATTGATAACGCAAGTACTGCTAGCGTTGGAATCGTTGTCCCAATATTAAGCACTTGCATACCAGATTCTGCCCAACGCGCCATACTCGGACGGGAGAGCACAATGCCTAAAGGTATCGCGACTAGAATTGCCAGCGATCCAGAGATAACAGTGAGCCATAGGTGCTCCATTGTTAAAAACTGAATATCGGGCAAGTAAAATATGAATTCTTCAATAACGCCTGTCGCGTAGCTCCAGGCGCCGGCAACAAAGACAGCCACCAGGAGCAGTAAGCGGAAGACCCCTTTAAGACTTTGAATGGGCATTAGCTCACTCCTCTGCCATCGGGTCGGCAAGCTCTGCAGCGGCTTGCTGAGTACGAAAACGTGCACCAAGATGATGGGTCATCGCACGCTGCGTGATATGCCCACTCAAGCGACCTTCATCATCAACACATGGCAGCCAGGTGATATCGTGCGCAAGCATTAAAGACACCGCTTTACGCAGATCATCATTAACGTTCACAACAGCGGGCACCTTTTGAGCATAGTCGTGACAACTGCCTTGACTCATTTGTGCCACTGAACGTGGGATAATTCCGACTGGCTGGCGTTCTTCGTTGACCATCACAATAGCGTGCTGATAGCCGCACTTATCGAGCTTTTGCAGCGCACTTTCCAGACTATCGCGGGGCGAAACCGTTTCGAAATTAGTGCTAATAACTTCCCGAACACTAATTAAGTTGAGCCGCTTAAGAGCACGGTCTTCGCCGAGAAATGATTCAACAAAGCTATCTTTCGGTGCGGCAAGCAAAGTATCAGGGGTAGCGTATTGCACTAAATGACCGTCACGGAAGATTGCAATACGGTCTCCCATCTTGATGGCCTCATCAATATCGTGACTAACAAACATGATGGTTTTCTTGAGTTCTTGCTGCATCTTCAAGAACTCATCTTGAATCACTGCGCGATTAATAGGATCGATAGCTCCAAAGGGCTCGTCCATTAACATGACGGGAGGGTCTGCGGCCAAGGCTCGGGCAACACCAATACGCTGCTGCTGACCACCAGAAAGCTCACTAGGGTAACGCTTGAGAAAGGCATCTGGCTCCAGCGCAATCATGCGCATTAGCTCTCTGGCTCTTTCCTTATATTTGGCTTTGTCCCAGCCAAGGAGCTTAGGCACCACCGTAATGTTTTCTTCGATAGTCATGTTGGGAAACAGGCCTATCTGCTGAATGACATAGCCAATATTGCGGCGTAATGTTTGGGTGTCTAGCGAAGAAGTGTCTTCATCATCGATAAAAACCTTGCCAGAGGTAGGGCGAACGATGCGATTAATCATCTTCAACGTGGTGGTTTTGCCGCAACCGGAAGGTCCCAGCAAAATGCATATCTCACCCGTGGGCACTTCCATATTAATATGATCAGCAGCAACCACCGCGCCTTTTGGTGTATCGAAAACCTTCGTTAGATTATCCAGTCGAATCATGCTGGTATCCTTTTTTGTTAAATGAGGGCTGAAGGGCTACATCAGTTACAGGCGGGCACCTGTTCCATACCCTTGGGCGTCAATCGCTTTTGGAGGTATAGCAGCGCGTAATCAACAATGATTGCCAGAAGGCTGACTGCAATGGCGCCTAAGATAAGTTGGCGTGGGTCTGACTGAGAAATGCCACGACTAATGAAGGTACCTAGCCCACCCGCGCCTATATAAGCAGCAATAGCCATGACACCTATATTGAGCACGACCGCCGTGCGCACGCCGGCCATGATCACCGGCACAGCCAAGGGAATTTCAACTTTTTGTAGGCGCTGGTTCTGGCTCATACCAATGCCACGAGCAGCTTCACGAAGTGCTGGATCGACGTTATTTATCGCGGTGTAGGTATTGCGAATAATAGGGAGCTGCGAATACAGCAAAACAGCAATAACAGCGGGCACGTATCCAATGCCATGACCGACGATAGACAAGATCGGTATCATGATGCCAAACAAGGCAATAGAGGGGATGGTGACAATAATAGAAGCGATGTAAAGAACGGTCTTAGCCATTTTTTCGTTTTTGGTTATGGCAATACCGATAGGCACCCCCGTCAACGTTGCAATACCAACGGCTATTCCAACAAGGACAATGTGCTCAATCGTGCGCGCTATAAGTACATCAAAATTAGACGCCGCATAGTGAATCCACTCCATCTATACACCCCCGATATATTGTGATTATTAGTAAGCAAATATATGTCTAGGCTATTGAAATTCAGGCAAGGGTACTGGCAATTAAGCGACATTAAACAATAGAAAAACGCCTAATTTGCCAGTTCCTCACCGTCTCACCTTTCGACATGAATTCATTGCTCAGTAAATATCAGTTTAATAAGCAGTAAGTTAGCAAGTAAACTAACCTCTTCCACAATGCTCTTTTCTGCACTTAGCGCACTTTTTAAATGACCGTTTTATGCTCTTAAACGCCTATTTTATCGATGTCGCATCGAGCTTCTTAACGTAAACTTGCCCAACTTTAAGCGCTATAAAGGCGTTTCATTTACTTCACTTTAACGACAAAACATTCATCATGATGGCATTCATTGACTCTCGAAATTTTGCACTTGAACGCCTGAAACCCTATTACGTGCGTTTTCTCGACACCTTGCGCGCTCGCGGCTTTGAAGGCGAGATTGCCCCTGACTACGCCAACCGCACGGTGCTGGCGACGGATAACTCGATTTACCAGCGTCTGCCTCAGGCGGCGGTGTTTCCTAAGCACGCGGAAGATCTTGAGCGCCTTGCCAAGCTAGCCGCTGAGCTGCCCCACCGCGATATCGTGCTCACGCCTCGGGGCGGCGGCACCGGTACCAACGGCCAGTCGTTGACCGACGGTATCGTGGTGGACGTTTCCCGCCATATGAACCAGATCCTCGAAATCGATGTAGAGGCGCGGCGGGTACGCGTTCAGGCGGGCGTGGTGAAGGATCAACTCAACGCGGCGCTGAAGCCCCATGGGTTGTTTTTTGCCCCGGAGCTGTCTACTTCTAACCGCGCCACCATCGGCGGCATGATCTCCACCGATGCCAGCGGCCAGGGCAGCTGCGAGTACGGCAAAACCCGTGACCATGTGCTGGAACTGGACACGGTTCTGCTGGGGGGAAAGCATCTGCATAGCCGCCCGCTTAGCGCTGAAGAAGAACAGGCTGAGTGCCAACAGGAAGGCATTCTTGGCCGCGTGCATACCACTGCGGCTGAGATTATCGACCAACAGCGTGAGCTGATTGAAGCGAAATTCCCACCACTTAACCGCTGCTTAACCGGCTACGATTTGGCGCATCTGCGGGAGGCGCAAGGCCAACTGAACCTGAACAGCCTGCTGTGCGGTTCGGAAGGATCGCTGGGCTTTTTGAATGAAGCGGAACTGAACGTGCTGCCGATCCCTAATCACGCCACGCTGGTTAATGTGCGCTACCCAGGCTTTATGGACGCGCTGCGTGATGCTAAGGCATTGATGGCCAGCAGCGCTCGGCCCACTTCCATCGAAACAGTGGATGACAAGGTGCTGCAGCTGGCCATGGAAGATTTTGTCTGGGACAGCGTAGCTGAGTTTTTTCCCGCCACCGGTAGTACGCCGATTCGTGGCATTAACTTGATCGAGTTTAATGACGATGATCCTGAGCGCTTGGCGGAACGGGTACAGGCGTTCACTGACCATTTGAGCCAAGACGCTACCGTCGAGCGTTTAGGTTACACCCTGGCCGAAGGCCGTCCGCAGATCCAAAAAGTCTACGCCATGCGTAAACGCTCGGTGGGCTTGCTGGGCAATGTGCAGGGCGAAAAGCGCCCGATTGCGTTTGTGGAAGATACCGCCGTACCACCGGAGCACTTGGCTGACTTTATTACTGAGTTCCGCGCCGCGTTGGATGCTAGGCAACTTTCATACGGGATGTTTGGCCATGTGGATGCGGGGGTGCTGCACGTGCGCCCAGCGCTGGATATGAAAGATCCCCAACAGGAAAAACTGATTCGTGAGATTTCCGATGAAGTGGCAGCCCTGACCCAGAAGTACGGCGGGTTGTTATGGGGAGAACACGGCAAAGGCGTGCGCTCAGAGTACGGCCCCAAATTCTTTGGTGAGCTCTACCCCAGCCTGCAGCGCGTCAAAGCCGCGTTTGATCCGCATAACCAGCTGAACCCCGGCAAGATTGCGTCGCCGTTGTCTAACCCGCCCGAAGCCGCGGGTAGGTCTGAGAACCATGAACTAATCGCTAAAGACAGCGACCCTGAACTGTTAACGATCGATGGCGTCACCCTGCGCGGCCAGTTGGATCGCACCATCGACGAACGCGCCTGGCAGGCCTACGACGCGGCGGTGTATTGCAACGGCAACGGTGCCTGTTATAACTACGACCTTGATGACCCCATGTGCCCTTCCTGGAAGGCTACCCGTGACCGGCGCCATTCGCCCAAAGGCCGCGCCAGCTTGATGCGTGAGTGGCTACGCCTACAAACCCAGGCGGGTATCGATGTGGTGGAGGAGTCGCGCAAAAAGAAAGCCGAAAACGGCTGGGGCTTTGTTAAGAGTTTTCCTCTGCGCGTTGCTAATACGCTCAGCCGCAAGCAACACCACGACTATTCTCACGAAGTTTACGATGCCATGGCGGGTTGCTTGGCGTGTAAATCCTGTGCAGGCCAGTGTCCGATTAAGGTCAACGTGCCGCAGTTCCGTTCGCAGTTTTTAGAGGTCTACCACGGCCGCTATTTACGCCCGCTGCGCGATTACATCATCGGTGGCACCGAATTCATGTTGCCAACCCTTGCCAAGGTTGCGCCGCTGTATAACGCCCTACTCAACCAGCGCTGGGTAGATAGCCTGATGCGTAAAGGGCTTGGAATGAGTGACTCCCCGCAGCTTTCCCGTGCCAGCGTAAAGAAACAGCTAAGGGCTTGGGGCATCGCCGAAGCCACGCCCACATCGTTGGTACTGCTTACCGAGCAGCAGCGCGCTAACAGCGTGATTATTGTCCAGGACGCCTTCACCAGCCACTTTGAAGCCAAGCTGGTGATGGACGTGGTGGAACTGCTGTCGCGGTTGAATCTGCGAGTGTTTGTGATGCCATTTTCTGCCAACGGCAAACCGCTGCAGGTGCAGGGCTTTTTAGGCGCCTTTGAGCGCACAGCGGAAAAACAGGCCAAGCGCCTGCGGGCGTTGGCAGAGTTCGACGTACCGATGGTGGGTATCGACCCCGCCATGACGCTGACCTACCGCCAAGAATACGTCAAAGCCCTGGGGGCCGAGCAAGTGCCCAACGTGTTAATGCTGCAAGAGTGGCTGGCTACCCGTATTAACACGCTAGCGCCTAGCCAGCTGAACCTAACCGATCCTGGCTTTAAACTGCTGTCTCACTGCACCGAAAAAACCAACGCACCGGGCAGCCCCAAGGCCTGGCAGCAGGTGTTTGCGGCATTTGGTTTAGAGCTTGAGCTGATGGCGACCGGTTGTTGCGGGATGTCCGGCACCTACGGGCATGAAACCCGTAATGTCGACACATCGAAGACGATCTACGCCCAATCCTGGCAGCCCCAGGTGGAAGCCGAGGAAAACGAGGGCAAGCTGCTAGCGACAGGCTACTCCTGCCGCAGCCAGGTGAAACGCTACTCAGCGCAACCCCTACCCCACCCGCTTCAGGCGTTGCTTACGTGCCTCAAGCGGGCAAGTTAATAAATGCTTTAAACAACGTCGATTAAAAGAAGAGCCGCTTGAGGGCTTGGCCAGGATCCTCTTCACGCATGAAGGCTTCACCAACCAAGAAACCGTTCACCTCATGGTCGCGCATTAGCTCTACGTCATCTCGGGTATGGATACCGGATTCGGTGATAACCGTGACGCCCTCAGGAATGCGCGGCAGTAGGTCTAGTGTGGTATTCAGGCTGGTCTCGAAGGTATGCAGATTACGGTTGTTGATACCTACCAGTTTTAGATCCAGCGCTAAGGCACGCTCTAACTCAACAGCGTCATGCACTTCTACCAGCACATCCATGCCTAACGCACTGGCTTGCTGGTGCAGATCGCGCAGTTGAGAGTCGTCTAAAGCAGCTACAATCAGCAGGATGCAATCTGCACCAATGGCACGCGCCTCGGTTACCTGATAGCTATGGGTAATAAAATCTTTACGAATGATGGGTAGGTCGCAGGCATCACGGGCGGCGATCAGAAAGTCCTCATGCCCCTGGAAAAAATCCGCATCAGTCAATACTGACAAGCAGGCTGCGCCGCCCTCTGCATAACGTTTAGCGATATCGTCAGGATGAAAATCCTCACGCATCACGCCCTTGGAAGGCGAGGCTTTTTTCACCTCAGCGATGACCGCCGCATCACCTGCGGCAATACGGTCATTCAGCGCATCAATAAAGCCACGTGGGGCGCTTTGTTTGTCAGCCAACGCCAGCAGATCTGCTTCAGAAACCGCCTGTCGGCGCTCGGCTACTTCTTCGTCTTTACGAGCCAAAATACGCGTTAAAATTGTTGGCGTTGCCTGATCAGTCATTAGATTATTTACCCTTTAAAGACACTAGTGAAGTGTGAAAGCTCTCGAAGCTTCTCTAGCGGTAACTTTGAGGCCTGCGCATCCTGAGCCACCATCACGCCCTCTTTTAAACTATCGGCCACACCTGAGCAGTAAAGTGCTGCACCAGCATTTAGTGCCACTATATCCGCCGCTGCCCCTTCGCCGCTAAGAGAGGCCTTCACTAACCGTAGGCTATCTTCAGCGCTGGTCGCTTTTAGTGGTGTTAGGCTTTGGCGCTCAATACCCAACTCTTCTGGGGTAATGGTGTATTCGGTAATTTCGCCATCTTTTAGTTCAGCTACGCGCGTAGGGGCAGCCAAAGAAATTTCATCTAAGCCATCTTCAGAGTGCACTACCAGTACGTGGCGACTGCCCAGCTTTCGGAGCACTTCAGCCATCAGCGGCACTAATTCAAGCGAATAAACGCCCAACACTTGATTAGGTGCACTGGCGGGGTTGGTCAACGGTCCAAGGATGTTAAACAGCGTGCGAACGCCCATTTCTCGGCGCGGCCCGATAGCGTAGCGCATGGCCGGGTGGTGATTGGGAGCAAACATGAAGCCCACACCTACCTGTTCGATACAGCGAGCCACCTGCTCAGGCTTGAGATCAAGGTAAATGCCGGCGATATCGAAAAGGTCCGCGCTACCCGACGACGAGGAAACGCTGCGGTTACCATGCTTGGCCACATGAGCGCCCCCGGCAGCAGCTACGAAACTAGCCGCCGTAGAAACATTAAACAGGTTAGCTCCATCACCGCCGGTGCCGACAATATCGACTACGTTATCGGTGTGCAGCACCACCCGCTTCATCAGCTCGCGCATTACCTGGGCCGCCGCGCTAATTTCCTCGGCGCTTTCACCTTTCATGGCAAGCCCCACCAGCAGGCCACCAATTTGCGCATCGGAGGCTTCGCCGGTCATGATCTGGCGCATTAGCGCGTGCATCGCATTGAAAGAGAGGTCTTCGCGGCGCATCACCGCGTTAATTGCATCTCGCATTTGCATGAACAGAAAAGCCCCTAAAGCGTATAAATTTGGCAATCAGCCGCGTTTTAAAAAGTTAGCCAATAACGCATGGCCTTGGCGCGTGAGTATTGACTCAGGGTGGAACTGTACCCCTTCAACATCCAGGCTGCGATGACGAAAGCCCATTATCAGCCCTGGCGTAACGTCATCGTCTGCGGTCCAAGCAGTGATTTCAAAACACTCCGGCAAGCTATTTTTTTCTACCACGAGTGAATGATAACGGGTCACTTCTAGCGGGTTTTCAAGCCCGCTAAACACGCCTTGCCCACGATGTACGACGGCAGACGTTTTACCATGCATCACTTGGGGCGCCCGCACCACTTTACCACCGTAGACCTGTCCAATCGCCTGATGCCCAAGACAAACCCCCAAAATAGGTAGTTTACCCGCAAAGTGGGTGATCGCCGCCAGCGATATGCCCGCTTCATTAGGGGTGCATGGCCCAGGTGAAATGACTAAATGGGAAGGCGCTAAGGCGTCAATTTGTTCTAGGGTAAGCTCATCGTTGCGATAGGTTATTACCTCGGCCCCCAGCTCACCCAAGTACTGGACGATATTGAACGTGAAGCTGTCGTAGTTATCGATCATCAATACACGTTGCACTACCTGCACTTGCGCCATCGCCCCACTTACTCCATCACATTAATCAAACCACTTTGCTGGGATGATACCCCAACCCAAGCACCACTTGCAGGGCCAAGGGTCGACTAAGACATTCACACTTATTTTAGAGGGCCAACCAACAAACCCCAGTTGAGTACTCTGGTAGTTTTCAGTGGGGAACTAGCGCCGAGTTTATCAGTAAATTGTGAGGGGCTTTTCAAAGTAATCAAAAATCCTGAAGGTGACTGGTTAGCCCCTACTGCTAGGTTTAAGCAACTTGGCAGCATAACGAAACTGGTAACAGGTCTGTACTGTCTTTATGATCTGCCGTCTTTTTAATGTGTTAGGAGCGTGACATGGACAAGCGAACACCCTGGATAATCACGCTCGTATTGATGACGACTGTCAGCAGCACTCACGCGCTGGGAGACACTTCGTTTAAAGTTATCGCTTCATTTTCAGTCGTTAAAGACTTAGTAAAGCGTGTGGCGGGCGACAACATCAGTATTACAACGATTGTGCCCACAGGGGAAGATGTGCACCGCTGGGAGCTTCAACCGCCAAATGCCTTGGCTGTCGAAGAAGCTGACATTGTTTTCTATAACGGACATGGGCTAGAGCCATGGATACGGCATATCGAAGCCATGGCAGATGATTCACTAACGCTGATAGCACTTGCAGAAAACGCCGATTATGAGCCGCTAGCAATTCCAGTAGGCCAGTATAAGAATCATTTTGACCCGCATATGTGGATGGACCCGAAAGGGGCAGCCGCTTATGTTGATGTGATAGAAAAAACGCTTATCGAGCACTATCCCGAGCAGGCTGACACGTTTACCACCCGAGCCGCTGAAACTCGTAAAGCATTGGCGCTGTTAGATCATCAACTCAGAGAGCGTTTGGAAGGCATTCCGCAAACCAATCGCATGCTCACCACCAGCGAAGCCTCCATGGCCTACTTTGCCCGCGCGTACGACTTTGAATACGCAGCCATTTGGGGCATTGGCAATGAGACGATTGGCAGTGCGCAGGCAATGGAAGCAATGAGTATGCATCTTTCGCAAAAGCGCCCGCCTGCGCTGTTTTACGAAAGTACATCACCCTATATCCACATGGATGCCCATGCTCGAGAAACGGAGCTTTCGCTAGCCGGGCCTTTATACGTAGATACCTTAAGTGATGCCGACGGCTCCGCTTATAACTATCCTGCCATGTTGCGCCATAACGCTGAATTACTGCATGAATACTTAGGCGGCGCACGAGCAGAAAAATAGCCCTGGAAAAACAGCCCTGGAAAAACAGCCCTGGAAAAACAGCCCCATCACCGTCTATTTTATTCCGTTAGCGCCAGCAGTGAGCTAATGATCAAATCAGGTTGGCTATGCTCAATCGGCTCGCCGTGATTATAGCCGTAAGGTAACGCCACGGTGGTAAAGCCAGCGGCTTTGCCTGCGGCGATGTCGTGGCGCGAATCGCCAACCATGACACTTGCCGAAGGTGGAATATCCAACTGTTGAGCCACATGGAGTAGCGGCAGTGGGCTGGGCTTTTTCTCGGCAAGACTGTCGCCGCCAATGCAGTGCGTAAATAGCGACAATAGTCCAAAATGGCTCAAAATTGGGGCAATAAAGCGCTCAGGCTTGTTGGTAATCAGTACCAGTGGATAGCCTGCCTTGTGCAAGTCATGCAGTGCTGTTCGCACGCCTGGATAGAGCCGGGTTAGCGCATTGGGAGCAGCACCGTAATGGCGCATAAAAGCCTCGTAGGCGGTGGTTTGCAACGCCTGCCCCAGAGCATCTGGTAACGCCCAGGTTAGCGCTCTTTCGACGAGTACCTGAGCACCATTACCTACCCAGTCACGCACACGCTCTTCGCCGGGTGCAGGCAGCCCAACGTCACTGAGCGCGCACTCAACCGCCACCGTCAGATCTGGGACCGAATCAATCAAAGTGCCATCTAAATCAAACGCAATTAACCGCTTCCCCTGCAAAATGGCGTGCACGCTATTCACTCCCTGCTCTAAACAAAAATAATTTTCAAAAAATGGCCGTTAGTAAACGTAATCGCCGTTGATTCTTTTATCCTACCGACTTAGCACGTCGCCAACCACGCCCGAAAGCTCTATGCTGTGACCATATTAGCCGAGGAGAAAGTAATGACCATCCCCCGAATTGTGATTGTCGGCGGCGGCGCCGGCGGGCTTGCCCTAGCCACGCGTTTAGGACGCACGCTAGGCAAAAAAAAGCGCGCCGAGATTGTCCTGCTAGACCGCAATGCCACTCATGTATGGAAACCACTTTTACACGAACTCGCTACCGGAGTATTGAACTCCAGCATGGATGAAGTGGATTATCGCGGCCACTCTTCCGCGCACCATTACCGCTACCAGCGCGGCTCTTTAAATGGCCTTGATCGCGAACAAAAAGTCATTCACCTAGCACCCATTAAAGATGAAGACGGCGTTGAAGTCCTTCCCTCTCGGAAACTAACTTACGATTATCTAGTAATAGCGCTCGGCAGTATTTCCAATGATTTTGGTACCACAGGCGTTGCTGAACACTGCCACTTTATTGATTCGCCCCAGCAAGCCAAAGCGTTTCAGCGCGATATGATCAATACCTTTTTGCGTTATACCGATCCAACGCTTCGCCAAAACGCTGAATTGACCATTGGCATTGTGGGCGGTGGCGCAACGGGCGTAGAGCTTTCTGCGGAGCTTTTAGATGCTTCGCGCTTGCTTAATGCCTACGGCGTCACCGCCGTTGACCACCAAACTATTAGTGTCCACCTCATCGAAGCGGCACCCCGCTTGCTGCCCGGTTTATCAGAACGTATCAGCGAAACAGTGCAACAAGAGCTTGAAAGTATGGGCGTTACCGTCCACGCCGGCACCGCTATTCAAGAAGCTCAGCAGTATCAATTGGTGACTGGCGATGGTGAGGTTATCGAAACCGACCTAAACGTGTGGGCAGCAGGCATTAAAGCACCACCATTTTTGGCTGAATTAGACTTAACCACTAATAAGAAAAATCAAATCAGCGTTCACCAAACGCTTCAGAGCGTGGATGACCCTTATATTTTTGCCATGGGCGACTGCGCTGACTGCCCTCAGGGCGAAGACAAAACCGTGCCACCACGAGCTCAGGCTGCTCATCAACAAGCCAAAGTGCTTGCCAAAAACCTCGTGCACTGCCTGAATAGTAAACCGCTGCAAAACTTTACTTATCGTGATCACGGTTCGCTTGTATCGCTCGCCCGCTACGATGCCGTAGGAAACCTAATGCGTAGCTCCGCGTCTCGAGGGCTATTTTTGGAGGGCTGGTTAGCGCGCCAAGCCTACGCTTCGCTTTATCGAATGCATCAGCTGTCTATTCATGGCGCGCCTAAAACGGGACTCGCATGGCTGGTTGATAAGCTAAACCGCTACCTAAAGCCCCGCATGAAATTGCATTAAGTTTTCCGCTTAGCCGTTACCCTTTGCTAACTCGGCGCGCAGTTGCTGGATAACGCTATCGTAACCGTGCGGGTCGCTTGACTGGTGAGCATTGAAGATAGCCGAGCCAGCGACAAAGGTGTCGGCACCCGCAGCGGCGATATCGGCAATGTTATCTACTTTAACGCCACCGTCGATTTCTAAGCGGATCGGGCGACCTGAGGCTTCGATACGTGCCCGTGCTTCACGCAATTTATCCAGCGTGCCGGGAATAAATGACTGGCCGCCAAAACCCGGGTTGACGCTCATCAGCAGCACCATATCGATTTTGTCCATGACATAATCGAGATACGAAAGCGGTGTTGCCGGATTAAATACCAGCCCTGCTTTACAGCCACTATCGCGAATCAGCTGTAATGAGCGATCAACATGTTCTGAGGCTTCCGGGTGAAACGTGATGTAACTCGCCCCAGCCTCACTAAAATCGCCGATCATGCGATCCACGGGTTTGACCATTAGGTGCACGTCAATGGGCGCCGTTACACCATGCTGGCGCAATGCTTTGCATACCATCGGCCCAATCGTCAGGTTCGGCACATAGTGATTATCCATGACATCGAAATGGACAATATCGGCCCCAGCGGCCAATACATTGTCGACCTCTTCACCAAGACGCGCGAAATTAGCGGAAAGAATCGAAGGGGCAATCAGGAAGTCCTGCGCAGCGCTCATAGTGCATTCCTAGGTTAACAGGGGGAAAGGAAGGCCTATATCTTACCAGAGCCTCCTACGAAGCCCCATCTCCCTAGCCGTTAAAGCCCTGCCGCGAATGCACGCATATCTTTAAATGCATATTTCCAAATAGAATATAAAACATAATTGTAATTCCACAATCACAGGTTTAACCTTATCCTCATTGCGATTAAATCGCCCCCAGATGTAAGGAGCCTGTAATGACGCGATCTACTTTTTTCCGGACTGGCCTACGCCGCAGCCTGCTAGCCGCTGCTGTTGGCACGACAGTAGCTACCACGGCTGTTTCTACCACGGCAATGGCCCAAGAGCGCGAGCTACTAAACTCCTCTTACGATATTGCCCGTGAATTATTTTCGGCTATTAATCCGGAATTCCAAGCGTGGTGGCAAGAAGAGCATGGCGAAGAAATTGCTATTAGCCAGTCCCACGGCGGCTCTTCAGCGCAAGCTCGCGCGATCATGCAAGGGCTGCGTGCAGATGTAGTCACCTTTAATCAGGTGACTGATGTTCAAGTTCTTGCAGATGCAGGCCTAGTAGCAGAAGACTGGCAGGACGCGTTCGACAACAATGCTTCTCCCTATTACTCCACCACTGCATTTTTGGTTCGCAAAGGCAACCCGAAAGGTATTGAGAGCTGGGATGACCTGGTGAAAGAAGACGTGCAGATGGTCTTCCCTAATCCTAAGACGTCCGGTAACGGCCGCTACACCTACCTAGCCGCCTGGGGATTTGCCGAGAACGAATTTGAGGGTGATGAAGAGCAAATCCAGGACTTCATGCGTACTTTCTTGCGCAATGTTGCAGTGTTCGATACCGGCGGCCGTGGCGCCACCACTAGCTTTATCGAACGCGGCATTGGCGACGTATTGATCAGCTTTGAATCAGAAGTAAACAACATCCGTAGCGAATACGGCAGCGACGACTACGAAGTCATCGTGCCGCCGGTCAGCATTCTGGCAGAATTCCCCGTTGCGGTAGTGGGTGAAAATGCTGAGCGCAACGGCAACAGCGACCTTGCCCAGAGCTACCTTGAGTATCTCTACCGTGAAGACACCCAGCGCTTGCTGGCAGGCTTTAACTATCGCGTTCACGATGAAACGGTTGTAGCCGAATTTGCCGATCAATTCCCCGATACCGAACTTTTTGAAGTTGAAGATGTGTTTGGCAGCTGGGAAGAAGCAATGGAAAACCACTTTGAAGGCGGCGCCCTACTTGATCAACTGCAACGTCGTTAACGGAACCCCATGAGCCAGCTAGCATTATGGCGGTCCGGCAGCGCACGCGTGCTGCCGGGCTTTGGCCTATCTATGGGGATCAGCGTCCTATTTATTTCGCTGGTTCTCCTTCTCCCGATCACCGGGCTATTTGGCCAGTTGGCAGGGCTTAGCCTTGCCGAATACTGGGCCATTATTACCGAAGGCCGTGTGGTAGCCAGTTACATGGTCACCATAGGAGCAGCGGCTGTCGCGGCGCTGGTGAATGCAGTATTTGGCTTACTACTCGCCTGGGTACTGGTTCGCTATGAGTTTCCCGGCAAGCGTCTTTTAGATGCCTTAATGGATCTTCCCTTTGCGCTCCCCACAGCGGTTGCAGGTATTACCCTCGCTACGCTATATGCGGGTAACGGCTGGATGGGCAGCTTATTAGAGCCGCTAGGGTTTCAAGTAGCCTATACCTGGGTAGGCATTGCACTGGCCATGGCGTTTACCAGCATTCCGTTTGTGGTGCGCACCGTACAGCCGGTGCTGGAGGATTTACCCGCAGAAGTTGATGAAGCAGCGATGTCTCTTGGAGCAACCGATGGCGTGGCGTTTCGGCGTGTGATTATGCCGCACCTTTGGCCAGCTCTCGTTACTGGCACTGGGCTAGCCTTTGTGCGCTCGTTAGGTGAGTTCGGAGCCATTATTTTCATTGCCGGTAATATGCCCTACGAAACAGAAATCACCGCGCTGATGATTTTCGTCAAGCTCCAAGAGTATGACTATGCTGGCGCCTCCGCGATTGCCTCCGTCGTGCTCTTTGTGTCACTGGCTCTACTGCTGGCGATCAATATTTGGCAGGGTCGCTTTGTGCGCCGCTTGCATGGAGGAAAAGGCTAATGCGTCGGATTGGTGATGCACCCGCTGTGCGGCGTTTACTCATTGGCGCCGCACTGTTGCTTTCAGCGCTGTTTTTGCTGCTGCCCTTGGTGGCAATCTTTGCCCAAGCGTTCTCCCAGGGCGTAATGGTCTTTTGGGCTAACGTTAGCAATACATTCACCTTGCACGCGATTGGCCTAACGCTCGTCATTGCATTATTAACCATACCGGTATGTCTAGTGTTTGGTGTCGCTTTGGCGTGGCTAGTTACCCGCTTCAGCTTTCCAGGTCGGCGCATTTTACAAACACTGATCGATATTCCGTTTGCGGTATCCCCAGTAGTAGCAGGCCTTATATATTTACTGCTCTATGGGCGAAACGGCTGGATTGGCAGCTGGCTAGACACCCACGATATTCAACTGATGTTCGCTTGGCCCGGTATTTTAATGGTGACTATTTTCGTGACCTGCCCGTTTGTGGCACGCGAACTAATTCCGCTCATGCAGGCCCAAGGTTCCCGGGAAGAAGAAGCCGCCGTGACCCTCGGCGCAGGCGGCTGGACTACTTTTCGGCGTGTCACGCTACCTAACATTCGCTGGGCACTGCTTTACGGGATCATTCTCACCAACGCGCGTGCGGTGGGTGAATTTGGAGCCGTTTCGGTGGTCGCCGGGGCTATTCGTGGTAAGACAAACACCTTACCACTGCACCTAGAGCAGCTTTATCAGGATTACAACGCGGTGGGCGCATTTGCTAGCGCCGCACTGCTGGCCCTTATTGCCCTGTTAACCCTTGCGGCCAAGGCAGGCCTGGAATGGCGCGCAGCGCGCCAGGAGGCATTTTTATGAGTATTCGCCTACAGAACATCGCCAAGCACTTTGCCAATACCCAAGCGCTTGAGCCGATCAATCTGGACATTCATGAAGGCGAACTAGTCGGACTGCTTGGTCCGTCTGGCTCTGGAAAAACGACACTTCTACGTATTATTGCCGGCTTGGAGAGCGCTGATCGCTCCCCTCAACCCGGTAAAATACTGTTCGGCGACCGTGATGTAACTAACGTTCACGTTCGCGATCGCCGCATTGGGTTTGTTTTCCAACACTACGCTCTCTTTCGCCATATGAGCGTGTACGACAATGTAGCCTTTGGGCTAACCGTGATGCCCAAAAAGCGCCGCCCTTCTAATGGCGAGATTCGTGCCCGCGTATTTAGGCTGCTGGAAATGGTTCAGCTTCAGCATTTAGCGAACCGTTTGCCTGCCCAGCTCTCGGGTGGCCAGCAGCAACGTGTATCGCTTGCACGCGCCCTGGCCGTAGAGCCTGACGTGTTGTTATTGGATGAGCCGTTTGGTGCGCTGGATGCCAAAGTGCGTCAGGATCTACGTCGCTGGCTACGCCGACTTCATGAAGAGCTTAACTTTACCAGCGTGTTTGTTACCCACGACCAAGAAGAAGCATTGGAGCTTTCTGACCGTGTCGTGGTGATGAGTAACGGTCGTATCGAGCAAATTGATACGCCTGAAACGCTCTATCGTTCGCCCAAAAACCGTTTCGTGTTTGAATTCCTTGGCGACGTTAACCACTTAGAAGGCAAAGTACATCAAGGCGTACTCACCTGCGGCGACGCTCATCTCAATGTTGACTTGCCTGACGGTGACGAAGAGTTATTGCTTCGTCCTCACGAAGTTCGCCTTGCCCAGCAGCCTAGTGCAGAGAGCCACTTACCGGTGACGATTACTGCTATTTCACCGGTAGGTGCTGAAGTGCGTGTTGAACTGGAGGCCGACTGGCTGGCTAAGCCATGGCTTGCAACGGTGCGCCATGCTGATTTTGAGCAGCTTCAGATGCGCCGTGGACAACGTCTCTTTGTCCATCCACGTCAATGGCACCGCTTCCCCGAAGCAGAGCCGAAAGTGGAGAAGCAAAGCCGCGTCGCTTAGGGCGTCCCAACGGCACAAGTGGAAGGTAGCTTTAGCTCGCCGCTGTAGAGCTTTCACCTTCTATTTGCTCCTCTGGGAGGCCTCTTTCGCTCGCAACCACTAGGCTACCAGCCTACCTAAAGAGGGTTAGCGCATTTGCCTAAACGTTAGGCTCACCCGTGGCTCACGATCTTTCTTGGTTTTAGGCAGGCTGTGTAGCCAATTTTGCTGTGTGGTACCTTTCATAATCAAAAGGCTACCGTGCTCTAGGTTAAGCGATACACTCTTCCCTGTTTTTTTATGTTTAAACGAAAACTTTCTTTCACCGCCTAGGCTCAACGCAGCGATCGCACCATTCGCGATAAGATCTTTTTCGGCATCACTGTGCCAACTCATACCTTCCGTGCCTGAACTATAAAAATTACACAGGCACGAATTAAACACCTCACCGCAGTTACTCTCCACTACCTGCTTAATTTCTTGTAAAAAACCAGGCCACGCTGACGCCATCTTTGTATAACCTGAGTACGTATAAGAGACCGGTTCATCCGCATACCAGGCTACTTTCCTCTTGGTAACGATCTCTTTTCCGTAAATAAACGCTCGATCATGCTCCCAACTTAGTTCGCCCCGACATTTAGCTAGATAAATATCGGCAGTGGTCGTATCTAGAATTTTGCCGTGATAATAAACCGCCCCATCTTGTGGAAGCAGATTAATCAACTTCATATCGTCGTTTTCAAACAGATCTGTAAACGTCATAGCGATGCCTATTTTGTGCCGACTACAAAGACAGCAAGAAACGGGTTTTTCCCATACCCCAAAGGCGGCAATACTGAGTCACACAAGGCTAACCCTAGGGCCTGCTGACTAATAGAAAACTTTAAAATGGGGTATTAAATGAAAGCAATCGACTATATACGACTACTATCATTAGCCGCCATCTGGGGAGCGAGCTTTCTTTTCATGCGAATCGCCTCTCCAGCCATAGGGCCAATCAACACAGCATTTTTTAGAGTCTTTTTTGGCCTAATTGGTTTAGCTTTTATCATTTTAATCATACGCAAAAGCCTAGAGTTCAGAGGTAAACTAGGTAAGATTTTGATATTGGGTGCTATCAACTCAGGCATTCCTTTTCTTATGTACAGCATAGCAGCAACATTATTACCAACTGGATACTCAGCTATTTTAAATGCCACAACTCCTTTAACGGGCGCCATGATTGGCTTATTTATCTTTGGCGAGCGTTTATCGTTAAGAAAATGGATAGGTGTCACGTTAGGCATTATCGGTATTACAGTCATTACTACGGTGGGTGATTCAAATACCGTCGGCAATATATACATTGGCGTGGCCGCTTGCATCATAGCCACTATTGGTTACGGCTTTGCGGGGTTTCTCACCCGAAAGTGGATAACCCAACAGGGCGGCCTGGATTCAACACTGGTAGCGTTTGGCAGTCAAATAGGCGCGACCGCTTTTCTCAGCCCCTTTTTGATCTGGAATATTTCATATGGCCCTAGCATTGATTGGCTTCAAGGTGATGTGTGGATCAGTCTGCTAGCCGTCGGCTTTTTATGCACCTCTCTCGCTTATATCCTCTATTTTAGATTGATCGCCGACATCGGGCCTTTACGGTCGCTCACCGTCACTTTCTTAGTACCACCCTTCGCTGTGCTATGGGGCTTTTTAGTTCTTGATGAAACGATTTCCAGCGGATTCCTATCGGGATCTGCCGTTATTTTGCTTTCCGTCTGGTTAATCGTTGGTCCCGATTCCCAAAAAACAGCCTAACGCATTTGATCGATATCGCTGACGGTACTTCTCCCGATGCGGCGTTGAAAGCGACGGCACAACCCACACCACCAGAACATACCGCCAGCACACTACCCGCGTTATACTGACGTTTTAGCCATAGCGGAGAAATACCATGCGTCGGCGCCATTTTTTACACCTCTCTGGTGCACTGCTTACCAGCGTTTTGCTAGCGGCCTGCGCTAGCCCTCAGTACCTACAGCTAAGCCCAGAGCGCAGCGCCAGCGTGCCGCAGACAGGCTCTGGCCAGCAAGTCACCGTGATAACTGCTGATGCTAGGGAAAGTGAAGTGATTGGAACACGCTCAGGTGGCAGTATGTCTACCGCGCAGATTACCGTGAGTAGTCATGAGCTAATCCCGCAGCTACAAGCCGAAGCGGAACGCGCTGTTCGCGATATGGGGTTCACCCCAACCCGCGATGCTGCCCAAGGCCGCCCAAGTGTCACCCTTGAGCTGGCAAGCCTTAACTATGCCAAAGGTGACAGCGGACAACCACTGATCGACGAAGCCCGCCTTGAAGGAATTTTTCGGGCAATCGCCCAGAACAAAGGCACGACGTATACCGGCACTTACACCTCGCGACGCACCCAAGGCTATGCCATCAAACCCGGCGAAGACGCCAACACACGCATGCTAAACGACTTGTTAAGTGATGGCTTGAACCGCGCGTTTAGTGACCCAGAACTGGGCCGCTTACTCGCCCGCTAAACGGTTTACCCCTAACGGTTTACTCTGAGCATATCTGCCCGCCTAGCGGGCAGATTTATATGTGCGGACCACGACGCTCCAGCGCCCAAACGCTTTCACTGCGCCCTCGCTCATCAGCCTCTCTGTTTTCAACCAGTTCAACGCGAAAGTTGGGCACAAACAAATGTTCAATTTCACGGTTGGGCACGCTGTAGGGCGGGCCTATATTGCCTTCATCGTGAGTTAATCCCACTAATAACCCTCTAGCACCAGGTGGTACTAATTGAGCAAGGTGAAAGGCGTAGCGCTCTCGAGTAGCGGGAGGTAGCGCAATCAGTGAGGCTCGGTCATAAAACGCACCCACTTCTGCCGCTTGCTTGATGTGTAAATGAAAAAAATCACCACACCATAGTTCGACGCTGCCCTGGCGTGAAACATTGAATCCAGCCTGCGTATAGCGCGATACGCCTGCATTGCGCTGTGCTAGAAACTGCTCTATCGCCTCAGGTGCCAGCTCAATACCCAGTACGGGATGCCCTTCATCTGCCAGCCAACGCATATCCAGACTTTTTCCGCATAACGGCACAAGCACCTTGGCACCAGGCGTCACATTGAGCGTAGGCCAGTATTGAACCAACGCAGGATGCGTATCGGACAAATGAAAGCCGATACGACCCTCTTGCCAACGTTGACGCCAGGGATTTTCCATTGAGACCACCTCGTACTCAAAATTTCGCGTAACGCTTATTTTAGAACCTGTTTAAAACCAGCGATCTCTCTTCTTACGACGACGCGGTAAATGGGGAACAATCAGACCGACTAATAACCCAGCCCCGGCAACCCCGCCGCCATACATGAAATAGCGCATAAGTAAGTCTTCTTCTTGCGTGTCTAGACGCGCCTGCAATGCACGCACCTGCTGCCGAGACTGCTCTGCTTCACTATCGAGTTCTCGGTTACGCGCTTCTAACTCGACGATCCGCTGTTCACGGATATCAAGCGTTTCTGTCATAGAAGATACTCGTTGATCCCAAGTATCGTTAATACCATTCAACTCTTGAGTGAGCTCATCTACTTGCGCTTGTAATACAGGCAACTGTTCACGGGCACTCGGGTTTTGCTGTAGCTCGCTGCTGAGCACCCAAACTGTATCGCCGCTATTGCTGCGTACACGAGTATAATCACCGCTTGTTTCAAGCACCTCGACTTGCTCACCCGCATTTAACGTTCCTACAATGCGATAGCCATCGGTGGGGCCGCTACGCACATACGTGCTTAGCTCATCACTTACCCAGGCTTGGTTATCAGACTGGGCAAATGCAGGAGTTCCTCCGATACTCAACAACACGCCAACAGCAGCGGCGTAACAACTACTACGAAGTTTATTTACTTGCATGACGTCATGTCCTGATTTTAAAAAAACGCGCGAGGCCGACGAAGCCAATCGCGCGATCGCTCAAAGCGGTGCGCTTGTCTTAGGCGCTTACCCTTCCCCACGAGGCGGCAATGGGAAGGGACGAGGAAACTCTGCGACGCGGGCATCGCTCTTAACTGCTTTCAAAGGGCCTTCACGTTCGACTTCATCAATACGCACAATGGAGTTCAGCGGCAGGTAGCTGCGCTTAACGCCTTCAAAAGTGCGCTGCAATTTTTCCGCCCCTGGATCAACAACAACCCGCGACGCATCGTCAAAGACAAACTCCTCGACTTCAATAAAGCCCCAGAGTTCGCTTTGAAAGATTTCTCTGACGTATAAATCCCATATTTCACCTTGTTGGTGAACCACCACACGGTAAATCGGCTTGGCCGCCATCTTGGCCTATTCCTCTTGCCACTTGAACATAATGTTAAGGCGTCTAGCCTACCATACTCACGGGTTTGCTCTTTAGTACGCCATCATCAAAAGCGCTTATTTTTGGCTATTTTCATCTTCAGAGGCTCCTAATTGGCCGATAGGTTGCTCTATCGTGTATGGTGAAGTAAGTGGTCTGGCAACTTTATTCACTCACCCACAGGAGTCACTATCATGCAAAAGGATCCCAATAAGGGCTATATCGCCCTATTAGGTTGGAGCCTCAATGCGATCGAAGCGGCAGAGAATTTTGACCGCCGTTACATCGTAGTTGCACCCGACTGGGCCGAGGAGTACTGCCAAAAACATGACATCCCCTACGTTCCATGGAATTTTGAGCGCCTGAATGACCGCTCTATCGAAATTGCTGAAACGCTGAAAGAGAAAGGCGTTGATGTTGCAATTCCGCTTTATGAAGAGACCGTGGAGTGGGCGGGCGCGATTAACTCACTGCTGCTCGATAATCCACGCATTTATGGCCAGTCGCTGTTGCTACGCGACAAAGCACTAATGAAGCGCCGCGCCCAGCTAGGCGGCATTCGCGTGGGTATTTTTGAAGAAGCCCACGATAAAGACGACGTTGTCCGCTTTCTTAAGCGCGTTAACCAAACGCTACTCAAGCTCGATGGTGATCCCAACGACCCCATCCACCTGAAAGCGTTTGATAAGGCTGGCTGTCTTGGCCACCGGGTGATCCGTACACCGGATGAAGTGGATACTATCCCTGACGAAGAATTTCCGGTGCTAATGGAGTCTCACCTGGACGGCTGGGAATTCGCCGTTGAAGCGTGGATTCACGATGGCAAAATCGCGTTTCTGAATATTTCAGAGTACGTGACACTTGGCTATTCAGTGTTTGTGCCCGCTTCTCCAGAGCTCGAAAAGTACCGCGAACAGATCACGACGCAAATCGAAAAACTGATCAAAGCATTTGATATTGATTTCGGCTTAATTCACCCCGAATACTTTGTCACCAGCGACGGTGAAATGTACTTTGGCGAAGTCGCTTATCGCCCACCTGGCTTCAAAGTCTTTGAGCTTCTCGAACGAGTTTACGGCTTTAACGCCTATCAGGCGTCTATGCTGGTCTTCGATCCTAACAGCACCAAAGAAGAAGTCGCTGCCTTCTTTCCAAAAGAAGTGGTCGACGCAGATGGATTCGCGGGTTGCTTTGGCGTATACCCCCGTCGTCGGGTTGTTAGCCGCCTAGAGATTCCTGAAGAAACAGAGGATCACCCCTACTTTGAATCTCACGAACTGACCACACCGGTTGAAGAAACCGTTACTAAACGCACCGCGTTTGGTACCCACTGGGGCTTGGTCTACTTTAAAGGCGAAGACGCACACACTATTCGTGATCTGCTTAAACGCCAAGAAGACCTCGACTTCTATGTATAATCCCCGCTACGGCTGGGATAAGGAGTCAATGTGACGATCAATCAAGAGGCATCTTCAACTGAAGATGGCAAGCTCAAAGGATTGCTGAGCAAATTTGATGATGCAGTGCGCCTGCTTTCGCAGGCGCCTGCTTTTTCTAAACCGGCGAAACTGCCCCGCGTAATGGATACTGCGCGCCGAATCTTGATGCAAGAGGGTGGCTGCGCCGCCCTCGAAGCACGCGCGGCGGATTTTGAATCCGCCGGTGTGTTTGCAGGCTCAGACTGGGAGACCCCGCAGTTCTTAGTGCCCACCCTTACCACGTTCTCTCTAAAAAGTGCTGACGCCAATATGGTGGTTATTGAAGCTCTGAGTGAACTGCGGCTTTTAGCAGTCGCCAAAGGTGATTACTTACACGCACTGGTATCCCAAGAGCATGCACACCACTATTTAACACAAGTGATGGCCATCAACTTATGGCTGTTATTTAACGCGCCAAGCGAGGCCGAACGGGAGACCCAGGGACGATTAGCAACTATCCCCAGGCAACTGTTTAAACACTTAGCCGATCGCATCGGTTACGAACATGTTATTGATCAGCTCATTGATGAAATATGGCGTATTTTAAAGCAGCGCCCTATTCAAGTTGATCCCATCAAACAGATGATCACCCAAATTGCGCTGTGCCAAGTCAATCCTGAAATTGATTTGGGAGCAAGTGGTCAAGGGGCTGACAGGCTGGTTAGCTCGCTTTTCGGACCAACCCAAGCTTGCCGCGAAGACCCTGGCGTTGAGCTTTACCGTGAACGCCTGGAACGTATGGATAACGCTGCTTTGCAAGCGGAATCCACGGGTTTCGCTCGTGCTATGCACGACACAGGACTGGTATCGCCCTATCATACGGTACTCATGCGCTATTTACTGGAAGAGGGAGACCACCTGCTATCAGAAGCACTGGGACTCTCATCGACCGGACGTGACTGCTTACTCTGCTATCGTGAACTGGTTCATGCGCTGATTCGCAGCGGTGTTTATCCTGCCACAGCCCAAGCGGTTTATGGCTTGGCACTATTACTTGAGCGGGGCATTCTCTATCAACCCCCCGTCGCTCCCGCTATGTGGCGCCAGCTCAACCTGAAGCTTTCAGAATGGTCAGAAGCACGATTGAATATTGCCTATGGCGACGACGCGTCACCCCGCGCCCGTCTGATTGAAGGCGTGCTTTGCATGCTAGGGCTGCCGCTAGGCGTAGGACAGGGCAATAATCCTACCTGCCAGTCAGCGAGAGCGCTCTCTATGTGGGCCTACAACGATCCTGACTATTTGCTACAAATGGTGGCCTGGGCCGCGCGTGATGATGAAATCATTATGCATTTTGAAGGACAGTCAATCTCTTCAATGGAAAGTGCGTCTGGCGTTGCATCCGAACTACCGATGGACCTAGACCCAGCTTCCTTGATTGTTGTCCCGCATCTAGACCGTATTTACGCTGAGATGGGTAGGCGCTGCATTGGCCGTGAAGGTGACCCCCACCGCTGGGTTAACCCAGAGTTTCACGGTTGGTGGTCAGGACGGGGTTTTAGCATTAACGTTGATGTTGCCACCGGCCAACTTATCGGAGTGGATAGCTTTATTCGTCACTTCTACGCTAGCTATCACCCTTATTACAATGGCAATCAGCCGCTGATTCATCCTCAGCCTGCTGGCATTGCTGTCACTGACAGTGCTGCCCGCTTTATTGGCTGGCATGCGATTACAATTTTGCGTGCCTCTTTAGATCCTAACGATGTAATGAGGATCTATTTTTACAACCCCAATAACGACAGCGGCCAGGACTGGGGGGATGGTGTTAAAGTCAGCACTTCAGGTAATGGAGAACGCTTTGGCGAGGCCTCGTTACCCTTCGCACAGTTCACGTCTCGATTATATATTTACCATTATGACCCGTTGGAGCGTGGCGAGCTGGCCACGGTAACGGAAGAGGAGCTTGAGTCCGTAAAAGGCTATCTGCATCGTAGTTGGGGGGGGAGCCGTTTACCCCCTACTGAGCTACAGGCAGATGAGGGGCCACACTCCCCGACGTGAGGCTCGCTAGAAGCGTTTAATAACCGCCATATTGACGACAATGACTCAACTGACACGTTTAGACCAACTACTGGTCAGCCAAGGGCTGGCCAGTTCTCGTACGCGCGCACAGCGGTTGATTCGCAACGGTCGCGTGTACCTTCAAGATGGCACACCTCTCGGCAAGCCATCCGAAAAGTGGCCGCTGGATACCTTGCTTCATATCGATGAAGACCCAGAGGAACGCTACGTTTCCCGTGCAGGCTTAAAACTAGAGGGCGTTCTTAACGCACTTAACATGCGACTGGATGGACGCGTCGTGTTAGATATTGGCCAATCAACGGGGGGCTTTACCGATTGTTCACTTCAATTTGGTGCCTGTCATGTCATAGGTGTTGAAGTTGGCCATACACAGTTAGCCGAGCGCTTACGTGGCGACCCAAGGGTCACTTGTCTAGAAGGCTTAAATGCCCGTCATATGACGTCATCGACAGCCCTTCAAAACGCCGTGGCTAACCATCCTATCGACATGGCCGTGATGGACGTTTCGTTTATCTCGCAAACACTAATCTTGCCCGAGATTGCCCCTCTTTTACCCACGGGGGGGCAACTACTTTCATTGGTAAAACCACAGTTTGAGCTAGAACCAGGCGCCCTGGATAAGCGTGGCATTGTGCGTAACGCTAGCCGTTATGCCGACGTGGAGCAAAAGATACGCGATGCTTGCACTGAATGCAGGTTACTCATAAGCCACTGGCAGGAAAGCCCGATTACCGGCGGCGACGGTAATCGGGAATTTTTACTACTGGCCACTAAACACTAACAACAAAGCATTTAATAACAATCGCTTAAGAATAAGCACTTAAGAATAAGCACTTAAGAATAAGCACTTAAAACAAGCCCCAATGCTAACCTAGCCATTAGCTTAGGTTAGCAGGAGGCAGTCGGTTAGCTGATTGTACTTTAACTGATTCGCCTCGGTCACGGTGCAACCACACGTCCATTTGCTCGAAGGCCACCCGCACACCCGCCTCACGGAACAACTCATCAACCCGGCAGTTAACTTCGTCCGCAGCAAACAGCCGGTCAAGCAAATCGTTGACGAAAATACGCAGCTCAAAATTCAGGCTGTGCGGCCCGTAGTTCAGACAGAAAACCTGAGGCTCGGGGTCTTCTAGTACGCGGGGGTTTTCGTCGGCGGCCTGACGCAGCAGCGTATGCACTAAAGGCAAATCAGACCCGTGAGTAACCCCGTACGTCAGCACTACGCGGGTCACATTATCCGAAAGTGACCAGTTGATGAGCTGATCCGTCACAAAGGTTTTATTGGGAATGATGATTTCTTTTCGGTCAAAGTCAGTCACTGTGGTGGCTCGAATGCGGATCCGACTCACCGTGCCATGAAGATTCCCAAGCGTAATGGTGTCACCAATCCGAATTGGGCGTTCAAACAGAATAATCAAGCCAGAAATAAAGTTGGCAAATATCTCCTGAAGCCCAAAGCCTAAGCCCACACTCAGTGCCGCCACCAGCCACTGCAATTTATTCCAGGAAACACCCAGCGTCGCCAACGCCATCACGACGCCAGTTCCAACAATAGTGTAGGAGAGCAGCGAGCTAATGGCATAAGCACTACCCTGCTTTAATGACAAGCGCGAAAGCACCATCACTTCCAATAAGCCGGGCAAGTTACGCGCCATGATAAAGGTAACGGCGACTACAAGCAGCGCAGTGAACACATCGGAAATCGATAGCGCGTCTCCGACCAAGTCACCCTCTTCCGCATCCCATATTGACACCTGATCTAAATAGCCCAGCACCGCCAGTAGGTCTGACCACACCAGGTACAGCAGGGCACTAAAACCTATTAACAAAATCAACTTCGATAGGCGCAATGATTGCGAGTTGATTTTCTCCATATCTAAAGGAGGCTCTTCAACGACCTCAACCCCTCCTTCTGCGCCCTCTTGCACTTGAGCATGACGTCTAGCAAGCGCTCGCCGATAAGCTAACCGCCGTGCTGCAACTGCTAAGCTACGCACCACGGTGGCTTCAACAACGACCCACAAGCCCAGCAGATAAAGGGTTATTGCAAAACGTGCAACTAGGCGCAACGCCGTATACTCGTACCCCCACACCACAAGGCCTAGTAGCACAAGTGGTACCGACGCCATCGCAAGACCTAGCACCAGCCGAAATAGCCGCACACCGAAAAACGGGACATGAGATAAGATTAACAGCGCCAACCACCAGCTCATCGCCACCAAACCAGCGGCAAAAACCCCTATCGCCACCGGGCGCAACGCCAGCGGTGTTTCCATTTGACCTGAGAGCGCGGCAATAACGACCACAGGCGCTAACGCCAGTCCTAAACCACCCAGCAACTTACGCAACCGCGCAGTATAAGCCGGGGCCCAGGTGAAATGACGCTCTGCAACTCCGTCAGAGACAAGAAGCCGACGCCCCCAAGCCACAACCACCCAGCTAAGCGCCAATTGCATCAGCGCTGGCGAAACACTGCTTGCTAGTGCGCCTTCAGCCTCACTTAGAGCAACACCAACCCCCGCCAACCCTAAGGGCCCTGGCAGCGCCAGCAGCACATTTAAAAGCACCGCCTTTATCGTATGTAACTGAGTATCACTTTTCAGCCGACCAATTTGGGAGTGAATGAGCGCAAGCCGTGACTTAATTTGTCGACGCAGCCCGATCAGAGCCACGCCAAGCACAATAAGCGGAGCGCCAATCAGCATGCGCCATGAAAAACCCTGCCATTGAGTGGGTAAAATCGCCCGCCACTCTCCTTCTAACCACTCCTGCTGAAGGTTATGGGGAATTTGCCGCAGCCAGTTAATATCCAACGGACGGCTGTTGGCCACCCAAAATAGCTGCTCATCAATGGTTGCCCGCAAATCGCGCGTCGTCGCCAATAGCTGTTGTTGGTTTAGCTGCAGCTCAATAGCAGCACTCAGCAAGCTGCCGTAAGACTGCTCAAGCTGCTCTACCAATTCACGGCGCGATTGATAAAGTCGCGTCAAAGAGTCCACCAACCCTGGAGTGACATCAACCCCAGCTTCCTGCAAACGCTGAGCAGCCAAGCGATCACTTTGACGCAGCTGGTCGCGCTGACGAATCAAGTCAAATTGCTTGAGTCGCAAATCGGCAATTTCATCTTGCAAGTCACGCCTTGGCGCGACTAGCGGTAACGACTGGCGCTGCTCTCGAAGAATACGTGACAACAGCTGGCTACCACGGATAGCGTCAATTTGCTCGTTAAGGCTGCGCTGAAGTTGCCGCACATGATCTAGCTGGCGCTGTGCCTCTATATTTTCACGTATAATGCCGTTCGCTCGATCCGTGGCTCTCAGCAACTCAAGACTCAACGCTTGATTCGTTTGCTGAGCATTGAGTACCACAGGATGCCCTTCGGCGATCAGCGGGTCGTTCTTTGCTGCGTCTGCAATGGCTTGCTCAGAAACAAGCCGCCGCTGGCGGTCAATCACGCCTTGCAATAAGTTAAGCTGCTGCTCCTGCTGGTCTATTTGCAGCTCAATGAGCTCACGGCGCTCTTGAGCCAATTCGCGCAACCGACTGTTGGCACTCAGTTCGCGTTGGTTAAGGTTTACTTCCTGTTCAGCGAGGGCACGCTCAATGCGCCACTGAATTAGTTGTGCATCGTGGCGCGCCGACAGTTGCCGATCCCCCAGTAAGGCTTCTCGTTCATCAGATTGACGGCGTAAGTTTTCAGCTCGCTGTAACGCATCTGAAATTGCTTGCTGAGCGCGCTCAGGCAGTGTTTGCGCTGCCAACAACTGCGAATTCACTTCGGCTAATTGGCTTTGAAGCTGCTGAAGCTCTACCACTGCCTTTGCCTGTTGCGCTTCTAGCTCATTCAGCGGTATATCGCTAAGGTTATCTACCGACAGCTGCCGGCTTTCCTCTTCAGCCTCATTTAGTTCACGTTCCAGGCGACGCAGTATTTCAGGGGCTTGAGTGACCCGTTGCTCTAGCGATTTAAGGCGCTCTTCAACCGCATGAAGGCGCTCAAAACTTTGCAGTGCAGCTGATAAGGCTTCCTTGACCTGAGTCTGCTCAGTGGTTAGCTCGCTTTCCTGAGACTCAAGCTCGGCTAATCGCTCAGATAATTGCGTCTCAGTGGGAACTTGATCAAGTAACGGCGCTTGCGCATACACCGCACCGGAAACTGTTAACAATAGATAAATAAAAAGGAGCCGGAGAAGTGCTTTCAGTGCGTTTTTGACCACGTTACATATGCCTCATCGACATGGATGCTACTCCAATCAGGAAGATCTCTATTGTCAGGCGTTCTGGCTTCTTACGCAATCTAACGCGTTTGACGAACAGGAGGTATTGACTTACACAATGGGCGTGATAGAAGAGACTCCCATAACTGCCTTTTATTTATTTGCGAGCCATTTTGATGGTCATTCGAAAACTGTTGTTAGCTAGTTTAATTGTTTTGCTAGGCACTGAAAGCGCCCTTGCAGAGACACGCGAGGAAATTGAGGCCCGTATCCGCGCACTCAATACCGAACTTTATCAGTTGCGCCAACAGCTGCAACATGTTGAAGATCCGACTGAAAGCGAATCGATGCCTCCACCACAGCTGCTTCCTCAGGAAATGGCGCTTGAGGATCTCAGTGAGCGCCGCCAATTTGAGCACGAGTCAACCCGCAACCCGTTTTCAATTACCACCCACCGACTCAACTACCTGCTGCCCGTTAGCTATAACAAAAACCTGGACGCCGAAAATTTTCGCAGCATTTCTGAAGACTCTTCACCTAATGACGTCGAAGTAAAATTTCAGTTTAGCGCTAAGTTCAATCTGGCTGAGGATGTGTTTGGCGACATTGGTGATGTGTATTTCGCTTACACGCAGCGTAGCTGGTGGCAAGCCTATAATACCGACGCCTCTTCCCCTTTCCGGGAAACCAACTATGAGCCTGAAATTTTCATTGATTTTGATAACGCCTGGAGTGCACTAGGCTGGGTAAATACACGTAATCGTTTCTCCTTCATCCACCAGTCTAACGGCCGTTCAGACCCACTCTCGCGAAGCTGGAATAGAGTTTATCTCGAAAGCACGTTCCAACGCGGTGACTGGGCACTTTCTTTAGTCCCGCACTGGCGCGTACCTGAATCCGAAGGCGACGATGACAACCCCGACATTGATCGCTTTGTCGGCTATGGCGATATCCGCCTAGCAAAACGACTCAATAGTAACCACGAAGTGGCAGGGCAATTGCGTGGCAACCCAAGCGCTGGTAACTATGGCACTCAAATAGACTACAGCTGGCCTGCTTTTAACAATGTGCGTGCCCACCTGCAGTATTACTACGGCTACGGTGAAAGCATGATTGACTACAACAATCGTGTACATCGCCTCAGCATTGGCTTTAGCTTAAACCCCCTGTTCAGCGCGACTGGGCTGAACCGTTAGCGCTTGAGGTTGTCTTATAGTTAACGGCCAGCTATGCTGGAGTTGTTACTTATTCATATTCACTCGTCAAAGGATGACATCATGGCTAAACGTAATACTGACACCTCTGCTCGTGCTGACCAGTTGAAGGAAGATCTCCGCCACCTGAGTGAAACTGTCGAAGAGTTGATGAACGCCACGTCAAAAGATGCAAGTGGTGAGATGCGTGATCTTCGTGAACGCGCAGAAAAGCGATTGAAAGATACTCGATCGCGCTTAGAAGCACGCGGAGAACGACTTTACGAAGACACTCGTGAATCTCTATCTCAGCAAGTTGATTGCTGTGATCGTTATGTACATGAAAACCCTTGGGCCAGCATTGGTATTGGTGCCGCAGCGGGCCTAGTGGTGGGTATGCTTCTCGGTCGCCGCTAATGGCTTTAGGGCCAACACAACGCGTATTCTCTGCCGCCAAACGCCTGCTGAAATCATTAGTTGCTAATGGTGAAACCCGGCTTCGTTTGGCGGTCTTGGAGCTGGAAGAGGAGCGCGCCCGTTTGCTAACCCTGCTTTTATTGGCAGGGGCTAGCCTACTGTTATTGCTGTTAGGCGTCGCGACACTCACTGCACTGGTTGTTGTCCTGTTCTGGGATACTTACCGACTTACTGCAATTGGTGTCAGTGCGGGCGTTCTTATTGCTTTAAGTTTTTTACTAGCAGTTATGGCTATTCGGCAAGCGAAACAACATACGCTTTTGAAAGAAACGCTTAAGCAACTTGCCGCTGACCGGGCTTTGCTGGAGGTGAATGAGGATGACTCGTCCCAACACCGTCGATAAGCCTCCTAGCCGAGCAGAACGTAAAGCCACTTTGTTAGCTGAACTAGAGCAACAACGTATCGATATTTTGGTTAATAGCGACACGCTGACAAAGGCTGCTTCACCGCTAGACAATAACTGGCGCAACCTTAAAATACCTTTGTACGTGATTGGTGGCGTTGCTGCTTTGCGTATTTTGCGCCACCCAGGTGGCGCGATGGCAGTTGGCAGAAAAGCGCTGGCTAGCTACATGCTGATACGAAAGCTGAAGTTGCTAGCTAGAGTGACTAGTTAACACGCTACTGGCGATATAGTCTGATGAAATCTACACTGGGCCGTTTTATAAACGCTGATTTATAAATATCTTACGACTCTACGGCCCAGTTCTCTGCACTTATCAACATGCCTGCCCGCAGGCGACACCACTTGCCCAAGCCCACTGAAAATTATATCCCCCCAGCTCACCCGTTACATCTAGCACCTCACCGATAAACCTAAGCTGCGGTAGATCTTTCACTTCAAACGTTTTTGATGAGATCGATTCAGTACTTACCCCGCCCATCGTTACCTCTGCTGTACGCCATCCTTCCGTACCTGACGGCTTTAACTGCCATTGGTTTAGCCGCTGTGCCCAAATATCAAGCGCATCATTGCTGTACTCTGCTATGGAGCTGGCAAGATTGTGATCCGGGTACCACTCCAGCAGCGCTTGAGCGAAACGCTTGGGAAAACGTTCTCCCAACCATGTAGACAACTGACGTTTAGGGGTCGTATGACGCGCATGACGCAATGTTTCAGCGGCATGTTCACTGGGCAGTAAATTAATAGTGATAGTGTCGCCTGGCTGCCAAACGCTGGAAATTTGCAGCATCGATGGGCCTGACAGACCACGATGAGTAAATAGCATTGGTTCGATAAAGTGCCGCTCATTGCAGCTAACCTCGCATGGCACACTGACGCCAGAAAGTGCTGCTGCGCGTTCTTTCCAACTATCGCTCAAGGTAAACGGCACCAAACCTGGGCGGGTAGGCAGAACATCGATACCAAACTGGCGGGCAATATCATAACCAAACCCTGTCGCCCCCATTGTGGGTATCGACAAACCGCCCGTAGCAACCACTACCGTACCAGCGTCTATGCTCCCCATCGACGTGGCTAAGCGCATGCTATCTCCCACCCGCTCTACCTTAGAGATTGACGTACTGAGCGCCACCTTAACCCCCGCCCACTCACACTCAGTCAGCAAGACACTGACGATTTCTTTAGCAGAATCCGCACAAAAGAGCTGACCTGGGGCTTTTTCCACATACTCAACGCCATGTCGCTCTACCAGCGACACAAAATGCTCAGGGCGATAACGCTTTAACGCGGAAATGCAAAAAAAAGGATTTTCCGAGTAAAAGTGCTGAGGCGTAGTAGCAAGGTTGGTAAAATTGCAGCGTCCGCCTCCAGACATCAATATTTTCTTGCCTGCCTTGTTGGCATGATCCACTACCAGCACACGACGCCCCGCAAAACCAGCTTGAGCCGCACACATTAAACCAGCGGCACCTGCACCAATGACGACGACGTCGTAGACCATAAAATAAGGCTCCCAGGATGAAAAAAGAGGGGCATTTTAACAGGTAAATAGCACCAAATTACTGTACATTAAAAATAAGCTGTACAAATAATGTATATTTATTTAACAAAATATCACTGTTCGAACTTTCGCCCTCTGACGCGGCAACTCCCTAGATGGTATTACTAGGCATTTTTGATAACACTGAGACGCCCATGCTTGCTTGTAAACGTATCTTTTTCTTTTGGTTGTTTACCCTGATGTGGGTTAGCCCTCTGTTGGCACAGTCTTCTCCTTCTGTTATTGGGCACTACGCCGCCATGACAACCTGGTCTGATCCACTTGAAGCGTTAGGCACACTAAGTGCTGACGAGAGCGTGACGCTTTCCACCACGGTTACTGACATCATTGCCGAGATAAACTTTGAAGATGGTGAACAGGTAGAACGTGGACGGCTCCTGATTCGACTAGAAGATGCTGAAGAGCAAGCGCTGCTGAGGGCGGCTCAAGCGCTTAGTGATGAACGTCGCAACGCATTGGCCCGGGCAACCCAGCTGCAACAGCGCAACCTTGCCCCCCGTGCTGATGTAGAAGATACCCAGGCGCGTTTACGCCAGTCACAGGCCGACGCACAAGCATTAGAAGCCAGGTTGTCAAATTATCGCTTACATGCCCCTTTTAGCGGGCGTGTTGGCTTTCGCAATGTCAGTATCGGCGCATTAGTGACGCCCGGCATGGCGCTTGTCACACTTGATAAGTTAGACATTATGAAGCTCGATTTTACGGTACCAGAAGTATTTTTGGGGCGTTTGTCCACTGGCCTCAAGCTGAGTGCCACTACGGCGGCGTTTCCAGATGATGTCTTCAGCGGCGAAATTGCCAGCATCGGTACCCGTATTGATCCTATTACCCGTAGTGTTAGCGTTCGCGCTGAACTGGTAAATCCGGGGCTGCGTCTTCGTCCTGGCATGTTGATGGAAGTCGTGGTTCAGCAGCGAGTTCGCAACACCCTGGTACTTCCTGAAGCGGCTATCGAACCCAGTGGCAACCGCCACTTTGTGATGTTGATTGACCAGCAGGGCGATACGCCTCGCCTAGAGCGCAGAGAAGTCGTGATTGGCGAACGACGAAGCGGTGAAGTAGAGGTACTTAATGGTATTAGTGCCGGCGACCTAATCGTGATTCACGGGTTACAACTCGCTAGGGATGGTCAAGAAGTCCGGTTGCTAGGCATCGCTGATGAAGAAACGGATATTCGCTCGCTGCTAGAGGCTGATCGCTAATGCGTTTATCCGACATTTCAGTTCAACGCCCGGTGTTAGCGATGGTTATTGCAGCACTGATTATCGCGTTTGGTTTGCTGGCACTGAACCGCCTACCATTACAAGAATACCCAACGGTTGATCCTCCCATCGTTAGTATTGATACCCGCTATCCTGGCGCATCAGCAAGCGTGGTAGAAACACGCATTACCCAAGTGCTGGAAGACCGTATCGCCGGGGTAGAAGGAATTGAGTTGATTACATCGCAAAGCGAAGATGGTCGTTCGCGAATTGAAATCGAGTTCTCCCTTTCGATGAATATCGACGCTGCTGCTAACGATATCCGCGACCGTATCTCCGGGGCACTGCGCAATCTTCCAGACGATGCCGATAATCCAGAGGTCACTAAAGCCGACAGTAGTGAAACTATTGTGATATGGCTAAGCCTCTCCGGTGCGGATTACTCGATTACCGAACTGACCGATTACGCCAACCGTTTTCTGGTTGACAGCCTCTCAGTGCAGCCTGGCGTGGCAAGGGTGCGTGTAGGCGGTGGGCGTGATTACGCGATGCGGGTTTGGTTAGACCGCAATGCACTCGCAGCACGAGGGTTAACCGTCGGCGATATCGAGGAGGCACTGCGTGCTGAAAATGTTGAGCTGCCAGCTGGCTCAATTGAGTCTGAGGATCGCCAGTTTATCGTTCGTTTGCCGCGCAGTTTTGCGACCGCTGATGATTTTCAGCAGATTGCATTAATTGAAGGTAGTAACGGTTATCTGGTGCGTCTGGGTGATGTCGCCCGTGTCGAAATAGGCTCGGTAGAAGACCGCTCGGTGTTTCGTGCCAATGGGATTCCCATGGTGGGGCTGGGCATGATAATGCAATCAACCGCCAATGTGGTTGAGCTATCAGATGCTGTTCAACAGGAGCTTAAACGGCTTCAAGGTACTCTGCCGGAAGGCATGTCCCTAAGCCTCAACTATGACGCCTCGGTGTTTGTTTCCGGTGCCATCGAGCAGGTAGTGATGACGTTGTTTATCGCCATGGGACTGGTCGTCGTGGTGATTTTCTTGTTTTTGGGCAATCTACGTACGACGCTGGTGCCTGCAGTGACAGTCCCTATCGCCGTCATTGGGGCATTTACCGCCCTAGCTGCCATGAACTTTTCGATTAATCTGCTTACGCTATTGGCGTTGGTGCTGGCAATAGGGCTGATTGTCGATGACGCAATTGTGGTACTTGAGAACATTAACCGGCGTATGCACGACTATGGAGAAACACCGCTGGTCGCAGCATTTCGAGGCACACGGCAAATCGCCTTCGCGGTGATTGCCACCACGCTGGTTCTAGTGGCGGTTTTCGTCCCGCTCAGTATGCTGCAAGGCGATATTGGCCGGCTATTTTCAGAATTCGCACTTACCATGGCGGCGGCGGTTGTTGTCTCAACACTCTTAGCCCTCACCCTTACACCAATGATGGCTTCTAAGATTCTAAAGCCAGGCATGCACGATAGCCGTATTGGTCAAGGCGTACAGTGGCTGCTGAGTGGCACCCAACGCCGTTACCAGAGCGCATTAGAAATCGTACTAACGCTTAAATGGCTGGTCGTCGCACTGTTTTTCTTGTTGATAGCCGCTACCGCTTGGCTGGCAACCGAGCTGCCTAATGAATACACCCCGCAAGAAGATCGTGGCAATTTCATTGTCCTTGTCAATGGCCCAGAAGGCGCAACGTTTGACTACATGATGGACTATATGGACGAGATAGAGGCCCGGCTGACACCTTTTGTAGACAGCGGAGAGCTTGAACGTATTGTGGTTCGTGCTCCGCGCGGTTTCGGTAATATCGAAAATTTCAACAGCGGCTTTATTATCGTCAACATGGCCGATTGGGGCAGCCGGCGTAGCGCCTGGGAAATCATGGCCGAGGTGCGTCAGCAGTTGCGCACGCTACCGGGTGTTCAAGCCTTTCCCGTTATGCGGCAGGGCTTTGGGCAACGCACGCAAAAGCCTGTGCAATTCGTACTCGGGGGAGGTACTTACGAAGATTTAGCGCGCTGGCGAGATACGCTGGTTACTCACGTTCGTGAAAATAACCCACGTATTACCGCTATCGAAAGTAATTATGATGAGACACAGCCCCAGCTACGTGTTGATATCAACTATGAACGCGCCGCGGCGCTAGGCGTCACTGTCACGGAGATAGGCCGGACGCTAGAAGTGCTGCTAGGTGGGCGCAACGTCACTCGCTATGTGGATGATGGTGAAGAGTACGATGTCATCCTGGAAGGTGACCGCAGCGGTCAAAAAAGCCCTGCTGCGCTAAATAATATTCAGGTTCGTTCAGCACGCTCAGGAGAACTCATTCCACTGGCAAGTCTGGTAGCCCTGTCTGACTTCGCTGGTGCCAGCACGCTGAACCGCTTTGATCGCGTTCGTGCCATTACCATTGAAGCCAATCTAGCCGATGGTTATCCCCTGGGTGAGGCGCTGGAGTACTTACAACAAGCCTCCGACAACGTACTGCCTGAAGAGGTACAAACGAACCTTGCTGGACCTTCACGCGATTTCCAACAGGCCAGTGGCGCCACTATGTTCTTATTAGTGCTGGGTGCCGTGGTGGTTTTCCTGGTACTCGCTGCTCAGTTTGAAAGCCTAATTCACCCATTTGTTATTATGCTGACCGTCCCGTTAGCCATGAGTGGCGCACTGCTTGCATTGCTGCTAAGCGGACAGTCGCTCAATATCTACAGCCAAGTAGGCTTAGTACTGCTGATTGGCCTTGCGGCTAAAAACGGCATTCTGATTGTTGAGTTTGCCAACCAGCTACGCGACGAGGGTCAGGCGTTTCGCTCTGCCTTGGTTGAAGCGGCGGTGACACGCCTGCGGCCGATTCTAATGACAGCAGTCACTACGATGGCGGGCGCGATACCGCTGATACTATCAAGCGGCCCAGGAGCGGAGTCACGACTAGTCATCGGCACCGTCATTATAGCGGGCGTCGGTTCTGCGACGATGTTTACCCTGTTTGTAGTACCCGTGGCTTATGACCTGCTTGCACGTTACTCAGGCTCGCCAGGGGCAGTTAAGCGCCAGCTAGAAGAGGAAATAGCCAGCGCCCCTACCGCTCACCATACGCCGCTGAATACTCCCGAGCGTTAACTTTGGCCATTAGGAAACGGTACAAAGCGCTATCACTCACCCCTCACACCAAGCAAAAGGCGCCACACGGGCGCCTTTTGTTTCAGGTCATGAAGATACGCTAACTGACGCCTTAATCGCAGTTACCAATACGCTCGCCTTCAATCACTGTATTCATGGTCAGCTCACCCATCGGCGACTGAGTGAATATATCCACGTTGCCTTCGATCTGCTCACCCATAAAACGCATTTCGCCGTCGATAGTCGCTTCACCCCCATCGGCACGGCAAACCATGCTGTAGGAAAGGCCATCGGCGTTCATATCCTGGTTGAGCAGCTCGCAGCCCTCTTCCTCTTCAATAAAGCCAAACTCAGCACTATCCAGCTCTTCTTGGGTAATGCACTGACGCTCGGTCTCCGTTTGATCCGGAATTTGCATGTCGCCACTCATGCTGGTCACGCTGACAAACTCCCACTCGCCAGGCGTGACGTTAGGGGTTTCTGCCTGAGCGACCATCGGGAAGGCCAAAAAGGCCGCTACTGCCATGTGTCGTATCATCATCGCACTCATCTCTAGGTGGCTTTAAGGAATACGTTATCATCCTACCTGATTCATTACTCACATGTCCTACCAGGCGGGCCCGCTGCTACACTATTATCTTAGAAGGGCTGTATTCAGAACGGTTGTCTTTAGAACGGTTATCTCCCAAGCTGATATTTCCAGAACCAGTATTAGCAATTACATTAAGGGGAAACGGCCATGCAGGATGACGCGCTAGTAAATCATGACTTTTACTGCCCCTACTGCGATACACCACTCACTTTCCTGATCGACACCTCCCAAGGTAGCCACGATACCTGGGAGGATTGTCACCAATGCTGCGCACCGATTCAATTACATATCATTGTCTCGCTAATGAGCGGTGAGCTAGAAGCAGTACTTACCGGCCGAGACGACGATGTACTTTAACGCCTTAGTCGCTAAGCGCTCTCAGCTTGGCGCAGCAGCGCTTTTCGTTTTGCTTCACCACGGCGCATGAAGTACCACGCCAATAACGTTGCCAGCGATACCGTCAGAATAATCAGTGTTGCCAGCGCATTGATCTTAGGTGAAACCCCCATACGTACCGACGAAAACACCACCATTGGCAGCGTATTCGCTCCGGGGCCAGAGACAAAGCTGGCAATAACCAAGTCATCCAGTGAAAGAGTAAATGCCAGCAACCACCCCGCTGCTAATGCAGGCGAAATAACCGGCAGCGTAATAAAGAAGAAGGTCTTCACTGGCGGCGAGCCTAAATCCATGGCGGCTTCTTCAATAGAACGATCAATTTCACGCAAACGAGCTGCTACAACCACCGCAACATACGCACTACAAAACGTAGTGTGAGCGATCCAGATAGTGGCCATGCCGCGATCAGCTGGCCAGCCGATCAGTTGAGCCATCTGCACGAACAGCAGTAATAACGATAGTCCTGTGATAACTTCCGGCATCACGAGCGGCGCGGTAACCATGCTCGACAGCGCCGTCTTACCCCTGAAATGACCATAACGAGTCATTACAAAGGCTGCTACCGTTCCCAAGCACACCGCCATACTCGCCGCTAAAAAGGCAATTTTCAGGCTCGTCCATACCGCGGAAAGGATCTGTTGATCACGGAATAGTTCGCCATACCATTGTGTGGAAAATCCCGCCCACACCGTCACTAACCGCGAGGCATTGAAGGAGTAAACCACCAACACCACCATCGGCAAATAAAGAAACAATAGGCCCAACACCAACATCACGGAGGTAAAGCTTGGACGTCGACGCAGTCTCATCATTATTCAAGCTCCCGTGACTGGTAGCGATGGAACCACACAATGGGAATTAACAGCAGCAATAGCATCACCATGGCTAACGCCGAAGCCACCGGCCAATCGCGATTTAAGAAGAACTCTTCCCACAGCACTTTACCAATCATTAGCGTATCGGGGCCCCCGAGCAGCTCAGGGATAACGAACTCACCTACCGCAGGAATAAACACCAGCATAGAACCTGCGATAATTCCCCCCATAGAGAGCGGCAGCGTGACTTTGATAAAGGTATTAAGCTTGCGCGAACCCAAATCAGACGCTGCTTCTAGCAGCGAGTTATCTAACCGTGTTAGATGAGCATAAAGCGGTAGTACCATAAACGGTAGATAGGCGTACACGATGCCGATAATGACAGCAAACTGAGTGTTCATCATGCGTAGCGGAGAATCGATCAGCCCCATTCCCAGCAATAAGTTATTGATCAATCCGCTATTACTTAAAATACCCATCCACGCATAGACGCGAATCAAAAACGACGTCCACGACGGCAGCATCACCAACAGCAGCAGAATAAGCTGCCAGCGCCCAGGGGCACGGGCCATTGCATACGCCATTGGATAGCCAATCAACAGGCATACTGCTGTTGCTACAAACGCGGTTTTTATCGAGCCCCAGTAGGCCGCCACATAGAGAGAATCCGATAACAAAAACAGATAGTTGCCCAAATTCAAAAAGATATTGAGCGTTTGGTCAGCATACTCAACCAGCGGTCCATAGGGCGGAATAGCAATCGCGGCTTCCGAAAGGCTAATCTTTAGGACTAGCGCAAACGGTAACAAAAAGAACAGCGTAAGCCACAGAAGCGGAAGCGCGATAACCGCGCGACGACCTAATTGCAACCGCTTTACGAAGCCTGCAATGCGAGATGGCATCATGATTGGCAATCTCCTGTCAGCCACTGAGACATTAGCGGTTCAGCACGATAGCGCTGTGATCTTCCCAATAGACATAAACACTATCCTCCCAGGTTGGGCGATCACCACGCCGCTCCGTATTGGCCATACTCACTTTGATCATTTGCCCAGAGGCAGTTCGCACGTAATAAAGCGAGTAGCCTCCCAAGTAAGCAATATCGTCAACCTTGCCCGCTTCCCAGTTATACTTTGCGGATGGTTGCTCACGGGTTAACCAGATTTTCTCAGGGCGCAGCGCAGCCCACACACGGCGATCTACCGCCTGGGTGGTAATGCCATGATCAATATAGATCGGTCGAGATAATGCGGGTGATGCAATGCGACAATGGTCCGCAGCGTCTTCGACGATTTCACCTTCGAATAGATTCACCGTACCGACAAACTCCGCCACCATTCGGCTGGCTGGACTTTCATAAATATCGACCGGTGAGCCCACCTGCTCGATCCAACCATCGGCCATAATCGCAACACGGTCCGCCATGGTCATGGCTTCTTCTTGGTCGTGGGTGACCATGATGCAGGTAACACCTACCTGCTCAATGATCTCGACTACCTCGAGCTGCATTTCAGTCCGCAGCTTTTTATCTAGCGCCCCCATCGGCTCATCCAGCAACAGCAGCTTGGGACGTTTGGCCAGCGAACGTGCAAGCGCGACCCGTTGACGCTGCCCGCCGGAAAGCTGATGCGGTTTACGCTTAGCAAAACGTTCCATATGCACTAGTTTGAGCATCTGTGCGACACGCGCATCGACGTCTGCCTTTGTTAGCTTGTCCTGCTTAAGCCCAAAGGCGATGTTTTGCGCTACCGTCATATGGGGAAATAACGCGTAGGATTGAAACATCATATTGATTTGACGCTTATGCGGCGGCATAGAGGTGATATCTTCACCGCCTAGCAGAATCCGCCCTTCGCTGGGCGTTTCAAACCCTGCCAACATGCGCAACAACGTCGACTTGCCTGATCCTGACCCACCTAGCAAGGCGAAAATTTCGCCGCGCTTTACCTGCAAATTAACATCATCGACCGCAAGCGCATCGTCGAAGCGCTTACTTAAGCGCTTTACCTCAAGCACAATATCTTCTGCAAACCTTGGCGTTTTTCCCTGAGCACGCTGAGCAGCGGGAGGAGTTGCCGCAGAAGAGGATGACGGCTCGTTCGACAGGGGCGTAGTGACCATTCGCCACTCCCATCAAAAGGCCCGGAAACCGGGCGTTAAAAAAGTAACAGCGAGCCCAGCATTCGCTTGGCTCGCTGTTAAGCGTTGACTAAATTAACGACCTGATTTGACGCGATTCCAGATACGCGTACGCGCGCGCTGAACATCTTGAGGCTTCTCTACCGCAACGTAGAGGTTTTGCATGACATCCGTTTCAGGATATACGGCAGGATCATTTAGCAACTCATCAGACAGGTACTCATTTGCCGCTGCGTTAGGGTTGGCATAACGCACATATTCACTAATTTCAGCCGCAATTTCCGGCTCTAAAATAAAATTAATAAACGCGTGAGCATTTTCAGTATTTGGGGCATCTGCAGGAACGGCCATCATATCAAACCACAGCGCAGCACCTTCTTTAGGAATGCTGTAGCCAATGGTGAAATCACGACCGGCTTCTTCGGCACGGTCAGCCGCCTGGAAAATATCACCGGAATAACCTGCTGCCACACAAATATCGCCATTTGCTAAGTCGGAAACGTAACGAGACGAGTGGAAATAGGTAATGTTATCGCGGATGTTAGCGATTAGCTCGCCACCCGCTTCAAGATCTTCAATGTTTTCACTCAGTGGACTCAGGCCAAGGTACGCCATAGCAGGAGAAAGCATTTCATCGCCAGAGTCCAGCATGGCTAATCCACAGCCAGCATCACTAAGCTGTTTGGTAATTTCTGGATCAAATAACAGTGCCCAGCTATCAACGGGAGCATCGTCACCTAAGATTTCGGTAACACGGTCAACGTTGTAGCCAAGCCCGTTGGTGCCCCACATATAAGGCACAGAGTACTCACTGCCTTTATCAATGCCCTCCAGATTACTCATTAGCTCCGCATCAAGATTGCCCAGGTTGGGCAGCAACTCATGATTCAGTGGCTGATAAACGCCTGCTTTTAACTGTCGCGTAAAATAATGGGTAGAAGGAACGACAACATCGTAGCCAGAACGGCCTGACAGAAGCGCAGCGTCTAAGATTTCATTGCTGTCATAAACATCATAGGTCACTTCAATACCGGTGCGCTCGGTAAACTTTTCAAGCGTTTCAGGGGCGATGTAGTCGGACCAGTTGTAAACTCGCACTTCATTCGCTTGGGCACTAGCAGCCGCTACGGCAAAAGAGAGGGCCGTAACGGCCACTGAAAGTTTGTGAATATTCCCCATCTCACTACTCCTTATAAAAACCGATATCGCAAAAAATCAAGCCATTAACTGCCAGATTATTCAGACGTCTAGCTTACGCCAAAACATCAGGAACGGCTGTGGCTACTATGCCAGACGAGCGAATTCTGCGGTGCAGCGTCGTCTATCGCAAGCCCATGTGAAAAATTCTTGTATTCTGCTTACCGCGACCCCACTTGTAGAGTAGCCAACTCTCAAAAATACGCACTCATAGCCTATATCTATCATTTAGATGAGTTTTTACAATTTTAGCTATTAGTCGTAGTTGGTTATCATCAGCAACAAGCTTTTCTACTGCCATCCACTTATTTTGGAGACGTTCTAAATGTCCTTGATCAATACTGAAGTAAAACCGTTTAAAGCGACTGCTTACCTGAACGGTGAATTTATCGACGTTACTGAAGCAGACTTGAAAGGTAAGTGGTCTATTTTCTTCTTTTATCCCGCCGATTTCACGTTTGTTTGCCCGACAGAACTTGGCGACCTAGCTGACAACTACGCTGAATTTAAAAAGCTAGGTGTTGAAATCTACAGCGTGTCTACTGACACCCACTTTACTCACAAAGCTTGGCACGACAGCTCTGAGACCATCGGCAAGCTGCAGTACCCGATGATTGCTGATCCGACCCTACAAATTTCCCGCAACTTCGAAGTACTGATCGAAGAAGCAGGCCTTGCAGAGCGTGGCACCTTCGTTGTTGATCCCGACGGCAAAATTCAGATCGTCGAAATTAACGCTGGCAACATCGGCCGCAACGCTGAAGAGTTACTGCGCAAAGTAAAAGCTGCCCAGTACGTTCGTGAGAACCCGAACGAAGTATGCCCAGCCAAATGGAAAGAAGGTGAAGAGACACTTGCTCCGTCTCTGGACCTCGTAGGCAAAATCTAAAGGCCTACTGCTGCCGATTCAGGGTAGCCCCTTAAGGCAGCACGACACCCGGGCATACCCGGGTGTCTTTCTTTGAGTACCCGTGTTAACGCAACCATCGTTTTCCCTATCGCTCTTTCTCATGCTGCGGTCTGTCGACAGCTGCGAGCGTTTTAGGTTGAAAGCTCATTACTGCTGACTGCGAGGAAGCCACTGTCATGCTGGACGCCAATTTAAAAAATCAGTTGAAAGCTTATTTAGAAAAAGTGACTCAACCGTTCGAGATCGTTGCGTCCCTCGATGACGGTGCCAAGTCACGTGAATTGTTAGGCCTGCTCGAAGACATCAGCAGCCTAAGTGACAAGATTACGCTGCAAACTGACGGCCAAGATAATCGCAAGCCGTCATTTGCCATTAACCGTCCCGGCGAAGAAACCGGTGTGGTGTTTGCTGGGATCCCCATGGGGCACGAGTTCACCTCGTTGGTGCTAGCATTGCTGCAAGTGGGTGGACACCCACCAAAAACGTCCAAGGAACTGCTAGATCAAATCAAATCGCTCGACGGCGAAATGCTGTTCGAGACGTATTACTCGCTCTCCTGCCAGAACTGCCCAGACGTGGTTCAAGCGCTCAACTTGATGGCGATTTTCAATCCGAACGTTCGTCACGTGGCGATCGATGGCGCACTGTTCCAAGATGAAGTCGAAGCTCGGGAAATCATGTCAGTTCCCAGCATCTATTTAAACGGCAAACCGTTTGACCAGGGACGTATGACCCTAGAGCAGATTCTAGCCAAGGTGGATACGGGCGCTGCTGAACGGGAAGCGAAACTGCTTAGCGAAAAAGCCGCCTTTGATACGCTGGTGATCGGTGGTGGCCCTGCTGGTGCGTCAGCGGCGATCTACTCTGCTCGTAAAGGAATCAACACAGGCATTGCTGCTGAGCGTTTCGGTGGACAGGTGGCAGACACCATGGGCATTGAAAACTTTATCTCAGTCAGCCATACCGAAGGCCCTAAACTGGTTAGCGCTCTGGAAGAGCATGTTAAAGAGTATGACGTTGACGTCATGAATCTTCAGCGCGCCACGACGTTTAAAGCTGCTGAAAACGAAGGTGATTTACACGAAATAATCTTCGAGTCTGGCGCCAAGCTGAAGAGTAAAACGATCGTACTGGCAACCGGTGCGCGCTGGCGCGAGATGAATGTGCCTGGCGAGCAACAGTATCGCAACAAAGGCGTCGCCTACTGCCCCCACTGCGATGGCCCGTTATTCAAAGGCAAACGTGTGGCTGTGATTGGCGGCGGCAACTCTGGCGTTGAGGCGGCCATCGATTTGGCTGGCATTGTGGGCCACGTCACCCTAGTAGAGTTTATGGGTGAAATGCGTGCAGACGCCGTGCTTCAGAAAAAGCTGAAGAGCCTGCCCAACGTGGACGTTATTTTAAACGCTCAAACCACAGAAGTGGCGGGCGACGGCAGTCGCGTAAACGGCTTAACCTACAAAGATCGCAACACCGATGAGCTTAAAACCATCGCGCTGGAAGGCATCTTTGTTCAAATTGGCTTAGTGCCCAATACAGAGTGGCTGAAAGGCTCACCGATTGAAATGTCGCCCCGTGGTGAAATCATCGTCGATGCTCACGGCATGACGTCGGTACCCGGTGTGTTTGCCGCAGGCGACGTCACGACAGTGCCGTATAAGCAAATCATTATCGCCATGGGAGAAGGCGCAAAAGCATCACTTGGCGCGTTTGATTATTTGATTCGCCACTAATCTGATTCGACATTAACTAGCCTGAGGGGCGGACCCCCTGCCGCCCATTAGGCTGTTTCCTTTGACGTAAAGACCGTGACGTCACGCCCGCTGCCCAGCGGGCGTTTTTTTATCCGTATGGTTAACCAGCGTGACCGCACACGGAGCAAGCAGGGTCACGAGGCACTTGGAAGTGACGCCACTGGCCGCTCAAGCCCTCAAAGGTGGAAAGTCCTTGATGCGGCTTTCCTGCGCCACTCAACAGCTTAAAAGCCTCTATCGCTTGAAAGCAGCCAATCAATCCTACCAGTGGCGCCATTACCCCGCTTTCAGCACAACTCAAGGCTTCATCTTCACTATCGCCAGGAGGATACAGGCACGCATAACAGGGGCAGGCAGGGTTGCGAGGATCAAAGACGGCTAACTGCCCAGAGAAACGAATTGCCGCTCCTGAGACAAGTGGCACACCAGCCTGCTGAGCGGCAGCATTAATCGCATAACGGCTCGAAAAACGGTCCGTACAATCCAACACGACATCTGCTGACGCTACCAGCGCCTTAAGCGCCTCGCCATCGGCGTGCTGTTCCAAAGCAATAACATGGCAATCAGGGTTAAGTGCCTGCATGCTCGCTTTTGCTGACTGCGCTTTATTGGAGCCGATACTCGCCTGCTGGTGAGCGATCTGGCGCTGCAGGTTTGACAACTCTACCGTGTCGGCATCAGCAATAGTGATTTTGCCCACGCCAGCGGCCGCTAAGTAAAGCGCCACGGGAGACCCAAGCCCACCAGCACCGATAATCAGAGCATGAGCATTTCTTAGCCGCTCCTGCCCCTCAATATCAACCTCGGGTAGCATAATTTGGCGGCTATAGCGCAGCAGCGCCTGATCATCCATCATGGAATTACTTATCCTCAAATTCCTCGAAATCGGGTATGTGCAAGTTGAAGCTCTCTTTCACTTCTTCCATTACCACATAGCTTTTGGACTCTTTTACCCCAGGCAGCGTCAGTACTACATCGCCTAGCAGCTGTCGGTAAGCGGACATCTCAGGAATTCGGCATTTCAAAATATAATCAAACTGGCCGGAGACCAAGTGACACTCTTGGATTTGAGGTAGTTTCTCAACCGCCCGACGAAACTCGTCAAACACAGTAGGCGACTGAGTTTCCAGGCTAATCTCCACGAACACTAGCAGATTGGCTTTCAGCGCTTGTGGATCAAGAATGGCTTGATAACCGCGGACAATGCCCGCGCGTTCAAGGCGTTTAACACGCTCTAAACAAGGGGTTGTGGATAAGCCGACTTCAGCGGCAAGGTCGACATAGGAAATTCGCGCATTTTCCTGCAGACAGCGCAAAATTTTAAGATCGATCCGGTCCAGCGTTCTATTTTTTGGTTTCATGGCAGGATCCAATACTGATGAATCAAGGCAGTTATTAAAGGTGACCCAGGGTAACCCGTTCATGGCCTCCAACGTCTTGCACACTTTCAACGTTTTGGAAGCCAGCACGCGCTAACGCAGTACGCACATTGGCCGCTTGAGTATAACCATGCTCCAGGGCAAGCCAGCCGCCTTGGGAAAGATACCCCCGCGCGGTGGTAATCAAATGCAGCAAATCAGCCATGCCGTCAGCATCGGCTACCAACGCCGATAATGGCTCAAAACGTACATCACCCCGGCGTAAATGCGGATCATCGGCAGCGATATAGGGCGGGTTACTAACAATGATATCGAAAACAGTCGTTGGGGAAGGCTGAGCAAAGGCGCTAAACCAATCGCTAACCACGAACTGGGTGTTAACGATCTTCAGTGCTTGAGCGTTGCGCGTTGCAAGCGCCACCGCTTCTGGACGAATATCCGCCCCCATTACCTGCCAGCTAGGTTTTTCGCTGGCAAAAGCAAGCGCAATAGCGCCAGTGCCGGTACCAAGGTCCAGCAATCTTCCCGCCGTCGCCTGGGCATGCATGAGAACAGCTTCCACCAGAGTTTCTGTATCAGGCCGGGGAATCAGCGTTTCTGGCGATGTCGCAAGTCGCAGCCCCCAAAACTCTCGCTCACCGGTCAAATAAGCAACCGGCATTCCCTGGGCACGCGCGGCCACCAACGCATCAAATCGTGCCTGCTCCCAGAGAGGACACTCACGGTCTCCCCAGGTATACAGCCACGTACGGTCATGGCCCGTTGCGTGGCTTAGCAGTGCCTCGGCATCAATTCTGGGAGAAAGCGAACCCACCGCTTGCAGCCGAGTCGTCGCTCGTCGCAAAAGCGCATCGAAGGTCGGAACATCAAAGCTCATTAAGCGTCCTGAAGGGCCGAAAGCTGCTCTGCTTGATATTCGTGAATCAGCGGTTCAATCACATCATCGAGCTGCTCACCGGTAATAATTTCCGTTAGCTTATAGAGCGTCAGGTTAATACGGTGGTCGGTAATCCGGCCTTGGGGAAAATTGTAAGTCCGAATGCGCTCACTGCGATCCCCCGAACCTACCAAGGAGCGGCGGGCATCGGCTTGCTCTTGGCGCTGTGAATCAACCGCATTGCGTTTGAGTTTGGCTGCCAGCAACGACATCGCCTTTGCACGGTTTTTGTGCTGACTACGCTCTTCCTGACACTCCACTACCACACCGGTAGGCAGGTGAGTAATACGAATAGCAGAATCGGTAGTGTTGACGTGCTGACCGCCCGCGCCACTGGAACGATAAGTATCGACGCGCAAATCCGAAGGATTAATATCGATATCGCCCACGTCCTCCACCTCGGGCATAACCGCCACCGTGCAGGCAGACGTATGTATCCGGCCTTGCGACTCCGTCGCTGGCACTCGCTGTACACGGTGCGCACCAGATTCAAATTTCAAGCGCGCGTATACACCGTCGCCTTTCACTCGAGAAATAACTTCTTTGTAACCGCCCTGCTCACCATGACTTGCACTGACGACTTCAACGCGCCAGCCACGTTTTTCAGCATAACGTGAGTACATGCGAAACAGATCACCAGCAAATATAGCGGCTTCATCCCCCCCCGTCCCGGCACGCACTTCCAAGAACACGCCGCGGCCATCGTCGGGGTCTTTGGGCACTAGCAAGCGCTTCAGCTCAATATCCAACGCTTCAAGCTGCTCGCGCCCATCATTGATTTCCATTTCTGCCAGCTCGCGCATTTCAGGGTCGCTGTCGCGGCTTAATTGCACGGCTTCTTCGATGCTTTTTTCTACCTCTCCGTAGCGCTGCCAGGCGGCGACCAGCTCTTCTAATTCAGCGTACTCACGGGAGTAGTCGCGAAAACGCTGCTGGTTATTAATCACCTCTGGATCAGATAGCAACATTGCCAGCTCTTCGAAGCGGTCGGCAAAGCTATCTAGGCGTTGGCGCAAAGTCTCTTTCATGCGGGTGTATCATCCTTCTGGCGTTTTACCGCGGCCACTGGTTGCTCAAAGGCAGGCTTAGCAGGCAGTAGTATATTGGGCGCGGCATTCAGCAATTCGTTATTTTCTTGGGATGCAGCGTCGCGCAAGGCAAGCGTAGGCTGGTGCATTAAACGATTCGCTAGTTGGTGAGCTAAACGTTCAATCACCTTGGCAGGGTCTTCCCCCTTTGCTAACCGTTCAAGGGCTTGCTCACGAGAGTGGTCACGAATGGCCTCACCGTGACGTCGATAGTCGCGAATAAGCTCACCGCCATTACGGATTCGGCGCTCATGCTGCCAACTACCCACCCCATGCTCGATGAGTGATTCTGCCTGATCGGCGGCGACTTGACGGTGACGGCGATTCTCTTCGATGACCTCTTGTAAATCATCAACGGTATAAAGGAAGACATCTGCAAGCTCACCCACTTCTGGCTCAATATCACGCGGTACCGCGATATCCACCATAAACACTGGGCGGTGGCGGCGCTTTTTCAGCGCACGCTCTACCATTCCCTTCCCTAGAATAGGCAGCGGCGAAGCAGTGGAAGATATGACGATATCAGCCTGCTCTAACGCCTCCGGTATTTCTGGCAGCGTAATAGCAGAACCACCCAGCGGTGCAGACACTCGCTCGGCACGTTCACGGGTACGATTAGCTACCGTTAGATGCCGCACACCGGCTTCATGAAGATGACGCGCAACCAGCTCAATAGTTTCTCCCGCCCCGATCAAGAGCGCTCTGGCACGGCTAAAATCATCAAAAATACGGCTAGCCATACTGACAGCAGCATACGCGACCGATACAGGATTTTTGCCAATGCCCGTTTCTGTGCGCACCTGTTTGGCTACCGCGAAGGTGTGTTGAAATAACCGCTCCAATTCGCCACCCAAGCCATTGGCTTGGCGGGCCTGCTGATAAGCATCCTTTAACTGACCGAGTATTTGTGGCTCGCCCAGCACCATAGAGTCTAGGCCAACGGCAACACGCATCAGATGACGCGCAGCATCGTTGTCAAGATAATGGTAGGCGCAGCGGGAAAGATCTTCGACGCGCAAATTATGAAAGCGCCCAAGCCAATCCAGCACGGCATGCTCTCCGGCAGCATCCGTCACGCAATAAAGCTCGGTACGGTTGCACGTCGAAAGCACTGCCGCTTCGCTGATTTGTGGCAGGTTACGCAGTTCCGTCAACGCGCTTTCCAGCTGCGTTGGCGTAAAAGCAACCTGCTCACGTACGGCCACGCTGGCAGTACGATGATTTATTCCCAGGGCAAGAAGCGTCATGCGTTATGCGTCTTCGCTAGTGGATCGGTCGTCACGTCACTTATCGATCTGAATGTTTGGAGCTTGCTATAGCAAGTCTAAAGAGTGGGCAGATACTATGAATAGATACCATGGATTGCGCCACCCCACCTCGTTTTCAAGGTGTAATATCCTATCACAGCACAGCATGTTCTGGCGCACACCACTTTGCCGCAGGCAACCAAGCCGCTATGCTGAGCACTCGGCCACCTGATCGAGAGACGCATGCCCCTTCGCGCGACACTACTGGGTCACCCCCTATCGTTACCGGGTTTACCCCTACTGCCCTTGGCCGCAACGCTACTGATGAGCGGCTGCCAGCTGTCCCCCTCTTCCTTAGAGAAGGGGTTCCAGAATGGTGCTTACGACCCTATGCAGTCAGCACCGCCGATTACGCGCGGACTGGATGCTGAAAGTCTTCGCTCACTGCTGGCTGCAGAACTTGCTGGCCAACGGGGCGATTATCGCTACGCCAGCCAAGGCTACCTGGAAGCCGCTAGACGCTATAGCAATCCCGCGTTAGCCGAGCGCGCCACCTTTGCAGCGCGCTTTGGCAATGATGTTGCGCTGATGGAAGCCTCAGCAATACGTTGGCGTGAACTAGCGCCTCAGGCAGAGCTTCCAAACAGGCTGCTAGCAACACTCTCGTTACAACGGGGAGATTGGCTGGATAGCTTAGAGCAGCGCCTAGCGATCACCCAAGCAGGAGGCAATGGTGAAATAGCCGCTTTTTCTGAAGCTGCTGTGGCCGAAGAGGCACCACTGAACCTGCTAATTCAGCCACTGCGCGATTATCTTGCCCAGCCTAGCGCTCAGCAAAATGAATTTTATAGCGATGTTTTGCTTGGCGCCGCACTGATCGAGTCAGCGCTGGGGCAAACGCGTCAAGCACAACAGCATCTGGATCAAGTAACCCAACTTTCGCCTGAATCTGCCGCTTTGTGGCTTGCTAAGGCACGGCTGGCATTAGAGACAGGAGATCATCGGGGGGCTCAGCGAGCCGCTCAGCAGGGGCTAAACTTAGCGCCTGATGATGTCCGTTTTATATTAATGCTGGCCCAGGCTGAAATTCGTCTGAACAACATTGCCGCTGCGGAAACACAAACCAATACACTGCTAGAAACACATGGTGGTAACGAAGAATTACGTATTGCTCTCGCCCAACTCTATCTGGAAGAAGGCCATAGCGAGCCAGCGTATCGACTACTGCAACCTCTTATTGGCCAGGATCGCGTACCTAATATTGCCTACTTCTTGTTGGGAGCCATTGCTCAATCCCAAGAAGAAGTCGATAACGCGCTGCTTTATTATCGGCAAGTACAAGGCGGCAATGAGTTTCTACCTGCCCGAGCCGCCGCTGCGCGCATGCTGATTGAAAATGATCGCCTGCTAGATGCTCGCGCCATGCTTCGTATTGAGCGAATGCGCCATGACGCCTACTTCGGCGAGCTGGTAATGCTAGAAATACAGCTATTAGATGAATTTAATCTGCAAGAAGATGCGACAGCACTGCTCGATAGAGAGCTCACTCGTACGCCAGATGACACCAACCTGCTTTACCTAAGGGCAATGCGTGCCTGGGAAACGGGCAATATTGAAGCGATGGAACGCGACCTGCGCCAAATACTGCATACCGAACCTGATAATGCAGATGCATTAAACGCATTGGGCTACACGCTTGCTGACCTGAATTTACAGGGGCGTCTTGAAGAAGCGCGTGACTTGATTGAGCGTGCCTATGAAGAAGATCCCAGCAACCCCGCAATACTCGACAGTATGGGCTGGGTCTATTTTCGGCTTGGTAAGCCCAACGATGCACTGGCATGGTTAGAAAGTGCCTACGCACAGATGCCTGATCAAGAAATCGCCGCCCATTTGGCCGAAGTGCTTCATATGCTAGGGCGCAGCGAAGAAGCACGCCAACTTATTGAACGAATTCTTCAGCGGGCAAGCTACCACCCGCAAATTGATGACTTACTTGAGCGCTACCCTGAACTAACACCGTTAAGCGCGCCCTAATACGGCATCCTTATATAAAAGATATTTTACGCAGTATTAACATGGAGCTAGTTTATGTTGACCAATTCCCTGCCCGCGAACCGCTCATCGATATGCAGTCGCTCAACCCGCTTGTTAATGGCCGGTCTTGCGCTATTAGCGCTTGCCGGTTGCGCCACACAAGCCCCTGTTGACGATGGCGGGCGTCAGGCTGGGCAATGGGAACGCCAGCAGGCAGACGTTGAAGCCTTCGATACCTGGACACTCGTGGGTAAAGCAGGGCTTCGCACCCCCCAGGAGAATACCAGCGCTAATCTAGACTGGAATCAACACCCCCACTATTTTCGCATGCTGATCAGCGGCCCCTTTGGCGGCGGACGTAGTGTGTTAGAAGGTCGTGAAGGGCGCTTTTCGCTAACGACGAGTGATGGTCGCTTTGAAGCAGAAACGCCGGAAGCATTAATGGAAGATCAACTTGGCTGGGCACTGCCGGTTCGCGCCATGCCTGACTGGGTACGCGGCCTGCCTGGCTCACATGCCAGCTACCAGTTGGAGACAGACGAACTCGGCTTCCCTAATCATTTACAACAAGATGGTTGGGAAATCGACTACCGTGACTGGGAACAAGTAGAAGGTATGTGGCTACCTCGCCGATTAGTAATGAACTACGGCGACCTGCGTATCACCCTAGTAGTCAATCAGTGGCAATCCACTAACCAGGACTCCTAGGCCAGTAGAGAGATCACATGCCAGCAACAACACCGGCGTTGACACTGCCTGCACCCGCTAAGCTAAACCGTATGCTGCATATCGTAGGCCGTCGCCAAGACGGCTATCACGAGTTGCAAACGCTGTTCCAGCTTATCGATTTGTGCGATTACCTTACTTTCACGCCGCGCAATGACAGCGCTGTTACTCTTTCCAATGCTCTCAGTGGCGTTGCCCACGACGACAATTTAATTGTGCGGGCCGCACACCTATTGCAACAGACAAGCGGCACCCACCAAGGGGTCTCAGTTGCCATCGAAAAGCACCTGCCGATGGGGGGCGGCCTTGGCGGAGGAAGCTCTAATGCAGCGACCACCCTGGTCGGTTTGAATCATTTATGGCAGCTAGGTCTAAGCAATGCGACGCTTGCGGAACTGGGGCTAACACTGGGAGCTGATGTTCCGGTGTTTGTTCACGGTCACAGCGCTTGGGCGGAAGGGGTCGGCGAAAAACTTACTTCTGTCATGCTAGACACCCCCTGGTTCGTGGTAATCCATCCAGGCGTTAGCGTCTCAACACCAGCAATCTTCCAAGACCCAGAATTGACACGCGACAGCCTCCCCATTACTATGGCGCGCGCACTGCAGGGGGGAGCGCCGGAGTGGCGTAACGACTGCGAAGCTATCGTCAAAAAACGCTATCCGCCAATTGCGGAAGCATTGGACTGGCTCACGCAGCATGCACCTAGTCGGTTGACCGGTACCGGCGCCTGTTTGTTTGCGGCTTTCGATTCACAACAAGCCGCGCAAGCCGTCGCACATATGGCAGGTCAACATTGGCATTCATGGGTAGCGCGCGGACTCAACACCTCTCCCCTACAAGATGCTCTGGGCCGCTGAAAGCGCCCGGTCATCGCATTAGGTTTATTGCTGGGGTATCGCCAAGTGGTAAGGCACCGGTTTTTGGTATCGGCATTCCCAGGTTCGAATCCTGGTACCCCAGCCAACCTAATTATGATCTGCGTTTTCTCCCCTGATCCCCAACACTGCAAAGGTGGCTGCGCGTGTCAAAATTGATGGTTTTCACCGGGAATGCCAATCCCGAACTCGCTCAAAAGATTGCCGAGAGCTTAGACAGCCGTATGGGTAATGCTACGGTCGGTCAATTTAGCGACGGCGAAATAGCGGTCGAGATCAATGAGAACGTGCGTGGTAAGGATGTGTTCATCCTGCAATCCACCTGTGCCCCCACGAACGATAACCTGATGGAACTGATCCTGATGGTCGACGCCCTGCGTCGCGCCTCAGCTGCCCGTATTACGGCAGTCGTTCCCTATTTTGGCTATGCACGCCAGGATCGTCGTGTCCGCTCTGCCCGCGTTCCCATCTCAGCAAAAGTTGTCGCTGATATGATGGTAAAAGCAGGTGTTGATCGCGTCATGACGATGGACCTGCACGCTGACCAAATTCAAGGTTTCTTCGACGTACCGGTTGATAACGTTTACGGCTCGCCCATTTTGCTGGACGACATCGAGCGCCAGAACTATGACGATCTCGTTGTGGTTTCCCCTGATGTTGGCGGCGTTGTTCGCGCTCGTGCTATCGCCAAACAGCTGAACGCTGATCTTGCCATTATCGATAAACGTCGCCCCCAGGCCAATCAAGCCCAGGTAATGCACATTATCGGTGAGATCGAAGGCCGCACCTGCGTGGTTGTCGATGACATGATTGATACCGCTGGCACGCTCTGTAAAGCCGGCGAAGCGCTGAAAGATCACGGCGCAGCCCGCGTTGTCGCTTATGCAACACACCCGATATTGTCTGGCCCTGCGGTCGACAATATCACCAACTCGGTGCTGGACGAGGTTGTCGTGACCGACACCATTCCGCTTTCCGACACTGCCCGTCGTAGCGGAAAAATTCGCCAGCTGAGCGTTGCTGGACTCATCGCGGAAGCCATTCGCCGGGTCAGCAACGAAGAATCCGTTAGCGCGATGTTCCATTAATCGCCTAACGTCATAGCCCCCTACTGGGGCCCTGGAAGCGTCGTCGTCTGGTCGCGGACGGCGGCGTTTCCTTACTTAAACTAAGAGGCAAATTAAATGTCTGATTTTATCCTGAAAGCCAGCGTTCGTAACGACCTGGGGAAAGGTGCGAGCCGCCGCCTGCGTCGTGCGAACCAACAAGTACCGGCCGTTGTTTATGGCGGTGAAAAAGGCGCTCAGTCTATCTCTGTAGAAAAAACTGCTTTCTACAAAGCGATTGAAGACGAGTCCTTCTTCTCTTCGGTGATCAAACTGGTCATCGACGGTACTGAAGAGCAAGTGGTTGTTCGTGACCTACAGCGTCACCCGTTCAAACCGCTGCTAACTCACGCTGACTTCTTGCGTGTTGATGCCACTCACGAAATCACCATGAACGTGCCGCTGCACGTCGTTGGTGAAGAGAAGTGTGTAGGCATTAAAGACCAAGGTGGCGAACTGCACACCCTGGCCAACGAAGTCGCCATCAGCTGCTTGCCGAAAGATCTTCCGGACTTCCTGGAAGTTGACATCAGCAACGTTGAGCTGGGCACCACCCTTCACCTGTCTGACCTGACCTTGCCTGCGGGCGTCACGTCTGTTGATCTGTCACACGGTGAAGAGCACGACAACGCCATCCTAAGCATCACCAAAGTAAAAGTACGTGGCGGTGATGACGAAGAGAGCGAAGGTGAAAGCGAAGAAGAGCCCAGCGCTGAGTAAACGTTAGTCACGGTGCTGCCAGCTGATGCTTTTCAGTGCCGCCTGGGCCATGCCTGCATGGCCCAGGGATGATAAAATCAAGCGCTTCGGCGCTTGATTTTTTTTTGCGGTCTGACATGACGTCGAAAATTTCTTCTGGAAATTTTTTATGAGGTGGGACAATGAGCCAGGTAACGGCCATTATTGGCCTGGGCAACCCCGGTGCAGAATACGATGCAACTCGCCACAATGCGGGCTTTTGGCTGGTAGACGCCATTGCACGCAGTGCACATACAGAACTTCGCCCGGAAAAGAAGTTTTTGGGCCTGTACGCCAAAGCACGTGTTGGCGACCATGAACTGCACCTTCTCAACCCCACTACTTTTATGAATCGTAGCGGCGCTGCCGTCGCGGCGCTTGCACAGTTTTTCAAACTAACGCCTGACAATCTACTAGTCGCCCATGATGAGCTAGACCTTCCGCCAGGACAGGCACGCTATAAGACCGGCGGTGGACATGGCGGTCATAACGGCCTGCGAGACATCATTAGCGCTTTAGGCAATCAGAAACAGTTCCACCGAGCAAGAATTGGCATTGGCCACCCTGGTGAGGCACACCAGGTCGTTAATTATGTCCTTGGCCGCCCCGGCAAAGCCGAACGGGAAGCCATTGAAAGCGCATTAGATGAGTGCCTAGCGACACTGCCACTTGCACTCTCAGGCGACTGGGCTAAAGCAATGAACCGCCTTCATAGCGTAAAATAGCAGCACACTTTATAAGCATCCTTAAATCAGGCGTTTTAGCACGCCTTTTTTTCAATATTGGCAGGCGCTTCCCTTGTTGCGCTGCCCTAGCGGCCAGGAAGTAATTTATGGGCTTTAACTGCGGTATCGTCGGTCTACCCAATGTAGGCAAATCCACGCTTTTTAATGCGCTGACCAAATCTGGTATTGATGCAGAAAATTTCCCTTTCTGCACCATTGAGCCGAACGTAGGCATCGTTCCAATGCCTGACCCGCGACTTGATAAGCTTGCGGAGATCGTCAAGCCACAAAAAGTGCTGCCGACCACGATGGAGTTTGTCGATATCGCAGGCTTGGTCGCCGGGGCATCCAAAGGCGAAGGCTTGGGCAACAAGTTTTTGGCCAATATTCGCGAAACCCAAGCGATCGCCCATGTCGTACGCTGCTTTGATAACGACAACGTGATCCACGTTGCCAATCAGGTGGATCCCCGTGCGGATATTGAAACTATCAACTTGGAGCTGGCGCTTGCCGACCTAGATACCGTCGAAAAAGCCAGCCAGCGCCTTGTCCGCTCGGTGAAAGGCGGCGACAAAGATGCCACTGCCACCAAAGCGATTCTTGACCGCATCCAGCCACACCTCGCTGAAGGTATGCCGCTGCGTAGTTTTGGTCTTGATGAAGACGAAAAACGCCAAGTTAAGAGCTTCGGCTTCTTAACGCTCAAGCCCACGATGTACATTGCCAACGTTAATGAAGATGGGTTCGAGAATAATCCTTACCTGGACATCGTTAACGAGATTGCGGCGGAAGAAGGTGCAGCAGTGGTGCCGGTATGCAACCAGCTAGAAGCCGAGATCGCCGAGCTAGATGACGAAGAGCGCAGCATGTTCCTAGCCGAAATGGGCATGGAAGAGCCCGGACTTGATCGCGTTATTCGCGCAGGCTATGCCCTGCTTGGCCTACAAACGTATTTCACCGCTGGCGTTAAAGAAGTGCGCGCTTGGACAGTGAAAGAAGGTGCCAGCGCTCCGGAAGCTGCGGGCGTGATTCACACCGATTTCCAAAAAGGTTTTATCCGCGCCGAAGTGGTTGCTTACGAAGACTTTGTCTCACTCAATGGCGAGCAAGGGGCTAAAGACGCTGGCAAATGGCGCCTAGAAGGCAAGGATTACATCGTTAAAGATGGCGATGTAATCCATTTCCGTTTTAACGTCTGACAGGCAACCGTCTGACAATAAAAAGAAACGCTTGACGAACGGCGGGCTACTGAGTAATATTCGCCCCCGTTGAATGGCTACGTAGCTCAGCTGGTTAGAGCACATCACTCATAATGATGGGGTCCCCTGTTCAAATCAGGGCGTAGCCACCACACGAATAGTAAAGGCCCGCTGACATCGTCAGCGGGCCTTTTTCGTTATCGAGAAACAACCATACTCAACGCAACTCAGAACGGTTCAAAAACACCGTCAACGCCCGAGTCAAATAATCAACATCTCGGGTGCCGGCTGTTTCACGAACAGAATGCATTGCCCACTGAGGAAGCCCCACGTCAATCGTAGGCACGCCCACTTCAGTAGCGGTAATCGGCCCAATAGTACTACCACAGCCCATATCTGAGCGGGTAACAAACGACTGCACGGGAACATCCGCCTCACGGCATACATCCCGAAACAGCGCCCCCGTTACACTGTTTGTTGCATAGCGCTGATTGGCATTCACCTTGATAACTGGACCACCATTAATAGCAGGACCATGACGCTCGTCGTGCTTGTCCTGGAAATTGGGGTGTAAAGCATGGGCATTGTCGCAAGAAATCATTAGTGATGACTGAATCAGCTGAATCAGCGACTCTTCAGTAGCACCACCCACTTGAGCATTTAAACGCTTCAGCACATCACCCAAGAAGGGCCCCTGAGCACCACATGCACTGGCACTACCCACCTCTTCATGATCATTGGCGACTAACAGAGCTCCTTGGCTAGCATCACATTCAAGCAACGCCTCAAGCCCTACAAAACATGACAATAAGTTGTCTAACCGCGCACTGGCGACCAACTCCTGACGCAGCCCTACCAATGATGGCGGTTGTACGTCATAAAACCCCAACTCAAAGTCGACGACTTCCACAGCACGTAGGCCATGCTGCTCTTCCAGCCAATCAGCCAATAAGTCACTAAGCTGCGCGCTATCACTCTGCATCACAACGGGCGACATTTGCGTCTGCGGGTTAATAACGCGCCCAGCATTCACATCGCGGTCTAAATGAATCGCCAAACTAGGCACCATGGCGATTGGTCGGTCTATATTTAACAGCACACTTTCTAAATGGCCATCTGCATGACGTACATGCACACGCCCTGCCAACCCCAGGTCACGATCAAACCACGGGGCTAACAGCACACCACCATAAACCTGCACCCCTAACTGCAACCATCCCGCTGCATACTGGGTGGCGTTGGGCTTTAAACGCAGCCCCGGGCTATCCGTATGCGCACCCAGCATACGCAGGCTGGTTAATTTCTCAGCAGGCAGCTGAAATGCAATCACTGACGAATCATTGCGCGTCACGTAATAGCGCTTACCCGGCTTAAGCTGCCAGTTAGTCGTTTCCTCAAGGCGCACAAAGCCCGCCTGCTCCAAACGCTCCGCCATGCAGCGAGTCGCATGCCAAGGCGTGGGCGACTGGTGCAGAAAATCACATAGTCGCGTTACACGATCCGCGTTGAAAGCTTCGGACATAGAAATCCTCATAACAGTAATGATTGAGTATCACAGGGTAAATGACCTGCTACAATGCTCCCTCGGCCTACGCAACTCATAGGCTATCTGCGGGTCTAGGGAAGAATGAGTGTACACAAATCCGGGAGAGCTTGACTGATGAGCTTGTTTGCAACGTTTTCGCGCTCGGTCGCCCTTGCTGTGATGCTGGTAATTACCAGCCCAGCAGCGCTGGCGCAACTTGAGCCGACCGACGAACAACGCCAAGCGGCAGTGGAAATAGCGGATTCACTTCGCTATGGGCATTATGCTGATATTAATTTCGACGAGCAGTGGTCAGCGGAAGCTTTCCAACGCTATCTAGACATTTTGGACGGCCAGCGCTCCTACCTATTGCACCGCGATATAGAGCCTTACCGTCATTTAGAGCGCGATATGGCAGAAGCGCTTTTTGATGGTGATCTTGACGATGCGTTTGCACTTTATAATCGCCTTAGCGAGCGCCACACAGCACGCCTTGAGTGGTTGTTAGAGCGTCTTAATGAAGGGCTCTCATTTGAATTCGATAGCGATGAGCGCTTAGAAGTCGACCGCGAAGAAGCCCCATGGGCAACCCGCGAAAGTGAATTAGACGAACTATGGCGCAAACGGCTCAAAAACGATGCGCTAACGCTTGCCCTAACCGACCAAGATGACGAGCAGATAGAAGATAATTTGCGCCAACGCTACGAAGGACAGCTCTCTCGCTTGCGCCAGTCTGAGTCTGAAGACGTCTTCGGGCTAATCATGGCGGCAGTATCTAGCACTATCGACCCTCACACCGGCTACCTCTCCCCTCGTCAGAGCGAATCATTTGATATTCAAATGAGCCTTTCACTCGAGGGTATCGGTGCACTACTTCAAGCCGACGGGGAATACGTCAAAGTCTCCAGCCTAGTACCCGGCGGCCCTGCCGATCGTGCGGGCGTGCTTGAACCCGCTGACCGAATCATCGCCGTGGGCCAAGAAGAAGGCGACATGGTCAATGTGGTAGGCATGCGCCTAGACAATGTCGTTGACCTAATTCGTGGCCCTAAAGGCTCCGTCGTACGCCTGGACGTGGTACCCGCCCAAGCAGTGGATATGACCCGCTCACAAATTGTTGAAATTACCCGCGATACCGTCAGCCTCGAAGACCAAGCAGCGCATAGTGAAGTAATTAACATTGAGCGAGACGGCAAACCTCATCGCATCGGCGTGATTGACGTTCCGACGTTTTACGTCGACTTTGACGCTTGGCAGGCAGGTGAGGAAGAGTACCGCAGCACCACCCGCGACGTCGCCCGAGAAATTGAAAGCCTTAAGAAAGAAGGCGTTGAAGGCATCGTTCTGGATCTTCGCAACAACGGCGGCGGCGCACTTCAAGAAGCCAACTCTTTGATAGGCTTGTTTATCGACCGGGGCCCAACCGTTCAGGTTCGTGATGCCCAAGGGCGCATCCAGCTTTATGGCGACACCGAAGCAGGCACGATTTACGATGGCCCACTGACCGTACTGGTTAACCGCCTTTCCGCCTCAGCATCGGAAATTTTTGCCGGTGCTATTCAAGATTATGGCCGCGGCATTGTGGTAGGCACCCCCACCTTTGGCAAAGGCACCGTGCAAACTCTGAACGATCTTAGCCATGGTCAAATCAAGCTTACCCGCGCCAAGTTCTACCGTATTTCAGGTGACAGCACCCAAAATCGCGGCGTTGAACCCGACATTATTTTTCCCAGCCTGATTGACCCAGAGCGCATTGGCGAAAGCAGCCTAGATAATGCGCTCGCTTGGGATACCGTACAGAACGTTCAATACCGCCGCTATGGCTCCCCTGAGAACGCACTCGCTGCACTAACTTCTCAACACCAAGAACGTGCCAAGGAGAATCCTAACTTCCGCTACTTAGAGCGCCAGTCCACCTTGGCCCGCCAACTGCGCGAACAGCACACCAGCGTTAGCCTGAACCGCGAACAGCGCCAACGGGAGCTAGAAGCTCAAGAAGCCGAGCAGCTTTCACTTGAAAACCAACGTCGTCGCGCCTTAAACCTGCCAGAGCTAGACGAGTGGATGGACGCGCGCAGTGATAACTCACAGCCTGAAGGCAGTGAAACAGACGCTGCCAACGAGGATGATAAGGATGAAGACATGCCAGCTGATCGCGCCCATGTACTAGAAGCCGCCGAAATCTTACTCGACTATGCTCATCTTCAGGGCTCACAGCGGATGGTTAAGCGTTAAGCTACCATTACCAGAAACGCCGACCTGCAGGTCGGCGTTTTTTATTGGCTAACGGTTAACATAACGCGGCCCGCCGTGCCGGTCGGTCACCCATTTTCGCTAGCCGCTGAGCCAGCGCTTGAATACGCACTGCACTGCCTTCGGCACCAGCATCAATAATCTCTTGCGCCCACCCAGGCAGCTGAGGCGACAAACGATAGTAAACCCACTGCCCTTCCCGCTGATCGATAAGCAACCCACACTGGCGCAACTGGGCCAAATGTCGCGACACTTTAGGCTGCGACTCTTCTAGCGCATAGGTCATCTCACATACACACAGAGATTGCTCTCTAGCAATCAACAGCACTAGCATTAACCGCGTTTCGTCACTTAGGCACTTGAATACCTGCAGTGCATGCAGGCTAGCAGCTTTTCCCACGGGCACCTTCCCAAACAATGAGTAACCGAAACAGTCTATACGCCCCTAACCGTTAGACACAAAAAATCACCCAGGATGCCATAGGGCATTGAGTGTTATCATGAACAACAAATAGCAGAGATGTGAAACGGTCGGTTAAGGCTAACGACTGCGTAAACAATGTTTACGAGAAAGGTGACAAAAGACAGTAAGAAGAAAACTAAATGGCTCCCCGAGCAGGACTCGAACCTGCGACCCAATGATTAACAGTCATTTGCTCTACCAACTGAGCTATCGGGGAACGTTTACCGTAGACGGTAATGACAGCAGAACAGCAATTTGGCTCCTCGAGCAGGACTCGAACCTGCGACCCAATGATTAACAGTCATTTGCTCTACCAACTGAGCTATCGAGGAACATTACATTTTGCTGCTGTGTTTAGAGCGAAGCCACTGGAAGTAACATACAACCTACTTCAGTATGTTGGCTCCTCGAGCAGGACTCGAACCTGCGACCCAATGATTAACAGTCATTTGCTCTACCAACTGAGCTATCGAGGAACTGCTCAAACACGGTGCGTAGTATACTGATTGAAACGCTCGGGTCAAGTATCGATTGTAGGTGAACGCTAGCCCCAGGTTTCTTGTGCCCGTATAATGCTGCCATTCAATGGCAGCACGTTACACTGCCTATTACGATTGCATTCATGTTTTCATTCATCCCTCGTCCCCCGACGACTCATAGATGACAGGTACCGATGGCGAAGAAGCTCTTTATCAAAACGCACGGCTGCCAAATGAACGAGTACGACTCCTCGCGTATGGCAGATCTGCTCGGCGAATCTCACCAGCTGGAATTGACCGATAACGAAAAAGAAGCTGACGTTATCTTGTTGAACACCTGCTCTATTCGCGAAAAGGCGCAGGACAAGGTGTTTCATCAATTGGGTCGCTGGAAAAAGCTAAAAGACGCTAACCCCGACCTAGTGATCGGTGTTGGCGGCTGCGTAGCAAGCCAAGAAGGTGAAGCGCTGCGCAAGCGCGCGCCCTTTGTCGATATGATTTTTGGCCCGCAAACGCTTCACCGCGTGCCCAAAATGCTGGACGCGCGCAATAACAATCAGATCGCGGCTGTCGATGTCACTTTCCCAGAAATCGAAAAGTTCGATCATCTACCGCAGCCGAAATCTGATGGCGCAACCGCCTTTGTTTCTATCATGGAAGGCTGTTCGAAATACTGCACGTTCTGTGTCGTGCCCTATACGCGTGGCGAAGAAGTTTCCCGCCCCTTTGAGTCGGTTATCGATGAAGTTATTCACTTAGCCGATCAAGGGGTACGCGAAATTAACCTGCTTGGCCAAAACGTGAACGCTTATCGCGGTGAAAATGACGATGGCGATGAGATCGACCTTGCCGAGCTAATCGCCTGTGTCGCTGCGGTGGATGGCATTGATCGCGTGCGTTTTACGACCTCTCACCCGGTGGAGTTCACTGATAGCCTAGTAGATGCTTTTGCCGATATTCCAGAATTGGTGAGTCATTTACACCTACCGGTACAGTCAGGCTCTGATCGTATTTTAAGTGCGATGAAGCGCGGCCATACCGCAGAAGAGTATATCGAGAAGATGGAGCGTATCCGCGCCAACCGCCCGGATATTAGCTTTTCTTCTGATTTTATTATCGGCTTCCCTGGCGAAACCGAAGAGGACTTCGAAGCGACGATGGATCTGATTCACCGTATCGGCTTTGATCACTCATTCAGCTTTGTTTACTCAGCACGCCCGGGCACCCCAGCCTCTGGCCTGCCGGACGAAACACCGGAAAGTGTCAAAAAGCAGCGCCTCGCCATTTTGCAGGAGCGGATCCTGCAGCAGGCAGCGCAGATCAGCCGACGCATGGTCGGCACTACCCAGCGAGTTCTGGTATCCGGTTTCTCACCGCGAGACCCGGGCCAACTCTCAGGGCGCACCGAAAATAACCGCGTGGTTAATTTCCGTGCGGCCAACCCAACAGAACTGATCGGCTACTTTGTAGACGTGGAGATTACCGAAGCGCTGCCCAACTCGTTGCGTGGCGATCTCGCTTCTCCAGAGCGTTATTAACTGCTCACTTATCCTAGGTAATTGCCCCGGCACGGCCGGGGCAGTAAGCTGAGTCTCACATACATCAACTAATGGGTTTCTTACTCTTGAGCCAGCCATCACCTCAGGCCAATCGCATTATCACCCTAAGCCTTGAACCCAATGACCCGCAGCGGCTAGCCAGCCTATGCGGCCAACAGGACGAGCACCTAAAGCTGATTGAAAGCCGCCTGGACGTGACCTTGCGCAATCGCGGCAATGTGTTTCAGCTGGCCGGTGCCGCCAACCGGATCAAAGCTGCTGCTAACGTGCTTGAGCACCTTTACCGTGAAACTGCGGCAGAAGAGCTTGAAGCAGACACGGTACACTTATTCCTTCAGGAATCTGGCTTAGAAGCGCTAGAAGAAGAGGATGATAGCGACATCAGCAGCGATGACGTGATTATGCGTACACCGCGCACCATGATTAAGCCTCGCGGCCTTAATCAGCAGCGCTACGTACAAAGCATTCGCGAACACGATATCAATTTTGGTATTGGGCCTGCCGGTACGGGAAAAACATACTTAGCGGTTGCCGCGGCGGTAGAAGCGCTAAATCAGCAGGAAGTGCGCCGTATTCTTTTGGTGCGCCCAGCGGTAGAGGCAGGCGAAAAGCTAGGCTTCCTACCTGGCGATCTTGCCCAGAAAATCGATCCTTACCTGCGCCCGCTCTACGACGCACTGTACGAGATGATCGGCTTCGAACAGGTCGCCAAGCTCATTGAGCGTCAGGTGATCGAGATTGCCCCCCTGGCCTATATGCGCGGGCGCACTCTGAATAACTCCTACATCATTCTGGACGAAAGCCAAAACACCACGCCGGAGCAGATGAAAATGTTCCTGACGCGGATTGGCTTTGGCTCAACGGCGGTAATTACCGGCGATATTACCCAGGTAGACCTGCCACGCGGGCAGCGTTCAGGCCTTTCACAGGTGCTGGATGTTCTTAAGGAAACTCCCGGCATCGGCGTGACCCACTTTGCTGCGAAAGACGTCGTGCGTCACCCGCTGGTTCAGCGGATCATCGAAGCCTATGACGAGTTTGAGTCGCAGCAGGAAGTGCAAGAGCGTGCGCGCCGTGAAGCTCGCCAGCAGGAGCGCGAGGCTCGTATGCAAGCGCTTGAACGCGCAGGAGAGGCACCACGATGAATGACATCGTGATTGACCGTCAGGCGGCCATCAATGAGCCGCTGCTTCCTACCCTCGAACAGCTCACCCATTGGGTGGGCTGTGTCTTTTCTCGCCATCCCGATGATGAACGCTTAGAGCTGACAATTCGCTTTGTGGATGAAGCGGAAAGCCAAGCGCTCAATCGAGATTATCGGGGTAAAGATAAATCAACCAACGTGCTCTCATTTCCATTTGAGAACCCACCTGGTGTCTCTTTACCATTACTGGGCGACCTGATTATTTGCCATGCCGTTGTTGCCCATGAGGCCAGCGAACAGCTGAAACCTCTTGAACATCATTACGCGCATATGGTGGTACACGGCACGCTGCACTTAATGGGCTATGACCACATTGAAGAGCAGGAAGCAGAAGAAATGGAGCAGTTAGAGCGCGAGCTTCTTGCTACTCTCGATATTCCTGATCCTTATCACGAGTAAGCTGTTACCCTGGCCGATAATTGCTTTTAGGGTGGTGTATCCCCCCACTCAGTGATAAAACGACAGACTGTTTAACCGTAGCCATCTTCACGTAGCTATTTGCACGTAACTATTTGCACGTAATAGAGAGATTAGACGCAATGAGCGAAGACCGATCGAGCAACTCAAATCAAAAATCCTGGCTCGAGAAACTCTTTGGCGCCCTTTCCGGAGACAATGACGAACCTAGCTCACGCGATGAGCTAATGACGTTTTTACGCCACACCGCAGGGAAACTGAAACTTGATCAAGACGCCATTATGATTATTGAAGGCGCTCTTGAAATCAGCGATCAGCAAGTGCGTGAAATATTGATTCCACGCTCGCAAGTGTCGGCAATTACCCTTGATCAAACCAGCGATGGCTACTTGCCATTGATTCAGGAAACAGGGCACTCCCGTTACCCGGTCATTGGCGAAAATCTTGACGATGTAAAAGGCATCTTACTGGTTAAAGATCTGCTCCCCCTGCTCTCTCAAACGCAAGAAAGCCGTGATGCTTTTAAGCTGGAAGACGTTCTGCGCCCGGCAATGTTCATTCCCGAGTCCAAACGCTTAAACAGCTTGCTGAAAGAGTTCCGTGATACCCATAACCATATGGCAATTGTGGTAGATGAGTACGGCGGCACGGCCGGTATTATTACCATCGAAGATATTCTGGAACAGATTGTCGGGGATATCGAAGATGAGCATGATACCGATGAAGAGGACGATATCCGCACGCTGGAAAACGGTCATTTTGCCATTCGTGCTCTCACACCGATTGAAGACTTCAACGAACGCTTTGGCACCGAGTTTTCTGACGACGAATTCGACACCGTGGGTGGCCTTGTAATGCAACAATTTGGCCACTTACCAGGCCGTGGCGAGCATACCAGCCTGGGCGGCTGGCGGTTCGTCATTCTAAATGCCGATAACCGGCGCATTCGGTTGCTGGAAGCTTACCGCGATGACGCAAGTGAAAATGCTACCGATGGCGACGACAGCGACGGCTAGCCAACCGCCCACTTCAACCTGCCGATAGGATATCACCATGGGGTTGACGCCCACCTTTGCACTTCAACTGCTGGCTGCCCTTGTGGCCGGTGGTTTTACGACACTTACCGCTTCACCGTTTGAGTTATGGTGGCTGGGGCCCATCGCCATCGGCCTTCTTTATGTTGGCCTGCATACCTTAAGCCCTGTTCAAGCAGCGCTGAAAGGTTGGCTATACGGCGTAGCACTCTTCACCAGTGGTACTTCGTGGGTGTATGTATCCATTCATGATTACGGCTACACTGGCGTTCCCCTCGCCGTATTTCTGACCGCATTGTTTGTGACCGTATTAGCGCTCTTTTTTGCAGGCACGTTTTGGCTTTATCGACGTTTTTGCAGCCCGCGTTGGGCGTTGGCTAGCTTTGCAGGCGCCTGGGTGCTGGGCGAAGTACTACGCACCTACCTGTTTACCGGCTTCCCATGGCTTCTGGTTGGTTCCAGCTATGTGGATTCACCGCTGGCCAACTGGGCGCCAGTCGGCGGCGTTTACCTGCTTTCCCTGCTGGTCGTGCTCACAGGCACCTTAGGCGCTGAGCTGCTGCGACGCCAATGGTGGGCAGCGCTGCCATTAGCCGCTATTTGGCTCGTCCCTTTGGCCCTCCCAGCACTCTGGACCACGCCAGCGAGCGAGCCCACTCGCGTTGCGCTACTTCAGGGTAATCTGCCGCAACTATTAAAGTGGACCCCCGAAGGCCAGCGCGTAGCGGCAAATACGTATAGCGATTTAACCCGCCGCGTCGCAGATGATGCCGATCTTATTTTATGGCCTGAAACCGCCCTACCGATGATCGATAGCCAAGCTCGCCCAGTGTTAGAACGCGTACAAGCCAACTTACCGCCAAGCACCGCACTATTAACCGGTATTGTCCAACTCGACGAGAACAACCGTTATTTCAATAGCGTGATTGGTGTTGGCAACGTCGAGGGCAGCTATCAAAAAGAGCACCTAGTACCGTTTGGTGAGTACCTGCCGCTTGAAAGTGTGTTGCGGGGTGCCATCGACTTCTTTGACCTACCGATGTCGAGTTTTTCTAAAGGCGCCTCCGAACAAACGCCAATGCAGGCAGCCGGCGTGACAATTGGCAACGCCATTTGCTATGAGATTATCTACCCACAGCTGGTGGCACGCCGCGCAGCAGACAGCGACGTGATTGTGACGGTATCTAATGACACCTGGTTTGGTGCTTCCATTGGCCCCCACCAACACTTGCAAATGGCCCGGCTGCGCGCACTGGAAAATGGCCGTTATGTCGTGCGTGCTACCAGCAACGGCATCACCGCGATTATTAACCCCCGTGGCGAGCTGGTAGATAGCGCAGCGCAATTCGAAACCACCTATCTCACCGGCGAATTTTATGCCATGGAAGGAGCAACACCATTTACCCGCACTGGCAGTTGGCCTGCGTGGCTATTCGCTGGACTGCTACTGTTACCGGGTTTGATACGCAAGCGATAACTAAGAGAGGCTTGGCCAACGCTGCACGTGGCTAAGCAAGCGCCCCACCTCCCGCAATAAACACTGGTTTGCCAGCGGCAGGTGGGGAGAGTTACCGCTCAACTTGCTTGAATATAAAATATTGCCCGGTAATTTTTTTGCTAACTTGTCAGCAAAAAGTAGCGCAGCGGACAGTCACTCTTTAACCATAATTTTCTAATGATTGGTCAAACATCTGATGTTTTTATAACTCATCTTTGTAAACACGACCGCCTTTCATAATCATGCGTAAATTGCGCTCTGGATCGTTCAGAAAATCAAGATCGCGGCTTGGATCACCATCAACGACTAATAGATCGGCCAGCGCTCCAGGCTCGATACGGCCAATGACACCTGAATAAGGGTTGCGTGGCCCCGAGAGCGACAATAAATCACCGTTGTGGCTAGTCGCCATTGCCAATACTGTTAGCGGATCATAAAAGCGCGTCAACTTAGCCAAGTGCCGTAACTGGTTCGGAGTGTTTTTAGGGCTAAAGAGAATGTCAGTTCCCCAAGCGGTCTTAACGTCAAAACGCTGCGCCATTTCGTAGGCGCGAACGGTACCTTCAGCCACTTGGCGTTGAGACTCTCGGCGGGCAGCATCAGGATAAACGTTGGCATCTTCATCTTGTAGGAAAGGCTGAAGGCTCCACCATGCCCCCTCTCCTGCCATCATTCTTACCGACTCTTCATCCGCCAACTGGCCGTGCTCAATCGACTTAACACCTGCTCGCAGAGCGCGCTGGATACCACGAGGCGTATAGACATGCACCATCACATAGGTACCCCAGTCACCAGCAGCCTCAACCGCTGCCCGAAGCTCTCGTTCCGTAAACTGGGTACTGTCTAATGGATCGTAAAGCGATGCCACACCACCGCCCGCCATCAGCTTGATCTGAGAGGCACCTAACATCAGCTGCTCACGCGTGCGCCTGAGCACTTCAGCTTCACCATCCGCAATCACGGCAACACCCTGACGCTCTGCCTCACTTAGCGGCGTTGTGCTACCACGGGGTATGTCATGACGCATTCTGAAGTCGCCGTGACCCGAGGTTTGCGAAATCATCGCCCCGGCAGGAAACACCCGAGGGCCATTAACAATACCTTCATCAATAGCACGCTTTAACGCAAACGACGGCCCACCCACATCCCTAACCGAGGTAACGCCACGCATTAAGGTTCGTTCTGCTTCTCTTGCTGCGACCAAATGCACATAGCCAATATCAGCGGTCATGGCTTCCATCTGGGAGATGGCCGCTAAGGTGGTATGCCAGTGGGCATCAATCAAGCCGGGCATCAATACACGACCGCCGCAATCAATGACATCAATACCTTCCACTTCACCACTGCCGTCTAGAATCGCATCAATACGGCCGTCCACCACCCTGATTGATACGCCATCACGCAGCGGGCCACCGCTTCCATCAAAAAGCTTTAAATTGGTTAATAGTAGCGGCCCATCGTGGGATTTTGGCTGCTGCCCAACAGCAAAAGGCACATGCAATCCTGCGAAAAGCGCCATCACCGCAGCCGTTCCCCCAATCATTTGGCGCCGGGTTATTTCTGCCATCACACGTTCATGGAAACGCTGCAGCAATGGTGAACCACAACAGCAAGCTCCATGGCTGTGTTGAGTGTGGGTCTCAGGAAGAGCCGGCGACAATGAAAAGCGTGCAGTTGGCTGCATGAGTAGCGTCTCGGTTAGTAGTTTTAGCGTCAAACTGCGCGGCCTTAGTCCAAGTTTAGCCGCGCCACTATTGGAGAAATAGACTAATTAACAGCTTGTTTAACCATCCCAGCATGACTCGCTGATCATTAGATGGTTATTACGACGCGGGAAGCTCACCTAACACCTCAGGTATCGTCATTTTCACATAGCGCCCAGGAGCGCTTTCAATGACGTTTAGCTCACCTTCTCCAGGCTGACGCGCGGATACCATTTTTTCAGGATCTGGATCTGCATAGCCGTTCTCCGTTACCCATGCCTGCCAATGCGGCCACCAAGAACCTTCATTAAAGGTCGACCCTTCTTGCCAAGCATCATGCGTTTCGGGCAGCGCATCGTTGGTCCAGTAACCATACTTATTCTTATGGGGTGGGTTCACAATGCCTGCGATATGGCCAGAGCCACCCAACACAAACGTCACCGGCCCTTTGGGCAGCAGCGCGCCATAATATGTACTGTTCCATTTAGCGATATGATCTTCTTTCGTCGATACGAAATAGCACGGGGCAGATATTTTACGAAGGTCAATCTTCACCTCGTCCAACTCAATGCCACCCGGCTCTACCAAGCGGTTTTCCAGGTACATATGGCGCAGGTACCAAGCATGCGTGCCCGCAGGCAGGTTCGTGCCATCGGTATTCCAATACAGTAAGTCAAACGCTGCGGGAATTTCACCTTTCAGATAATTATTAATATAGAACGACCAGAAAAGATCATTCTCACGCAATAAATTAAAGGTGTAAGCCATTGAGCGGCCATCTAAATACCCCTTCATTTCTAGCGTGTTTTCAATCCCCTCGACCACGCGTTCGTTAAGGAATACGCCAATATCACCGGGGTCGCGGAAATCTTGCAGCGTCGCCATGTAGGTAACAGACTTCACCTTGCGACCACGCCGCGTGCTTGTCAGATAAGCGACCGTTGAAGCGGTTAGTGTGCCGCCTACACAGTAGCTCAACAGGTTTACTGACTTCTCGCCACAGGCTTGCTCAATTGCCTCCATCGCGCTGATGGGGCCCATTTGCATGTAATCAGCCCACGTAATGTCGCGCTGCTCTGGGCCAGGATTACGCCAGGAAATCAAGAATACGGTATGCCCCTGGTCTACCATCCATTTAACTAGCGAATTGTCTTCCCTTCCTCCATAGAGAACGTATCCAGAATTCGCCAGGTCTTCTCGTAGGCGCGTCAAACCATCCACCAAGTTCTGCCCGCGGGTCTCTAGCGTGCAGCGCATGACTTCGGGATTAGTCGATACGAAGTTAGTCGGCGACATAGCGCTTACCAACTGCCGAGCATAAAACGCCAAGTTGCGCTTTTGTGTCGGGTCTAAGTCATCCAGTGACTCAATGAGTTCCTCTACCATCTGCGAAAACAACAGATACTGCTGCATAATCGCCAAGTAGTAAGGCTCTTGTGTCCAGGCTTCGTCTTTAAAGCGACGATCGCCTTTCGCAGGCGTCACCAATGGCGTTACCTGCTCGCCAGACATAGCGCGCACACCCTGTTGCCAAAGCAGCCACTGATCTTGTAGCAATCGCGACTGAGTTTGCCACAGCAGGTTAGGGTTACTCATCAGCGATTGCGCGGCGGCTTCGAAGCTTTCTCGCATATCACTTTGAACGGAGTCAGCAGCTTCACTAGGAACCATCCGTGACAGCAAATCCTCAAGCAGGCCTTTATACTGTTCACCAACATCGCTTAGCTGCACTTTCCATGCTTCAAGCTCTTCTTGAGAAACACCTTGAGACGGCATTTTCCACCCTGACAGCATACTCACTCTCCCTCACCTGCTTGGCATTATCTGCCCAGGCACATCATCCAAAAGAACGCGGCGCCTTCAAGGCGCCGCGAACATAGTTGCGTTTAGCTTTTACGTGAAGACTGGCTAGTCGCTTTCGCAGGCTGTTCACTTTTCGTGGCAGAGGTGGCTTGCTCGCCCATCTTCTGACCAGCTTCGCTGAACAGCTTTTCCATTTCGGATTTGAACTGCAAACTCATCTCACCCATGACGCGAGCATCTTCCTGCATCTGCTGAGAAAGCTCGTTCATCATTTCGGCTTGTTTGGTGCTAAAATCACGCAGGCTTTCTGCATCATTAATTTCTGTCGCGCTGCGGATGCGCTCAGTGCCCATCTGGCTGTAGCGTTTCATCGCTTCCAGCTGATACTGAGTCATTTTTTCCATGTTGTTGAGCATTAGCGAGTTCATTTTACGCATTGGCTCAAACATTTGGCGAGTTTGGGTACTAAAGGCGTCCATCATTTTATCTTGCATAGTGTCTGCTCCTGTCTCTCGTTCCTTGGCATGAGCCTGGAGTGGCTCATCACATGGCAAAATTGCTGCACTGCAAAAAGAGTAAACGCTGCAATGCTGCTTTGCAACATCCTTAGCAGCACGCTCAACAACGCTACACATTTCACATTACATTTCTACCCTTTAGCGCGAGAACGCGAAGAAGCTGTCGCTTTCGCTTTGGAGCTTCTCGCACTTGATGCGCTTTTACCTGATGCTGCTGGCTTTGGTTTAGCTGCTTCTTGGGACTCGTCTTGGCTCGTGTCGCTATCCTGTTCAGCACTGCCGCCTGAGGTTCCCGCTTTGCGCAACATATCCAACATCATCTGTTGATACGTGCCGAAATTAGCCAGCCCTTGCGAGACTCCCTGCTGCATCATTGGCTGCTGCAGAAAAGGTCGCATTAGATTCATGGGGTCATAGCCATCCACCCCAGATTCCATTTGCCGCTGAATGTTTTCCAGCAGGTTTTGCTGAAACGCCTCAACATCCGGCAGCCCTAGCGATTGGCGAAACTCATCCGGTGTCAAGTCAAATTCAACGTTGATTTTCATAGGCGACTCCTTAACCATCTTCCTAGAGTGTAGCAGCGTTACGCCAAGCGCACCGTGCTGTTATTGTTGTTCTAAACGCGGCGTATCAACGCTAACATCGCCATTCTGTCCACGGTGACGTAGCCAATGGTCTAGCAGCGTTATTGCCATCATCGCCTCGGCGATAGGCGTCGCGCGAATACCGACACAGGGATCGTGGCGGCCTTTCGTTATCACCTCAACTGGCTGGCCATGTACATCAATTGAGCGCCCGGGCGTGGTAATACTTGACGTTGGCTTCAACGCTAAGCGGGCAACGATTGGCTGTCCACTGGAAATCCCTCCCAGCACACCCCCCGCGTGATTAGACAGAAACCCTTCAGGTGTCATCTCGTCACGATGTTCGCTACCACGCTGGGCAATACAGCCAAATCCAGCGCCTATCTCTATTCCTTTTACCGCATTGATGCTCATTAAGCCATGCGCCAGATCAGCATCTAAGCGGTCGAATACCGGTTCGCCTAACCCGACTGGCACACCGTCGGCAATCACAGTGATTTCAGCACCCACGGAGTCTTGGTCCCGACGCAACTGATCCATGTAAGTTTCAAGTTCAGCCACTTTGTCCGGGTCGGGGCAGAAAAAAGCGTTTTCGCCCACCGCATCCCAGGTTTTGAATTCGATGTTGATGGGGCCCAACTGGCTCATATAACCGCGAATCTGAATCCCTTGCGCAGCCAATACCTTCTTGGCGATAGCGCCAGCGGCAACACGCATCGCGGTTTCCCGCGCGCTAGAACGACCGCCGCCCCGATAGTCGCGGTGGCCATACTTGTGGTGGTAAGTGTAATCAGCGTGGGCGGGACGGAATTGATCTTTGATTTTAGAGTAGTCGTTGGAGCGCTGATCAGTGTTCTCAATCAACAGACCAATCGACGTACCCGTGGTTTTGCCCTCAAACACGCCAGAAAGAATCCGCACCTGATCCGGCTCTTTACGCTGGGTGGTATGCCGAGAGCTACCTGGGCGACGGCGATCTAGATCGTGCTGCAAATCTTCTTCACTGATCGGTATGCCAGGTGGGCAGCCGTCAACAATCGCGCCTAAAGCAGGGCCGTGGCTTTCACCAAACGTGGTAACGGTAAATAGCTTGCCAAAGGTATTGCCAGACATGGGCGTTAGTTCCTCACGCAAAAGACGCCGCATGGGCGTCGAGTTCAGCGGCGCTCAAGGCAAAAACGCCCTGGCCGCCACGCTCGAATTCAAGCCAGATAAAAGGTACTTCTGGGAAAGCAGCCTCCACATGGCGATCGGAATTGCCAACTTCAACAATCAGCCAGCCCTCGTCGGTTAAGTGCTGCCGTGCTTCGCGCAGTATGCACCGCACTATATCCAAGCCATCGCTTCCAGCGCCTAACGCCAGGGCAGGCTCGTGGCGGAACTCGGCGGGCATGGTGGCCAAGTCGCGCGCATCGACGTAGGGAGGATTAGATACGACCAGATCAAAACGCTGGCCTTCCAGGCCATCAAACACGTCGGACTCAACGGCGCGCACGCGATCTCCGACGTCGTGACGAGTGATGTTTTGACGAACCACCGCTAATGCATCTTGGCTAATATCCGCCAACGCCACCTCACTGGTAGGCAATACTAACGCCGTAGCAATGCCGATACAGCCAGAACCGGTACACAAATCCAGCACTCGGGCAGGCGGCTCTTCCGGAAACCATGCTGCAAAGCCGTCTTCAATCAGCTCGGCAATCGGCGAACGCGGAATTAATACGCGCTCGTCAACGCTGAACGGGAAGCCCGCAAAAAAAGCTTCGCCCAGCAGATAAGGCAGCGGGCGGCGGGTGGTCACCCGCTCTCGCGCCAAGCGAATGATGCGCTCGCGCTCTATCGGCAGCAGGCGTGCATCCAGCACAGCAGGGTCGACGTTCCACGGTAGGTGCAGTGCGCCTAAGCAAAGCGCAACGGCTTCGTCCCAGGGCGATTCAGTGCCATGCCCATAGTGCAGCCCCGCCAGATAAAACTCGCTGGACACCCAGCGTAAATAATCGCGCAGTGTAAAAAGCTCGCTCACCAGTGCCGACTCCGGCAACGAAAGCATTGAGGGGGAGGTCTCATCATTGAGGTGCGTGGTCACAGCGGCTCCAGGCGTATAAAGGTTCATAAGAGGATTGTACCTTTGACGCCGCTCGCTTCACAGCTTGCGGTTCACAGTGGCGACAGGCTCGCTATACTGTGCGCTTCTCAATTATGCTTATTTGTTAACACTTCATTTCTCTATTTGAGCCGACCATGACGCGACACCTGCCCAACGACGACGATATCAGTGCCTTTCGCCAAGCGCTGCAGGCAGCAGGCGTGCGCCGTATTGCCAGCAATCAAGCAGACCCCGGCAAACTTAAGCGCAACGACGAGGCTGCCCAGCAGGCACGTCGACAAGCTGCAGTAGAGAGCAACACGCTGCAAACCAGCGGGCGCACATCCGACGGCCGCGTAGAGGCGGTACGCCCTTCAGAGTATCTGGAGTTTAGCGTGCCCGACCTGCCCTGGCGCACCTTTAGCCAGCTAAAGCGCGGCCAAACCGCCTGGCAGGCTGGGCTGGATTTACACGGCTATACCCTAGAAGAAGCCAGAATTGAGCTTGAAAGCTTTCTACGCGACGCCGCCGCACAAGGCATGCGCTGCGTTCTGGTAGTGCACGGCAAGGCCTGGGGCACCACCTCAGATTTTCCGGTACTTAAAAGCCATACCAATGCGTGGTTAAGAGAGTGGCCCGGCGTCTTGGCGTTCTGTTCCGCCACCGATATCGATGGTGGAACAGGCGCGGTGTATATTCTGCTGCGCAAACGCGGGCAATAGGTGACTATTTCACTACGTTTACTCAGTGGTTTACTCGGTGGCATCCGAGGCAATGCCTGGCATTCGGCGCTCCAGCGCTTCATCTGCAAGATGCCGCCCCAGACGAATTAATTCGTTGGCCCGGTGAAACTCGTAAGTACTGCAAACAGTTTTGGGAATTTCGATCAATACATCCGGCGGATAGCCTGCGATTTTATACTTCGCGAGTGCCGCCTGGGTGATATCAAACGACTCTAGAATCATATCGAGCTTGCCCCACTCGCGCTTGCCGCGTAGGTCAACCGTCTCGTCAAGGTCACCCTCTTCGCCATTGCTGCCCCCCAACCCATCCCACAACCGTCGTGTGGTGGCGCGCACATCGTCCATCCAACCGCCAATATTGGCATCACGGTCGCGTTCTAACGCGGTGCGACTGTCATCGATATCTGCGCTGGGTAACAGCTCTTCTAAGGTTATGGGTTGTGGGCTGTGCGCCGTCACGTTAACCGCCACTACAAAATCCGCTTCGTGGGCGGCCAATATTGGCATCATCGGCAGCGGGTTCAGCAAACCACCATCAACGAGCACCTGGCCACCGACATGTACCGGCGTAATCACGCCGGGGACTGCAATAGAAGCACGGATCGCCTGGAGCAACGGGCCATTTTGAAACCATACCTCACGCTGGCGAATCAGATCCGTCGCAACGGTCGTTACGGGAATTGGCAGGTCTTCGATTAGCCTATCGCCGACCAGCTCTTCTAGTTTGCTCATGACTTTATTCGCTCGCATGGCGCCCATTGGGCTCCAGGTCACATCGACCAGTTTGAGCACATCAAAATAATCCAGGTGACAAACCCACTCCCGGTACTCGGGTAGCTTTCCAGCGGCATAAATACCAGCAATTAGCGCCCCCATGGAACAACCAGCAATAGAGATTATCTCGAAGCCGCGCGCCTCCAACGCTTCAATAACACCGATGTGGGCATAGCCTCTGGCACCACCGCTGCCCAACACCAGCGCGACTTTATTACCTTTTAAGCTGCTGCTTGCCACGGGCTTTTCCGTAGCATGCGGTACTTTCTTCATCGTTATCGTCCTAACGCTGGTTATCAGATACCCGCTACGCCTGCTGACTGATTATGCCGGCCACGCGATGAACGGACTGGGGTTCAAGATGCAAATGATGGCCACCCGCTAGCACATGACGCGTTAGCTGGGGCACCGTTTGGCGCGCTTTTTCTGCCCAGTCCCGCGCACCTAGAATCCCCCGCTCCCCTTCTATCAATAGCACCGGGGCTTGAATCTCCGCCAGTAATGCCAACACTTGTTGAGGCGCAAAGCGCACCAGTGAAGGCTTTAACAAACGGCTATCGGTGCGCATTTGCACATGTCCATCAGCAGTGGCTTGGGTGTTACGTTCGACAAGAGGCGTTGCAGTGATGCTATCCAGCGGCGTGACACCGCCTGCTACCCGCGCGGCTACCGCACTTTCAACATCCGGGTAGCGAGGTGGGCGGGAAAGCGGCCGCCGGTGCGCGATAAGACCTTTTCGCAACTGATTGGCGGTTTCTTCAAACGGCGTGTTAAGCGCCCCTAAACCGTCTAATAAAATCAGTTTTTCTACTCGTTCTGGCAGGGCCGACGCCACCAGACAGGCCACTGCCGCCCCCATAGAGTGAGCGAGTAACGTTGCCTTTTCGATTCCTAATGATTCCATGGTATCCAGCACGTCATGGGTATAGTCCCATAGCGCGTAGTCGCTTCCCGCAGGCGCATGGGCCGAATGCCCGTGACCGCGAAAGTCGATCGCAACAATGCGAATATCCAGAGCTTTCACTAACAACGGCGCTAGCCGGGTAAAGCTTGCCGCGTTGTCCAGCCAGCCATGTAGTGCCACCCAAGTAGGCGCTGTGCTACGCCCCCAGCTAAGCGCCGCCAGCCGCCCCTTCGCAAGGGAAAGCGACTGCGCCGCGGTACCGACGTGGGTCGATTCGTTCATAAACAGGGTCTCTTTAAAGCCGGATAACCGAGCAATGCCATATTCGTCAGATGACGCTCTACAGCGTAAACGTTACCATGCTAAGCGCAGCGCATCTGCCGCTTTTATGCGGATATCGTTCGCTCGCTACTACTGTCTCGTATTGCTCTTAACGATGATAACCAACAGGAAAATGGCTATGAAACCACGTCGTGATACCCGTGCTCGCAATCTTGTGTTCTTTATTACCGTAATAAGCGCTTTGGTGGTGGGCCTATGGCTTGCCCGCTGAGCCAGTAACGGGCCATCCCCACAACTGGACAGCACTTGCAATTTTTCCCTCATGAATAAATACTGCCCATAAATACTGTTTATAAGAACAGTATATAAGCACACTATTTATTCATGAGGATGCCGACGATGTCGTCTCAACCCGCCTCTCTAAAAACAGCCACATTTGCAACAACCACGCTTGCAACAGCCTTGCCGTTAACCTCTCAACCACTGCCCTTTCCAACGCTATACGGCCGAGCTGGATTTAGCGGCTTCCCTTCGCCTGCCCAAGATTACGAGCCACGTACGCTCGATCTTAACGAACGGCTGATTAAAAACCCTACCCAAACGTTCTACCTCACCGCCGCGGGCGACAGCATGGAAGGCTGGGGGATATTCGAGGGCGATTTGTTGGTGGTAGATCGCAGCATACCGCCCCGTTTAGGGCACATACTGGTCGCCATGTTTGAAGAGGAAGTGCTGATAAAGCGCTATGCACTCTATAAAGGCACGCCACATCTTTGTTCGGCACATCCTCACTACCCACCGCTGCCGCTAGAAGAGACGAATTGCCAGCTATGGGGCGTGGTGCGCGCCGTGGTGCATGAGTATTTGCCATGATTGGCCTGGTCGATGCCAACAACTTCTATGTGTCATGCGAGCGTGTTTTTAACCCCACACTTGAAAGCAAGCCCGTTGGCGTCATGTCGAATAACGATGGCTGCGTGATTGCTCGTTCGGCTGAAATGAAAGCAATGGAAATCCCCATGGGCACCCCCTCATTTCAACTAGAAGGTCTGCGCCGGCGGGGAGAGATCCACTTGTTGTCATCTAATTACGAGCTGTATGGCGACATGTCTGCACGGCTCGCCCAGCTACTTCGGGATGCCTGCCCAGACGTCGCGCCTTATTCCATTGATGAAATGTTTATCTACCTGGATGGCTTCAGCGACGCTCAATGCCAAACGCTCGGGGAAGTCGTGCGCCGCCGTATTCGCCGCTATTTAGGGTTACCCGTGTGTGTAGGGCTTGCGCCCACCCATACGCTAGCCAAGCTCGCTAACCATGTCGCTAAAAAGCAGGTTCACTACCAGGGCGTCTGCCTGCTCGCTGCCAACAGCCCGACCACAGCGGCGCTGCTTAAACAGCTGCCGGTGAATGACGTATGGGGCATCGGCAGACGCATAGCAGAACGGCTTGCGGTGAGCGGTATTCGCACAGCGTGGCAGTTGCGGGAGTGCGACCCAAAGCAGCTGCGCAAACGATTTTCCGTGGTTCTCGCACGTACAGCACTAGAGCTACGTGGCACCTCCTGCTTAGAAATGAATGCGCTAGAACAGCCACGTCAGCGCATCATGACGTCACGCTCTTTTGGTCAAGCAACCGGCGTAAAAGCGGAACTGCACGCGGCGCTGCGCCGTCATGCCCAGCGTAGTGCCGAAAAACTGCGCCAGCAGAAAAGCCTTACTCGCGCCGTACTGCTGTTTTTAACTACCAACCGTCACCGTAAAGACCAGCCTCAGTTTTCGCCTAGCGCAATGATTCCCCTAGCCTCGCCAAGCGACGATACTCGTATCATTTTAGAGGCCATACGCGAAGGACTTGAGCAGATGTATCGGCCAGGATTCCAGTTTATGAAAGCCGGCGTCATGCTATTGGATTTAGTGGATGCGCAGCAGTATCAGCTTTCGCTGCTGCAGCCATCCACCAAAACACATCCACACTTGATGAACACCGTTGACGCCATCAATCAGCGCATGGGGCAAGGCACGATTCGCTTTGGAATGACGGAGGCAGAGGCACCGTGGCAGTTGCGCTGTGCGCACCGTTCTAACCGTTACACCACCTGTTGGGACGAACTCATGGAGGCAGGCACCCACCCTGGCGCCATTGCGGCCGCCAGGATGAAGCGTGAACAACAGCAGTTAGCGCGAGCGCAGCGCTTGGCGCAGCCGCGGGCTTAACGTCTCCCCGACCAGCGCAAAAATCACCAGAATCGCCAGTAGCACCGGCCAGTGAACAGCAAACGACACTGGATAGAGGCCCAGCGCGTCCACAAAGATGACTAGAATGCCCAACGGGCTGACGTAGCGCACCATAGTCAGCCATAGTGCATAAGGCAACGGCGCGAGACCTAGCTCGTCGCGGAATGTCTCGCTTTTCAGCACAAACCCTGCCAGCAGTACCATGCCCAAGCCACCCAGCGGCATCATCCAGCGCGAGGTTAAATAATCCAGCCAGTCAAAGAAGTTTTTACCCGCCAGTGTCCAATCAGCGCCCAGGTTAAACGACAGCATTGCCAGCGTGCTGATCAGCCATAGTACGATGCCCGTCGCCCAAGAGGCAGATTTACGGGTCATGCCTTTGTTATCGCACAACCACGACACGGTGGCCTCAACCATAGAAATAGACGAGGTCAACGCCGCCATAGAGAGCATCAAGAAAAACAGAATGCCAAATAGTGTGCCCATTGGCATCGCCTGGAAGGCCAGCGGCAAGCTCATAAAGATAAGCCCCGGCCCTTCACCAGGATTCATGCCGTTAGCAAAAATGACTGGGAAGATCGCCAACCCCGCCATTAGTGCAACTACGGTATCAGCAATGGCCACGCTCACCGTGGTGCGGCCAATCGAGGCACCTTTGGGCAGATAACTGCCGTAGGTAAGAATCGCCCCCGATGCCAACGACAGCGTGAAAAAGGCGTGGCCCAGCGCCGCCAGCATGCCTTCACTAGAGAGACTTCCCGCATTGAACGAGAACAAAAAACGCACTGCCTCGCCAAACCCACCAGAAAACACCCCGAAGATAATCAGCAGAACGAGCATGAGCACCAGCCCAGGCATCATCCAACTGACGTTTTTCTCAATGCCTTCCTGAACACCTTTGCCCACAATCACCATGGTGAGTAGCGTCACTAAGGTGCTCCAACCTCCCAAGGTAAACGGGTTCGCATTATTAGCCCCAAATACCGCCGCCATGTCATCAACACTACTACCCGCTAGGCCGCCGGTGAGCATTTTCCATAAATAGGAGAACGACCAACCCGCTACCACGACATAAAACGACAGAATCATAAAGCCGCAAAGCATCGCCATCCAACCAATCAGCGACCAGGCAGAAGAGCGACCAGACTCATTGACAACGCGCCGTATCGCATCAATTGGACTACCGCGACCACGGCGACCAAAGGCAATCTCAGTCATCATCACCGGTACGCCGACGGCTAAAATGCACGCCAGATAGACCAGCACAAAGGCCCCGCCGCCATACTCCCCGGTGATATAGGGGAATTTCCAAATATTGCCAAGCCCCACCGCCGAACCGGTGGCTGCCAACATAAAGCCCCAGCGGCCCAGCCACTGAATGCGAGGTTGCCCAGAAGACGCCATGACCTTCCACCTTGTTAGAAAAAAGCGCCTATCCTAGAGGATTTTATAAACAAAGCCCAAAATTCTTGTCTCACTAGTCGAACCAGCCATGCGCATCTGAATCAAGAATCTGGCAGACTAGTTAGCGACAAACACCACCCAACAGAGAGTGCTTAACATGAGCAACAGCGCCAAACCCTGGACGCAGCCAATGCCCGACGCGCAATTCAATATAATGCGCGACATTCTTGCCGCCCCCAGCCCTGTGGGTCTGGAAGGCGCCATGACTTACGGCGTGCTGAAGCCTTACTTTGAAAGCTTCGCGCCAAGCGGCTGGCATCTGCATCAATTTAAAGGCAATGCTGGTGTGGTGCTGGATACCCATCCTGGCCGCGATGACATGTTCAAAGTGATGATCATCGGCCACGCGGACAAAATCCGCATGCAGGTTCGCTCGATTGGCGAAGACGGCAAGATCTGGATCAACACTGACTCCTTCTTGCCTACCGTACTTATCGGCCATGAAGTGAAGCTGTTCAGCGAAGATCCTGACGCCCACGGCAGCTACCGCTGCATCCAAGGCGGCACAGTAGAAGCCCTAGGCGCTATTCACTTTTCTGATCCAGCACAGCGCGATGGCAGTAAAGGCATCAAAAAAGAGCAGATCTACCTGGACCTGCAAATCCACGGCGAAAATAAAAAGCAGCAAGTGCTGAATCTAGGCGTTCGCCCAGGTGATTCGATTATTTTCGACCGCCCTATTCGCCCTGGTTTTAGCCCGAATACCTTCTACGGCGCTTACTTGGATAATGGCTTGGGCTGCTTTGTTACAGCAGAAGTAGCGAAGCTAATCGCAGAAGCCGGCGGCACCGAAAAAGTGCGCGTGCTATTTGCCATTGCCAGCTACGAAGAAATTGGACGTTTCGGCAGCCGCGTATTGGCTGGCGAACTAAAGCCAGACGCGCTGATTGGCGTAGACGTTAACCACGACTACGTAGCCGCCCCCGGCATTGGCGACAAACGTATGCAGCCGTTGGAAATGGGCAAAGGCTTCACCATGGCGGTAGGTTCTATTGCCAGCGAACAACTCAACCGCATTATCGCCAGTGCCGCCAAAGAGCAGGATATTCCCCTTCAGCGGGATATCGTTGGCGTGGATACCGGCACTGACGGCATGGCTGGCGTGCTAGCGTCTATTGATAGCGCAGCCACCTCGATTGGTTTTCCGATCCGCAACATGCACACCATTTCCGAAACCGGCAACACCCAGGATGTGCTCGCAGCGATTCATGCGCTTACCCACACCCTAAAAGCGCTGGATGCCCTACCCGATCTAAAGCGGGAATTCTTGGATAACCACCCGCGGCTTGACCAGGCCAGCCCGCTTAGCCACCAAGGTAGCGACAAGCCAGATAGCGAAAAGTCAGATAGTGAAAAGCCAGATAGTGGCGAGGACAAAAAAACCTCGAAGTCAAAAAAAACGAAGAAGAAGTAACATAAAAAAACCCCGGCCATTCCTGGCCGGGGTAGTAGTATTTCCTCCCTAATCCTTCTTCACGAACGTCCTATTCGTGCATCCCTGGTATTACAAGCCTTCCTGCTTGATCTTGCTCCTTGGCACTTTTCCTTGTGCTACTACCCACCATGAACCTTATATATGTCAAAAACATTAACCTGGGATATCAAAACATGAGTTTTTTTAAATTTTTTACTACCAGCTTATAAATAGATAGCTGCTTATATAAATGGCGAACTAGCCGTTTGCTGTTTATACTTTTTAAGCATTGTCACGAATGCCTTTCTACACGGACGTTACCACGACTGAACCCATTAACCCCCCTTACGTTAGGAGGTCAGCGTGAGAAATATCATGATCAGCCCGACTGTATACGGCGTGGATATTATTTGCCGTCATTGCGGCAATGCAGAATCCTCGACAACGTCGTACCTAAAACGATTTCGCCTTGAAGGCACCGGAAAAGACAGCGCTACGCTGCGTTGCTTGAATTGCCAAACGGCGGTATCCACGCCAATGAGCAAACTAAGCGCACTGTTTTATCATCACGCTTGTTAGTCAGCAGTGCCGTTTGCCCATAAAAAAACCCCGGCCATCGCACTGGCCGGGGTTTTATCAGGTCCTCCTTGATCTTCCTTCACGAACATCCTGTCCATGTGTCCTTGTGCACCACAAGCATTCCCTGCCTGCACTTCCCTGTAGCGCTTTCCCTGCGCTATGTGCACACAGTGCGCCCTATAGCCGTTGAGTTATCTAACCTAAGCTATGAAACAGAAAATAGTTTCAATTCATGGGTAACACAGGTGTTTAGTTTGCTTGCAGTTGCTTTCACCAAAAACATACAATCACGCACGTTTGAATAATTAAAAGGATACCCCAGTGACGACTCTCGTTTCTCGCGCGACCCCAAGCTCTTCTACTTGTAAGCGTTTTACCCCCTGGTTAGCGGCTGCTTTTAGCATCGCGCTAACCGCTCCAGCGTGGGGAGACAGCTGGGAAGGCAGCATAGGCGCAGGCGTGACCTACTCACCTGACTATCTGGGCAGTGACGACTACGACACGCGAGCGTGGCCTGTCTTAAACTTGGCTTACGGCGATCAGCTCTCGATCAACGTACGCAACGGTATTGAGTGGCACGCTGTCCGTAGCGGTAACTGGACCGCCTCTCCATTCATTGGCTACACCTTTGGGCGAGACAATAAGGGCGATATCAGCCAGTTTGAAAAAGTCGATGGCGGGGCAACGCTAGGTCTGCGGGTTAGCTATCAGCAAGGGTTCTGGCGTTATAGTGTTGCAGGCAGTACGCCGGTGAGCGGCGACGTTGAAGGCGCAAAATTTTCAGCCAACGCCGCCCTGCGTATGCCCGTTAGCGAACGCACTCTCTTCACGCTAACGCCCAGCGTTACGTATTCAAATGAGAAGTGGACCGAATCGCTATTTGGTGTGTCGGTTCAAGATAGCGCGCGCAGCGGTGTAGCAGCCTATACCCCAGACGGCGGTTACTGGCGAATGGGGGTCAATGCCAGCCTCAGTTACTTCCTGACACCCGAATGGACAGCCACTGGCTTCGTCGGCGCAACCCACCTTACTGGCAGCGCGGCCGACAGCCCAATCGTTGATGAGCTAGGCAGCGATTGGCAAGCCCTCACCGGAGTATCGTTAAGTTATCGTTTTTAGGATCGGTCGTTTTTGACACTGGCAGTTGACACTGCCCTTATAATATTAGTTTTTAGTGCATCATTTCATAACTCAAGAGCAAACAATGGGAAATAGCGCCAAGCGACTAGGGAAGGTCTTAAGCCTTAACCGCCTTTCAGGAGCGGGGCTAGTGCTAGCAACGCTATTTTTTGCCTTTTCATTAACCCCCAGCCTTGTTCCTCGACCGCTGGTGGCCCAAGGCATCGTTTCCGGGCTGAGCTTTGCAGCGGGGTACGCAATGGGCGTGCTAGGCCACACGCTTTGGCGCTACCTGCACTTGCCAGAACCCAACCCTACATTGGAACGCCACCTGAAATGGCTAGCGGCACTGGTCTGTTTAAGCATCTCGATTATTTTTCTTTGGCGTGCTGCCGAGTGGCAGGACAGCATTCGCCAGTTAATGGACATGCCCCCCGCTAAAGGCACTCGCCCGTTCTCTATAGCACTCATAGCACTGGGTGTCTTTGTGTTTCTACGCATACTTGGCCTGCTGTTCAAACGCACTTTCAAGCTGCTTTCTCTTAAATTAGCCCACATACTCCCCCGCCGCACCGCCTATGTGCTAGGCACAATCGCTTCCGTCGCACTATTTTGGATGGTCATTGAGGGCGTGGTCTTTACCTACGCATTGAAAGTGGCTGACCGCTCCTATCAAGAAGTAGATGAGTTAATCCAGGATGACCTCGACCCACCTGACGACCCCATGATACCAGGCAGCGCCGACTCGTTGATTAGCTGGGAAGCGCTGGGTAGCCGAGGTAGGCGTTTTGTGACCAATGGCCCAAACGGTGCTGAAATTGGTGAGTTTGTCGGCGAACAATCCCTAGACCCGATCCGTGTCTATGTAGGCCTCAATGCCGCCGACACACCTACTGGCCGAGCCCAACTTGCCCTTGAAGAACTGATTCGCGTAGGTGGTTTTGAACGCTCTATGCTGGTGCTAGCCACCCCCACCGGGCGCGGCTGGATAGATCCCAGCTCCCAAGACCCCGTGGAATATCTTCACCGAGGCGACATTGCGACAGTAGCAGCGCAATATTCTTACCTTCCTAGCCATCTATCACTTATATCTGAAGCAGAGTACGGCGTTGAAAATGCCCGCGCACTGTTCACCACGATTTACGATTACTGGTCTTCAATGCCCCAAGATGAACGCCCAAAACTGTATCTATTCGGGCTGAGCCTGGGCGCGCTGAATTCAGACCTCTCATTCGATTTTTACGACATCATCAATGACCCCTTCCATGGCGCACTGTGGAGCGGCCCGCCCTTTCGCAGCGACACCTGGCGTAGCGTCACCGCCAACCGCGACCCAGGCAGCCCCGCTTGGCTGCCGACGTTTCGTAATGGCGACGTAGTGCGCTTTATGAACCAAAGCCAAGGGCTTGATGAAGCCACAGGCGAATGGGGAGATTTCCGTATTGCCTACCTGCAGTACGCCAGCGACCCCATTGTGTTTTTTGAACCCGACGCATTCTGGCGCGAACCCGAGTGGATGCGTGAGCCACGCGCCCCCGATGTGTCTCCGCAATTGCGCTGGTACCCCGTGGTGACCATGCTGCAGCTACTGGCCGACTTGGCCACCGGCAGCGCTCCACCAGGGTTTGGGCATGAAATTGCGGCTGAACACTATATTGATGCCTGGGTAGCACTTTCCGAACCACCTGACTGGGATGAGCAGGCGCTCAACCGCCTGCGTGAGCGCTTTACCCAACTCCACTAGACACAGCCCCTGAACGCACACCTCCCAGGCAACACATATTCATTCACGTACATTCATATATGCACATAAAAACGGCGGGCAATATGCCCGCCGTGATGGTTTCTTGAACTAAATAATGTGCTACCTAACGCGCCAGCCTCGCCATAAGCGCTTCAGCGGTGGCCGCGGAGGAAGGCGGGTTTTGGCCGGTAATCAGCTGGCCATCTTCACGCACGTAAACCGTAAAGTCGTCTGCCTTGCTGTAAATGCCGCCACACTGCTGCAACGCATTTTCCACCAAATGCGGCACAATAGTCGTCAGCCCCACGGCATCTTCTTCGCCGTTGGTAAAGCCTGTCACTTCACGACCTTTTACCAGCGGTTCACCAATGCTGCTTTTTGCATTAATCAATACAATAGGCGCATGACACACCGACGCCACTGGCTTGCCCTGGGCAATAAAGTTTTCAATCAGTTTGACGGAGTCTTGATCGTTGACTAAATCCCACAGCGGGCCATGGCCACCTGGATAGAACACTGCATCGAAGTCACCTGCGTACATATCACTAAGGAGATGCGTTGCCGCAAGCGCTGCGTTCGCTTCATCATCTTGCTTAAAGCGCCGCGTTTCATCGGTTTGGCTATCTTCCGCGTCGCTTTTCGGGTCAAGCGGCGGCTGGCCACCTTTTGGTGAGGCAAGCGTGACTTCAGCACCCGCGTCTTTAAATACATAGTATGGCGCTGCTAGCTCTTCTAGCCAAAAGCCGGTTTTTTCACCGGTATCCCCTAGCTGATCATGTGATGTCAGCACAACCAAAATACGCTTGCTCATCTCAATACTCCTAATCGTAAAGAGTGCGATAGCTTAATGCGTTCACTACCTTACTTTGGGGCGTGTTTTCTTGGTTGCAAGGCGCACAACCTCTTCTACTCATTTGCGTTACAGCAAACTCTTCAGCGGCATCCATAGCCCCATGGCGACCATAACAAGGTTCTCTGTCAACGAAATAAAGCCCAGTGGCACATTACTATTACCACCAACGCAGGCGCATTTTAGCTCTCGCTTATCGACATAAACCGCTTTAATGACTGACACAGCCCCCACCGTACCAATGAACAGCGCCAGCGGTGCTGCCAGCCAGATCAATGCACCCGCCAGCATCAAGATCCCTGCAAGGGTTTCCGCATAAGGGTAAATATACCCGTAGGGCACATAGCGCTTGGCCAGCAGATCGTAGTTAAGAAACATGGTACTAAAGCTTTCCACGTCTTGAAGCTTCTGCAGCCCGAGTAACACCATGGCAGTGGCAACTGCGTATTCGGGAAGCCGCGCGGCGAATAACGTGCCATGGGCCAGCCAACTAATCGCTAAACCAATCAACAGCGCCGTGGCAAAAATAGCGACCACTGGCCGATATGAGGTTTCTTGAGCACTCGGTACGCTTAAGCCTAAATATTCGCGTACCTCTTCATAGCCACCGATGCGTTCATCATCAATGTACGTTTGCGGCGTAGTATCAACCTGCTCTTTTGCTTTAAAGGCATCGGTTTCGTCACGGGTCGTTAATGGGTGATCGTGCACCTCGTAGCCCTTACGCCGCAGCAATGAAACAGTTTTCAAGCCAAAGGGGCACTGGTGCGCATCCGTTTTCATGCGATAAACATGTGCCGTTGCCATACTCCCTCCCTGATGTGGAACACAGTGCAGCCAATCATTCGCTGCCTAGGTATAAGGGTAGACACCTTAGCCAGTCTTGCCGAACAGCCTTTGGCGCTGACTCGTTACCTTCGATAAGATAACGCGGTGAATTTCTTTTTATTTTAGAGAGCACGCCGTGAGCATTGAAGCGCGAGAGTTTTATCGCCAAGGGCCAATGCACCGCCCAGAACGTGCCAGCAGCTTTGCGCTGATTCGTCGCCAGTTCGATTTTCGCTCAATTGAAATAGGTCGTTGGGTGACCACCGCCGAGCGCGACCGCGCCGCAGAGCTTTTCCACGATGCGCTGTGCGATTTAATGCTGATCCTGCACGGCAATGAAGCGCTGATTTCGCTGCGTGGCTCGTTAGCCCTGCAGTACGGCAGCGGCGGCAGGCCCGGCGTTTCTGCCCACTACGACCCCAGCCAGCGCAGCTTTTCGCTCGCCAAGAACGCAGGACCGGGCAGCATTGCCCACGAATGGTTTCACGCCTTCGATCACTACATTGCCCAGAAGTGTTTTAACAACGTGCCCGCTAGCACCTTCGCCTCAGCGGCATGGCTAGCGGATGCGACCCCGATTAACCACCCGCTCAACCAGCGCCTTCTCGCCTGCTTCCACGCCATTCTGCTTCACCCCGACGGCCAGCAGCCCAGCGCGCTTTTCAACCACTCCGCCGCCATGGACAAAGCACACGGCCAGCTCTATTACAGCAAGCCAGAAGAGCTATGCGCCCGAGCCTTTGAAGCCTTCGTGCAAGACGCCAGCATCAAAAACCACTTCCTGGTGAAAGGTACCAAAACCTCTCCCGAAGCAGAACGCGGCCTGTACCCACAAGGCGAACAGCGGGAACGCATCAACGCGCTGTTCAGCGCGTATTTTGCCAGTTTGGGGAAAGCACTCAGCAAAGAGAGCCCTTCATAAAACGCGGGATGTGCGAAACACGCCAATGACGGCTACGCTTCAATGACACTCATTTCTCAAAGGAAGAGAAAAATGCCATCTACCACTACCATTGTCGTTATCGTTGTTGTGATCGTCGCCGTCGCAGGGATAGGTTTCAGCGGCATATTTCCCTTTTAAAGGAAACTGACACCAGCCTCACCGTGGCCACCTCATCGCCGAGTGCGAGGTGATTGAGGGGCTGCTGTGGGTGGATTGCTAAAGCATGTAACTGACACGAACGTGCGTTAGATAACTGTGGTATAACGCCATTACTTAGCGATAGTCTTTTAAGTGGCGAAGCGGAGAAAAAGCTGTCCAGAGGAGACCCGTCAGGACCGGAGCAAACTGGAATGATTTGTTAAGCATTGTCGCGGATGTACTGGAGCAGAGCTTGACACTCATCTCGAACCGTCTCCATGGCTATCAGATTGCCAAGCATGTAGCCATTTTCGTTCTGAATTGACGAGGACATATCACATTGGACGCCTTGCCCACTACCCTTGAAGAACTCTTCTTTCTTACGCCCCCTGCCTAAAAAATATTCATCTGAGTGTTCACGCATGTCACGAACATCAACCGCATCTTGGGTTGCGATAATAAATGATTCCAGGCTCTCCTTTAATTCTTTTGGAGTGTGATGGACTAGCTGCTTTGCAAAGCGAACACCCATGACAGTAGCCGTGAGAGCGTAGTGTTCTTCAAACATTCGTCGCCGATGAAAATCATCATCAAATGAAAATGGCTTATTAGCGCTATGCAAAAAAGAGCTACACCGATGAACTGCTTCTGCAAGCCAACTATCTAAGAAAAACTGTGTTGTATCCTTCTGTTCGGCATCCATGAGACTTCCCTTTTTGAGTGTTTAAAACTGTCAAAACGCACAGCTTTTTAGTAAAGATGAAGCCAAAACGAAAAAGCTATTACCTATCGCCGTGATTGGCCTTATTAAAAGACCTATTGATTCATATTTTTTTTCAGCACGATAGGGCTCAACATATAAAGCTAAAGGCCACGTAAATATATAATCTCAGCGCATATATCTACTCCGGATAAAAAGCCGCCCAAACTGCTCACCATTCTTAAGATGACAGTAGCGAAGCACCCTACGCTTGTCACCTTGCATGGGCAAAAACAGGACTAACGTAGCGCAAACTGCATGTGGATAACTTAAATGGCAGGCACGAAAAAGCCCGCTGATTGCTCAGCGGGCTTTTTCTATATTCTGTGGCGGAGGGGGAGTCCGCGCCCCATATATTAAAAACAAAAACTTGAATGACAATTTCAAATTGCACCAACATCCTACCCAACATAAATAATAGTGCTTGGCTGCGCTCAGATGCAACGTTAAACGCCTATTTCACATACACACAGCGCTTATAAAACTCACTCGCCAGCCCGTTGCTAAGCAATTCAACTCCCCTTCTCCCAGCTAGCACCAATTAATACCCCCCCTGTTTGGCAATAAAGGGGCTGTGGTGCTTTGGGCTTAGCGTGTGACGGTTGGCCAACAAACCGCCGCGGCTTTGGTGCCCGGTCTGTTACCGCTTCGCTTCATGGGGCTTCGCCCCATCCCCCAGGTAGTGAAGTGCGCCAGCAGACTAATTGCCTTCATCATAGCGTGACAAATTCACCATAACGCCAGCAGCGCACCAGGCATGGCCAGAATGCGCCGTTTGGTTGTAGTGGGTTGTTGTATCGCGTGCCTATGGCCGGGGTGATTTAGTGGCCACCTTAGTGGATGTCGGGCACCTGTATGGCTTCGCGCCAGCCTGACCAAAGGCTAGTTAAAACAGCGTGGTAGCGCATTGAATGGGGCATTTATGAGGCATTGGCCACGTTATACCGGGTATGGTGCCAGCGGCGGCTTGATGGCGTGATAACAAAACAACAACCAACCCCTGGAAATTTGCCGTACATAGGCGAATTCCGCGACTGTTTGCCCCCGTACTGCGGGGGGTGGGTGGGGGAGTACCTTTTTTATTTTGGCGGCTGTCTGCTCCACCGTTGGGCACTAAAAAGCCGTGAAAGAATCTCTCCATTCACGGCGTTGGCTGCCTGCTGTGACGTTACTTTTAAGAGCTTATGCCTTGCTGCCGCGCACCATTCCACGGTAGTCCAGCGGGGCAACACCTGCATCAATGCGGCACTTGTAGCTTACACCGTCCACGCTCCACCCCTCTTGCTGCTCAAGGTAAGGGGTATCGACGCCATCCAAGTAAGCCACCTCTACAGTGTCGCTTCCCAGCTCAGCCGCCACGTACCAGTTATCCGGGGAGTGTGCATCCAAGCGGCTTTCAACCACCAGTTCACCCATGCTATTCACAGGGTTCATGATACCGCTGTTAGTCTCAGCACCGGGCACGGAGGTGCTACGCAGCACTTGCATAGCGATAGACTCAAGGGCAGCGGGCACGATCACGAAAGCGGGCGCGATGTTTAGCGTGTTGCCGTGGCTATCCTTCTGCATGCGCATTTGCTTACGGGCATCGCCTAGCGCCTCAGGTATGAACCCCGCCGCACTGGTGACAATGTTTCCATGGTCATTATGGAAAAGCGCCTTGCCGTCTGTGAAGGCGTTGTTGCTCATCAAGATGGCGTAAACCAAATCGCCAATGGTGCGGCTTGCGGCTCGGCCCATGTTGGCGGGGATCGCTTGAAAGGCGCTCATATCATCATTGATGATTGCCTGTCGTGTGATGCTGAACAACCCGCCATAGGTAGCCAGTGCAATGGGCGCCGCGTGGTCATCTGCTGACACATAGCGATACTCTGCCCCTTCTTTCACTTGGGGCAAGGAGGGGAAGCCACCCAGGCCCGCACGGTGCGAGGTGTGGAAGTTGCTTAGCGTTCCCTTCTTAGTCCAGACCGGGAAGGTTTCGCCGCTGTACTCCCAGCCTCTTAGCATTGCCTTCTCACTCACGTTCAATAGCACATGGCCAAAGTCGCTTGAGGTATGAGTGAAGGCAGCGCCCACCATCTGCATCTTAGAACCATAGGCGCTGACACTGACGCCCTTCTCGGTTAGGGAAGCACGCGCCATCTCAGCTAAGCTCATGGTGCGGAAGTGGTTGCTCTTGTCCTGTGACTTGGCAACACCTGCACGATCTAACAGCGCTTCAATCATGCCATCCTGTACGGCGTTGCCGTTATCAGCAAAAGCGCCAGCATCTTGGCGGGGTGGTGCTGTGGGTGTGGTGCCCTGGCCTAGGGCGTTAAGGGTGGCGGCGCGGATCTGTTCGACTGACATAGTGTGAATGTCCTGACTGTTTTTAAGTTGGGCAACGGCGGGGATGTCTGGCAGGTATTGCCATAGCGCGGCTATCTGCGACTCACGGCGCTGGGCTGCTGCCTCTGGTCGTTTGGTGATGTTGGCCAAGTAAGCCATGGCCACCGCTGACATACGGGGTTTGTCCTGCTCGCTGGCTTCAACCCGTTGGGCAAACCCGGCGGCTACCGCTTCCTCAGCGTTGTACCAGGTCTCAGCTTCCATGATTGCCGTGATGGCTTCTGCACCCTGGCCAGTGCGCTCGGCGTAGAGCGTGATCATTTCGCCGGCTGCTTTATCCAGCGTGTCTGCGCTTCGGCGCATCTCGCTTGCATCGCCCATTGCTACCGTCCATGGGTTATGCACCATGATGAGACTGTGTGCAGCCATCACCACTTCATCGGCTGCCAGCATTACCAGGGTCGCAGAACTTGCCGCTAAGCCATCTACAAACGCCGTCACGTTGCCAGCATAGCCACGTAGGTTATTGAAGATTGCTAGGGCATCGGTGACGTTGCCACCGGGGCTATTGATGTGCAGCGTGATAGGTTCGTTGCTTCCGCTGGCTAACAACCGCTTGACGGTGGCAGCGGTCACACCGTCGATCACATCATAAATCTGAATATCCACGATTACGATTCCCCGCTCTCTTTACCTAGCCATGGGTGTGGCACCGGGGCGGCTTGATTGTCGCACCACTTGCGGATCGATAAGCGCGCCAGCTCAGCCATGGAATAGGGCGGTGCTGATGGGTGACGCTCAGCATCAATTTGCCGCTTTAACTGCGACAGCATCGATACCGTCTGCTCATCAAGGTGAACGGTAAGGTGCTTGTTTTTAGTCTGCGATGTAGGCATTGCTTTAACTCCAAAGGGATTAATTAAAATACTGTATGTATATACAGTTTATAATAGATATTAGAGCAAATAAAGCCGTACAAGTTACTGA